>DASQDI010000001.1:0-11133 GCA_035634255.1 Blastocatellia bacterium
CTTTCTCAACTCATACGCGGTTGAACTGAGCGAGGTAGGACGGAGTGAAGAGGCAAAGAATATATCAACACTCGTTTGTAGCTCGCCGTTCGCGCCTTATGACCCGGAATGGCGCAAGACGTTATCAGAAATCAATCAGAAGATGCCAAGGCGGTCTGTTGTTAAAATAGGACTCCCAGAGCATCAAGAGCATGAAGAAGAGTATGAGCCAGAGCCAGCCGCGAACGTTTTAGCCTTCCCCAGAGCCAAGCCCTACATACCATCAACCCACCTAGACACGGCCTCGCTCGGAGAGATTGACGTAACGGCAATAGAGTTGTTGGCAATCATTCTCAGGGGCGTTCTAAAAGGCAGAGCCACGGAAGAAGAAATCAACAAGATATGCAACACGTTCTTTTTCGCCCTGAAGAATTTGTTTGATGATGAGTAAGCGGTAGACACTTCCGTGATGCTCTATATATAATCTCACTGGCTTTATATGGCCGTGTAGCTCAGCGGATAGAGCGTTGCTTTCTCAAAGCAAGGGTCGCGGGTTCAAATCCCGCCACGAAATCATAACAGGGCAAGTTACGGCTTGCCCTTCCTCTTTTTATATTCGGTCCTTGCAATCATTATTTCAACAAACTCTCGCAATGAGTCCTTAGTTGCCAATTCCCCGAAGTGTTCTTTCCTCAGTAGTTTTTCTAAAGCATACTCTCCCCACCGTGCTTTCTTCGCTTCACCGCCAAAACTGACTAACCCGCGCCGATAAGTTGCATATGCAAGTATATCTGCTGCCTGTAAGGCTGGATGCTTTCTTTTATCAAGAAAAGTTAAACTACTGACTCGATAAGGCCGGTTGAGTTTAGGGTGTTTTTTTATTAAATCAAACGCAGTTAATAATTGTCCTTTATGATGTGCCCCGTCCTCAAAAAAAAGCGGGATAGCTTCTTGATAATCATGTTTATCTGCCCATCGCCTAAGCCTCATTAAACAGAGTTGCCCGCATACTGCATAGGGTTCTCCGACCCCACGCCTGACATTATCAGTAATAATCTCATTGTAATCGGATATGAGAAGGCCACCTGCAATCCCCGCAGTAGCCCGAACATCTATCAAGCTAAGCAACTGATCTAATAAAACGCCCTTGTCATTATCATCCATACCAGCGAATGGGCCATAACCTCCCTCGAACTTATTCATATCAAAACAATCTATATGTTTTCGCCCTAATACAACCTTCCACTCATCGCTAAGCTTTGCCCATTGCTCATCTTTCGCAACGAAGCCAGCCACAACGGCCATGCGTGAAGCCCCGCCGCTGCCGCCTGTATGCATCCCGCTTTCATCAAAGTAGGCAGAGAACATGCCTATCATCCGTCCCATTGCGATGGATAAGAACAGGCATGATGTTATTCTTATCTAAGCAGGTGAGGCAAGCAGCAACACAGGATTAGGACACTACCCCCCCGGACGGCGAAAGGCCGGGCCACTCGACGGCCCGGCCTCTGCCCGATATGTCGGTTCGGCCCGCGTCACTGCCCGCGCGAGTGGAGCAGGTTGACGTTGCCGGAGACGGATTTCATGCTGAGCTGCCGCGAGCCGGAGCCGAGGCGTCCGGTGGCTGAGCTGCCCGAGCCGTACTTCTTCTTCTTTATCTCCACGGGGAAGTCCGAGGCGAGGTCCCCGCTGAAAGTGGACATGTCGACGCTGGCGTCGAGGCTCTGGGGCATCCGCACGTTCACGTTGCCGCTGACCGAAGAGAACTTCAGGTCGTCCGAGCCGTCGAGCTGGTTCACGTCGACCTCCACGTCGCCTGATACGCTCGAGGCGCTCACCTGCCCCGAGACCTCCTTGACGCGCACGTTGCCGGATACGCTCGACGCCTCAACCTTGCCCGTAACGTCCGCCAGGTCGACGTTGCCGCTCACGGAGGAGACGCGGTCGTATTCGAAGCGCACCGAGCGGGGCACCTGCACCTCGAAATTCACGCTCGCTTCGCAGTTGCACTCCTTCGGGTAGCGTACCCCGACCTCAACCGAGTTGCCGGTGCTCTCGTCCTCGATCTCGACCTTGTCCTGGTCGCGCCCCCTCTTGATCGCGGTGACGATGACTTCGCTGCCGTTATACCCCCTCACGGACACGTTTCCTGATATATTGCTTATGCGAATGTGGCCGCCCGCGCCGAGGTTGTAGGACTTCTTGAAGTCCTGGGCCGCGGCCGTCGAAACGATCATGAGGCTTAAGAGAGCCGATAAAGCGGCGAAACGAAACAGTTGTTTGATCATCAGAGCTGGTACTCCTTTCGAGATAGTTCAATGTTGTTACGCCCAGTGAGTGACGGCTCAGACCAAAAGGTTGCAGGTACGCGGGAGAAAAATTCCGCGGGTAAAAAGGAGACAAGATGGCAAGAGTTATCCTTCTCGTTCTGGCTTTGGCGATTGCGCCCGCCTGCACCGGCACCGCGCCGCCCCCGACCCGCGCGACCCTCCAATCGTTCAAGATACTTTCGGAGCAGGCCGACCCATCGGCCGGCACGCTCAAGGTCGACATACAGATCATCGAGCCCGTCTCGCGCGACAGCGCCAGGTCGGCCGCCGAATCGGTCATCGAGAGTTTTAAACCCCAGTACCGGGCCATCACGATCAACTCGTACACCGGGAGCTCGGGCGGCGCGCCGTACGCCGTCTCGAAGTTCGAGCGGGGGGAAGTGACGCACACGTTCGGCCCCGAATCCGGCTCCACGAAGATACCGACGCACTGACCTCCGGCGCAGCAGTTTCGCGTCTATTGTCATATAAACCCGCCTGTGGGCGCGGCGGCCACGGCGTTTTACTTCGAATTAGCGCGCGTTTCCCCGGAACCTGCGTGGCACGATTCTCGCTCTATGACTCAGTCGCGATAAACTTTCATGAGCCTCGGGGGAAGAGTAGAGTTGGAGTCAATCACCGTAATCAAGCATCGCATACAACTGTGGCAGGTCGCCCTGTGCGCGGGCATCTGCGGCTACCTGGCGCTGGGCGCGGCCACTCACACGCTGAAGACGTATCACTGGTTCCTGCTGGCACTGATTCCGGGCGCGTGGCTTTACGGCGAGCGGCTCCGGGGCTTCTTCATGGACTGGGCCCCGATGGTGGCCTTCTGGATAGCGTACGACCGCCTGCGCCTTTTGCAGCCTTTGCTGCTCCCGCGCGTCTCGGTCGGGCCCGCCTATTCCATTGAGCAGTGGATGTTCGGGTGGCTGACGGGGGGCGCGATACCCGCGCACGCGGGGCGCGCATGGCTCGCCTCGCTCTCCGGCCTCCCGGTCGCGGGCCTCCTGAACTGGTCGGCGCAGCTCATCTACTTTTCGCACATCTTTCTGGTTCCCGTCCTCATGCTCTCGTGGTGGGTGAGCGGCAGGTACTGCGAGCGCTTCGCCGCGCACGTGAAAGCCTTCACGACGCTGCACGTCCTCGCGGTCATGCTCTACCTGCTGCTGCCCGTTGCGCCCCCCTGGTGGGTGAGCCTGCACGGGATGGAGCACCCGACGGCAGAGCTGCTCGCGCAAACCCGCATGGCCGACGCGATGGACGGGGTGCTGGTCCAGAAGATGATCAAGACGGCTTCGTTATATTTCGCGGCCGTCCCGTCGCTCCACGGCGCGTACCCGGTGCTGCTGTTTCTGCTCGCTCTGAAAGATCGAGGCGGGCGGAAGCTCGCGGCCCTCGGCCTCTACGGGGCGGCCATGTGGGCCGCCACGGTCGTACTCAACCAGCACTACATCGTGGACCTCCTGGCGGGCGGGCTGCTGGCGGTCGCGGCCTACTGGTTCGCGGGCCGCCCGCGCAGGGCTTCGACATCCGACATCACGGGCTGCGGGGCCCAGAACACCACCAGGGACTTCCAGAGCACTTCGGGCCACCCGTAAGAGCGGTACGGCAGCCCCTGCTCGCGGCAGAACTGCTCGACCAGCCCGCTCATCTTCGCGTAATGGATGTGGCTCACGCCCGGAAAGAGGTGGTGCTCGATCTGGTATTGCAGGCCCGAGCAGATGAGAGAGCCGAACCGCCCCGCGCGAAAGTTCACGGTGCTGAGCGCCTGTAAAAGGTAGTGGTCCGAGCCCCTCTGGTCGGCTCTGATGCGCGCGGCTTCGGGCGGGAGGTGGCCGGGCGCGAAGACCGCGAACATGGCGTAGCCCATCAGCCCTATCCGGATCAGGTAAAAAATCAGGACGTGGGTGACCGGAAAGAAGAGGCACGGCACCCCCACCCACAGCGCGAAGTAGAGGGCCAGCGCCACCAGGTCCATCCAGAGCGCCCTGCCCCTCCGCCCCGACCCGCGCAGGTTACCCAGAACGTACGCCCACCCCGCCCTCTGCATGTTCAGGCCGTTCAGCACCAGCGCGAGCGGGAGCAGGGCCCACTGAAGCTTTTCATAATAGAACCGGCGGAGCCCGCGCGCCCTTTGCACCTCGTCCTCGGTCAGGGCGAACCACGGGTAGAAATCCGAATCTTTGTCCACGCCTACAATATTGGGCGCGGAGTGGTGCAGACCGAGGTGCTTGTAGCGCCAGAAGGTCACGGACAGGCCGAGGAAGAGAGGGTGGCCGAAGTAGGTCAGCAGCTCGTTGGCCCACCTTCTTCGGCTGGCCGCGTAGTGCGAAGCCGTGTGCGCTCCGGTGCCGACCCCCATCGAGCCCGCCGTCGAGACGAGCATGCCCGCGGCCCGGACGAGGACGCTGTCGGCGAGCAGGAAGACCGTTATCCCGGAGAGGGCGAGAAAAAGGTTCAGGGCCAGCTCGAACATTATCCGGCCCGACGGCCTTTCGTACCAGCCGCGCCTGGCGAACTCTTCGCGGAGCGCCGCGACCGAGGCGGGCGCTCTGGTGGCAATCGATGTCATCGTCGTCCCCGTCGTTTTAAACCCGGTGGAGCGGCATCGCGGCCGCGCAGTCGTTCGTGAATAGGACCTGATAGACCGCCGAATCCGAGGCGCGCGCGGCCGCGATGCCGCAGGCGAAGTAGTACTCCCACATCCGGCTGAACCGCTCGTCGTACTTCTCCCGGTCGAGCCGGTGGCGGTTGCGCCGGAACCGCTCAAGCCAGCAGAGCACCGTGTAGCCGTAGTGCCTCACGATGTTCTCCACGTCGAGGATGCCCAGGCGGTTTCGTTCGAGGTGCCCCGCGATCTCCGACAGGCGCGGCTGGTTCGAGGCCGGGAAGATGTATTTCTGGATGAACGGGTCGTGCTCGTTCCTGAAAGTATTACAGCCTATCGTGTGGACCAGCCCCTTGCCCCCCGGCGCGAGCACGCGGGAGATGCTCCCGAAGTAATACTTGTACTGCTGGCGCGGGACGTGCTCCATCATCCCGACGCTCACGACCTTATCGAACTCGCCCCGGAGTGAGCGGAAGTCCTGAAACTCCACGCGGACGCGGCCCGCGAGCCCCTCCTCCGCGATGCGCGCGTTGCCGCGTTCCGTGTGCCTCCTGCTGATGGTGATCCCGACGCCCGTGACCCCGAAATTTCTGGCCGCGTGAATCAGCAGCCCCCCGAAGCCGCAGCCTATGTCGAGCAGGCGGTCGCCCGGCTTCAGTTCGAGCTTGCGGCAGATGCGGTCGAGCTTGTTGATCTGCAAACGCTCCAGGTCGTCGCCGGGCGCTCCGGCGTAACCGCAGGAGTACGTGAGTGAGGCGTCGAGAAAGGTCTCGAACAGATCGTCGCCGATGTCGTAGTGGCTCTGCACGTTCTTCTCTTTCCCGCGCAGATTGTTCGCCAGCCGGGTCGCCAGAATCCTCAGGGCTAGCCTCGGGTCGCTCTTCACTCTCCGGTCGAGCCGGTTCCTCAGCAGGATGTGCAGGAATTCATGCAGGTCGCCCCGCTCGACATCGAAGTCCCCGTCCATGAAGGACTCGCCCATGCCTAGATTGCCGTAGCAGAGCACGCGGGAGAAGAACCTCTCGCGGCGCACCGCGACCGCGACCTCGCACTCGCGCTCCGGGCTGCCGGCGAAGAGGTCCGCGCCCCCGACGCGGAACAGAATTCTCGCGTCGGTGAGGCAGGTGTTCAGCAATCTGAAAAAGAGATCACGGGCCATTGAGCGTGCCGGATTACCGTTAATTATCGTTCATTTCTTCGAAGTCGACGCGCCGAAATCCCCGAACGGCTCGTCGCGCTCCCGGACCGCCTGCTTGAAGCCGGCCTCCGCCGCGCGCTGCTGGAAGCGGTAGCCCTCCTCCGTGTGCCGGGCGATACCGTCAAAGACCGTGCCGCAAACCTGCGAGGAGAAGAGCCCCTGATTCATCATCGTCTGATTCACCAGCAGCTTCATCATCATCAGTTGATTGACGGGCAGGCGGGCTATCCTTTCGAGCAGGCTCTCGAACCTGTCGTCGAGCCGGTCGGCGCTCGCCGCTTCCGACGCCAGCCCCCACTCGACCGCCTCGGCCCCCGAGAGGCTGTCGCCGGTAAAGAGCAGCCTCTTCGCCTTCTCCGGCCCGACGCGAAAGACCCAGAGGGCGGTAGTCGGGACGCCCCAGACCCGAGCGGGCGGGTAGCCGATCTTCGCGCGGTCCTCGATGATGAGGAGGTCGGAGCACAAAGCCATGTCGGTGCCGCCCGCCACGCAGAAGCCGTGCACCTTGCACACGACCGGCTTGTCGCTGTGGAAGAGGCTCATGAAGCCCCGCACGTTGCGGCTCATCATCGCGTAATCGACCATCGGGTCCCACGTGCCTTCCGGGTCGTGGTTCGCCTGCTGCACCTTCGGGTCCATCGGGGAGCCCTCGGGCCACCCGGACGGCTGCCCTTCATCACCCATCTTCTGTTCGGCCGACGTGACCAGATCGTAGCCCCCGCAGAACCCCTTGCCATTGCCCGCGAGCGCGATGACGTGGATCGCGGGGTCGAGGTTCGCCCGCTCGACGCAGGCCGCGAGCTCGACGGGCATGTCGAGTGTGATGCCGTTGCCGCGCTCCGGCCGGTTCAGGGTTATGCGCGCGACGCGGCCGGTCGTGTGATAAGTGAGCGTCTTAAGGTCTGACATTCCACCTCTTTGAATTAAGGGACCCTATTCGGTATCGGCCGCGAATCCGGGGGCGAGCATCCGGGTCATCCGCGCCGGGTTTCTGATCGTCTGGCTCTTCATCCACTGATCGCTCTGCAGGACCAGCTCGCCGCCCCCGGCCCCTCCGAGAATTCGGCCCAGGTGCCTGCGCGCGGCCGCCGCGTAAAGTTCCATGTCCGCCGCGTCGAAGCCTTCGGCCGCCTGCGTCAGCAGGGCGGCCGCCTTGTCGAGGTCCCCGCGAATGCCGGATGCCCCCGCGCGCAGGAGCGAGGCGAGAGGCCGGGTCCAGTGCATGCGCTCGCGTTCGAGTCGCCGCGCGAAATGCTCGGCCATCTTCAAGAAATGATCGTCCTTCTGCTCGCAGGCGGCGGCGAGCGCCGAGCGGCCCTGAAGGTACAGGGCCTCCACGCGCAATATCTGGATTCGCACGAGCATCGACTTCCGGATGGTCTCCCACTGCCCCGTGATGTGTTTCCACGCGACCACCCCGTCGCCCGTGTAAAGCTCTATCTGCGTCATCGCCTGCAGGGAGTTATAGTGCTGGACATGGAACCCGCCCTGCGACCATTCCATAAGCGCCTCAATGACCTCTTCCCGCGCGCCGTCCGGGTCGTCCGCGGCGAGCCACATGATGTTCAATCTAGTCCGAAGGTCGGTCGCGGCGTACAGGTTCCCCTGTTCCTTGGCCGCGGCTAACAGCCCCGGTAATCTTCGCGATATCTCGCCCAGCTTCCCCATCAGCATGAAGGCCGAGAGCGTGATCCTCTGCGCGCTGCTCAACTCCCACACCGCGCCGGTGCACCGGTCGCGCAGAATCTCCGAGGCTTCGTCGCACAGGCGGGCCGCCTTTTTCCACTCGCCCGTAAGGTAAGCCGCCATCCCCTCCGTGAAGGTGACGAGCCCCGTGGCGTGCGGGTCGTCTACCTTTCGGGCGAGCGCCTCGGCGGCCTTCTGGAACTTAGCGGGCCGCGTGTTGTCCGGCCCCCCGGGGCTCGCCGTGAAGGCGGCTTCGAATGCCAGAGCGCGCGCGACGCGGCGGGGCTCGCCGGCTTTAAGCGCGAGCAGCAGGCCGCGCGTCTGGAAGTCCGCCGCGCGAATGTTGTCCACCATCCCGAGACCCGCCGCGACGGACCAGCAGATGTCGATCCTCCGCAGGTCGTCCCTCGGGACCAGTTCTTCCGGGCGCTCTTTGAAATTGATCCCCCTGAGCTTCAAGTGCGCGCGGCGGAGGATCAGCGAAAGGAGCGCGCGCTTAGGCCCCGAGGCCAGCTTCAGGCCGACGGCTTCGAGCAGGGTGCGGATCACGTCGAGCCCTTCGTCGATGTGCCCGCCCATTAACAACTGCGCCGCCGCGCGGGTCTGGAAGTCGAGCCCCCTCTCCGCGTCCGCGTCGAGAGCCGCGTCGAGGTAGGCTTCCGCCGCCTCGGCCGACCGCCCGGCATTCGCGAGCGCGTTGCCGAGGCTGCCCTTGAGTTCAACTATATTGGTGCCTTTGACGGGGCCGAGCTGGAGCGCCTTGCGGTAGAAGAGGGCCGCGCGGTCGAAGGCCAACGCCTTGTCCGCCCTCTTCGCCGCGAGGAGCGCCTGCCCCGAGGCCAGCTTCCGTTCACCGGCTCCCAGGTAATGCTCGAAGAGCGCCTCCGGGTCTTCGATGCCCCTCGACACCAGAGTCCTCGCGAGCGAGGCATGAATGCTGCGGACCCTGGCAGGGTCGAGCAGGGAAGTGAAAGTCTCGCGGATGCGGTCGTGGTAAAGCTCGATGTGCTGGGCCGAGCCGCTGCTGCGGAGGAAGTGGGCCGCGCGCAGGGACGTGACCAAAGCATGCGCGTCCCCATCGAGGCCGGCCGCGTCGAATACGACATCGGGGTCGACGGGCCGCCCCGCCACCGCGAGCGTCTCGAGTAACTCGCGCGCGCCGGCCGAGAGCTGGCTGAGCCCCGCGTCGAGCATCTCCGCCAGAGAGATGCCGGTCGTGGCCGCCCGCTCGCTCGTCAGGGCGTACCGGGTCAGTTGCTCGACGAAGAAGGGGCTGCCGCCGGCCTCGCGCACGATGGCCTCGACGAAATGCTCGGCCCCCGGCATCCCCTCCGGGAGCAACGCGCGGCTCAGGTCGCGCGCCTCGTCCCGCGTGAGAGGCTCCACCTCCACCGCGCGAAAGTCCTCGCTCCCCGCCCGCGCAAGCATCCGCTTCAGGAACGCTTTCGACTCGATCTCCTCGCTGCGGAAACTCGCGATGAGAAGGAGCGGCGGAGGGTCGGGGGGCCGGAGCAGGTCTTCGAGCAGGGCCGTGCTGTCGGCGTCGGCCCACTGCAGGTCGTCTATGTAAATGACGAGCGGCTGGCGGTCCGCGAGCCGCGCGAGCAACTCCCTGAGGGAGGCGAAAGCGCGGCGGCGCAGGGCAAGCGGGTCGGAAATCTCCTGCTCGCGGTACGGCGCGGAGGCCACCGCGTCGACCCTGAGCATCACGGGAAACAGGCGCGACAGCGCTAGCACGTCGCGGGGCATGAGGGCCTCGACTTTCGGGCCCGGCAGAGACATCAGGTACCGGCTCAGGCTGTCGATCACCCCGTCGAGCGCCTTGTACGGGACGGACTCGCGCTCGTAGCAGCGGCCCCACACGATGACGGCGTCCTCGCTCTGCTGGAGATCTTCGAGGAAGTGCCTGACCAGAGCGCTCTTGCCCATGCCGGACTGCCCGTGAATATAGAGCGTGACGGTGCGGCCGTTCTTGGTCGCGAGGAAGGACCGCTTGAGCGAAGACATCTGGCGCTCGCGCCCGACGAACGGGACCGAAGAAGTCGCGCGGGCCGCCGCCTGCGCGCTCGGGTGCGCCGCCTCCTGCGACTGGGCGGCCCCGAGCCGCTTGAGAATCTCGCCCCCCGATGGCCGCATGGAAGGGTCGCGGCGCAGCAGGTCTCTGCAAAGCAGGTCGAGGTCTTCGGGAATACCCGAGACGATTTGGGAAGGCGGAGGCGGCTCGAACTTCTGCTTGTTCAGCAGCACCTCGACGTACTGGCCCGTGAAGGGCAGGCGGCCCGTGAGCGCCTCGTACAGGATGACCCCGACGCTGTACCAGTCGCTCGCATGCGAGATCACCTGCCCGGAGCCCTGCTCGGGCGACATGTAAGCGGGGGTGCCGACGACCTGAAGGCTGTGCGTGTCGCCTTCAGCGACCATCTCCATGATGAGCCCGAAATCCAGAATCACCACGCGCCCCTCCCTGGTCACGAGGACGTTCGAGGGCTTGATGTCCCTGTGCAGCTTCCCCATCGCGTGGAGGGCGCACACGCCTTCGGCCAGTTGCCTGAGCGCGGGGCGCAGCCTTTCGATGTCGGCGGGGAGGGGCGAGAGGGCGGGCCGCGCGAGGCTGCCGAAGGTCTGCCCCGACTTCTTAATCTCCTGAAGGTCTATCGTCTCGCCGCCCTCGGGAAGGTGGGGCGGCTGCGAGCCCGGCATGGTCTCCGCCCCGCCGACGGGGATCGTGTCCCCCTCGAAGCCCGGCAGGGTGGGCACCCTCGCCTCGTCCGTGCCGGAGCCGGCCATCTTCGCGCGGGTCACGTATTGGAGGAAGTTCACTCCCTCCACCATCTCCATGGTGAAGAACCAGAAGTCGCCCTGGGCGACCAGCTCGTAGAGGGAGACGAGGTTCGGGTGGGACACGTCGGCCAGGGAGCGGAACTCTTTCTTGAACCTGTAAATGGCCGAGGCGTCGGCGCGCAGGAGGGTCTTCAGAGCGACGACCTTGCTCCGCTCGCGGTCATAGACTTCGTACACGACTCCCATCCCGCCCGCGCCGACTCGGCGGCGAATCACGAATCGTTCGGTGCCGAAGAATTCACCGCTGGAGCTGCTCATCCCAATCATTTCCATGCCCGGTCGTCCGGCAACATAGGTCTGCCAGCTAATACATTTGCGGGAGTTCTTAATGCAAACAAATTTAAGCCAGGGGCGGGCACGTAGCCCAGCGCGGCGGTCGATCAGGCGCTGCGAACGGCTTTCCGCGGGCTCGTCTATGAACGCTGATGAGAACCTGCGATTTCGATAGCCGCAGCGTAACTGCCGTGCGGGCGGGATTATATCACGGCGGGAAGGTAGTTATACAGTTT
>DASQDI010000002.1:0-53999 GCA_035634255.1 Blastocatellia bacterium
GATCGAAGACTGCGAGGTGTCGAACACGGGCGTCCGCGCCGACAACGCCGAAGGCATAGACAGCATCGGCTCGGTCGGGCTGATGATCCGCCGCTCTTACATCCACGACACCCGGACGACCGGCATATACCTCAAGGGCGGCGCCAGGGACGGCATTGTGGAGCGCTGCCGCGTCGTCAACGCGGGCCACTCGGGGATACTTTTGGGGCAGGACACGGACGAGGAGTTCATGCGGGACGGCACGCAGTTCGAGGCGATCAACTGCCTCGCGCGCAGCAACCTGATCGTCAACACGACGGGCGCGGGCATCGGCTCGTACTCGGGCAACAACGTGAGGTTCGAAAACAACACGGTCATCGACGCCGCGCGAGTGAATCAGGGCGGCTTCTACGTGGTGATGAACAGCCGCGACGTGCCCGCGCGCCAGGTGACGTTCAAGAACAACATCCTCGTGATGTCGAGCTCAAGGCCGATGGTCTTCACCGTCAGCATGGCCGGCCCTCTCGTCTGCGATTCGAACCTCTACTTCAAGCAGGGCGGCGGCTCTTACAGGTTCTCACGAGAGACCTCCACCACGTTCGACATGTGGGAGAGCCTTTCGGCATGGCAGAACGCGATGAACGTTGACCGCAACTCCCTGTCGGCGGACCCGCAGGTCCAGCCCGCGAACATGTACGCGCCCGCCGCGAGCAGCCCGGCAATCGACCGGGGCGAATCGATCAGCGAAGTGCCCTCGGACTTCGCGGGCGTGTCGCGCCCGCAGGGGAGAGCCCACGACATCGGGGCGCACGAAAGGGGCTCTGCCTCGGCCCCGCCTCCGGCCAATCAGCCCCCGGCTGTGACGGTCGCGGCTTCCGCCACGTCGGGGCTGGCCCCCCTGACGGTGAACTTCACCGCGGCGGCTTCAGACCGCGACGGGCGAATAGCGGCCTATAGCTGGTCCTTCGGCGATGGCCAGAACTCGACGCAGGTCTCGCCCTCGCACGTCTATCAGGCGGCGGGCACCTACGCGGCAAGGGTCACCGTGACCGACGACCGCGGCGCGACCGCGAGCGCGAGCGTCAACATCGTCGTAAACAGAGGCCCGTCGAATCAGCCCCCGCAGGTGCGGTTCACGGCGACTCCCACTTCCGGCGTGGCGCCCCTGAACGTGAGGTTCGTCACCACGGCGTCCGACCCCGATGGCCGCATCCTGGGATACAACTGGACCTTCGGGGACGGCGAGACATCGAAAGAGGCATCGCCCTCGCACCTCTACCGCAAGGCCGGCGGGTTCACCGCGATGGTCACGGTGACCGACAACGCGGGCGCGACCGCGACCGCTTCCGTCTTCATCAACGCGACCGACGGCACGGCGTCCACCGTGCAGCCGGTCGTCTGGAAGAACGTTCGGAACGCCACGGTCGAGGCCAACTCGGTCACCAAGACGGCCGAAAGTATGTGGGGGAATTCCGGGGCCGCTTCGACTCAGATGATTCACGGGGGGGACGGCTACGTCGAGTTCACGGCCGTTCAGGCGAGCAACGAGAGGTTCGTCGGCCTGAGCAACAGCGACCCGGACTTCCATTACCGCAGCACCAACTTCGGCATACACCTGAACACCGGACGCGCGTTCTACGTCTACGAGAAAGGTCAGGCGCGCGGCTACTTCGGGGACTTCAATTCCGGGGACAAGTTCCGCGTGTCGATAATTAACGGCCGCGTTCAGTACCTGAGGAACGGCGTCGCTTTTTACACGAGCTCGATCACCCCGACCTACCCCCTGATGGTGGACGTGGCCCTGATGGGCGCGGGCTCGAAGGTCGACAACGCGATGATCGGCGGCTCCCAGGTCTCGGGGTTAGACCTCGGAGCGGCCCCCCTCGTGCAAGTCCTCTCCCCGCACTCGGGGGAGGCGATGAAGTCGGGCTCGACCTATGAAGTGACCTGGGCCGTCACGGGGAATGGGATCTGGAGGCAGGACGTTCAACTGTCTCTCGACGGAGGCCGGACCTGGCAGGAGGTCGCGGTGATGCTTCCGGGGGGCGCGACGAGCTACTCATGGAACGTCCCGAAGCTGAAGACCAGGAAGGGAATGATCCGCATCCTCTCTTACGGGGCCAACGACAAAGTCGGCGAGGGAGAGAGCGAGGATTACTTCACGATAAAGAAGAAGAAAGCCGACGACTAACTCGCAAAAGGGGCGGCGGAACGCACGCCGCCCTATTCCCCATCCTTCGATTCTATTATTTCCCGCGCGCGCGAAAAGATGCTGTCGAGCATCGGCTCGGTCAGCTTCCCCGTGAAGGTGTTCTGCTGGCTCGGGTGGTAAGACCCCAGGAGCGTGACGCCGTTCGCCATTTCAAACTCGGCCCCGTGGCCGAAGGCGGGCCGCCTCACCCTGCGGGGCGACTCGCCCGAAGCCTGAGCGCCCGGCGCCGCGGCGAATGCGTTGAAGGCCGCATCGAAGGCGATCTTCCCGAGCGCGACCACCGCCGCGAGGCCGCTCAACAACTCGACCTCGCGCAGCAGGAACGGGCGGCAATTCATCACCTCTTCCGGCAGCGGCTTGTTCGCGGGAGGCGCGCAGTGAATGACCGCCGTGATGTAGCAGTCTCGCAATTCGAGCCCGTCGCCTCTGTGCGTCGAAGTGGGCTGGTTCGCGAAGCCCGCGCGGTACAGGGCGCGGTACAGCCAGTCGCCGCTGCGGTCCCCCGTGAAGACCCTCCCCGTTCGATTGCCTCCGTGGGCGGCCGGCGCCAGCCCGACGACTAGCAGGCGGGCGTGAGCGTCTCCGAAGCTCGGCACGGGGCGGCCCCAGTACTCTTCACCCATGAAGCGGCGCACTTTTTCCTCCGCGACCTGGGTGCGCCATTCGACGAGCCGGGGGCACCTGGCGCAGTCGATCATCTCGCCCTGAAGGCGCTCGATATTTCGGGCAAGCTCTTCTCTGGTCATATTGATTCGAAGATAGAGCATAAATCGGGGCCTCCGGCCGCATCAACCTTTGGCCGGGCTTTGACCGGGCCGGTCATCAAATTGTAGGATGGCCGTTGACAGGGGGAGGGTAGATTTGCCGGTCGCAACGATTCAACGGTCGCCTCTGGTCCCCGACAGGTATTCGGTCGAGGTCTACTACCGGGAATTCGGGGGAGGGGCCCCGCTCGTCATCCTTCACGGGGGGGGGGGGTATCAGGCTTACCCATTCGACCCGCAGATAGGCGAGATGAGAGACGAGTTCCGCATCCTCATCCCCGACCGCTCGGGGTATGGCCGTTCGGGGAGGCTCGCGGAGTTCCCGCTCGATTTCCATGACCGGGCGGCCGGGGAGACGGTCGGCTTTCTCGACGCGCTCGGGATCGAGAGGGCGATATTCTGGGGGCACAGCGACGGCGCGGTGATCGGCGCGAAGATCGGCCTCGGCGCGCCTGAGAGGGTCGCGGGCCTCATCCTCGAAGCCTTCCATTTTTATCGCGTGAAGCCCGGCTCCGAAGAGTTCTTTCGGTCTATGGTCATCAACCCGAATCAACTGGGGGAGAAAATAATCGCGACCCTCATAGAAGACCACGGGCCGGAGGACTGGCAGAGCGTCATCATAAACAACGGGACCGCATGGGCGCGGCTCTCGGACGCCGCGTCCGGCGACGAGCACGACCTCTATGACGGGCGCTTGAGTGAACTGTCCGTCCCCACCCTCTTCATCCACGGCGCGCGCGACCCCCGCACCGAGCCGACGGAACTGGCGGCCGTTCGCAAAGCCTTGCCGGGCGCGCAATTTCACATAATCGAAGAAGGGAAGCACAGCCCGCACAGCGAGCGCGCGGCGGCGCAGGAGAGCACGCGCGCGGCGAAGCGATTCATCCGAAGCATAGTTTGATCTTCCGTCCGTTAAGAGAGCCGCACCACCTCGACTTCGGTGTTGTAGTCCGGGATTCCGCACTCGGGGTCGGTCACGCCCCGCTCGATGAGGACATTCCCTTCTGGCCAATGAACCTGCACGTTGCCCGCCCTGATGCGGGTGATCCGGCAGAAGCCCTCCATCTCTCCCGACCTGCTGCGGAGCAGTATCTTCTCCCCGTCCTCAAGCCCGAGCCTTTCGGCGTCCTCCCCGCTCATCAGCACGTCGCTCCTGCGCGCCCCGGTCAGGGGGTCGCGGTCGCGGTGGACGATGCTGTTGAACTGCTTCCCCCGCCGCGTGGAGAGCCGCAGCCTGCCGCCCGTCGCGGGCGCGTCGATCTCTATCTTCGAGAAACTCGCCAGCCCGTCTTCGGTCTGAAACCTCGTGACCGACCCGCCCCCGGGGAGTCTCTCCTCGCAGAGCCGCTCCCCGCCCCACTGGACCTGATCGCCCTGCTTGGATAAATGTTGAATGCCTTCGTATGCGGGGACCGCTCGCGCGATCTCTTCGCGCACGGCCTGGGCGTCTTCGAAATGGATCAGGTGGGCGAGGTCGGGTCTCACACGCTCGGCCAGCATCATCGGGATTTCCCACTCGGCGCGCGCCTCGCCTATCCGGTGGCCCGAGATTTCCGGGCTGAATAGTATCCGCCTCTCGGTCGATGTCTCCGTGCCCCCGCCTCTCTGCTCGTACCTCGTCTGGGCCGGCAGGAGGATGACCGCCTCTCGCGGCTCGACCATCATCTGGGGGCTCAGCACGATGTCCTGATGGACCCGGACCGCGACCCGCTCAAGGGATTCGCGCACGTAGTCAGGGTCGGGCAGGGTCTCAAGAAAATTCCCCCCGATTATGTAGAAGAGATCTATCAATCCGGCGTGCGCCGCGTCTATCATACCCACCGCGCTGAGCCCCCGGCCGGGCGGGACGGGGAAGCCGTAGAGGGCGGAGAGCCGCCCGGCGTTTTCTTCATTGACCGGCAGCCCGCCCGGAAACTGGCTCGGGACCGCCCCGACTTCGGCCCCGCCCTGCACCCCCGAGTGGCCGCGGATGGGCATCAGCCCGCACTTCTCCCGGCCGACGAACCCACGCGCCAATGCGAGGTCGACAATCGCCCCCACGTTCTCGACCCCGTTGCGGTGCTGCGTTATACCCATCGACCAGACGAAGACCGCCGACTTCGCCCGCCCGATGACCTTCGCGAAGTCGAGCATGCTCTCCCTGTCGCCGCCCGAAGCCTCCTCCAGAGCCTCCCAGGAAATGGCCGCCAGAGCCTCTTTCAAGTCATCGAACCCCTTCGTGTGCTCGTCGACGAACCGCCCATCGACCCAGCCCTGCTCGATCAGGTGCTTGATGGTCCCCGCGATGAAGGCCCTGTCCCCGCCCGTGTTGACCTGATAAAAATGATCGGCGATGCGCGTGCCGAAAAGGGCGCTCTCCGCCACGGAAGGGACCCAGTACCGTTCCAGCCCCGGCTCCACGTAAGGGTTTATGACGGCGACGCGGGTGCCCTGCTTCTTCGCGTGGTAAATGTATTTGGTCGTGACCGGCTGGTTGTTGGGGGTGTTGCTGCCGAAGAAGACCAGCAGGTCCGTGCCGATCCAGTCTTTGTAAGAGCAGGTGGAGGCGGAGACGCCAAGCGAACGCTTGAGCGCGACGGTCGAAGGGGCATGGCAGATGCGCGAAGAGTTATCGACGTTGTTGGTCCCGAGGAAGCGGGCCGCCTTCTGCGCGACGTAATAGGTCTCGTTCGTGATGCCGCGCGAAGTCAGGTATACGGCGAGCCTCTCCGGGCTGGCGCTTCTCGCATAGCCCGAGGCGGCCTCGAGCGCCCGGTCCCATGAAATCCGGGTGAACCTCTGCTCCCCTTTCCTTCTCATCATCGGGAAGGGCAGGCGGCCCAGCTCCCGCAACTCGGAGGCGGTCATCTCTGACAGCCTCCCCATGTCATCGAAGACCTTCAGGTCGAGCGCGGGCATGGTGTTGAGGCGCAGCAGGTCGAGCCGGACCATGCAGAGGTGTACCCCGTCCATGGTGAAATCGCGCACGCCCGTCGTCCCCAGAGCGCACCCGTCGCACACGCCTTTCGTCAGCACCTTCCATGCGTACGGCAATTGGTCGCGGTTCCGCCAGGCCACTCTAGCCATCTCAAGGTAATGGTTCGGCTTCACCTGATTGATGCCGTTGGGGACGAGGCTGACCCAGCTCTTGCTGTCCCATTTCGGTTTGGACATAATTCCCTCTCTGTTGCTCCCGGTGAACAGGGTACATTAACTTATTCTTTTCGATGGGAAAAATCCAGATGCGCGGGCCGGGGCCCGCGCGATTTTACCGCGGGTAGGATAATCGGCGCCCCTGCTGATAGAATGAGCATATGATTCTCGTAATAGATAACTACGACTCTTTCACCTACAACCTCGTGCAGTACATCGGCGAGCTCGGTGAGGCCGTCGAAGTATTCCGCAACGATTTAATAACGGTGGACGAGATCAGGAGGCTCAAGCCCGACCGCATTGTGATCTCGCCCGGCCCCGGCGTGCCGTCCAGCGCGGGCGTCTCCGTCGAGGCCGTCCGCGAGCTTTCGGAAGAGGTGCCGATCTTCGGGGTCTGCCTGGGCCATCAGGCCATCGCCGAAGCGTTCGGCGGGCGGGTCATCCGAGCGCCTTATTTGATGCACGGCAAAACGTCCGAGATCTGTCACGATTCGGCCACCATTTTCAAAGGCGTGCCTTACCGGTTCAAGGCCACGCGCTACCACTCTCTGGTCGTGGAGAAGGACAGCCTGCCCGACTCGCTCGAAGTCTCCGCGACGACCGTCGACGGGGTGATCATGGGGTTGCGCCACAGGAAGCGGCCCGTCGAAGGCGTGCAGTTTCACCCCGAATCGGTGATGACGGAGCATGGCAAAGAGATGCTCATGAATTTTCTGAAGCTCTGAGCCTGACGAGGGCTCGCGGCTCCCCTGATGAATCCCGTCAGGTCTAAGCGTCGGAAGAGGGCTCGGAGGTCCGTGGAGAAACAGGTAGTACAATTGCCTCGGGGCGTCATCCCCACGGGCGGCATTCTCGAAGAGATAGTCCGCGCGCGGGTGAACCGCGTAGAGGAATCGAAACGCGCCCGCCCCCTCGAAGCCGTCGCGGCAAGGCCGCGAATTGCGAGCGCGGCTTCAGAGCCCCGGCCTTTCGGAGAAGCCCTGAGCCGGGGAGGTCGCGTCAACGTCATAGCCGAAATAAAGCGGCGCTCTCCGTCGAAAGGTGTTATCCGTGAAGGCTTCGACCACCTCTCAATCGCGCGGAGCTACGAACAGGCCGGCGCGTCGGCCATATCGGTTTTGACGGAAGAAGATTTTTTCGAGGGCTCGCTCTCGTACCTGCGCGACATCGGGAGGGAGCTGCAAACCCCTCTGCTCAGGAAGGACTTCGTCTTCGATGAGTATCAGGTGTATGAAGCTCTGGAAGCGGGCGCGGCGGCCATACTGTTGATAGCGGCCCTCCTCGACGACGGCCTCCTCGTCAGGCTCCTCGGGCTCGCGGACGAGGTCGGCCTCGACTCGCTCGTCGAGGTTCACACGGAGGAAGAGATGAGGCGGGCCGCGCGGTCGGGCGCCCGGATAATCGGGGTGAACAACCGCAACCTCTCGACCTTCGAGGTGGACATGCAAACTTCGTTGAGGCTGGCCCGCCTCGCGCCCGCGTCGGCCATTCTCGTGAGCGAGTCGGGGATCAACACGGGCGAGGACGTGAGAGAGTTGATGGGCGCGGGGTTTAAAGGCTTTTTAATCGGCGAGCGGCTGATGCGCGACGCCGACCCCGGGGAGGGCTTGCGGCGAATCATCTCCGAGGCGGAAAACCCGTGAGGCTTTAACCGAATTATGAGCAGAGTCAGGGTCAAGATTTGCGGCGTGAGGTCGCTCTCGGAAGCGGAGGCGGCCGTCGATGCCGGGGCCGACGCTCTCGGGTTCAACTTCTGGCCTGAGAGCCCCCGGTTCATAGAGCCTCCTCTCGCTCATTCGATCATCGCGAGCCTCCCCCCGTTCGTTTCGAAAGTCGGCGTATTCGTCAACGAGGAGTTGGGTCGAATCGTAGAGACCGCGGCCTCGGCCGGCGTCGATGCCGTACAGCTTCACGGCGACGAGGGGCCGGACTTCTGCGCCCGCCTGCGAGCGTCGGATCGTTTCGGCGGAGTCACCCTGATCAAGGCCGTGAGGGTGGAGAAAGAAGCGGACCTCGAAGGGATAGGGGAGTACCCGGTCAGCGCGATCCTTCTCGACTCCAGAGTCAAAGGAAGATTCGGAGGGACCGGGGAGCATTTCGACTGGCGGCTTGCCATCAAAGCCAAAGGGTTCGCCCCTATAATTCTGGCCGGAGGGTTGAGGGTCGAGAACGTGCGCGAGGCCATCAGGTCCGTCGGGCCCTTCGCCCTCGACGTGTGCAGCGGAGTCGAATCGACCCCCGGCGTAAAGGACGCGGGTAAGGTCCGCGCTTTCATGGCGGAAGTCGACAGGGCCAACAGGGGGGAATGAGATATTAATATGTCAAAAGCCGATGGGAAGAGCTTTCAGAATATGCCCGACGCGCGGGGCCATTTCGGCGAGTACGGAGGGCGCTTCGTGCCCGAGACTCTCATGCACCCGCTCGAAGGACTGACGCGCGCGTACGAAGAGGCGAGGCGCGACGAATCATTCCGTCGCGAAATGGACGGCCTTTTAAAGGATTACGTGGGCCGCCCTACGCCTCTGATGTACGCGGAGCGCCTGTCGGACCACCTTGGGGGCGCGCGCATCTACCTCAAGCGCGAAGACCTCTGCCACACGGGGGCGCACAAAATAAACAACGCGGTGGGGCAGGCGCTCCTTGCGCGGCGGATGGGGAAGACCCGGATCATCGCCGAGACCGGGGCGGGTCAGCACGGCGTCGCGTCCGCGACGGTGTGCGCCCTGCTCGGCCTTCGTTGCGTCGTTTACATGGGGACGGAGGACATGCGGAGGCAGGAGTTGAACGTCTTTCGCATGCGATTGCTCGGGGCCGAAGTCTCGGGAGTCGAGTCGGGCAGCCGGACGTTGAAAGACGCCATCAACGAGGCTCTGAGGGACTGGGTCACCAACGTCGAGGACACGTATTACCTGCTCGGCTCCGTCATGGGGCCGCACCCTTACCCTGCCATGGTCCGCGACTTTCAAAGCGTGATCGGCCGCGAGGCGCGGGAGCAGATTTTGCGGGACGAGGGGAGGCTGCCCGACTTGCTCATAGCCTGCGTGGGCGGCGGCAGCAACTCAATCGGCCTGTTTTATGAGTTCCTCGGGGATGAGGGCGTGAGGATTCTCGGGGTCGAGGCGGGCGGGCGCGGCCTGAGTCTCGGGGAGCACGCCGCGCGCTTCAAAGGCGGGAGCCCCGGAGTGCTACAGGGCACGCGGAGCTACGTGCTTCAGGACGAGGACGGCCAGATTTCTACCACCCACTCGATCTCGGCGGGGCTCGATTACTCCGCCGTCGGCCCGGAGCATGCGTACCTGCATGACGCGGGCCGAATCTCTTACACCTCGGTTTCGGACCGGGAGGCGCTTGAGGCGTTCGAACTGCTCGCGCGGCTCGAAGGCATCATCCCCGCCCTTGAGAGTTCTCACGCCATCGCGGAGGTCATCAAGGCCGCGCCGGCGATGGGCCGGGACCGGATCATTCTGGCCAACCTCTCGGGGCGGGGCGACAAGGACGTGAACACGGTTGCGAAGCTGATAGCCGAAAGACAGGCATGAGCAGAATCGAGAACAGGTTTCGCGAGCTGAAAGCCGCCGGGCGAAAGGCATTCATACCTTTCATCACGGCGGGGGACCCGGACGTGGAGACGACCGCGAAATTGATCCTTGAGCTTGAGCGGGCCGGGGCCGACATCATCGAGCTCGGGGTCCCTTTCTCCGACCCGATGGCCGATGGCCCGACCATTCAGCGCGCGTCCGAAAGGGCCTTGCTCAATAAAGTGAGCGCGCGCGACTGCCTTGAGATCGTTCGCGAAGTCCGCCGAGGCAGTGAAATCCCGATACTCCTGTTCAGCTACCTCAACCCCCTGCTCGCGCTCGGCCCCGGCCTCGCTCGCGGGCTTGCGGAAGCGGGCGTGGATGGGGTGCTCGCGACCGACCTCGTCCCGGAAGAGGGCGAGGAGTTCGCCTCGGGGCTGAAGGCCGAAGGGATAGACACGATCTTTCTTGTAGCGCCGACGAGCCCTGACGAGCGGATCAGGAAGGTGGCCGAGGCCAGCAGCGGGTTCGTCTACGCGGTGTCGCGGACCGGCGTGACCGGGGCGTCCGTGAGCCTCTCCGAAGCCTCGGCGGCGCTCGTCAATCGCGTCCGCAAATTCACCGGCCTCCCGGTCGCGGTCGGCTTCGGAATCTCGAACCCGGAGCAGGTGTCGGAAGTCTGGAAGACCGCGGACGGCGCGGTCGTGGGCAGCCGCATCGTTTCAGAAATAGCGGGGCACGTCGGCGACCCCGAGCTCGTCGGCAAAGTGGGCGCGCTCGCGAGGTGGCTCGTGTCCGGGCGCGAAGTGAAGGCGGCCTCGTAGCGCGCGAGGGGACCATGATTATCAAAGACCTGCTCGCCGATGACGAAGATTCGATAAGGCAGGCGGCAAAGATGCTGGTCGAAGGCTTCAGGGAGAACTGGCCCGAAGCATGGCCCGACCTGGATTCCGCGCTCGAAGAGGTGAGGCAGTCATTCGCCCCCGACCGGATTAGCCGGGCCGCGGCCGAAGAATCGGGCGAGGTGGTCGGGTGGGTCGGGGGGATCAGCATGTACGAGGGGAAAGTCTGGGAGCTTCACCCTCTGGTCGTGAGCCGGAAGGCGCGCGGGAGATCCGTGGGGCGCGCGCTCGTCGAAGACCTCGAAGCCCGCGTGCGCGAGCGCGGGGGGCTCACGCTCTGGCTCGGGACCGACGACGAAAACGGCATGACTTCGCTTTACGGGAAGGACCTGTACCCGAATGTCTTAGAGCACCTCGCGGGGATCAGAAACGTTCGGAATCACCCGTTCGAATTTTATCTGAAGATGGGCTTCGTCATAGTGGGGGTGATGCCCGACGCGAATGGCCCCGGCAAGCCGGACATCTACATGGCGAAGAGGGTGGGCGGAGTCGCGGGGCCGGCCCCTGTTCCCTGACCGCCGGCCCCTGCTATACTCTCTGATTCCGGTGAGAGAGCGGAGGATGGCTTGGACATCGACGATTGGCGGAAAGAGATCGACGGCATAGACGAGCGCCTTGTCGAGTTGCTCAACGCGCGGTCCAGATGCGCGATTGAGATCGGACGGATAAAAAGAAAGTCCGGGCTCCCGGTCTACTCGCCGAGCCGCGAGGCCCAGGTGATCCAAAATGTCATCAGCGCGAGCACCGGCCCTCTGGAACCGGACGCCCTCCGCAGGCTGTTCGAGCGGATAATAGACGAGTCGCGGCGCATAGAGCGTGTGGTCGTCGACAAAGAGAGCGAGGAGAGACAGCGCCCCGGCTCCGGTAAGCGGGCGGGGGCCGGGGGGCGGAAGAGTAAAGGCCGCCCCTGAAAACGCGGGGCCGAATCCGCCTCAACTCCGGAAGAGCATTATGGTAATCGTGATGGACGAGACTGCCTCCGAGGAGCAGATCTCGAATGTAATAGACAGGGTCGTCAGGCTCGGCTTCGACATCTACCGCATTACCGGGATGCTTCAGACCTTGCTCGGGGTCGTGGGCGAGCGGATAGTCGACCTCCGGGACATCGAGATACTGGATGGCGTGAAGCGGGTCATCAGGATCACGACCCCGTACAAGCTCGCGAACCGCTCTTTCAACCCCGAAGGCACCGTCATCAAGGTCGGGGGCGTCACGATAGGCGGCCCGGAAGTCGTGGTCATGGCCGGGCCCTCGATCATCGAAGGCCGGGACCAGATGATGCGGATCGCCGAGGTCGTCTCGCGGGGCGGCGCGAAGGTGCTGCGCGCGGGGGCCTTCGCCTCCCCCGAATCGCTCTACTCGCAGGCGAGCCCCGGCGAGAAGGGGCTGCGGCACCTCAGGGAGGCCGCGGACCGTTTCGGCCTGCTGGCCCTCTCTGAAGTTTACGACTCGGGGCAGGTGGCTGTGGCCGCGGGCTACGTCGACCTTCTGGTCATGGGCGGGGGCAGCGCGAGTAACCCCGACATGCTCGGCCAGGCCGGCTCGCTTAATATCCCGGTCATAATCAGGAGGGGGACCGCCGCCACGATCGAGGAGACGTTGATAGCGGCGGACCGTGTTATGATGGGGGGGAATCGGAGGGTGATAATCAGTGAGAGCGGGATTCGCACGTTCGAGCCGTACCTCCGCAAGACCCTCGACATTTCGGCTGTCCCCATAATAAAGAAACTGTCGCACCTCCCGGTGGTCGCCGCCCCGAGCGACGCGACGGGGCGCCGCGACAAGGTGCCCCCGATGGCGCAGGCCGCGGTCGCGGCCGGGGTCGACGGGCTGCTGATAGACGTACACCACGACCCGCAGAACGCCCAGGCCGACGGCGGGCAGGCTCTCATGCCCGCCCAGTTCGATTCTTTGATGAAGCGGTTGAGCCTGATCGCTCGCGCCGTGGAGAGGGTGATCCCCACCCCCGCCGTCAGCGCGACGGGCGGGTAGGGGGCGGGGAGCCACGAGTAGAGACAAGGAAAAGGTTAAGATGTCCACATACGTAATCGGAGATGTTCACGCACGTTCCAACCTGCTCGACCAGCTTCTGCGGGACGTGCCGTGGGACTACAGGAGAGACAAGATAGTGTTTCTCGGGGACCTGATCGACCGGGGCAGCGACGCTCCGGGCGTGGTCGACAGGATAATGAAGCTGGTCGAGGAGAACCCCAACGTCGTCGTGCTGCGCGGCAACCACGAGCAGATGTTGCTCGACTGCCTCGAGTACGGGGACCTGCAATGGCTGATACCGGAGAACGGGGGGCTGGCGACCCTGACCGGCTACGGCATCGACCTCGCGCAGTTGCAGGACATATCCGACATAGTGATCCCCGAAGAGCACATCGAATTCTTCAAGGGCCTACCCTACTACCACGAGGACGAGCAGGCCATCTACGTCCACGCGGGGCTGATCCCCGGCGAGCACCCGCGCGAGACCGACCCCGACGTACTGCTGTGGACTCGGGACTCGGACTTCCACAAGGGGTACGATGGTAAGCTCTGCTTTTTCGGCCACACCCCCACCCAGTACCTCCCGAAAGAAGGGCGGAACAGGCGGTTCGGCATCTACGTCAGTGGCGGGTGCGTGGGGATAGACACGAGCGGGGAGAAGGACAGCCCGCTCTCATGCATACAGGTCGAGTCCTTCACGCTCTACCAGGCCCACCCCTCGGGCGTGACCGAGGTCGAGCGGCTGAGGAGCCTTAAACCCCTCCCGCCCCTAGCGACCCTGAGGCACTTCGAATAGGTCTGGTACACAGAGTTGTTAGGTGGTTAGGCGGACTTCCCGGACATGCGCGAAACCTGTTGCTGCCTCCTCATAATTTCGGCCCTCGCCTTCTCAGCCTGCAAGCGAACGCTGCTCGACGAGCGGTTCCATGACGACAGGCTCGTGAACTGGACGGTGGTCGACGACCCGGACACGCTCGAAGGCCGCTCGGTCTGGAGGGTGGAGAAGGACGGCTGGCTGGTCCAGAAGAGCAACATCTGGGGGAGGCCGGGCGATTTCCTCGGGCGGTGGTACGGGACGTTTCTGGTCGCGGGGGACGAGGACTGGGACGACTACGCCCTGTCGGTCAGGGCGCGGCCGATAGATAACGACGGGTTCGGGGTGGCTTTCAGGCTCTCGGACCCCGAGCACTTTTACAGGCTCGTCTTCATCCAGGATGGGATGAGCGGGGGGCCTCTCACGCGGTTGGACAAGCGCGATGGGGCGGACTACACTGAGCTCTGGTCGGCCAGGACCGGCTTCAGGCCGGAGGCGGAGATGTTGATAGAGGTCGAGGTCACGGGCGAGAAGATCAGGGCGTCGGTCGATGGGCGCGGGCTTTTCGAAGTGAATGACTCATCCTACCCGCGCGGGAAGATCGGCCTCTTCTCTTACGCGCAGGAGGGGCAGGCTTTCGACAACGTGACCGTGACCGAACGGTAAGGCTTTGCGGATTCATCGACGCCCGGATCATCGGAGGGGTTATGTCAAAGGCTGTTATCGTGAGCGGGGCCAGGACCGCGATTGGGTCGTTCGGCGGCGCGCTCAAAGAGGTCCCGGCGGCGGAACTGGGCCGGGTCGTGATCGAAGGCGCGATTGAGCGCGCGGGGATCGACCGCTCGGACATCGACGAAGTGATCATGGGGAACGTCCTTCAGGCGGGCGGGGGGATGAACCCGGCCCGTCAGGCGGCGATCGCCGCCGGAATCCCCGACACGGTCCCTTCCTTCACGGTGAACAAAGTTTGCGGGTCGGGGCTCAAGGCGGTCACCCTCGCCGCGCAGTCGATCATAGCGGGGGACTCGGAGGTAGTCGTGGCCGGCGGCATGGAGTCGATGAGCCGCGCTCCGTACATCCTGACCAACGCGCGGTGGGGCTACCGGCTCGGCAACGGGGGACTGATCGATTCGATGCTGAGCGAAGGGCTGACCTGCGCGATGGGCGGGTGCCACATGGGCATAACCGCCGAGAATGTCGCGGCACTTTCGGGCATCGCCCGCGAGGCCCAGGACGAGTTCGCGGCTGAAAGCCAGAGGAGGGCCGCGTCGGCCGCGTCGGCCGGGCGGTTCAAAGACGAGATCGTCCCGGTCCCGCTCCCGCAGAAGAAGGGCGAGCCCCTTTCCTTTATGGTGGACGAGCACCCGCGCGCGGGGACGACCGCGGAGTCGCTCGGCAAGCTCAAGCCCGCTTTCAAGAAGGACGCGGGCACCGTGACGGCGGGCAACGCCTCGGGGATCAACGACGGGGCGGCGGCCCTCGTGATCGCGAGCGAAGACCGCGCGCGCCTGATGGAGCTCTCCCCTCTCGCCAGGATCGTCTCTTACGCTTCGGCCGGGGTCGACCCTAAAATCATGGGGCTCGGGCCCGTGCCCGCAATCGAGCGCGCGCTCGAGAGGGCCGGCCTCTCTCTGAATGACATCGACCTGTTCGAGTTGAACGAAGCCTTCGCGTCGCAGAGCCTCGGCGTAGTCGGCAAGCTGGGCATCGACGGTTCGCGCGTGAACGTGAACGGGGGGGCGATTGCCCTCGGGCACCCGATTGGGGCGAGCGGCGCGCGCGTTCTGGTCACCCTGCTTTACGAAATGGCGCGGCGCGACGTGCGGCGCGGCCTCGCGGCCCTCTGCATCGGGGGCGGGCAGGGGATCGCGATCATAGTCGAGCGGTAACGCCTGCGGCGGGGACAGCGATGAACGAAATGGAAGGATTTCACGGCAAGGGGATCAGGTCGGGCTCGCCTGTCGTGGTCACTCTTCACAGCCCGCGCGAAAAGCTCTGGGGCGTCCTCGGGGACATAGTGACCGCGGGCGTCAACCTGCGCGGGATAGACCTCAACACGTTCGACGACTGGACCAAGATGATAGTCCGGGGCGAGCGCAACATCGGGCTCACCTACGTCTTCCTCCCGATGTGGCGCATCGAGCGGATAAGCCTCGACGAGGCCGTAGACGACATCCCCTCGCTCGCCGACACCTTCTTTACCCGCGTGGGGCTGACCATCGACGAATACCTTGGCTCGGAGTGATTCGGCCCGCGCCTCACTGGAGGTGCTGGAAGACTTCGGGGTCGAGCTTGGCCGAGTACTGAAAATCCGTCACGATGATCTCCTGGACGAACTTCCCATCCTGCGACATCACCCTGCGCGTCGGCACGAGGGTATTCTGGACGATCTTAAGCGGGGTGTAGAAGTACGAGACCCGGTACTTCGTCGGGGGCTGGCCTTCTACCAGCTTCAGCTCGTACTCGGCGTGCAGGATTCTGTAACTCTTTGTGCTCACCCAGAAGCGGGTCTTCTCGCCCTGGGACGTGGTCAGCTCGATGACGTTGGCCTCGACCCCGACCACCGTCTCGGGCCCGATCAATTCCAGCTTCGAGCCGTCCTCCCTGTACCGCAGGAGCGCCGTGTATTCGTGCGTGAGCTGCGCGCGGAAGGCGGCCTCGACCTCGGGCTTCGAGTTCACGTACTGGTTGTTCTGAGCGGACCATATGCTGGCCCCGTTGTAAGCGATGGTGTACTTGATGGAGTTCACGCCCTGCCGGGACGCTTCCGCGGGCGGGGATAGGTCGAGGTCGACCCGGATCAGGTCCTCCCATGACTTGTCGCGCTTGAGGGAGCGGAAGCTGTAATTCCCGTTGATGTCACCCTGGTCCGTCGCGAGGCGGATCGTGCCGATCTCGTGGATGCCCGAGCGGACCTTGTCGAGCTGGGGCCTCCCCCCGTAGCCCAGTATGGCAAACTCGACGATCTTCTCGGCCGGGCTGAAGGTGATGACTACGGGGGCAGGCTTCTCCTGCATCTTGGACTTTTCCTGAGCCTTCGGCTCTTCCTTCTTAGAGGCCTGGGCTTCGGGCTGCTTCTCCTGCGCGCCCGCGCGCGACGCGGCGGGGCCGGCGGAGACGGAGCCGATGAGGAGGCCCGCGACAACGAGCCCGTGAGAGATCGGTCCTGATATTCTTCTCGATACTTTAAGCAAGGTTACACTACCTCCAGCGACCACCGCAGATTTGTCTATCACGCTATGACGAAGTAATAAGGTTCGGGCGGCCAGACGTGCATTGTAACACAACGCCTGAAGCTCTCGCATGTTGAAGGCCGGGCGGGAGTATTTAGGGTGTAATTGGTTGCAAGCGCTTCGAGGCGTACTATAGAATCTGCTGGCAGATCGGACTGAAAACGGAGGAACAGATGAAGATCGGCTTACTTGTGGGCCGCGAAGGGACATTCCCACAGGCCCTCCTCAACGAGATAAATGACCGGAAGGCCGGGGTGACGGCCGAATACGTGAAGCTCGGCGGCGTTCGGATGGCCGAGAAATGCGAGTACGATACGATCATCGACCGCATCTCGCACGAAATCCCCTTCTACAGGGCCTACCTCAAGAGCGCCGTGCTGTCGGGCGCTAAGGTGATAAACAACCCCTTCTGGTGGACGGCCGACGACAAGTTTTTTAATTACTCCCTGGCCACTTATCTCGGGATCGCCATCCCGAAGACTGTCCTCCTGCCGCAGAAATCTTATAAAGAGGGCGTCGTCTCCGAGTCCCTGAGGAACCTGAAATACCCCCTGGACTGGGAGGAGATAATTGATTACGTGGGGCTGCCCGCGTTCATCAAGCCTTACGACGGGGGCGGCTGGCGCGGCGTCTCGCGGGTCAACACGCGCGAGGAGCTGATGCGGAGGTACGATGAGAGCGGGACCGACTGCATGACTTTGCAGGAGTACGTCCCGTTCGACCACTACGTGCGGTCTTATTGCATCGGCAAGAGGGAAGTCTGCCCGATGCCTTACGACCCGATCTTCCAGAGGTACCTCGTGGTTGAGGACTACCTTGAGCCGGAGGTCGAGGAGAGGGTCCGGCGCGAGACGATCCTGATCAACGAGGCGCTCGGGTACGACATCAACACGGTCGAATTCGCCATCGCCGGCGGGGTCCCTTACGCCATCGATTACATGAACCCGGCCCCCGACGCGGACTGGTGGTCGGTCGGCTCGGTCTACTTCAAGTGGATGGTCGAGAAGGTCGCGGACCTGGCGATTGAGACCGCCCTGCGCGGCGAGCCGACGCTCGCGGAGCATAGGTGGAGCGAGTTGCTGAAGAACGACGTGGACCGACCGGGGCTGCGGAAACCGGCCGGGGCGTAGAGAGGGTATTATGCCGAGCCAGGCGGTCTCTGACTACAACAGGCTTTTCGAAAAAGAGCCGGGGTTGCTCGAAGAATCGCGGTCCTACCTGCTCGAAAGGTTCAGGGAGGTCCGGCTCGTCTTCGGGGGCCGCACGCTCGCGCCCTACCTCCGCCCGCACTTCGTCACGCGCGAGGAATGGCGGCAGATCACGGCCGCGTGCGAGACCGTCTGGGGCGCGATAGAGAAAGTGGGGCGGGCCGCCCCCAAAGACGAACTGATGCTCTCGCAGCTCGGCCTCACGGAAGGCGAGCGGGAGCTGATCCAGATCGATCCGGGCTACCCGGACGTTTCGGTCACCTCGCGCCTCGACTCGTTTCTTTCCGGCGACGCCTACCAGTTCGTCGAGCTGAACGCCGAGTGCCCGGCGGGCATCGCGTACCAGGACATCGCCGCGCAGATATTTTACGAGCTGCCGGTGATGAGGGAGTTCAGGCGCACGCGCGAGGTCACCCCGATGTACTGCCGGGGGAACCTGCTCGACTCCCTGCTCACGATCTACAGGCGGGTGCGCACCGACGAGAAGGCCCCGAACATCGGGATAGTCGATTACAAGGGCCTGCCCACGCAGAGGGAGTTCGAGCTGTTCAAGGAGTTCTTCGAGTCCCGCGGATTCCTGACGACCATAGCCGACCCGCGCGACCTGGAGCTGAGGGGCAGCCACCTTCACCACGAGGACTTCCGGATCGACCTCGTTTACAGGCGCGTCCTCACGACCGAGCTGCTCGACAAGAGGCAGGAGTGCCAGGCGTTCATCGACGCTTACCGCTCGGGCGCGGCGGTCTTCGTCAACTCATTCAGGACCAAGTTCGTTCATAAGAAGATGCTCTTCGGCATCCTGACGGACGAGCGGCACCAGCACCACTTCACGGGGCCGGAGCGCGAAGCCATCGGCCGCCACGTGCCGTGGACCCGCCGGGTCGAGGACGCGGCGACCGTCCACCGGGGCGAGCGGGTCTCCCTGCTCGAGTTCGTCAGGCGCAACCGCGAGCGCCTTGTCCTCAAGCCTAACGACGACTACGGGGGGCACGGCATTTACATCGGGTGGGAGTCGGACGAGGCCGCCTGGGACCAGGCCCTGGAAGAGGCTCTCAGAGCCGATTACATGGTCCAGGAGCGCGTCACGACCAGCCACGAACTCTTCCCCTACGTCGACGAGGCGGCGGGCGAAGTGCGGATGACCGATCAATTGTTGGACCTCGACCCCCTGCTTTTTTTCGGGAGGGTGGCGGGGGCGTTCACGAGGCTCTCTTCGTCGTCGCTCGCGAACGTGACTTCGGGCGCGGGGATGGTGCCGACGATGTTGATCGATTGACGGTATTCCGACCGAAAGGAGACCGAGATGCCTGATTTTACCCTCGGGATTGAAGAAGAGTTTCAGATAATCGACCCGGTGACCCGCGAGCTGCGCTCCCACATAACGGAGATGATAGACGAAGGTGTGATGATGCTGGGCGAGCAGGTCAAGCCCGAGATGCACCAGTCCATGATCGAAGTCGGGACGGGCATCTGCGCGAACATTCAGGAGGCGCGCGCAGACGTGATCAGGCTGCGCCGCACGGTGTCCGAGCTCGCCGGTAGGAAGGGCCTGCGGATCGCCGCCGCTTCGACCCACCCGATTTCGAGCTGGAAAGACCAGAAGATCACCCCGCACGAGCGGTACGAGGCCGTGCTCAACGAGATGCAGTTCCTCGCGCAGTCCCTTTTGATCTTCGGCATGCACGTGCACATCGGGATCGAGAGCAAGGAGGCGCAGATACACCTGATGAACGCGGCCCGGTACTTCCTCCCGCACGTGCTGGCGCTTTCGACGAGCTCGCCTTTCTGGATGGGCACGCACACGGGCCTGAAGAGCTACAGGTCCGAAGTCTTCAAGAAGTTCCCGCGGACGGACGTGCCCGACTACTTCAGCTCCTGGTCCGAGTACGAGAACTACGTCAACCTGCTCGTGAAGACCAACTGCATCGACAACCCGAAAAAGATATGGTGGGACATCAGGCCCCACCCGTTCTTCCCGACCCTCGAAGTGCGCATCTGCGACATACCCTCGCGCGTCGACGAGGTCATCTGTCTCGCCGCCCTGATCCAGGCCATAATCGCGAAACTCTACAAGCTCTACAAACAGAACATGGGCTTCCGCCTCTACCGCCGGGCCCTGATTCAGGAGAACAAGTGGAGGGCGGTCCGGTGGGGGCTCGACGGGAAGCTGATCGACTTCGGCATACAGCAGGAGGTCCCGGTGCGCGGGCTCATCCTTGAGTTGCTCGCCTTCGTCGACGACGTGGTGGACGAACTCGGCAGCCGCAAGGAGATCGAATACGTCCACACGATCCTCGAAAACGGCACGAGCGCCGACAGGCAGTTGCGCACCTTCGAGCGGACGGGCGACCTCAACGCGGTGGTCGATCAGTTGATCTCGGAGACGATGGAAGGCGTCACCGACTAGCCTCCCTTAAATTCTCGGTCTTCAATTCTCGGATGAACTGAAGGGAGATTGCGGCCGGCAAGGTACCGAAACCGGACGCCCCGCTTTAGCGGCCACGTCTGATTCCCGTACCAATATATCTGCTCTTTGAAGTGAATCTCTTTTAACTCAAACAGTTTCGGAGGGGACGCGACCGGCACCGACCGAGCCGCGGGCACGGGCATTGCATATCAGGTGCCGGCGTTACTGCCACGAAAGGAACGGAGGGCGAGAATGAGCAACCGAAAGCGCAGAGATGACTGGGATGATTTCGACGTTTTGCCGCCTGAAGATGACAGAAGGCCCGACGCCAGAGAGGGCCGGGACAGCCGGTGGGATGACGTGAGATCGAGCGCGCAGGACGCGGTCAGGCGCGCCGGGTCTCGCGGCAAGCGTAGGGGTAAAGGGCCGGGCTCATCTATCACGGATAAGCCCTTGCTTCTGATCGGGGCCCTCGTGGTCGGCCTCGCGATCCTCGGTTTCGTCGCTTACTCCCTGATCGGAGGGCGGGACGATACCGCGACTCGGCAGACGGCCCAGCAGCCCGCGCGGCCGGACCAGACGGGGGCGGCACGCCCCGCGCAGCCCGCGACGAATCAGCCGACCCCGGCCCAGACGACCCCCGACGCGGGCGAGTCGGTCATCCCCGGTTTAACGGGGTCGCAGGGGCCGGCGAATTTCCCCGAACAGTCCGAGAGCTGGCCCGCCACGGTGGCGAGGGTCCTGTTGAGGCTCGCGGCGGCGGCGCTGCTCGCGGCGCTGCTCGCCTTCAGGCCGCGCAAGGACATGCCGGGCCTTCAGAAAAATCCGTACGTGGCGCAGACGCAGATACTGCTCGCGGTCGTGGCCTCCGCCCTGATGATGGTCGTCGCCGACAACGCCGCGAGGGCTTTCGGCATATTCGCGGCCGCCTCCCTCGTCCGCTTCCGTACGAACATCCGGGACCCGAAGGAGACGACGGTCCTGCTCATCAGCCTCGCCATCGGGCTCGGGACGGGGGTCGGCAAATGGGAGCTCGCGGTCGTCCTCACCCTCTTCGTGCTGCTGATGCTCTGGGTGCTTGAGTACTACGAGCCCGCGCAGATATTCCGCTCGCTGGAGCTGACCGTCGCCACGCGCAACGTCGAAGAGACGGACGAGATACTGAAAGAGATATTCGAGAAGCACGACTTCATGGCGGAGTTAAGGAAGGTCGACAGGGAGGACGAGGATAACCCGCTCGGGAAGATCGTCTACCACGTGAACGTCTCTCCCGATGTCAGCACCGACCAGATGAGCGAGGAGATATTCTCGAACGACTCCGCGAACGTGGACGCGATACAGTGGGACCAGAAGAAGAGCACCTCGTACAATTATCGTTAAGATGATTCTTGCCGACCTGCCCGCTCGCGCCGGGCGGGGGAAATACTCCTTGAAAAGGAGCGCGGGGCATCGGTCCCGCGCTCCTTTTCTCTTTCAAATTATCCCTGTAGTGATTTGAAAAAATACGCCGCGAAGGCTGTACTGATCGGGGACGTTCGGCGCAAACTCCGGGCCTGACGCCTTCCGATTCAGGGTGAATTCTCTTGCCCTCCTATGGTTTACGGCGTTTCGTGAGCCTTCCGAAACCGCTGGCACTGGCCTTGCACAAGGAATCTATCGAGACCAATTTTATGAGCATAGAAGCCACCTCCAAGTCGAAAGCGAGAAGACTCCTGAGCATGCGGACGCGGGTGTGGAGGCACTCGGGCGCGGCTTCAGGGTCACACGGGAACGGGCTGGCCGTCAGAGTTAAATCCATCGGGCGGCGTTTGCTGGAACCGCGAGTGGTCTTCGTGCTCGGCTTGCTGGCCATCCTCACCTTTGCCACCGGCCTCCATTTCTACTCGCAGCTGTCGCGCGAGATAGATTCGAGGCTGCGGGGCGGCTTCCTGGATAACTCGGTCGGCATCTTCACGTCGCCTTACAAAGTATCCGTCGGGGACAGGCTCGGGAAGGATGAGCTGCTCGGATACCTCCACGCGGCCGGGTACCAGCAGTCCGACTCAGAAGATCAAGGCCCGAGCGGCGTCTACGCAATTAATGGTGATTCGATAATTATCAGGCCGGGGAGGGGGGCGGCTTCTCAGTTGAACCTGCGGCCCGTCCGCGTCGATCTGGGCAGGGAGCGGGTAAAGGCCATCAAGGACCCGGCGACCGGAAGGGAGATCGACTCGGCGGAGATCGAGGGCGAGCTGCTCGCGTCGGTCAGGGGCGGGGACAGGAGGAAGAAGGTCAACGTCACGTTCGACGAGATTCCCGAGAACCTGAAGAATGCCGTCCTCGCCGTCGAAGACCGCAGGTTCTTCAACCACCTCGGCGTCGATTGGAGGGGCATCGCCCGCGCCCTGTACGCGGACCTCTCGGAGGGGCAGATCGTGCAGGGCGGGTCCACGATCACGCAGCAGCTCATCAAGAATTCGTTCCTCTCAAGCGACAGGACCTTCACGCGCAAGCTGAAGGAGTCCGCGATGGCCGTGATACTCGAATCCCGCCTGTCGAAGGAGGAGATATTTTCACTCTATTGCAACGACGTGTACCTCGGCCAGAACGGGACCTTCTCCGTCCACGGCTTCGCCGAGGCGGCGCAGGTCTACTTCGACAAGAACATGTCGGACCTTTCGCTCTCGGAATCGGCCTTCCTCGCCGGCCTTATCCATGCGCCCAACAGGTATTCGGCCCAGCGCGACCTTTCGCGCGCGGTCGAGCGCCGCAACACCGTCCTCGATTCGATGGTCGCGGTAGGTGCCATCGACCCGGCGGCGGCGGACACGGCCAGGCGCGAGAGCCTCGTCATAAGGAAGAAGAAGAACGAGAGCGATTACGGCACGAGCTATTTCATAGATTACGTGCAGAGGTTCGTCGAGGAGAGGTACGGGGACAAGGGCGCGATCAACCAGCAGAGCGTCTATACGAGCATGGACCCGCGCCTTCAGAAGGCGGCCTTCGACGCGGTGACGGCCGAGACCGCAAGGCTGGATAAGGTCGCCGGCGCGGGGAAGAGGAAGGGCGAAGAGCCGCGGCAGGTGCAGGCAGCTCTGGTCGCCCTGGACGCGCACACGGGCGAAGTGCTGGCGATGATCGGGGGCCGCAGCTACGACGAGAGCCAGTTGAACCGCGCGACCGACGCCCGGCGGCAGCCCGGATCGACCTTCAAGCCTTTCATCTACGCGAACGCCCTGAACATGCGCTCCTACACGCCCGCGACCCTGCTCTCCGACCGCCCGCAGGAGTTCGGCTATGACGGGGGCAGAAGGAAGTACAAGCCGACTAATTACGGCGGAGGTTTTTCGAACCGCGACGTGACGCTGAGGGAGGCGTTGACGAGGTCGCTCAACGTCCCCACGGTCGACCTGGCCCTCCGGGTCGGGCTCGGCAACATCGCGGAGATGGCGGAAGACTGCGGCCTCGACCGGCCCCCGGCTTACCCTTCGATGGCCCTCGGGACGGGCGAGGTGACCCCCCTCCAACTCGCGGGCGCGTACACGGCCTTCGCGAACGAAGGCATGGCGTTGCGGCCCGTGCCGGTAAAAAGTGTTCGCGGCCCCGCGAGAGGCGGGGCGGATGGCAGGGCGCCGGCAAAGTCCGTGCGGGTCTTCTCGCCTCAAATCGCGTACGTTATGACGACCCTCATGCAATCGGTCGTGGACTCGGGGACGGCGTCGCGGGTCCGGGGGATGGGGTTGAAAGGCGCTATCGCGGGCAAGACGGGCACTTCGAATGACGGCTGGTTCGTCGGCTACACCCCGAACATGGTCTGCGTGGTTTGGGTCGGGTTCGACGACAATCATGACATGAAGATCAAAGCGTCCGACAGCGCCCTCCCGATCTGGGCGACGTTCATGAAGGAAGCCCTTGAGATTCGGCCCGCGCTCGGGGGGGCAACTTTTTCCAAACCCGGAGGCATCGTTACTGCGGACATCGATCCGACCACGGGATTTCTCGCGTCCGCCGACTGCCCGGAGCACCGCGAGGAGGTCTTCATCGCGGGCACGCAGCCGATTGCCACGTGCATGCACGACATCTCGGACGATGATTACCTGGCGTCGGATATGTACGACCCCGAACTCTCTCTGCCGGGCGCGGAATATGAGGCGGTGGATTACAGCAGGATCGCTCTGGACATCTGCGGGGACTCGGGGCTCCTGGCCTCGTCCGCCTGCTCGCGGGTCACGCGGATGAAGTTCGAGATCGGGAGCGAGCCGCGCGAGTTTTGCGCGAGCGATAACCACAGCAGGGTTCGGCCCGAGCCCCCGACTGATCCGGGCCCCTCCCTACTGGTTGAGGCGGGCCAGCGGAAGAAGAAGCGGGGGCCGGCAGAGCCGCCCATTCCGCCGGAGTCGCGGTCGCTGAGGCCGCCCGACGAGCGGTGAGGATTAGCCGAGAGGGCGGGCCTTCATTTCGGTCCGCCTGCAACTTTATGGGTGGGCCGCGAATCGAACTAATATATTATGGCTATAGCTAGACCGCTTGTCCTTTGATGAGCGAATGAGATCGGAGGAGTAAGATGATTAAATTAAGAAAATCAGCGGCGTCGGCAAGTATCGCCCTTATGATTTCGATGCTCGTGACGCCCGTACTGGGGCAGACGCGCGTCTCCGCGCCGAAGAATTCCATCGACATCCGGAAGGACGTGGAACTCGGGCGGCAGGCGGCGAACGAGGCCGAGCGGCAATTGCCTTTACTGAACGATTCGGAAGTCCAGAGGTACGTGGACCGGGTCGGCCGCCGCCTCGCGGAGGCGATCCCGCCCGAGTTCCAGCACCGCGAGTTCCAATACTCGTTCAAGGTAGTGAACGCGAGCGACATCAACGCATTCGCTCTGCCGGGGGGATTCACGTACGTCAACCGCGGCCTGATCGAAGCGGCGCGGAACGAAGGCGAGCTCGCGGGGGTCGTGGCGCATGAGATCAGTCACGTCGCCCTGCGTCACGGCACCGCGCAGTACGCGAAGGCGCAGAAGGCCGGCTGGGGGCAGGCGGCGGGCCAGATCCTCGGGGCGATCATCGGGGGCGGCGTCGGCACCGTCATCGCGGCGGGCAGTCAGCTCGGCATCGGGGCTTACTTTCTGAAGTACAGCCGCGACTACGAGAAGCAGGCCGACCTCCTGGGCTCGCAGATAATGGCGCGCGCCGGGTACGACCCGCGTGACCTCGCGAACATGTTCCGTACAATAGAGCAGGAGAGCCAGGGGCGAGGCGGGCCGGAGTGGCTGAGCAGCCACCCGAATCCCGGCAACCGCTTCGAGTACATCAACCGCGAAGCCGACATGCTTCGCGTGAGCGACCCGATCCGGAATACTCCCGAATTCAGCGACGCCCGCGCACGCCTCCGCGACATGCCGCGGGCGAGATCGATGGAGGAGATTTCGAGGGCCGGGGGCCGAAATACTTCCGGCGGCCGCCCGGTAGGGGGGCGCGTCGAAGCCCCTTCGCGGAGCATGAGGACTTACAACGCCGGGAACGTCTTCAGCGTCAGCGTACCCTCGAACTGGCGGGAGCTTCAGAGCAGCGACAGCGTGACCTACGCCCCCGAGGGCGCGTACGGGGAGGTGCAGGGGAGCTTCGTCTTCACCCACGGGGCGCAGATCGGGGTGGCGCAGTCGTCGGGCAGGAACCTGAGGTCGGCGACCGATCAGTTCGTGCAGTCTCTCGCACAGAACAACCCGAACCTCCGCCGGCAGAGCAACTACAGGAGGGTCTCCATCGACGGGCGCGAGGGCCTGACGATGGCTCTGACCAACGTCTCCGACCTGACGGGCCGCACGGAGAACATCTGGATAGCGACGACTCAGCTTCGCAACGGCGACATCGTGTACCTGATCGGGGTCGCCCCGCAAAATGAGTTCAGCTATTACCAGAGCGCTTTCAACAACATTCTGAACTCGCTCAGAATAAACGGCTGAGATTGATTTGAACGAATTGAAGGGGCGGGGACTCATCTTCGATGAGCCTCCCGCCCCTTCGACCTCTCCGGCCTCTCGCTCGGCCCTCACCTGCGCCTGTTGGCATTCGCGTTGGAGTTCGCCGCGCCGCCCGGAGCCGGCGCGAGCGGCTGCTCGCCTTCTCTGAGAATCTTGAATGCCCTCTCGGTTCGATTGTAGTTGGTCGAGCCCACCATGAAAGGGACCGGCTTATTGTCCTTGTCTATAAGTTCGATGGTGACCGTGTGGTCGCCGGGGGTCAGCTCTTCCCACTTCCACCAGACCGGTTGCCAGCGGTTGACGAGCTGCGGCTGTTTGCCGTCAAGGCTGTACTTGACCTTGTAATCGTTGATGCCGATGTTCGCATTCGTCACGAAGAAATCGAGCATCACGCCGCGCGGGTCTTCTTTCCACCTGTACTCGCCTTTCGGCCTCGAATAGGTGAGCAGGGGCGCGCCCTCGTTCACCTGCACGTTGCCGGTTTTGGGCCCGACGTAGAAGGTCACGAAATCGAATGCGCCCGGCTCCTTGATCGACTCATGCCACTCGCGGCTCGGAAAAGCCCGAAGGGTGTGGAGGCCGGGTTTCAGGTTGTTGAATTTCCCGCCCTCGGGGGTGAAGGGTTGCTCGGGATTGTAATCTGCTTCGTACGGCTCGTTGTCCAGAATCACGTGGATGTGCTGGCCCTTCTTGCGCGCCTCGTCGTAATAGACCGGATAGTTCGCGAGCTGGAAGGTCGGCGCGAGCGAGTTGCCTTCAATCGACTGCCCATCCTGCGGGAGCGTAAAGCGGAGCGACACCGGGCCCGACGGCCCGGCCTGGTAATGACCCGGAGCCTCCTGCCCCATCGGTTTTGCGTCCGTGGGGGTGCGGGAATACCTGTCGGCGGGCGAGGCGTTGCCGTTAGCCGTGTTCGAGTTGTTCGAGCCTCCCTGCTGCCCGCACCCGGCTAAGAGCATCGCGGCCGCGAAAACCGAAAACAAGGCCGCTCTTCCTCCGATCAAAAAAGGGCTGATCATCTACGTTCCTCCTTGAAGATCGATGCACGTATTATTTCAAGCTGTCACGATTGCCTGGCGGGTGCGTCCGGACCCGGGGTGTACCTTCATTGTAGTTTGCCGGGACCCTCCGGCGAAAGCTGGCGGCACTTTTTCCGCCCGAAAACTTTGCGCCGCCCCCGCACGACGGGGGCGGCGCGGAATGACAGGAGGCCTTCGACCCTTTCAATTTTACGGCAGGGCGGGCCTCGAGAGGTTGCAGTCGACCGAGAGAGATCTCAGGAAGGCGAGCAGGTCCTGCCTCTGCTCGCTCGTGAGCGTGCGCTTTTCGAGGTTCTTTTTATCGAGGTACTGATTCGGCTTGCCCCCCGCGAGCATGAGGTCGACGGCTTCTTCGAGCGTGGCGACGCTGCCGTCGTGGAAGTAGGGCGCGGATTTCGCGATGTCCCTCAGGGTGGGGGTCTTGAATGCGCCGGTGTCTTCGGGCCGGGCGCTCGGCTTGGCGCGGCCCACGTCCGGCTCGGGCAGGTCCATGCCGATGCCGACGTTGTGGTACTGCAAGTCGGTGAAGAGGACTCCGTCGTGGCAGTTGTTGCACTTCGCCTGTTGAAACACTTCGTAGCCGCGCTTCACGTCTTCGCCGACGGCGGACTGGTCGCCGGCCTGCCACTTATCGAACGGGGTGTTGTTCCCGATGATGGTGCGCTCGTACGCCGCTATCGCCATCATCATGTTCTCGGGCGTGGCCTCGCCCCCGAAGACGCTCTGGAACTGTGACCTGTAGCCCTGAATCCCATTGATCTTCGCCGCGATCTCGTCGGCCTTCGCCCCCATGTTGGCACCGGTCCACGCGGCCATGGCCTGTTTCTCAAGCGAGGGGCTCCGCCCGTCCCAGTAAAAATCTTTGTGATAGCCGATATTCCAGAGGGTCGGGCTGCTCCGCGGCAGGGCTTTATTGAACGCCCCGACAGCCTTCGCGAGCCCGTCGGTCAGCCCCTTCTCGCAGACGTGGCAGGAGTAGCACGACCTCGTCCCGTCCCCGCTCAGCCTCTCGTCGAAGAAGAGCTGCCGCCCGAGCGCGACTTTCTCGGGAGTCATAGGGTTATCGGGGGGGATCGCCATGGGCTCGTACTTATCCCACGAAGCGGGCAGGGGCCGAATCTCGGGTTTGAATTCGGCCGTCGGCGTCGCCGTGCGCTGATCACACCCACCCACAAAAACGGCCGCGACCATCAAGGCCGCTATGATCGCCTTCTTCACATCGCTCGATGATGCTCTCATATCGACACTCCTTTGGGGTTATGTTTGAACACAGGTTCACGGGGCTAAAGCACCGGCACCCCGAGGTGCGGGCCGGGGTTGTTCAACGCGGTCCGCAAGGCCAGCTCAAGAGTCGCGCGAGTCTCCTCCGGGGTGATGATCGCGTCGACGAAGCCCCTCGCGGCCGCGAACTTCGCGTCGAGCTCGCTCTCGTACCGGGCCCGCACCCGCTCCATCTTGGCGGTCATCTCCTCGTCGGGCTGCTTGCCTTCGCGGGAGAGCCTTTCGAGCTCGGCGCTGAAAAGGGCCATCACGGCCGACTCGCCTTCCATGACCCCCATCCTCCCGGTGGGCCATGTGAAGATGAAGTCGGGGTCGAACCCCTGCCCGGCCATCGCGTAGTAGCCCGCGCCCGAAGCGTGATTGATGGTCAGCACCAGCTTCGGCACGGTGGCCGTGGCCATAGCCTCGACGAACCGCGCGCCCGCGCGGATGATGCCCGAGTGCTCGGCCTCCGCGCCGACCATAAAGCCCGAGACATCCTGAAGGAAGAGGAGGGGCGTGTCATGCCGGTTGCAGGTCTCGATGAAGTAGGCGACCTTCTCCGCCGAATCGGTGTAAATGATCCCCCCGAATTTCGGGGGCGTGCCCGCCGCGCCGCGGATGAGCCCGCGCTGGTTGGCGATGAGGCCCACGGGGATGCCTTCGACGCGGGCGTACCCCGTGATCATCTCGCGCGCGTAGTCGGCCTGAAACTCGTCGAAGTCGCCCCCATCGACGAGGCAGGCGAGGAGGTCGCGGGTGTCGTAAGGGTGGCGGTGGTCCGCGGGGACGATGTCGTAAACGTCCGCCGACGGCCGCGCGGGCGGCCGCGGCTCCTTGATAGCGACGCGGGTCGGCGGGGAGGCCGGCAGCTCCGTTATAAGATCGCGCAGGCGCGCGATGCATTCCTCGTCGTTCTTCGCCCTGAAATGCGCGACGCCCGATATCTCGTTGTGAGTTCGCGCGCCCCCGAGCGTCTCGCTGTCGATGGTCTGCCCGACCGCGCCTTTGACGAGGTTCGGCCCGCCCAGGCCCATGAACGAAGTGCCTTCGACCATGATTATGTAATCGCTGAGCGCGGGCAAATACGCGCCCCCGGCGACACATGGCCCCATCACGGCTGACAACTGCGGGACCTTGAGGTAGCGGCGCATGACCGAAGTGTAGAAGAATATTCGCCCGCCCCCGTACTGGCCGGGGAATACGCCGCTCTGGTAGGGGAGGTTCACGCCCGCGGAATCGACGAGGTAGACTATCGGCACGCGGCACCGCATGGCGAGCTCCTGCGCGCGAAGGATCTTCCTGACCGTCTCGGGCCACCACGACCCGGCCTTGACCGTCGAGTCGTTGGCCACGACGATGGCCTCCCGGCCGTTGATCCTTCCGAAGCCGGTCACAACGCCGGCGGAGGGGGCCTGCCCGTCGTACTGGTCGTAGGCCACGAGCAGCCCGATCTCCTGAAAGAGCGAATCCTTATCGAAGAGCAGCTCTATGCGCTCGCGCGCCGTCAGCTTCCCCTTGGAGTGTTCCTTCGCTATCCGGTCCGGCCCCCCTCCCTGTCTGAGGCGTGACTCAAGCGCTCTCAACTCTTCGACCAGTTTCTCAAAGCGTTCGCGATTGGCGGAAGTCGTCTGAATGTTCATAGATTTTAGAAAGGGAAGAATAGCAGGGGTCAGGGGTCAGGGGCCAGCGGCAGGGGACACGGGTCAGGAGTCAGGGATTAAGGAAGAAGCATTTCGGACTCTCTCTATAGAACCCCCTTCTCTTTATAGAATCGCTTTCGAGTAAATCTAAACCGTCGGGAGCAGCACTGGCCCCTGGCCTCCGGCCCCTGCCCCCTGCTAACATTTACGCGCGCGTCGCGATTACTCCAGCGTCGGCGCTGCCTCAGAAAACATTTCATGGGAGTCGGTCATATGTCCTTCCGGTCGGTTGAAAAAAGGGGGCTGCTCTCGCGGCTTTCATTCATGGCGCTAGCTCTGTCAGTCGCGTCGGCCACGGCCTTCGCACAGTCGGGGAAGGGGGGGCCGGCCGGGCGGCGGACGGAGACCCTCAACGTCATAGTCCGCGCGCCCGAAGGCTTTCAACTCTCCAAAACCGAATTCGACCTTTATGACGGGGGCATCCCGCAGGAGGTGGAGAGCTTCTCGCGCCTCGACACGGGCTCCCGAATAGTGCTGCTTGTCGACAGCAGTTCGAGCCTCCGGGCCGAAGCCACGGTCGTACAGGACGCGGTCAGGGCCATAGTCTCGGAGCTTTACGAAGACGACCAGATGATGATCGTCGGGTTCAACGAGACCGCCGAGATCATCGAGGAGATGACGCCCGACCTCGACAAATTACAGGCCAGCCCGTCGAAGATAATTCGCAAAGGTTTCCCTAATCTTTACGACGCTCTGATAGCGGTCTCCGACTCCCTCTCGGGGCAGGCCAAGACCGGGGTAGAGAAGAGGGCCGTGATACTGATCAGCGACGGCTATGACAGCGGGAGCAAGACGAAATTCGACAGCTTACTCGACGAGCTTCAGGACGAGAATATCGTGGTGTTCGCCATTCAGGTCCCGGACCGGACGAGGGGCGCGTTACTTCGCGATAAACCGAAACCGCCTGCCGCGCTCGAACAACTGACCGTCGCGACCGGGGGGGCGATCTACCCGATAGCGAGTGTCGCCGAAGGGGCGAAGGCGATTGCCGACGATCTGAGGCGCAACTGGTACCGGCTGATCTACTCGCCCTCGGGAATAAACACGATCAACGTGCGGAGGATTCTGCTGATGCCCCGAGCTAAAGGGGTCGTCCTGAGGACCAAGGGCTCGCACCCCGGCCGATTCAAGTAAAAAAAAGAAAAAGGCATCGGAATCATCCGATGCCTCTTGGCCCCTCAGGTTGTATCTTGCGAGCATCGTTGGGTGGGTGATGCCCTAAAATATATCTCTGACTAGAGCAACCTACGTGCCTCAGACCCTTCGCCCTCCACCTTTTTAGTTAAACCGTTGTAAACAGTAAGATAAATTTTCGCCGGGCCGATTTCGGGCCTATCGGGTCCATGAAAATATTGGGACAGCTTTGCCATTCTCTGTGAAAACATGGCTGTTCCCCTCATCTCACTGGCACGAACTCGGGTTCCTGCTCGACCACGGGCTTCACGACCGCGTTACGGTGGGAGAAGGCGAGAAGGATGCCGAGCATGCCGAAGGACGTGATCAGGGACCAGCCGCCGTGGCTCACGAAGGGGAGCGTGATGCCGGTCATCGGCAATAACCTGAGCACGCCCCCGATGTTGACGATGGCCTGAAATCCGACGAAGGCCGTGAACCCGGCCGCGAGCAGCTTGGTGTACATGTCGGGGGAGCGGATGCTTATGGCCGTGCCCGCGAAGACGAAGACGACCAGCCCGAGCATGATGCAGACGCCCCCGATGAGGCCGGTCTCTTCCCCGAGCGCGGCGTAGATGAAGTCCGAATCGGAGATGGGCACGGTCTCTGGGTAGCCTAGCCCGAGACCTTCGCCATTCACCCCGCCTTCATTTATCCCGAAGAGCCCCTGCGACTGCTGGAGCACCTTGTCCGACCAGGCCTCGGAATTCCTCTGGCGGATCTCCGTCTCGTCGCCCGGATCGGGGACGAGATTTTTGGACTGCACGTACCTCTCATAATCGCGCTTCCACCACCACGTGTCGGGCGGCGGGGGCTGCCAGGTGTTCAGCCATGAATAGAACCTGAAGTGGACGCGGCTCGGGAGGCCGAAGCCGGTCTTCGCGGTCGACGTTATGTAAAACGCCCCGAAGATGAGCGCGATCAGCAGCACCCCGTAGGCGAGCTGCGCCTTCTTTCGGACCGCGACGACGTAGAGCATTATGTAGACCCCGAAGAAGACGAGCATCTGCCCGAAGTCGGAGAGGGAGAAGAAAGGCACGACCGGCATCGACGCGATCACTAAGAAGGGGAGGAAGTAGCGCGCGGGCGGCAGCCCCCACCTCGTCCTCCTCAGGTGGTGGTAGGTGTCCGCCAGCATCCCGGCGAAGCTCAGGAGGAAGAGGATCTTCACGGCCTCCCACGGCGTCGTCTGCCCGAGGAATTTACCTTCCTGGCTGAATAGCAGGACCACTATCGCGAAGGGCACCAGGGTGGCGAGGCCGATTATGAGCGAGTGGCGCTGGAGCCACAGGAGCAGGTTGTCGCTGCGGAACAGCCTGAAGCCGATGGCCATGGCCAGGAACGCGGCGAGCGGGATGTAGGTGTTTACCGAAGTCAGGATGTCCCCGACGGAAAACTCCGCCGCGCGCGGGCGCTTGCTCTCCGGCTGCTCGGGCACGGCGTCCGGGTTGCCGAACATGTACCTCCGCTTCTCCTCGTCGTAGCCGGTCCTGATGTTGTAGAGGCGGATGGTCTGGGCTTTGGCCTCGCGGGCGCGCGAGCGGTCCGCGCCCCTCGCGCCGTACTCGGGGTCGGAAAAGAGCCTGTACTGCATGATCAGGCCGATTGAAAAGAGGAAGACGGCCGCGGTCAGGAGCATCATCTCGCCCCTGTACCTCTGGCCGCGCGTAAGCCAGAAGAAGAAGGCGAGCAGAGGGAGGAAGAAGAAGAGGTCCCTCGCGGCGACGACCTTGCTCGGCTCGTACCCGCGGAGGCCGGCCGATAGGATGACCGCCGAGTACCCGACGACGGCTATCGCGAGGATGGCTATGATCCCGACCAGGTGGAGAGAGGGGCTCGTTCGAGCTATGCGATTAGTCCTGTTTTCCATTGCTTTCGGCCTGACGCTGAACCTTCATCGGGGGCGCGCCCTCCCCCCGTCACGCGGAGCACCGGGAGCCGGCCTCGCGAGCCCGAGGTACCCGAGCGACGCGGCCTTCTCCATCAATTTCGCGGCGATGGGGGCGGCGGCCCGAGAGCCTTCGCCCCCGTTCTCGACGACCACCGCGAAGGCGATCACGGGCTTATCGGCGGGCGCGAAGCCGATGTACCACGAGTCGGTCCAGCCCTGAGTCTTGTAGTACGTGCGCCCATCCTTATCGACGCGGTCCACCACGGGCTTCCCCTTGCTGTCGTAGACCGGCACGTCGCGGTCGGCCGTCCCGGTCTTACCCCCGCTCGTCAGCCTGCCCGCGAGGTGGGCCATAGCGCCGGAGGCCGTCCCCCCCTCGACCACCGACCTCATGAGGCCCCTGAGCTGCGCCGCGGACTGGGGCGTGATGAAGGGTCCGGCCACGTTCCTTTGCGCGTTGACCTCGAAGGTGGGCGAGACTACCGAGCCGTCCGGGTTCGCCGCGACTGAAGCGAGCAAGGCCATGCCGAGGACCGTCTGGTCGCAGAAGCCTTGCCCGATGGATTGCAAAGCGATGTCGTAGGGGGTCGCCTTCGACGACAGGTCGAGCCGGTGCGCGGGCGGCGCGAAGATGTTGTTGTAGTCGTCGCGGTCCCCGTGGAGCACCTGCCAGAGGTCCAGGTCGCGCCTCGTATTATCGTTGGGCGAGGTGACGTACCCGAGCCTACGCGCGTAATTCTCCAAACGCTCTCTGCCGAGCTTGAGGCCGAGCTGCGAGAAGTACTGGTTGCAGGATTCCTTGAAGGCGTCCTGCAACCCGAGCGCCCCATGCACGTGGCCCCCGAAGTCGCGGATGGGGCGGCCCGAGCCGGGGGGGAGGAAGCCCTCCTCCTTGCAGACGAAGGTCTCATTCATGACGCCCGTGTCGAGCGCCACCGCCGCGATGAAAGTCTTGAACGTCGAGCCGGGGCGGTAATAGAAGGCGGGGCCGCCGGTCACGAGGGTCCCGAGCGCCCGGTTGACGAGGGGGCTGATCAGGGGGGCCCTCTCGGCCTCTTCGCTGATGCGCCTCCACGTGCTCTCGTCGTTGATCGAGCGCGGCTCGAAAGTCGGGGCGGAGGCCATCGCGAGCACCTCGTTATTCGGGAGCAGGAGCACCACGGCCGCCGCGCCCTTGCCCTGATTCGCCAGAAGGTTCGCGGCCTCGCGCTGGAGGTTGATGTCAATCGAGACCTGGAGGTCTTTGCCCACGGGGTTCGAGGAGAGTATCTGGTTCTTGATGCTCGCGGGCTCCGTCAGCCAGTCGCGGAAGGCGAACTCCATCCCGCCCGACCCGAAGATGAAATCGGAGTAGCCGGTCAGGTGCACCCCCGACGGGCCGAGGGGGTACTCGCGCGAGATCACCCCGGCGTCCGACCTGTACCTCACCAGGGCGTTTTCTAACTTGCCCGAGCGGTCGAGTATCCAGCCTTTCAACCCGCTCTCCGCCAGCCTGCGGTTGCGCGCGTCGAGCCTCTTGGCGCGCGTGAAGTTCTCGTTGGAGTCCGCGCGGAAGACCCAGTAGGAGTGGAAGGCCAGGACCGTCAGGATCAAGAGCATGAAGAAGACGCGGAGGCCGCGGAGCCACAGGTTGGTCGCGGAAGGGCCGAACTCCTTCAACTCTTCGAGGGTGGAATCGGCTCCAATCGCGGGCGGGTTCCTGTGCCTCCATGCCGCCCACCCCAGCACGAGCATCACGAGGAGGGAGGCGAGGACGAAGATGAGTGTCAGTAGCTCCGGAATAATCGACATATAAATTCGACCCTGTTAGATGCTACTCACCGCCGGGTGTTGCCCCGGCCCGGAAGAGATCAGGAGATGCTCTTCACTTTAAACTGTACGTCGCCGACATCGATGGTGTCGCCCTCCGAAAGCGCGCGCGCCTCCGAGTCCGCGAGCCGCGCGGAATTCGTCGAAGTCCCGTTCGAGCTGCCGAGGTCGGAGATGACTACCTCCCCGCTGCTCCGCAAGGCGATGGAGCAGTGCAGCCGCGATATGCTCGGGTCGTCGACGCGCAGGGCGCTCCCCGAGGCCCGGCCTATGTAGGCGGGCGCGCCTCCGGGCGTGAGCCTGAGCGTGTGCGCCTGCCCGTTCTTGCCTTCGAGCCTGATGGTCCTGCCGCCCGCCTGAGGCTTCGCCGCGCCGGGGCTCTGCGGCTCCAGGGCGGCGGGCCGGTCTTTGCGAACCTCCACGTCCGTGTCGAAGAGGGCCTGAATCACAGTCGAGCCGGCGAACACGTCCCGCCCGGTCTCGACGATTACGGGCCCCTGCGTCTCGTAGCGGCGGTTGTTGATGTATTCGTAAACCGTGGCCCTCAGCTCGGGCGCGAGGGCCTCGATGTAAGTGGAGTTCAGGCGGGAGGAGTCCTCGTAGGTGAATAAGACTTTGAAGCGGTTGGGCGCGACCCTTTTAACGCCCTTCTTGTCTTCCTTAAGCTCCGCCTCGATGGCCCGCTCGATCCGCGAGGTGATCTCGCCGATCTCCCTCGGGCTCAGCGTCTGCGATGCGTCTTTGCTGTCGACTCGGGAGCCGAGCTTCTCAAGCAGCCTCCGGGCGAAGCCCTCGGCCTTGTCTAAAATGCTGTCGTCTCGGTCAGGCATTGCGACGAAAAGTATACCATGGCGGTTTGCGGCCTGATAAGCTGGCCGCCCGGCTGCCTTGAACATCGAGCCGGCGCTAATTATACTGCACGCTTATGCCGGACGGAGAGTACACGATTCGCGAGTGTGTCTCGATAGAGGATTTTCAGAAGTGCATCGAGCTTGAGCGGGCGGTCTGGAAAGACGACGACATAGACATCATGCCTATCAGGCTTTACATGATCTCGAAAGCCTGCCAGGCCCCGACCTTCGGGGCCTTCGACGCGGAGGGCCGTCTCGTCGGGTTCGTCCACACCATGCTCGCTATGATGGACAGGAGGGTCGTCTATCATTCGCACATGGCCGCCGTGGTCGAGAGCCTGCGCCACAGGGACATCGGCTTCCGCCTCAAGCTCGCGCAGAGGGACAGGGCCATCGCCTCGGGGGTGCCCCTCATCATCTGGACCTTCGACCCCCTGCAATCGCGCAATGCCCACTTCAACATAAACAAGCTCGGGGCGGTAGTCCGCCGGTACGAGGAGAATTATTACGGGGAAGGCGCGTCTACGGTCTTCGACGCGGGCGTGCCTTCCGACCGCATCTTCGCCGAGTGGTGGGTCTCGTCCCCGCACGTCGAAGCGGTGCTGAAGGGCCGCAGGCCGGTCGCCCCGGCCGACGGCCCGAGCGTAACCCTGCCCGACGACATAAACTCGGTGCGCGACCAGTCGCTCGAAGACCATGTGATGTGGCGCATGCGGGTGCGGGCCGAATTCAGGAAGGCGCTCGAAGGCGGGCGGGTCGTGCGGGCGTTCGAGCGCCATCAGGAGAGGCGGCAGAGCCGTTACATCTTCGGCCCGGACGAAGACCAGTTCGACTTCAAGGCTTACTAAGGCCTGCGACGGGCGAGAGCCTACCCTTATATTTTAAGAAAGTGAAATTATGAAGCTGCAATTAGAGAGGATCGAGCTGAGGGAGATCGGGCTGCCGTTGAAGTACCCGTTCGAGACGAGCTTCGGGCGCACGACCCGGCGGCGGATCATGATCGCGCGCGTCTACGACAGGTCGGGGGCCTTCGGTTACGGCGAGTGCACGGCCCCCGAAGACCCCTTTTATAACCACGAGACCGTAGACACCGCGTGGATAATCATCACCCGATACGTCGCCCCCATCCTCGCGCAAACGCGGGTCGAGTCCGCGAGCGAGGTCGGCCCGGCGCTCCACCGGATTCGCGGCAACCGGATGGCGAAGGGGGCCATAGAGACCGCCGTGTGGGACCTTGAGTCGAAGCTCGCGAATAAACCTCTGTGGCAACATCTGGGGGGCACGCGCACGGAGATAGATTCGGGCGTCTCGATAGGGCTTCAGGAGTCGAGGGCGGCCCTGCTTGAGAAAGTGGCGCGGGAGCTTGAGAGCGGGTACCAGCGGATCAAGATCAAGATCAAGCCGGGCCGCGACATCGACCTCGTCGAAGCCGTCCGCGAGAAATACCCGAAGGTGAAACTGATGGTGGACGCCAACTCCGCCTACACGCTCGCGGACTCCGACCTCCTCGCGCAATTCGACCGCTACGACCTGATGATGATCGAGCAGCCCCTCACCCCCGGAGACCTTCTCGACCATTCGAAGCTACAGGGCCGGATAGCGACGCCCGTCTGCCTCGACGAATCCATCCTGACGGTCGCGGACGCGCGGCAGGCGCACGAGCTCGGCTCCTGCCGGATAATCAACGTCAAGCTCGGGCGGGTCGGGGGCCACCACGAGGCGCGGTTGATCCAACAGTTTTGCCTGAATGGCCGCGTCCCCGTCTGGTGCGGGGGGATGCTCGAATCGGGGGTCGGGCGGGCTCACAACATCGCGATGTCGACGCTCGAAGGCTTCGCTCTGCCGGGCGATGTCTCCGCGTCCGAGCGGTACTGGGAGGAGGACATAATCGACCCCCCGGTGACGGTGAGCGAGCGGGGCACGATCCGCGCGCCCGAAGGGGCGGGCATCGGCTTCGAAGTCAACGAGCGGAGGCTGGAATCCCTCGTCGCGCGGAGGGAAGAGGTGAGCCTCAGGTCGTAGCTCGTAACAGACTCGGATCGAGAGGAGAGAACATGTCAGAGTTTCAAGGCAGGGTCGCGATAGTCACGGGGGGCACGCGAGGCATCGGGCGCGCAATAGTCAGGGAGCTCGCGCGCCGGGGGGCGGGCGTCGCCTTCACCTACAGCAGGAACCGGGAGCTCGCCGACGGGCTGGTCGCGGAGATCGAGAGTGCCGGGGGGAAGGCCGTCGGCTTTCAGGCCGACGTTACCGATTTCGCGGCCGCCGAGAAGATGGTCAAGGAGGTCAAGGGCTCGCTAGGCTCCGTGGACTACCTCGTCAACAACGCGGGCGTCACGAGGGACAAGCTCATAATGATGATGAGCGAGGACGACTGGGACGCGGTGCTCGACACGAACCTGAAAGGCGTCTTCAACGTGACGAAGCCCGTGGTGTCCGTAATGGTTCGGCAGAAGCGCGGCTCGGTCCTCAACATATCTTCGGTCAGCGGGCTGGTCGGGATGCCGGGGCAGACGAACTACTCGGCCTCTAAGGCCGGGCTCGTGGGCTTCACGAAGGCGCTCGCCAAGGAGATAGCCAAGCGGAATATCACGGTCAACGCGCTCGCCCTCGGCCTGATCGAGACGGACATGACCACGTCACTCGCCGACGAGTACAGGCAGAAGATGATCGAGCAGATCCCCCTGGGCCGGTACGGGAACGTCGAAGAGGTCGCCCGGATTTCGGCCTTCCTTCTTTCCGACGACGCGCGCTACATCACCGGCCAGGTCATTCAGGCCGACGGGGGGCTGGCGATCTGAGGAATAGTTTCGATTGCTCGGTCGACGGGCAGGGTTCAAAAGTTCGGGGGCGGCCATCGCGGCCGCCCCCGAACTCGTACTCGTCGGGTCTGGCTACTTGGTCCCGTTCCTTACGCTTCCGGGCTTGCGGTTGGGTACGAACAACCGCTTGAATATGAACTCCGCCACATCCCGGCCCTGAGCGATGCCCTCGGTCTTGTCGAACGACCAGTGAATCCCGAGATAGATTCGGCTCTGCCCGTTCTCCTCTTCGGCCTGCGAGAACGACGTGAAGGTGCGCGGCTTGAGCGGCCGGACGTTCCCCTCGTTGTCGACCGTCACGCCGTTAAGCTCGTCGGAGACGAACGTGAACGTGACATCATCGGTCCCGTAGAACCTCCTCAACGTCTCGAACAGCGCACCCCCGAACGTCGCGTGCCCTGACGGGTAGGCAGGGAATGGAGGCGTGAAGTTCGGCCCCATAAGGTTGCTGGCCGGCGCGCCCAGGGGCGAGAAGTCCGCGTCGCCCGCGGTCTCGGGGTTGCCGTCCCCACTGCCGCCGGGGCCTGTCCCTTCGTCCGCCTCGCGTATGCCTGTGACCGGGCGCCAGCACTGGTAGAAGAACTTAGACTCCCAGCTCGCTATGCCCGCGTCAGCCATGGCTGTGTTGATCAGGGCCAGGAGGCGCGCGAGCTCGACTTCGGTCGAGCGCATCTGGTCGGCGATCTGGACGGCGATCTGGTTGTAGAGGCGGGGCGGGGCGCACAGGCTGGGTGTGCCGTCGTAGGCCCAGAATATGCCGATCTCGGTCTGCTCGTCGGTGCGCTCGGTGGGCGTGTTGACGCCGTCGCCGCCGAGCCTCTGCACCTCGTTGTAGGCCGCCGCGTACTCAGGCGTGTCCATCGCGGGCGGAGGGGGTATGCGGAACTGGCTGGCGGAGAGAAGGCCGAACGGTCGGACCTCGGCCCACCGCGCCCCGAGCGCTACGGGCAGCAGGCTGATCGGGTCCTGCCTCCACTTGCCCGCGTCATCGCTCGGGGTGAAGCCGGCGCCCAGAAGAGGCTCGGCGTGCTGCGAGCCGTCATCGGCCCTCAGGTCAAGGACTGCCTTCGCGGCGCGCTTCCCGAGGTTGATCCCGGCGAGCTTTCCCGAGTCGGGTATGCGCTCGATGTCTTCGGCGAGCAGGGTGTCAAAGGTCGAGGCCATCGAAGGGTAGAGCGCGACGAGGGTGTCGTGCGCGGCCTGAGCGACGGCGGCTTCCATCGAGGTGCGTCCGTTCGCGCGCGGGAGATCTACGTAGCTCTTGTGGGTGCCGTCGATGGCGTTCACGGCCTCGAAGATCGCGATGTGAGTGATGGCCATCGCGCGGGCCGAACGGCCCGGCCCGAGTTGATGGCCGAAGACGCGGTCTTCGCCGGGGGCGAGCGGCGTGTGGTCGAGGCCGCTAGCGTTGTACGAGATCGCGTTCCAGCGGCGGATGCCCCTCAGGGCGCTCGGCGCCAGCTGCACCGGCTCGCGCGACTGGGCGGAGAACTGAACGGAGGACGGGGCGCCGTACCGCTCTCCCCAGAAGTCCTCGAAGGTGCGGAGGAACTGGCCGGACCCGGCATACACGGCGGCGCCGAGGCAGAAAATAGCCAGCGTTAAAAATATCAAGCTTCGGTTTCTCTTCAGGCTCATATGAACTACTCCTTAATTTGTCGTTCGAGAGTTCCGGCGCCCGGCAAATCCAATCACCGGACCGTGCCCGTGAGAGAATTACTCCGCGATTGGGAGGCGTCGCGACCGGCGCGTCGATTCTCGCTAATACCCGCTGAACCCTAAAGTAGCTGCCAGGCCCGGAGTGTTTCCGGCACCATGAGCAATGATCGTGATAGCGGCCCTTCGGACAGCTATCTCTTCCTTCCCGGTTTTACTCAAGGCCGGGTTTCACGTATCCACCCCTGCATTTCGGGCCCTTCCTGAGTTAGAGCGCGAACGGTAAGTACTTAATGGATAAACCTGACCTGCGTGACCATAATACAGGGCGCGCAAGATTGCAAGCATGGAGTTACGTGTTATGAAGGTCGCCGCCGGCGGGCGGGCGGAGCGGGCTCAACCATGCGGGGTGAAAGCGGAATAAAAAAAGGACGGTCGCGGGACCGTCCCTTATCATTCGTCACTCGCCGATGATTATTCTATCGTGACGTTCAGGAAGATGATCTGGCCGTTGCGCTCGATCTGAATGGCGATCTCGTCGCCGCTCTTGAACGTGCCGGCCGCCGCCGCGAGGTCTTCGGCCGTCTTCACTTCGGCCATGTCTATCCGATGGATCACGTCGCCATGCCGCAGCCCGGCCTCCTGCGCGGGGGTCCCCGGCACGACTTCGCGCACGAGCGCGCCGCTCTTGATCGTGAGCTTCATGCTCTCGGCCATTTCGGGCGTGACCGTTTGAGCGACGACGCCGAGGCGCGTCTCCCCCTGAGGCCCGTTGTTGTTTTGCTCCGGGCTCGCGGGGCGCGCGTTCGGGTTCGCGGGCCGCTCGACCACTTCGACCGTGACGGAGGCGGGCTGGCGGTCGCGGATGTAGTCCACTTTGACCGTCTTCCCGACAGGGGTGGCGGCCACGGCGTCGGTCAACTCCCTCGGGGCCTTGACCGCCCGCCCGTCGAATGAAGTGATGACGTCGCCGCTCCTGAGCCCGGCCCGCGCCGCGGGGCTCTCGGCGCCCGCGACGCTCTGGACCAGCACCCCGACGCCCGGCTCAAGGCCGAACATCCTCGCGTTGGCGGCGTTGAGCGGGATGACGACCACCCCCAGGTAGCCGCGCGTCACCTTCCCGCGCGACGCGAGCCCGTCGAAGATTTTCCGGACGAGGTTGGAGGCGATGGAGAACCCGATGCCGACATTCCCGACCCCTCCGGGCGAGAGTATCCACGAGTTGATCCCGATGACCTCGCCCTGCATGTTGACCAGGGGCCCCCCGGAGTTTCCGGGGTTGATGGAGGCGTCGGTCTGGATGTACTGGCCGTACTGCTGGTCGCCCCCGAACTCCCGCCCGGTCGCGCTCACTATGCCGGCCGTGAGGGTCTGCTGCAGGCCGAAGGGGCTCCCGAGCGCGAGGACCCAGTCGCCCGGCTGCACGGCGTCGGAGTCCCCGAGCACCGCGTAGGGCAGGCCGTTCGCGTTGATCTTAATCAAAGCGATGTCGGTCTCGGCGTCGGTCCCGATCAGCTCGGCCTTAAAGCGCCGCCCGTCGGCCAGGGTCACTTCGATGCTGTCTGCGGAGCCGACCACATGATTATTGGTCAGGATGTAGCCGTCGGCGGTGGCGACGAACCCCGAGCCCTGGCCGTCCCTGCGCCTCGGCCCGCCGGGGCCGGGGGCGTCGGGGTCAAGGAAGCCCGGCAGCCTCTGCGGCTCCGCGGACCGTTCGACTACGCTGATGTAGACCACCGCGGGCTTGATGGACTTCGCGATGTCGCGGAATGAGTTCGACAGCTCGACGGGCGCGACGGTGCTCGCCGACGCCTCCTTGCGCGAGGCCGGCAAGACGGGGACCGGGCCCCGGTTCTTATTATTAGCCGCGCTGAATATCGCGAGCCCTATGAGCGCGAGGGTGATGACCGCCGTGATGACAATCCAGGCGTTGGTGCGCCACCACGCGGGCCTCTCATCCAGGTAGGGCCCGGCCTGGGGTTCGGGAGTGTTAATGTCCTGCATCGCCTCTGTCCTTTCAAAGAAATCTCACTCAAGAGTAGCGAAATAGCACTTTGAAGTCCAACACGAGAGCGACGTGACGCGGGGAGCCCCGCGGGGAAATCCGTCTCCCCGCGAGGCGGTCGGAAGGTGCCCGGCGTATCAGATGAAAGGGGCGGTCACCCTGCGCGTTCGGGTCAGCCCGTAGGTCTTGAGCTGGCGGTAGAGCGTGCTCGGGGAGATGCCGAGTATCTCGCTCGCCCTGCCCTGGTGCCACCCGGTCTGCTCCAGCACGGCGAGGATCTGTTTCCTCTTCAGCTCGTCGAGGCTGCCCTGCGACTGCTCGTCGCTTTCGAGCGCGGGGAAGCTCGCCCTAATGGAGCTGCGGATCTCGACGGGCAGGTCCTCCGGCTGGATGACGTCGCCGGACTTCAGGATCACCGCGCGCTCGATCACGTTCCGCAGCTCGCGGACGTTGCCCGGCCATGAGTACTTCATCAGCACGTCCATCGCCTCTTCGTTTATGTGCGACTGTCCGCCGCCGCTCACGCGGGCGAGGAAGTGCTCGGCCAGCGACGGGATGTCTTCGGGGCGCTCCCTGAGCGCGGGCAGCTTGATGGAGAAGTTATTGATCCGGTAGAGGAGGTCCGCGCGGAACCTACCTTCCGCGACCTGCTGGTCGAGGTCGCGGTTGGTGGCGGCGATGAAGCGGACATCGACCTCGACCTTCTTGGTCCCGCCGACCCGGAAGAACGACTGCGTCTCGAGGACGCGCAGGAGCTTGGACTGGAGGGTGAGGCTCATCTCCCCGATCTCGTCGAGGAAGAGGGTGCCGCCGTGCGCGAGTTCGAGCAGCCCGAGCTTGCGCTTGCGCGCGCCGGTGAAGGCTCCGGGCTCGTACCCGAACAGCTCGGATTCGAGCAGGGTCTCCTGGATCGCCGCGCAGCTTATGTCGATGAAGGAGCCGTTGCTCCGCGTCGAGAACTTATGGATGGTGTTGGCGACCAGCTCCTTGCCAGTGCCCGACTCCCCGGTGACGAGGACTATGGCGTTCGACGGCGCGACCTTCCTCATGAGGCTCACGATGTCGAGCATCTTCTGGCTGCTGACGATAATGTCCGGGGCCTTCTCCTTGTAGGTCAGGCGGGACTGGAGGATGAGGTTCTCGTGCCGGAGCTGCCTCTTCTCGTACGCCTTCTGGAGGATGGCTTCGAGCTCGCGGATGTGGCAGGGCTTCGTCAGGTAGTCGTACGCGCCGAGCTTCATGGCCTGGAGGGCCGTCTCGACCGTGGCGTGGCCGGTCATCATCAGGACTTCGGGCGGCTGCTCCATCTGCCTGAGCTCGCGCAGCACGTCGATCCCCCCGCGGATGGGCATCATGATGTCGAGCAGGGCGACATCGTACTCCCCGTCGCGGGCCGAGCGCAGGGCGGCCTCCCCGTCGTGGACCAGAGTCACCTGGTGACCCAGGCGGGTCAGTTCCTTCTGCAAAACCAATCCGAGGTTCTTCTCGTCCTCGGCTATCAACAGTCTGATGCTGGCGTTTGAACTCACAACGCTCCCTCCATTTCGAGGTAAGAGAAGCCCTCCGGCAGTCGATCTCCCACCTGTCCTTCTGACGAATCACAATGCATGGGAAGCAGGATTTGAAAAGTGGAGCCCTGGCCTTCGGTCGAGACGACTTCGATCTTGCCCCCGTGTTCGGAGACGATGCCGTAACAGACCGACAGCCCCAGTCCCGTCCCCCGCCCGAGGGGCTTCGTGGTGAAGAACGGGTCGAAAATCTTCGCGAGGCAGGAGGCGGGGATGCCGCACCCCGTGTCTATGAACTCGGCGCATATCGAGCGCCCGCCTTCGGACTCGACCCAGCGCGTGCGGATGGTGAGGGTCCCGTCGCCTTCCATCGCGTCGAAGGCGTTCGAGATCAGGGCGATGAATATCTGCTTCATCTGCCCCTCGTTGACGAAGACGGGGGTGAGCGACGGGTCGAGCTCTTTTATGATCGCCATCTTCCCGAGCTTCGGGTGGTGTTTGACGAGGTGGAGGGTCTGCTCGATGATCTGGTTGATGTCGCCCGGAAGCTTGTCGGCCTGCCTCTGGTGGGAGAAGTCGAGCAGGCTGTTGGTGATCGCCTTGCACCTGAAGGCCTCGTCGCGGATGATCTGAAGGTACTCGGAAAAGTCGGTGCTGATCTCGCCCGCGGGCAGGTCGTCCATGCGCGCGGTGAGGGCCTCGGCGCAGGCGGAGATGGTCGCGAGCGGGTTGTTGATCTCGTGGACCACGCCGGCGGCCAGCCGCCCGATGGAGGCGAGTTTCTCCGCGTGGATCACAGCCTCGTTCATCTTCTTCTGCTCGGTTATGTCCTCGCCCACCGTGATGACGTGCGTGACCTCGGCGTTATCGACCCGCATGGGGATCTTGCTGATCTTCCAGACCTTCTTCTGCCCTTCGATCCATGACTCCTGCTCCATCCGGACCAGGTCCCCGCTGCGGAAGACGGCCGTGAACTCGTCTTCGAGCATGCGGCGGCGCTGGCGCGTGAGCACCTGGAAGACGTTCTTCCCGAGCACCTCTTCGCGGCTTATGCCCCGGCCCCCCACTTCGCGGTTGCGGTTCCAGGCGACGATCCGCATGTCCCTGTCCACCACGTAGAGCGAGACGGGGAGGGAGTCGATGATCTTCTCCGTGAAGCGCTTCTGCTCCTCGATCTCCTGCGTGCGCCTTGAGACTTCGACGGCGAGGTTGATGGAGGTGTCTTTCGTCCGCCTGTAGAGCTCGGTGTTGCGGATCGCGAGGCTCAACTGCTGGGCCACGGCCCCGAGCAGCTTGTGGTCGTCGGCGCTGAAGGAGCGGGTGGTGTAGCTCCCGCAGATCAGCGCGCCGAGCATGGAGTCGTCGAAGACGAGCGGCACGATGGTCTCGCTCGAGACCAGGTGGTCGCGCAGGAAGCCTTCTTTATAGCGGATCTCGATGGGCGGCTGGATCGCGCGCTCCGAGGTCTCAAGGTATGCGTTGATGCGGCCCGCGTGGTACCAGTCGGCCTGGTCGGGCTTCTCGTCGTGGAGCCGCGTGAACCTCGCCGAGATGAGGCTGTCGGGGTCCGCCGACGACTTCACGACCACCGCGCACACGTCGCACTCAAGGCTCTTGCCGACGGTGAAGACGGAGTAGCCGAGCAGCTCGTCCATCTCAAGGGAGGTCATCAGGTTGTTGCCCAGGTTGTAGACGAAAGAGAGCTGCGCGGCGCTCTTCCTCGTTTCGACGTACAGCCGCGCGTTTTCGAGCGCGACGGACAACTGGTTACAGATCGTCAAGATCAGGTCTTCGTGCGAGCCCGCGAAGGCCCTCTGCTTGCGGGAGAGCAGGCAGATCGCCCCGACCGTCTTGCCCTGCAGACCGATGGGGGCGAAGATGAGGCCGTTCACGCCCTGAAGCATCTCGCCCACCAGCCCCTTGCGCCCCGAGTCCGGCAGGGGCTCGAGGAGCAGAGGCTTGCCGTTCATCAGAGGGGCCGTCCTCGCGTAAAGCTCCGAGAGCGCGTTGGAGTAGTCCACGCGCGAGTCGAAGCCCTCGGAGGCCACGAGGTTCATGGGCTGGATCTCGGAGTTGCGCAGGAAGACCGCCCCCATGTCGGCCCCGAAGCTCTTCACCAACACCGACAGGGTCCCCCTCACGAGCACGTCGGGGTCGAGCGAGCTCGCGAGCACGGAAGAGACGGCGTGGAGCACGTTCAACTGCTCGAACTTGTCCGTCCTCTCGCGCTCGTAGTTCCAGGAGCGGAGGTGCGCGCGGACGCGCGACAGGAGCTCGGCCCTCTGGTATGGCCGCGTGATGTAATCCGACGCCCCGACGTTGAGGCACGCGACTTTGTCCTGAGGGGTCTGGCTCTTGGAGATCACGAGGACGGGAAGCTCCGACGTGGCCTTCGACGACCTGACCTCCTTAACGAAGTCGAGCGCCTCGTGGGCCCACTTCATCCGCCGGAGGCTCTCGCCCGAGTCGTCCTCGGAGACCCCGATTATCGAGCCTTTAATCCTGGACGCGGAGAGGTTAAGTACGAGTAGCGATATCTCGGACCGTTTCATCGAGTCGCGCGCGGCCTGGAAGGAGGTGAGGGCTCGCGCGCCGTAGCCGTCGGCTTCGAGCAGGCGCTCGAGCGCGTGCGCGGATTTCGTTTCATCGCTCAGGATTATGATTCTGTCGGACAACCCGAACGGGCTCGACATACGGATGCCTGCTATCTTTGCGGGGCGGGGTCTAACGTCGAGGGCATTGCCTGTTACTGTGCTTACTGCTTTGGGGTGCGCCCAATTTAAGTCATTTTGACATGTCTGTCAAGAATAATGTCTCCGGGCGCTCGGGAAACCGGACGGTCTTTCGGGGCTCAGTTCCGCAGCTTCGACAGCAGGTCGTCTTTATCGAACCCTTTCAGAGAGCTCGAATGCTCGCGGTTCACGCGGCCCGTCCCTGGGCGGGGCGAGCTTTCCGGCGGGGCGGGCGGGGTTGCGACGCCCTGCCTCTCGCCGACGGGTCTGGTGCCGAGCGCGCCGGTCCTCCCGAGGCCGGGGGGGTCTGCGGTCAAGCGCTGGCTCGCCCTCACGTTCACCGGGGGGCCCTGAGAGATCGCGGTCGACGAGAGGTTGCCGGTCGCGCGAGGCTGGAGGGCCGGGTCGAGGAGCTTCGGCCCCACCTTCGCGTCGATGATCGCCGCGATGCTGCGGAAGAGCTGGATCACGCCCGCGAGCCCGAGCCCGAGGCAGAGTACGTAGACGTACGTGTTCCGGGGGAGAAGGAAGTACGCGAGCGTCGCGGCGACCAGCAGGGCGGCCCCGATGGCCGAGCCCTGAATCCCGTCGCTGATCTGTTTCCTGGCGCGCTTGTATTCCCGGTCGCGGACCGGGTCAGAGATCACGACGCCGCCATTCAATGCCTGGGAGATCACGCCCAGGTTCATTCCGCATGCCTTGCAGAACTTCGCGCCTTCCATCGCTTGAGTCGAGCAGCCAGGGCAAAACATTCGTTTTCTTCTCCTCTTCCTTTTATGAGGGGAAAAGCCTGTGGCAAGGTGATGACGCGACGGGTGTGTCGAATCCTCGCTCAGGGAATCAGCTTTAGAGGGGCACGTGCGCAGTATAGCATGAAAGGTTGACTCGCTCTACACCCTATCGCTACACTCGGTAGACACGCAATCAACCGGAGGATTAGTTCGCCGTGAAGAAGTGGGAAGCCCTTGTCGGACGCTTTTTGATAATAGTCTGTTTTATGGGTGGCGCACGGGCGGGCGGAGAGGCCGCGGCCCCGCGGGTCACGGCGCAGGACTCGGCCTGGGTCTTGCCCATCGTCAAGCGGGACTCCCTCCTGAACGGGCTCCAGCTCGCGGTAATGGAGCGCGAGGGCACGGGCAGGGTCAGCGTTCGGTTGCGGGTGAACAACGGGGCGACCTTCGACCTGGCGAACAAGGGCGGACTGGCCCACCTGACGGCCGGCATGCTGCTCAGGGGCGGCCTGGGGCTGGACGCGAAAGGGATCGCCGACACGGTCGAGAGCCTGGGGCTCACGGTCAACGTGCAGACGGGGTGGGACTCCACGGACGTCGTCATCAACGGCCCCTCGGACGGGCTCGAATCCATCTTCGACCTGCTGAGCCGGATCATCTCCGCCCCTTCCTTCGATCAGAAAGAGCTCAATTCCCTCAAGGCCGAGCGCGCGGCGCTGGCCAGGGCTCAGGCCGAAAAGGACTCCGAGCGGGCGAAGAGGAAGGCTTTGGAGCACCTCTTCGGCCCGCACCCTTTCGGGAGGCCGGCCCACGGCACGGAGGAATCGATCTCCCGGATCACGAGGGACGATCTCGTCTACTTCCACAACCGGTTTTACATCGCTAACAACTCGGTCCTCCTCGTGTCGGGGGACGTGCCCGCGGAGAAGGTGACGATACTGGCGAGGTCGAAGCTCGGCTCGTGGAGGAAGGGGGAGCGGGTGCCCGCGACCTTCAGGCCGCCGGAGGCCATACCCTCCCGCAGGCTCGTCGTCACCGACAGGCCCTCGTCCGAGATGGCTTACGCCTGCCTCGCGCAGATCGGGCCCCCCCGCAAGTCGCCCGATATATTTCAGGTGCTCGTAATATCCGAGATTCTTTCGAGCCACTACTCGCAACTCGCCGCGGCCAACCCTAAATCGTCGATAAGTTTCGAGATGGACCTGAGGGGGCTGGCGGGGCCTTTGCTCGTGGAGGTCGGGGCCCCGCCCGAGGCCCTGGTCGCTCTGGTCGGCGAATCACTCAACGTGCTGTCGGGCCTTCAGAACGGGAAGGTGACCCCCGAGCAGGTGGAGGCGGCGAAGGCCCGCGCGATATCGAGGTTCGCCGAGCAGTTGAGGACGCCCGAAGGCACGGCCGGGGTGCTGCTCGACATCGAGCTGTATGGCCTGGGCCGGGACTTTCTGATCAACTTCTCGGAAAAGATAAATAACGTGACCATGCCTGACGTGACCCGCGTCGCGCAGGCCTACCTGAAGCCCGGCGTCGCGGTCATCTCGGTGGCCGGGCCGCTCTCCCGGCTCGAAGCCGACCTGAAGAAGCTGGGGAGCGTAACGGCCAGGTATTGACCTCGGGCCTTCGGGAGCCCGCTGCCACCCTGATGGAGACTCTGCCTGAAAAATCCGGCGGGACGGGAAAAGCGGCCCGCGTGCGCGAGATGTTCGACCAGATCGCCCCGCGCTACGACCTGCTCAATCACGCGCTGTCGCTCAACGTGGACAGGCGGTGGAGGCGGTTCGTCGTGAAGAAGCTGGCGGACCGTTTGAACAGGCCGGGGGCTCGGGCGCTCGACCTCTGCTGCGGCACGGCCGACCTCTCTCTGGAACTGTGCAGGCACGCCCCGACGCTCGGGATAGATTTCTCCCACCCGATGCTGAAGATCGGCCTTGAGAAGGTGCGCGCGCGCGAGGCCCCCGTGGAGCTGGCCGAGGGCGACGCCCTGAGGGTGCCCCTGGCCGACGGGGGCTTCGACGCGGTCACTATGGCCTTCGGCCTCAGAAACCTCGAAAGCGTGGAGGGCGGCCTGCGGGAGATTCACCGCCTCCTGAGGGCCGGCGGAAGGGCGGCGGTCCTGGAATTCTCCCGCCCCGGCGTCCCGGTCTTCAGGGGCCTGTTTCAATTCTACTTCAACAGAATCCTGCCTCTCATCGGGAACGCCGTCTCCGGCTCGCAGTTCGCGTACAGGTACCTGCCGGAGTCGGTCAGGGAATTCCCCGACCAAAAAACTCTCGCCGGGATCATGCGCGCGGTTGGTTTTTCCAACGTGAGATATTACAATCTTTTCGGAGGGGTTGCCGCCGTACACCTGGGTGAGAAGTGACCCGGACGGTCCGGGAGTCGAAAATCATCGCCCGGCGGCCGCGGGAGTTAATTGGGCTAAAGGAAAACATGGGCACAGATGCTATAAAGTTTTTTTGCGACAGGTATGGCCTGACTCTGGGTGACATAGACCGGCTCGTCGCGACCGCGCTCGCGAGGGGGGGCGATTACGCCGACCTCTACTTCGAATACCGGGTCTCGAACAGCGTCAGCTACGAAGAGCAGATCGTGAAGTCCGCCTCCAAGTCGACCACGCAGGGCGTGGGCGTCCGCGTGATCACGGGCGACAAGACGGGCTACGCCTACACGGACGAGATATCTTTCGAGGCGATAAGGAAGGCCGCGGAGACCGCGAGCCACATCGCGCGCTCGGGCGGCGACATGAAGACCGTCGGGGTCAACGTCACCCCCAAGGCGCATGACCTATACAGGGTCGAGGTCCCGCTCTCGATAGTCGAGCTGGACCGGAAGATCGAGCTGATCAAGCAGGGGGACACGGCCGCGCGCAAGGTTGACCCCCGCATACGCGAGGTGCAGTCGTCCATCGCCGACGAGTTGAAGTACGTGATGATCGCTTCGAGCGATGGGAGGATCGTCGGGGACGTGCAGCCTCTCACGCGGTTCAACATCTCCTGCATCGCGGACGACGACGGCAACCGGCAGGTGGGCCGGTCCGGGGGCGGGGGCCGCGTCGGGGTCGAGTTCTTCGAGCGCGATCTGACCCCCGAGCACTTCGGGCTGGACGCCGCGCGGCAGGCGATCATCCAGCTCGAAGCGGTAGACGCGCCCGCCGGGAAGATGGAAGTCGTGCTCGGCCCCGGGTGGCCGGGCATCCTGCTACATGAGGCGGTCGGGCACGGGCTGGAAGCCGACTTCAACAGGAAAGAGACCTCGGCATTCTCGGGCCTGATAGGGCGGAGGGTCGCGTCGGAGCTTTGCACGGTCGTCGACGACGGCACGATCCCCAACCGCCGCGGCTCGCTCAACGTGGACGACGAAGGCGAGGCGACGGGGCGCACGGTGCTGATCGAGAACGGCATCCTGCGCGGGTACCTGAGCGACTACCTTAATTCGGGCCTGATGAAGTCCCGGCGGACGGGCAACGGCCGGAGGCAGAGCTACAAGCACATCCCGATCCCGAGGATGACCAACACCTTCATGCTGTCCGGGGCCGATTCGAAGGAAGACATAATAAGGTCCGTGAAGCGGGGGCTCTACGCCGTGCAGTTCGGAGGGGGGCAGGTCGACATCACCAGCGGCGAGTTCGCCTTCTCGGCCTCGGAAGCCTACCTGATCGAGGACGGGAAGATCACGGCCCCGGTGAAGGGGGCGACCCTGCGGGGCAACGGGCCGGAATCTCTGAAGCAGGTGACCGCCGTGGGCAACGACCTGGAACTGGACCAGGGGGTCGGGGTCTGCGGCAAGGACGGCCAGAGCATTCCCGTGGGCGTGGGCCTGCCGACGATCAAGATCAGCGAGATGACCGTGGGCGGGACTCGGGGCTAGCCCCGCGCCTGCCGTCGCCGTCCGGCCGTATTGCCGGGGGCGGAAAATAATTTTCGAGCTCTTCAAAGGCTGAATGGATAGAGACTTCTCAGAGGAACAGGCGCTCGGCGTCGTCAACGAGGCGGTCAGGCGCGGGGCAAGCGCCGCGGAATTAATCTTCAGGCAACGGACCGAACTCTCGGTCGGGGTGAGGTTGGGGGAGGTCGAGACTCTCAAGGAATCGACTGACAAGGGGCTCGGGCTCCGCGTGCTCATCGACGGCAGGCAGGCCTCGATCTCCGGCTCGGACCTCGCCCCGGACGCAGTCTCCTCGCTCATCGATCAGACGATTGAGCTCGCCCGCGCCACGTCCCCCGACGACAGCTCGGGGCTCCCTGAAGTCGGGGAGTTCGCCTCGCCCATCGAAGACCTGGACCTCTACGACGAAGAGATCGAGGGCCTCTCGCCCGAATTCCAGATAGACATGGCCCTGAGGGCCGAGCGCGCGGCCAAAGAGTACAGCCCTCTGATCATCAATTTCGACGGGGGCAGCTTCGACTCCACCCGCGGCACGATGATCCTGGCGAACTCGCTCGGCTTCGTAGGCTCGTACAGGGGCACCTCCTGCTCGGTGTCAATCGTCCCGGTCGCGGCCGAGGGCGGGAGGATGCAGAGGGACTACTGGTACGACGTGCGGCGCAAGCTGAGCGAGCTGGAGAGCCCGGAAAAGATCGGGGAGGTCGCCGCCCGGAGGACCCTGCGGAAGCTCGGGGGGCGGCCCGTCCCCACCCAGAACGTGCCGGTGGTCTTCGAGCCAAACATCGCGCGCGAGTTGCTCGGGGACCTTTTTCAGGCGGTCTCGGGCGAGTCGATCTTCAGGAAGTCGAGCTTCCTCGTCGGGCGGATGGGCGAGCGGGTCGCGTCGCCGAACCTCACGGTCGTCGACGACGGCACGATCCGGGGCGCGCTCGGGTCGAGGCCCTTCGACGGGGAGGGGCTGAAGACGCGCAAGACCGTCGTGATCAACGAAGGGGTTCTGGAGAGCTACCTTTTAAACACTTACACGGGGCGGAAGCTGGGGATGAAGTCGACCGGGAATGCGTCGAAGGGGCTGGTCGGCGTCCCGAGCGTCGAGATGGGCAACATGTACATCGAGCCCGGCCCCCACACGCAGCAGGAGATCATCGGCTCCCTGAGCAGGGGTTTCTACATCACGGAGCTGATAGGGTTCGGGGTGAACATCGTCACGGGCGATTATTCGCGCTCGGCCTCCGGCATCTGGATCGAGAACGGGGAGATGACGTTCGCGGTTCAGGGGGTCACAATCGCGGGCAACCTCAAGGAGATGTTCAATTCTATCGAGATGATCGGCAACGACCTCGAATTTCGAGGGAGCGTCGTGTCGCCCACTCTGCTCATCGGGCGGATGACCATCGGGGCATAAGATCGACCTGAGGGAAGTATGTTCGAGCAACCTGCCGGAAAAGTTGAGAAGGACCGCTCCCGTTTAATCATGATCGTGAGCGCGATTGCGGTGGTTTCAGTCATCGGCCTGATAGTCCTGGTCGGGGCCCTGGGGCGGAAGGAGCCCGAGAGGGCTCAGATGTCCGGCCCCGGCTCGGCCGACTACGACTCGTACGCGCCTTACTTGGCGATCACCGATTTCGAGAAGTGGGAGGGCGAGCGGGTCAACTCAAGGTACGGGCGGTTAACGGCGCGCGTAAGGAACACGGGGGACAAGGTCGTGACGGGCCTCCAGGTGCGCGGGACCGCGATTGGGCTCAACGACGAAGTCCTGAGGCAGAGGACCCTGACCGTGATCCCCGGACAGAGGAGGGTGCTCGACCCGAACGGGGTGGCGGAGATAGACCTCTTCATCGAGCCGATCCCCGACCCGACTCAGGTGAAGGACATGACGCTCGAGATCACCGGCCTGAAATTGCAGTGACCGGCCGAAGGGCGGGCCTCACTGCTGTCTGAGCGAGACCCCCGGCGGCGGCGTGAACTGGAAGCTCGCGTCGGGCGCGATGAAATTCTCCTTTACGTTGGAGAGCACGAAGTCCATCCTCGACCCGCTCCGCTCGAAGATCACCATCCGCTTCACCTCGAAGGTCGAAGGGTTGACCTCGACGAGCAGCTTGCTGAACTCTTCGGGCGCGCGCTTCGGCACGAGCCGCAGGACCCTGTTGCCCGGCCCGACGGCGCGCTCGTTCGACAGCAGCTCTATCTTTGAGAAATCCCTCCTGAGGTCCCCGCGCCCCAGAAGAAAGAGGAAGGGGATCTGGGGGTCGACCGAAGCCTTCACGGAAGACCGGGTGGCGTGCCGGTCCCCGTCCACGTAGAAGTAGATGTTCCGTCCGTCGGAGATGAATAGCTTCCGCGAAGGCGAGGAGTATTCCCACCGCGCCTTGCCGGGCCGTTTCAGGATCAGCTGGCCGGACTCTCTGACCGACCGCCCGTCGCTCCCGTTATAGACCTGCGCGAAGTCGGCCGAAAGGCCGCGCATGCGGGAGTACTTGCGTTGCAGCCCGTCGATTATGGCGACGAGGTCGTCCTGCGGGGGGGCGCTCTGAGCCCCGGCAGGGAAGGGCCGCCCCGGCGAGGCCGGCGCCGTTAACGAGGCCGCGAGGGTCAGGGCCGCGATAAGGCCGTTAAAGCCGATTTTTCTAACAAGAGATTCCGCCCCCGAGCGGGCCGGTTTATGAGTCGGTGCGAGTCGAAACCTGTTCAACCTTTGTTCCCCTTGATTCTCTACTCGGCCCCGGAGAACAGGTCCTCCAGGGATTTCCTCTTCGGGTTGACGGAGACGAGCCTGCCGCGGCAGCTCCGGATCAGCTCGATGGCCTCCTCGATCC
>DASQDI010000003.1:0-19350 GCA_035634255.1 Blastocatellia bacterium
GTGCTCGTGGGGTACGTGGTGCTGGAGGATGGGGTGAGCGAGGGGGAGGTGAGGGAGGAGCTGAGGGGGAGGTTGCCTGAGTACATGGTGCCGCAGGCTGTGGTGAGGGTGGAGAGGATGCCGCTGACGCCGAACGGCAAGATCGACCGCCGCGCTCTGCCAATGCCTGAAGCTGTCCGCCCCGAGCTTGAAGCGGGTTATGCCGAGCCCCGGACCGCGATGGAGGAAGTGCTCGTTGAATTATGGGGCGAAGTCCTGAAGGTCGAAAAGGTCGGCATTCATACGAATTTCTTTTCACTGGGCGGCCATTCGTTGCTTGCGACCCAGCTCATTTCCAGAGTCCGCGATACTTTCCAGGTCGATCTGCCTTTGAAGAAATTCTTCGAGCGCCCGACCGTCGCGGGGCTGGCCGCGACTATCACGGAGAGTCAGGCGGAACAGGCCGACGAACGCGAGATGGCGCAGTTGCTCGCACAGCTTGAGCAACTGTCGGACGAAGAGGCCGAGGTGCTGCTCGCGGACCACGCGGCCGGGCCGGACCGATCCAAACTACTGCTCGACGAGGGCTCTGAGGGTCAGCCTTAGAACCCCAACCCGACAACAGACCGGAACGCACTACAGCACGGAATAAATGAATAGGCCGAGTCTGGCCTGGACCTGCTCACAACCAGAGCCCAATTCGAAGGGCCGGAAGTTGCCCGAGAAAACCGAGGTGCAACCTATGTCAAAACTAATAACGGATAACGTACTATCAGCCATCGGCAATACCCCGCTCGTAAGGCTGAGCCGGGTGATGGCGAGCGCGGGCTTTCATCTCTACGCGAAGCTTGAGGCCCTCAACCCCGGCGGCAGCACGAAAGACAGGCCCGCCTTCAGCGTGATAAAGAATGGCATCGACACGGGGGTCATTCGCCCCGGCACGGTCATCATCGAGTCCAGCTCCGGCAACATGGGGATCGGGCTGTCGCAAGCCTGCGCTTATTACGGGCTGCGCTTCATCTGTGTGATCGACCCGAAGACCACGCAACAGAACATCAGGCTTATGAAAGCCTACGACGCGGAAGTCGATCTCGTGGAGACGCCCGACCCCTGCACGGGCGAGTTCCTTCAGGCGAGGATCAGGCGCGTAGAGCAACTCCTTCAGGAAATACCCAACAGCTTCTGGCCCAATCAGTACGCCAACAAGTACAACCCCATTGCGCACTACAAGACGATGTCGGAAATAAACGAAGCGCTGGGCGGCTCTCTCGATTACCTCTTCTGCCCCACGAGCACGTGCGGCACCCTGCGCGGCTGCTCCGAGTTCATCCGGGACCACGGCCTGAAGGCCCGCATCATCGCGGTCGACGCAATCGGCAGCGTGATATTCGGGGGGAAGAAGGCGAAGAGGCTGATCCCCGGCCACGGGGCCGCCGTCACGCCCGAACTGTACCAGCACGGCCTCGCTTACGACTGCGTCCACGTCTCCGACCTCGAATGCATAATCGGGTGCAGGAGGCTGGTGCGGCAGGAGGCGATCCTTGCCGGGGGCTCGTCGGGCGCGGTCCTGATGGCGGTCGAAAGGTACAGGGATAAGATCGAAGACGGCGCGACCTGCGCGATGCTCTTCCCCGACCGCGGAGAGCGCTACCTGGACACCATCTACTCCGACGAGTGGGTGACCGAGCATTTCGGAGAGGTGTCGAATAACTGGCAACAGCCGAGGGAGGAGCTGCTATGCGCGACGGCGATATAGTCGTACTCAGGGGCCACGAAGTGGCGGGTATTCTGGAAGGGCGGGAGCTCGAAATCGTCGACCTCATGGGCAAGGCGTACGTCGCCCACCGCGACGGGATGACATCTCTGCCGCACTCTTCCTTCCTGCGTTTCGCCGACAGCGACTCCAACCGAATCATCGCCCTGCCCGCGCACCTCGGCGGCGAGTTCGGCAAGGCGGGCATCAAGTGGGTCTCCTCGTTCCCGCGCAATGTCGAGAGGGGCCTCGACCGCGCGTCGGCGGTCCTCGTGCTCAACTCGACGGAGACGGGCAGGCCGGAGGCGATCCTTGAAGGCTCCGTAATCAGCGCGAAGCGGACGGCGGCGAGCGCCGCGCTCGCCGCCCGCGCGCTCCACGAGGCCGAGGAGACGGAGCTCGGCCTGATAGGGTGCGGCCTGATAAACCGCGAGATCGCCCGCTTCGTCCTCGCGGTCCGGCCCGGCATTCGGAGGCTGGTGATTTACGACGTTGACGGGCAGAGGGCGGCAGATTTCAAACAGAAGTTCGAGTACGAGGCCGACGGGATAAAGGTGGAGGTAGAGCCGACAATCGAAGCCGTGATGAAGCGGACCCGCCTCATCTCGCTCGCCACCACCGCGATAAAAAGCCACATCTCCAACCTCGACGGCCTGAACGAGGGGAGCACGATACTCCACATATCCCTCAGGGACCTCTCCGCGGAAACCATACTGGCCTGCGACAACGTCGTGGACGACCCCGATCACGTGTGCCGCGCGCAAACATCCGTCCACCTGGCCGAGCAGATGGTCGGCAACCGCTCGTTCATAAGGTGCAGCCTCGCGGACGTACTGAAGGGCACGTCGCCCGCGCGCAGGGATTCCAGCAGCATCGTGGTGTTCAGCCCCTTCGGTCTGGGGATACTGGACGTGGCGCTGGGTAAGCTGGTCCTTGAGGAAGGCATCAAGCTGGGCAAAGCAACGGTGATAGATTCTTTCCTGCCTGCCTCATGGTCGGCCAGTCCGGCGCGCGGGTCCCAGAAGGCATAAGGCCGGAACGTGCGCGGGTCCGAGGGTCAATGATGAGTGAATATTCCACACGTGTAGCCAACCTCTCGCGGGCCAAGCTTCAGCTTCTCGCGAGACACCTCAGGAAAAAAGAGGAAGAGTCGCATGCGCTTGTGACGGTGCGCCGACGCGCCGACGCCGATCCGTCCGCCCCCCTCTCTTTCGCGCAGGAGCGCCTTTGGTTCCTCGACCAGATGAACCCCGGCGACCCGTCTTACAACGTCTCCTGCGCCGTGCGGCTCAGCGGTCAACTGAACGCCGGGGCGCTCGAACTGAGTCTGGGCGAGATAGTGCGCCGCCATGAGATTCTGAGGACGACCCTCGTAATGCGCGCGGGAATAGCGACGCAGATTATCCATGACTATCAACCTTTGATGCTGTCCCTCGTCGATCTCGCGGGGCTGCCCGACTCGCGGCGGATGGAGGTGACGAAAGCCCTCGCATTCGAGGATGACCACAGACCTTTCGACCTGGCCCGAGGCCCGCTCCTGCGCACCTGCCTGCTCAGGCTGGACCGGTCCGAGCACGTGCTCCTTTTATCCATGCACCACGTCGTCGCCGACGCATGGTCGATGGGGATCGTGGTGCGCGAGCTGTCGGCGCTCTACGAAGCATTCTCCACGGGCAAGCCCTCGCCCCTGCCCGAGCTGTCGTTACAGTACGCGGACTTTGCGGTCTGGCAGCGTGATTGGCTGAAGGGCGAAGTCTTCGATTCGCAGTTCGCCTACTGGAAAGAGTACCTCGGCTCCGCGCCTCTGACTCTCGAACTGCCCACCGACAAGCCGAGGCCGGCATTCAAGTCGTCGAGGGGGGACACGCAGAGGGTCCTGATGAGCCGCGAGCTTTCAGACGCGCTCTCGTCGCGGTGCCAGCAGATGCAGGTCACGCCGTTCATCTGGCTGCTGTCGGCCTTGAACGTGCTGCTGTACCGCTACACCGGGCGCGATGACCTCGTCGTCGGGACCCCCATCGCCTGCCGCAATCGGAGCGAGATCGAAGGGTTGATCGGGTTCTTCGTGAACACGCTCGTGATGCGGGCGGACCTGTCGGGCAGGCCGTCATTCAGGGACGTGGTCGCCCGCGTTCGCGACTCCGCCCTCGGAGCTTACGCCCACCAGGACATGCCTCTTGAAAAGCTGGTGGAGCAGTTGCAGCCGGCGCACAGCCGGAGCCGCCAGCCTCTGTTTCAGGTCGTCTTTTCAATGCAGAACGCGCCGCTGCCCGAAATAGATTTGCGCGGCCTGAGCCTGCAAGTACTCGAATCCCCGAGGACTACTTCGAAGTTCGACCTGCTCTTCCTCGTCAATGAAAGCGACGAAGGGCTGGCCTGCGGGATCGAGTATGACACGGACCTGTTCGAGGCCATCACGGCCCGGCGCATGCTCGGGCACTTCAAGACCCTGCTCGAAATGGTGGTCGCGAACCCGGACATTAGGATAGCTGACCTGTCTCTGCTGTCTGCGGAGGAGAGGCGGGAGGTGGTGGTCGAATGGAACGCGACCGAAGCGGAGTACCCGCGCGAGCGGTGCATCCACGAGCTGTTCGAGGCTCAGGCCGGTGAGAGGCCGGAGGAGGTGGCGCTAATAAGCCGGGAGCAGAAGGTGAGCTACGGGGAGCTGAACGCGAGGGCCAACCAGCTAGCCCGCTACCTCCGCGGACTCGGCGTCGGCGCGGGGTCGCGTGTCGGCATCTACCTGCAAAGCTCCGTCGAGATGATAGTGGCTCTGGCGGCCACTTTGAAGGCGGGGGCCGCCTACGTGCCGCTTGAGCCGGACCACCCGCGAGACAGGTTGTCCTTCATAGTCGAAGACGCGGCTATTCAGGTCGTGCTCTCGGCCCGACACCTGACTCAGAAACCGCTCGGGGGGAATGCGTCGGTCATCAGGCTCGATTCAGACTGGGAGAAAATCTCGCGCGAGAGTGCGGAGAATGTCGGGGCTGAAGTCACGCCCGAAGACCTCGCTTACGTGATCTACACGTCGGGGACGACGGGCCGCCCGAAGGGGGTGAAGATTCAACACAGGGCGCTCGTAAATTACATCTGGTGGGCGAGCCGCGTCTACCTGCAAGGCGAGAGGCTCAACTTCGCCCTCTACTCGACGCTCGCTTTCGACCTGACCGCCACTTCGATCTTCACCCCGCTCGTGACGGGAAACGCAATCGTGATTCACCCGCAGGAGAGCCGGGGCGGGGCGCTTGAGGGGATAACGTCGGACGAACTGCTCGGCGTCGTCAAGCTCACGCCCAGCCATCTCAAGCTGATCAAGAACCGAGACAACAGCAGGAGTAGGATCAAGCGGCTGATCGTCGGCGGCGAGGCCCTCGAAACGGAGCTGGCCCGTCAGGTTCAGGAGAGCTTCGGCCGCGACGTTGAAATATTCAACGAGTACGGCCCGACTGAGGCGACCGTCGGGTGCATGATCTACAAGTTCGACCGCGAAAGGGATGAGCGGGCGTTCGTCCCAATCGGCAGGCCGGCGGCCAACGCGCAGATTTACATCCTCGATGATCAGTTGAGGCCTCTGGCCGAGAACGAGATCGGGGAGATATACATTTCTGGCGATGGGCTCGCGCAAGGCTACCTGAACCGCGAGGAGCTTACCGCCGAGAGGTTCGTCGATAACCCCTTCGAAGCCGGGAAGAAGATGTACAGGACCGGGGACCTCGCGCGGAGGCTCGCCAGCGGGGAGGTCGATTATGTCGGAAGGCGGGACGAGCAGGTCAAGTTCCACGGCTACCGCGTAGAACTGCTTGAGATCAAGAGCGCGTTGAACACTCACCCCAGAGTCAGGGACAGCGTGATAGTCGTTCGCGACGACGGGCGGGGCAGCCAGATCATGGTGGCCTACTACGTTTCGCGAGACCCTCTGGAAGCGGGCGAGCTGAGGGCTCACCTGAGGACGAGGATCATCGAGGAGACTATCCCCAACCTCTTCGTCCACCTGAAACGCCTCCCCCTGACCGTAAACGGGAAGGTAGATTTCGACGCCTTGCCCGATATAAAAGACGCGCGAGGCAAGGGCGCGCGACGGTACCGGCCCGCGAGGACTCCGGTCGAGGAAGTGCTTGCGTCGATCTGGGCCGAGCTGCTCGGGGTCCCGCGCGTCGGGGTGGACGAGAACTTCTTCGAGCTCGGGGGACACTCGCTCCTCGCCACGCAGGTCATGTCGAGGGTGAGCGAAGCCTTCAACGTCTCGCTGCCCCTGCGCCACCTCTTCGAATCGCCGACCGTGGCCGGGCTCGCGCAGAGCGTCGAGCGGTCGATCAGAGAAGGCAGGGGCGTCAGCACGCCCTCGATTGAGCCGGCCCCGCGCGACGGAGAGCTCCCCCTTTCATTCGCCCAGAGCCGCCTCTGGTTCCTGAACCAGCTTGAGCCCGAGAGCCCCGTCTACAACGTCGGCTCCGGGCTGCGCCTGACCGGCGAAGTAAACCCCGGCGCGCTTGAGCGGACTTTGAGAGAGATCATCAACCGGCACGAAGTCCTGAGGACCACCTTCGCCAGCGAGGATGGGCGGCCCGTTCAGGTGATCGCCCGGCAAACGCGTTTCGAACTGCCGCTGATTGACCTGAGCGCCCTGTCTTCGGACCTAAGAGAGCGCGAGGTTGACCGGCTCGTGGACCGCGAATCCCGCAGGATTTTCAACCTCTCGGAAGGGCCGCTCCTGAGGGCGAGCCTGCTGAGGCTGGACGAGAGAGAGCACGTGCTGCTGCTTTCGACCCATCACATCGTGAGCGACCAGTGGTCGGTCGGCGTGTTGATCCGAGAGATGGCGCACCTTTACGAGTCGTTCTCGAAAGGGCAGGCCCCGTCGCTCCCGCCGCTCACGATTCAGTACGCGGACTACGCGAAATGGCAGAGGGAATGGCTACAGGGAGAGGTGCTGGAAGCCCAGCTTTCATACTGGAGAGATAACCTCGCTCACGCGCCGGGGTTGCTGGAACTCCCCTCGGACAGGCCCCGCAACGCCGTCCAGTCATTCAAAGGCGCGCGCAGGTTTTTCAAACTGCCCGCAGAATTGTCGGGCGGGCTTCACAGCCTCGCCCTGCAAACCCGCACGACGCTCTACATGGTTTTGCTCGCGACCTTCAAGACTCTGCTGAGCAGGTACAGCGGGCAGCGCGACATCCTCGTGGGGACCCCAATCGCGAACCGCAATCATCTTGATATCGAAGGGCTCATCGGGTTCTTCGTCAACACGCTCGTCATGCGAACCGACCTCTCCGGCGACCCGAGCTTCCGCGAGCTTCTGGACAGGGTCAAAGAGACGGCGCTCGCCGCCTACGCCCACCAGGACCTCCCCTTCGAGCGACTCGTGGAGGAACTGCAACCCGACAGGACCATCGGCAACACCCCGCTCTTTCAGGCGCTCTTTACCCTACAGAACGCGCCGATGCAGGAGTTGACGCTTCCGGGGCTGACGATCAAGCCGCTCGAGCAGGTGAACGACACCGCGAAGTTCGATCTGATCCTGAACCTCTGGCAGGAAGAGCAGGGGATGAGCGGAGTCATCGAGTACAACACTGACCGGCTCGATGGCTCAACCGTCGAGCGCATGCTCGGAAGTCTGATGACTCTTCTGGGAGAGGTGACCGCAAACCCCGAGCAGAACATTTCCCGCCTGCCTCTATTGTCCGCGGAGGAGAGGCGGGAGGTGGTGGTCGAATGGAACGCGACCGAAGTGGAGTACCCGAGGGAGCGGTGCATCCACGAGCTGTTCGAGGCTCAGGCCGGTGAGAGGCCGGAGGAGGTGGCGCTCATCAGCCGGGAGCAGAAGGTGAGCTACGGGGAGCTGAACGCGAGGGCCAATCAGCTAGCCCGCTACCTCCGCGGACTCGGCGTCGGGCCCGACACGCTGACGGGAATCTGCATGCAGAGGTCCCCGGAGATGATAGTCGCGTTGCTCGCCATTCTTAAGGCGGGCGGCGCGTACGTCCCGCTCGACCCGGATTACCCGCAGGAGCGCCTCGCCTTCATGATGGAAGACGCGCGCATGAGCCTGCTGCTCACGGAAGAAAAGCTGACGCGCGCCCTCCCCTCTAACGGCCCGGCCTTCATCTGCCCGGAAACGAAAAGCGCGGAGCTGGGAATGTACAGCCCGGAGAATCTCGGCATCGGCCTGAGCGCGGACAACCTGGCCTACGCGATGTACACGTCGGGCTCGACCGGCAGGCCCAAAGCAATCGCGATCCCTCACAGGGGAGTTGTGCGGCTCGTCAAGGGGGCCGACTTTGCGAGGATGAGCCCGGACGAAGTCTTCTTGCAATTCGCGCCGATCTCGTTCGACGCCTCGACGTTCGAGGTCTGGGGGAGCCTGCTGAACGGCGCGCGGCTCGTCATCATGCCTCCGCACATCCCTTCGCTCGAAGAGATCGGGCAGGTGATCCATCAGCATGAGGTCACGACCGCATGGCTGACGGCGGGCCTGTTCCACCAGATGGTCGATAGGAACCTCGAAGGGCTCAGACCGTTGCGGCAGTTACTCGCCGGGGGCGACGTGTTGCAGGTCGAAGAGGTGAAGAAGGTTTTGAGCGTCTCGGAGGAGATTCGGGTAATAAACGGTTATGGGCCGACCGAGAGCACGACTTTCGCCTGCTGCCACCCGATGAGTCACGGCTACGAACTCGGCCAGGGCGTGCCGATAGGCCGCCCCATCGCCAACACCCAGGTCTACTTGCTGGACGAGCGCCTGGAGCCCGTGCCGGCCGGAGTCTCGGGCGAGTTGTACATCGGCGGAGACGGTCTGGCGCGCGGCTATCTGGATAGGCCGGAGCTTACGGCCGAGCGGTTCGTCCCCGACCCGCACGGCGCGCGGGCCGGGGGCCGCCTATACAGGACCGGAGACCTTGCCCGGTATAAATCGAGCGGCGAGATCGAGTTCATCGGGCGCACCGACGATCAGGTGAAGATAAGAGGTTATCGGATCGAGCCGGGCGAGATAGAGACGGCGCTCGCGTCTCACGAGAGCGTGCGGCAGGCGCTCGTGATCGCGCGACAGGACTCGCCTTCGGACAAGCGGCTCGTGGCGTACGTGATGGCGGGCGACGGCGATGAGCCCTCCGTCGAGGAACTCAGAGACTTCCTGAAGAAGAGGCTGCCGGACTACATGGTCCCTTCGGCCTTCGTCCTGATGGATGAATTCCCCTTGAACCCCAACGGGAAAGTTGACCGCGCGGCCTTGCCTGCCCCTGATGTGTACCGCTCCGATTCTGAGCAGAAGGTAGTGCCGCCCCGGACGCCGGTTGAAGAGCTGATAGCGGGCATCTGGTCAGAGGTGCTCGGGCTCGACCAGATGGGGATTCACGAGGACTTCTTCATACTCGGGGGCCACTCACTGATGGCCACGCAAGTCATCTCAAGAATAAACGAAGCCTTCAACATCGCCCTGCCTCTGCGGACGCTCTTCGAGCTGCCCACGATCTCGCAGATGTCGGAGGCCGTCGAGGCGGAGATGAGTCTCGGCGCGGGAGTGCAGAGACCCCCCATAGTCCCCGCGCCTCGCGAAGGCCTGTTGCCGCTCTCGTTCGCGCAGCAGCGGATGTGGGTCTTCGACCAGCTCGTCCCCGGAAGCGACGTTTACAACGTCCCGTTCGCGGTCCGGCTCACGGGCCCGCTCAACGTCGAAGCGTTCGAGCGCACCCTGAACGAAATAATTCGCCGCCACGAATCCCTGCGGACCACTTTCGACACCGTCGGGGGGCGGCCCGCTCAGGTCGTGGCCGACCGACTTGAGATGAGCCTGCCTCTGGTGGACCTGTCCGACCTGCGCGAGCAGGAGCAGACCGAGGAGGCGCGCAGGATCGCCGCCGAGCATAACCATCGTCCCTTCGACCTCACGCGGGGACCGCTCATCAGGGTTTGCATGGTCAGGCTCTCGGAGCGGGAGCATGTCGCTCTCGTGAACATGCATCACATCATCAGCGACGGCTGGTCAATCGGCGTCCTGCACGGCGAGATCGTCACCCTCTACGAAGCGTTCACGGCCGGGCGGCCGTCGCCGCTGAAAGACCCGGCGGTACAGTACCCCGACTTCGCCGTGTGGGAGCGCCAGTGGCTTGAGGGCGAGGTGACGGAGCTTCAGCTCTCTTACTGGAAGGAGAAGCTGTCGGGCGCGCCCCCCGTGCTCGACCTCCCGACCGATAAGCCTCGCCCGGCCGCGCAGACGTTCAACGGGGGGAGCCTGTCCAGGCACCTGCCGAGGCCGACCCTCGACGCCCTGCGCGAGGTCAGCAGGAAGAACGGGGTCACCCTGTTCATGACAATACTCGCGGCCTATGACGCCCTGCTGCACTTTCACACGGGCCGCACCGACATCGTCGTCGGCACGGACATCGCGAATCGCGGCCGCGTCGAGGTCGAAGACCTCATCGGGTTCTTCGCGAACCAGCTCGCCCTGCGCGTGGACCTGTCCGGCGACCCGCCCTTCACCGAGTTGCAGAGGCGCGCCAGGGAAACGGCTCTGGGAGCCTATGCCAACCAGGACGTTCCGTTCGACAAGCTGTTGGAGGCGCTGAAGCCGAACCGCGTCCCCGGCCGCTCGCCCCTGTTCCAGGTGAAGCTCGTACACCAGAACGCCCGCAAGTCGGAGCTCTCCATCTCCGGCCTGACGACCGCCCGCTTCGATTCCGACGTGGACGTGGCGAAGTTCGACCTGCTCCTGAACGTGATGGAGACCGAAGAGGGCTTGATAAACACCCTTTTTTATAACAAGGATCTTTTCGAGAGGGCGAAGGTCGAGCGGATGCTGATGCAGTTCGACACGATTCTGCTGGCGGCCATCGCGCAACCCGAGATAAAGCTGAGCGCGCTGGCGGAGATGCTGGCGGACGCGGAGCGGCAGCAACAGGTGACAAAGCGGGACGAGTTCAAGGAAGCGCGGCGGAAGATGCTGAAAGATATTAAGTCGAGGACCGTGAAAGCGACCAGGGCGAAAGGAGAGGTGGGACTTTGACTGACTCACGATTGAAAGGACCGGCGACGGAAAGCCCGTGGGCGTCGAGGCGAAAGAGCCTCAGCCCGAAGGTGATAAGCGTGACCCCGGAAAGCCTCGTCAGGGCCGGGAGTCTCCCCGGCGGGGGCGCTCTGCCTCTCGTGATCGAGCCCGCTGTGGAAGGGGTGACTCTGGCGGCATGGGTGAGGCAGAACATCGATTTCATCGAGCGCACTTTACTCACCAACGGGGGCGTGCTGTTCAGAGGCTTCGGGCTGAAAGGGCAGGAAGACCTCGCGGCTTTCCTCGACGCCATCGCCCTGCGCAAGATGTTCTACATGGAAGGCGCGACCCCGCGCACGGAGCTGGGCGACAAGATTTACACTTCGACCGAATACCCGCCGCCGGAATCCATCGCCCTGCACAACGAGCTGAACTACGTCATCACGTGGCCCATGAAGATAATATTCTTCTGCGTGACACCCGCCGAGACCGGGGGGGAGACGCCCATCGCCGACGTGCGGAGGGTTCACGCGCGATTGGACCCGAAGATCACGGACCGGTTCCGGGATAAGGGGTGGATGCTCGTGCGGAATTTCGGGGGCGGGATGAGCCTGCCGTGGCAGACCGCATTCCGGCGCGCGTCGAGGGAAGAGCTTGAAGAGTACTGCCGCGCGGCCTCGGTGGAATGCCATTGGAAGGATGGCGACCGCCTGAAGACTCGGCAGGTCCGCCCCGCCATCCGAAATCACCCGAAGACCGGGGAGGCCGTCTGGTTCAATCACGTCGCCTTCTGGCACATATCGAGCCTGCGCCCCGAGGTCCGGGAGATGTTCCTCTCGGAATTCGAGCAGGACGACCTGCCTTACAACACCTACTACGGGGACGGCTCGCCGATAGAGGACTCGGTCGTCGAAGAGATTCGCGAAGCCTACCGCGAAGAGACGGTCGCATTCGGGTGGCAGAGGGGCGACCTGCTGTTGCTCGATAACATGCTCGTGGCGCATGGGCGCAGCCCGTTCACGGGCCAGAGAAAGATTCTTACCTCGATGGGCGAGCCGTTCAACGGCCAGGACTATCGCTACGTCGTCTAGGGCGGTTCGAAAAAACGCCCCGAAATCAGGAAACATCTCGGAGGGTAGACATGCAAGAGGTCATAGAAGGGTTCCGCCTTTCTCCTCAACAGAAGCACCTCTGGTTGCTGCAACAGGCGGACATGGACCGGCCCTATCGCGCCCGCTGCGCGATCAGTATCGAAGGCCCCCTCGATAAGTCGGGCCTGAGATCGACTCTCGAATCGGTGGTGGACCGCCACGAGAGCCTTCGGACCGCGTTCCCGTCTCTCGCTCTCGTAAAGATTCCTTTGCAGGCGGTCACCAGATGCCAGATATGTTGGGGCGACGACCTGAACCTCCGCGACTTGAGCCGCGAGCAACAGGAGGCGGAGGTGCTCAGGCTCTACGAAGAATCGGCCGGCGCGCCGACGAACCTCCAGCAGGGGCAGCTGGTCTCCGCGCGCCTGATCGAACTTTCGGCTTCTCACCATTTGTTGCTGCTGAGCATGCCGGCCCTCTGCATCGACTCGGCCGGGCTCGGAAACCTCGTGCGGGACCTCGCGAGGTTCTACCCCGGCGGGGCTTCCGAAGAAGACCCCGACTCGCTGCCGCTCCAATACGCTCTCGCTTCGGAATGGTTCAACGAGTTGCTCGAATCGGAGCAGGCGCGGGCGGGGATAGAGTTCTGGCGCGGCAAAGACGTGTCGCCCGCCTTCACTCTGAAGCTCCCTTTCGAGAGGCAGAGGACAGCGGGCGGGGGATTCGCGCCCCGGACCGTATCGAGAAAAATCAGCCGCGAACTGGCCCTGAGCCTCGAATCGCTCGCGGCCCGGTCGGGCGCGTCCACGGGCGCTCTGCTGCTAGCGTGCTGGCAGGTGTTGCTGTCCAGATTGACGGGGCAAAGGGAGGTCGCGGTCGGCGTTGATTTCGATGGCCGCACGGATCAGGAGTTGAGCGAGGCGGTAGGGCTCCTCGCGAGGTGCCTGCCGGTCAGCAGCGTCATAGACCCGGCCTCGCGCGTGAAGAACGTGGCCGAGCAGGTCGAGCGCGCGATGGGGGAAATCTCGGAATGGCAGGAGTGCTTCGTCTGGGGCGGCGACGGAGAAGAAGCCTCGGAGACGCCCTTCTTTCCTTTCTGTTTCGGGTTCGAGCAGAGATTGTCCCCGCAGTCTTCGGGCGGGCTTCGCTTCTCGATTCAAAAGCAGACCGTCTATTACGACCGGTTCAGGCTCAAGCTTCACTTCGTAAGCGGCGGGGAAGACGTTGCGGAGTTTCATTACGACTCGTCGGCGCTCGACGAAGAAGAGGTCGTCCGCGTGGCGAATCGCTTCGGGGCGCTGCTTGAGAGCGTGGCGCGGAATCCGTCGGCCACCGCCGGCGGTCTGGCAATCTTGGACGATGCCGAGCGGCGGCAACTCCTCTTCGAGTTCAATGATTCGAAACCCGGCCCTTCGACCCGAGCGCTGCTGCATCAACTGTTCGAGGCGCGGGCCGAAGCGAAGCCCTCTAATATATCGGTCATTTTCGAGGGCGAGGGGCTGACGTACGGGGAGTTGAATGCCAGGGCGAACAGGCTGGCGCGCCACCTGATCAAGTCGGGCGCGGGGCGGGAGACCATAGTCGCCGTCTGCCTTGAGAGGTCGCTCGACCTCGTCACTGTTCTGCTCGCCATTCTGAAATCGGGCGCGGCTTACCTGCCGATGGACCCGAGCTATCCGAGGGAGCGCCTAGAGTACATGCTGTCCGACAGCGGGGCACCTCTGGCGATCACCCAGAGCCACCTGTCGGGGATGTTCACTGGTAAACCGATAAGGACGATCTGTCTCGACGACCTGCCCGAGGCGGTGTCGGGCGAGCCCGGTGACAACCCGCTCGTGGAAATGTCTGACGAGAACATGGCTTATCTCATCTACACCTCCGGCTCGACGGGAAGGCCGAAGGGGGTGATGGTCCCGCATCGCGGCATCAGCAATCTGATGGGATGGATGGAGACGGTCTTCCCTCTGACGGAACAGGACCGCCTCTTGCAGAAGACTCCCCTCAGCTTCGATGCGTCTGCCTGGGAGCTGTTCGCGCCCCTCGCGGCCGGGGCTCAGCTCGTGCTGGCGCAGCCGGGCGGGCACCAGGATATCGGTTATCTCGTCAGGACGATCCGGGGCGAAAAGATCACCGTGCTTCAAGTCGTGCCGTCTCTGCTCAAGGTTCTGCTGGACGAGCCGGGATTCAAAGAGTGCGAGAGTCTAAGGCAAATCTTCTGCGGGGGGGAAGCCCTCCCCGCCCAGGTTCGGAACGACGTTCTGACTCAAACGCACTTCGGCCTCATCAACGTTTACGGCCCGACCGAAGCGAGCGTGAATTCCACGTTCCATCATTTCGAACCCCGCGATGGCGAATCTCCCGTGGTGATCGGGAGGCCCGTTACGAATGCGGCGGCTTACATCCTCGACGACTCTCTCGCGCCGGTCCCGGTCGGAGTTCCGGGCGAGTTGTACATCGGCGGGCCGGGGCTCGCGCGCGGGTACCTGGGCCGCCCCGACCTCACCGCCGAGAGGTTCATCCCCGACTTATTCGGCGGGGAGCCGGGCGCGCGGCTCTACAGGACCGGAGACCTCGCGCGTCACCTGCCCGACGGCAACATCGACTTCCTCGGCCGGCTGGACCATCAGGTTAAGCTGCGCGGGTTCCGCATCGAGCTCGAAGAGATAGAATGCGTTTTGGGTCAGGCCCCCGGCGTTCGCGAGGCCGTCGTCATCCCGAGAGAAGACAAGCCCGGCGACACCTACCTCGCGGCCTACGTCGTCCCCGGCCGGGAGCAGTCGCCTTCGGTCGGCGAGCTTCGGGCCTTCCTCAAAGAGAGGCTGCCCGATTACATGGTCCCCTCGGCTTTCGTGACGATGGAACGCCTGCCCCTGCTGTCGAACGGGAAGCTCGACCGGCAGGCGCTCCCCGCGCCGGAAAAGGTTCAGGCCCAAAATAATGAGCAAGCCGCTCCCCCGGCTAGCGCAATCGAAGAGATGATGGCAAGCATCTGGGGCGACCTGTTAGGCGTCGAGGTCGCGAGCGTCCACGACAACTTCTTCGACCTCGGGGGGCATTCGCTGCTCGCCACTCAGGTCATCTCGCGGGTCCGCGAGTCGTTCAAGCTGGAATTGCCCATGCGGGTCCTCTTCGAATCGCCGACCGTGGCCGCTTTCTCCGCTCAGGTCGACGCGGCGATGAAGAGGAGCTTCGGCCTGCAATCGCACCCGGTCGAACCCGCCCCCCGCGACGGGGAGCTCAGGCTCTCGTTCGCGCAGCAACGGCTCTGGCTCCTGCACCAGATGGCCCCGCTGAGCCCGGCTTATAACATAACGGCCGCGGTGCTCTTGACCGGAAGGCTGAAGGTGGCGGCGCTCGAACAGGCGTTGAACGAAATCCTGAGGCGGCATGAAGTTTTAAGAACGACCTTCGCGACGGTCGAGGGCCATCCGGTCCAGGTGATCAACCCGTTCGAGCCTCTCGCGCTCCACGTCACGGACCTCTCGGGCCGGGATGAATCCGAGCGCCGCGAGGAGGCCCACGGGCTCGCCGCGGAGGAAGCGGCCCTGCCCTTCGACCTTTCGCGAGATTTGCCCATCAGGGTCAGGCTGGTCAGGCTGAAAGAAGATGTCCACATGATAATCGCGACGATCCACCACATCGCGAGCGACGGCTGGTCGATGAGCATCTTCACTCGCGAAGTCGCGACGCTGTATGAAGCTTTCGCGCGGGGCTCCGCCTCCCCGCTCGAAGACCTGCCCATACAGTACGCGGATTTCGCGCAGTGGCAGAGGCGGCGGCTGGACGCGGAGGCTATGAGCGACCTGCTGTCGTACTGGCGGGGGCAACTTGCCGACGCGCCCTTACAGATGGAGCTGCCCACGAGCAAGCGCCGCCCCGCCGTTCAGACGTACAGGGGCGCGCACGTTAACCACGTCTTCCCGGCCCCGCTCGCAGAACAGCTCAGGATGTTGAGCAGGCGGCAGGGCTCCACGCTCTTCATGACTCTGCTGGCCGCGTTCGATGTCCTGCTCCACCACTACACGGGAAAGACCGACATAATAGTCGGGACGGACGTGGCGAACCGCAACCGGGCCGAGACCGAGGCGCTGATCGGGTTCTTCATCAACCAGCTCGTGCTGCGGGCGGACCTCGCGGGCGACCCGACTTTTGAGGAGGTACTGGCCCGCGTGAGAGAGGCGGCCCTCGGGGCGTACGCGCATCAGGATCTGCCCTTTGAAAAACTGGTTGAGTCGCTGAGGCCGGAGCGCGACCTGAGCAGGACCCCTCTCTTCCAGATCAAGCTCGTTTTGCAGAATGCCCCGGTCACCGAAGTAGTGCTGGACGACTTATCCCTTGAGTCCGTGATGGTGGAAAACCAGACCGCGAAATTCGACCTCCTGCTCAATCTAGTGGACGCAGGGGCCGACCTCGTCTGCTCGCTCGAATACAACACGGACATCTACACGGCCGAGGACGTGGCGGGATTGCTGGAACGCTTCGGCCGCGTGCTTCGCGGGGTCACGGCCGACCCGACTCAAAGGCTGAGCGCCCTGTCGGGCATGCTGGCGCAGGCCGACCGGGAGCAGCAGGCCCCTAACAAAGAAGAGTACCAGGACGCGCTCCTTCAAAAGCTCAGGAGGGTGAAGAGAAGGGGCGTGCCACAGGCGCAGGGCGGCGCGGAGGGCGGGCTATGAAGCAGACGCCGCCACTCGGCGACCCGAACATCGCCCGGAAGATCGAAGGGCCGGCTACATTCCGGCGGAGGGCCGTGAGCCTCTCGCAGGCCGGGCTTGTCGAGACAAGCCTTTTGCGGCCCGACCAGACGCTTCCGCTGCTGGTGCGCCCGGCGCTAGAAGGCCTGATCCTGTCGGACTGGGCTGCCGCCAACAGGCCGTTTATAGAGTCAAACCTCGCGAGACACGGCGGCCTGCTCTTTCGCGGATTCGGCATCAAAAGGGCCGAAGAGTTTCAAAGATTTATCGCGAGCGTTTCGTCCGGCCCTCTGGAATACCGGGAGCGCTCGTCCCCGCGCAGCCGGGTGGTCGATAACATTTACACTTCGACGGACTACCCCGCCGACGGGACGATCTTTCTGCACAACGAAAACTCCTACCAGCATACGTGGCCGATGAAGATTTTCTTCTTCTGCGCGACCGCCCCCCGGACGGGAGGAGAGACGCTGATAGCCGACTCGCGAAGGGTCTTCGACCGCATCGACCCGGAAATAAGAGGTCGCTTCATCGAGAAGAAAGTCATGTATGTCAGGAATTTCGGCGATGGGCTGGGGCTCTCATGGCAGACGGTGTTCCAAAGCGACGACCGGGCAGCCGTGGAGCGGTACTGCCGCGAGGCCGGGATCGAAGTTGAATGGAGGGACGGGGGGAGATTGAGGACCCGCCAGGTGCGTCAGGCCGGCGTCAGGCACCCGGCCACGGGTGAATGGGTCTGGTTCAATCACGCCGCCTTTTTTCACGTGACGACCCTTGAGCCGCTCGTGCGAGACATAGTTTTGAAGGAAGTGCCGGAAGAGAATTACCCGAGCAACACGTTCTACGGAGACGGCTCTCCGATAGAGGCTTCGACTCTTGACCATTTGCGGGAAGCCTACGCCGCGGAGACGGTTCGGTTCGACTGGCAGGAGGGGGACGTTCTGCTGCTCGATAACATGCTGGTGGCGCACGGGCGAGCGCCCTACACCGGGCCGCGAAAAATATTGGTCGGGATGGCCGAGCCTTTCAGCTTGAGCGAGTCGGTGCGAGCCTCGGAGGTTGAATGATGCAAAATGAGATCGCTGTAGGGTACCGTCTGTCGCCCCAGCAGAAGCGAATCTGGAAGCTGCTTGAGGCCGACCCCCGCGCCCCTTACCGCTCACTCGTCGCGCTCTCGATTGAAGGCATGTTAAACGAGACGCGTTTGACGGATGCCTTGCGGGAAGTCGTGAACAGACATGAGATCCTGCGCACGAGCTACCCCGTCCATCACGGGCTGAGCCTCCCGCTTCAAACAATCTCTGAAGCCGGCCTCCTATACACGGAAGCCGATCTGTCAGACCTGCCGGAGCCGCACCAGCAGAGCAGACTGGAACGGCTGTTTGAAGAAGAGAAGCGCAGGCCGCTCGATTTCAAAGGCGGTGAGAACCTGCGGGCCACTCTCGTCAGGCTATCGCCCACCTCGAATGTTCTGTTGATAAATGTGCCCGCGATAACTTCAGACGGGGCCGGGCTCGATAATCTCGTCGGGGAAGTCATAAGCCTATATCAGGACCCGCAGGCCGGCGCGTCGCTTCAGGAGCCTTTGCAGTACGCCGATTATTCCGAATGGCAGAACCAATTGCTCGAAGCCGAAGAGACGCGGGCCGGGAGAGACTACTGGCGCAGGGCCGACTTCAGGAATCCCGCGGCCCTGAAACTGCCCTTCGAAAATCGCCTCGCTTCGGAGTCGGGCTTCGCGCCCGGAGTCCTTTCTAAAACGATTGAGCCTGAGACTCTGGACGGCATAGAAGCTCTTGCCGCCCGCGCCGAAGCTTCCGTCGCGAGCGTGTTGCTCGCGGGGTGGCACGCGCTTCTCTGGCGGACCACGGACGACGATGGCATCATCGTCGGCGCTTGCTACGAAGGGAGAAGGTTTGAAGGGCTCGGCGACGCGGTCGGGTTGTTCGAGAAGTACCTGCCGATAAGATGCCGCCTCGACGACCGGCAAGAATTCCTTGACGTGGTGAAGAGCGTTGAGGAGTCTGCCCGCGCCGCGGAACTCTGGCAGGAGAGCTTCGCGTGGGAACATCTGGGCGACTTTCAGGAAGCAGGCGATGAGAAACCCTTCTTCCCATTCCTGTTTGATTTCAGAGAAGGGCGGCTTGAGCGAAGCTCCGGGGAATTGGATTTCTCGATCTACAGACGGTATTCGTGTACGGACCGGAGCAGCATAAGGCTCTCGTGCAGGCGCGATCAGGGTAAATTGACTCTAGATTTTCATTACGACTCCGCTCTCGTCCGAGACGAGAGCGTGCGAAGATTGGCGGGAAGATTCGAGACCTTGATGCAGAGCGCCGTCAGTAACCCTCTCTCGAAAGTGACCCGGCTGAACCTGCTGAATCTCGCCGAAGACCGGGAGATGGCCGAATGGAACAGAACGGAGAGGGACTATCCGCGCGGGGCCTGCGCCCACGAACTGTTCGAGCAACAGGCGCGGCAAACTCCCGACGCCGTCGCGTTGGAGTTTGCAGGCGAGACGCTCACGTATCGCGAATTGGATGAGCGCGCGAATCGGCTTGCGAACCACCTCGTGAGCCTCGGAGTCGGCCCGGAAGTAATCGTCGGGGTCTGCCTTGAGAGGTCGTTTGATCTGATCGTCGCACTGTTCGGAATACTGAAAGCCGGGGGAGCGTACCTGCCTTTAGATTCGGCGTACCCGAATCAAAGGCTTGAATACATGGCGAAGGACGCGGGCATCAGGGTGCTGTTGACTCAGTCCAGCTTGCTCGACAACTTCTCACACCTCGTCTCTCACGTCGTCTGCCTGGACTCCTCACGCCAGCAGGTCGACTCACTCAGCCCGCTCAGGCCTGA
>DASQDI010000004.1:0-9210 GCA_035634255.1 Blastocatellia bacterium
GGGGCCCGAGGTGATTAAGGAGCTCGGGCCGCCGCTTAGCCTGCTTTTGACGAGCGCGAGGTGGCTGACGCACAGGGTGGGTGAGGAGTGCCGCGAGGTGTTCGCGGGCTTGTACAGGCAGCTCGCCTCGGAGGCAGGCTCGCCCGTGATCAGCGCAACGGATTACTGGGCGCGTGTACAGGGCGCTGACATCGGGGAGGAGGGGCCGATCATCGGCTCTCTTCTAACTACTCTCCGGCAGAAGTGGGCGGACATATTATCGATCTCTGGCGAGGAGAGGAGAGTCAGCTACAGGAGCGAGGAGTTGAGGGGGCGGGTGATGGAAGCCTTCGACGCGCCCCGCCCCGGCTGGCCCGAAGCGCGTTACCACAGCCCCGACCTGATGATCGCCGCCTCGAGCGCGGACGAAATTCGCCGGGGCAATTATGAGATAGTGCTCGGAGAGATTCACGTCGCGCGAAACACTCTGAGCTACTCCGTGTTTTTAGAACAGCACCCGAACGTCGATGAATTATTCAGAGCCGTCGAGCTGGACATGCCGCGCCCGCGCCTATTGCCCGTCACGCCCAAATACATGACGGGGCTCACGTCGCGCGTTTACCTCAGGCTTATGAGTTCCAAGGATTACACGCTTGAGTTTTCGCGGGACGCGGCCGCGTCGGATGGCTCGCGGAGCTTGGCCATCGGGGAGATGGTCGTGGAAGAGAACAGCGAGGGCCTCATAGTTCGCACCCGCGACGGGAGGGTCCAGCTCGACATCATCGACGCCTTCGGCGACGTGCTCACCGGGCAGGTGATAAATTCGTTTAAAGTGCTGGCCCCCGGCGACCACACGCCGCGCATCAATCTGGACCGCGTCGTGATCCACCGCGAGACGTGGCGTTTCCCGGTCTCGGAAATGGATTTCGCTTTTGAAAAAGATGAAGCTTACCGCTTCCTCGAAGCGCGGAGGTGGGCCGGGGCGCATTCTCTACCCCGTTTCATTTTCGTCAAGGTTCCCGTCGAGATAAAACCCCTTTTCGTTGATCTCGACAGCCCCGTTCTGGTCAATCTGTTCGCGAAGATGGTTCGGCAGGCGGGCGAGAAAGATTCGCCCGACGCCGTGATTACCGTGACGGAGATGCTGCCCGGACCCGATCAGGTCTGGCTGCCCGACGGCGAAGGCAACCGCTACACGAGCGAATTGCGAGTGATCGCGGTCGATCTAAAGGATTAATCCGAACAGCCCGCGGAAAAGCAAATGTCTCATCGTTCAGGAATGCACCTCGATCCTCATCCCGAAGCCCCGGACAGGGTTAAGACTCTCGTCGATTTACTGCGCCTGCGCGCGTCGGGCGACCCGGACAGGCTCGCCTACACCTTCCTCGTCGATGGCGAAGCGCAGGAGGTCGCGCTGACCTACGGCGAGCTCGACAGGCAGGCGCGATTGATCGGGGCGTCGCTCCGGCAGCGCGGGGCGCATGGGGAGCGCGTGTTGTTACTCTACCCGCCCGGCCTCGATTTCATCGCGGCTTTCTTCGGCTGCCTCTACGCGGGCGCGGTTGCGGTCCCGGCCTACCCCCCTCGACTCAACAGGAACCTCGACAGGCTTCAGGCCATCGTCGCCGACGCGCAGTCCAAGATCGCGTTGACGACAGCCTCGACCATCGCGAGGCTCAGGTCTTTGCAGCCCCAGGCCCCGGAGCTTCAGGCCTTGAGCTGGATGACGAATGAGGATGCGCTTGAGGGCGCGGAGGGCGACTGGCGGGAGCCCGAGATTTCCGGTGACAGTCTGGCCTTCCTCCAATACACGTCGGGCTCGACGGGCACTCCTAAAGGTGTGATGGCCAGCCATCGCAACCTTCTGCACAACTCTTCTTTATTGCGATATGCGTTCGATTACACTCCCGAAAGCCGGTGCGTCAGCTGGCTGCCTCTGTATCACGACATGGGGCTCATCGGCGGCGTGCTTCAGCCCCTGTACGGGGGCTTCCCCTGCACCCTGATGGCCCCGGCGTCCTTCCTGCAAAAACCGGTTCGCTGGCTGCAAGCCATTACCAACTACAAGGCGACGATCAGCGGCGGGCCCGATTTCGCCTATAACCTCTGCGCTCGCAAAATCACGCCCGAGCAGCAGGCGGGTCTCGATTTGAGCAGTTGGATCGTCGCCTTCAACGGCGCGGAGCCGATCCGCGCCGACACCATCGAGAGATTCTCGAACGCCTTCGAGGCGTGCGGTTTTCGCCGGCAGTATTTCTTCCCCTGCTACGGTCTGGCGGAGGCGACTCTGATCGTGTCAGGGAGCTCGGTCGGCGCGCAGCCGCGCGTGAAGCGGGTTGATGCCGCGGCGCTTGAAAATAATCTCGTCGTCTCTGATTTCGCGGACGAGGGACGCGGCAGGAGTCTGGTCGGTTGCGGGCGGGTGTTGCCTGATGAAAAGGTCGTGATCGTAAATCCGTCTACGGGGGAGGAATCATTGCCGGGTCAGGTGGGGGAGGTCTGGGTCGCGGGGCCGAGCGTCGCTCAAGGTTATTGGAATCGACCGGAAGAGACCGCCCGCACTTTCAACGCCCGCATTTCGAATACGGGCGAGGGCCCGTTCATGCGGACGGGCGACCTGGGCTTTCTGGACGAGGGGGAGCTTTTCGTCACCGGAAGGCTCAAGGACCTGATCATAATCCGAGGGGTCAATCATTACCCGCAGGATTTGGAATCGAGCGTCGAGCGCTGCCACCCGGCGCTCAGGGCTGCGGGCGGCGCGGCCTTCTCTATCGAGTACGGCCAGGAAGAAAAACTCGTAATAGTCCACGAGGTCGATCATCACCGGCTCGACCCCGAGCCGGTCATCGCGAGCATACGCGAGGCGGTGAGCGCGGAGCACGAGATGCAGGTCTTCGCCGTCGCCCTTATCCAGACCGGTAGCCTGCCGAAGACATCGAGCGGTAAAGTCCAGCGCTACGCCGCCCGCGCGGCGTACCTGGAAGACAGGCTCAAAGTAGTCGGGCGGTGGCAGGCCGGCGGCTTATCCGGGGATGAGACGCCCGCTCCGCCCGCGCCTCCCGCGCGCGATCCGGGAGCCTTGCAGTCGTGGCTCGCTTCGCTCGTGGCGGCTAAGCTCGGGCTTGACCCGTACAACGTAGATACGAATCAGAGCATAACGCAGTATGGCATCGATTCGATGCTGGCTCTGGAACTGGCGCATCAGGTGGAGACGGCGCTCGGCGTGAGCCTCCCCCTCGTGAGCTTCTTCAACGGCGCGAGCATAAGTCAAATCTCGTCGCAGATCGCGGGCTCTCTGGAAACGTTGCCTTTGATCGCGAGCCCGTCGGCGGGTGGGGAGGGTCCCGCCGACGAGCACCAGTTATCTCACGGCCAGCAAGCCTTATGGTTCCTGCACCAGCTCGCGCCCGAGAGCACCGCGTATAACATCGTGGCCGCCCTCCGCATACGCTCGGAGCTTGACGCGGACGCTCTGCAAAACGCATTTCAACTGATCCTGCAAAGGCATGCGTGCCTGCGGACAGTCTTCGCGGCGAAAGACGGGAAGCCGGTGCAGCGCGTCCAGCCGCGGGTCGATCTCGGCCTTCAACACAGGGACGCTTCGCTGTGGACCGACTCGTTCCTCGACGAATCTCTGAGCGAAGAAGCGCACCGCCCCTTCGATCTGGAACAAGCGCCGCTGATCCGCGTAAGCCTGTTCACGATACGGCCTCAGGAGCACATACTGCTGCTCTCGGTCCATCACATCGTCGCCGACTTCTGGTCGCTCGCGGTGATGATACATGAGCTCGGGGCGCTTTACACCGCGCAGACGACCGGGGCTCCCGCCAACCTCCCCGAGTTACCTCTTGAGTATTTCGATTACGCGCGGTGGCAGAGGCGGATGCTCGCGGGCGCGAGGGGAGAGCAGCTCTGGCGCTACTGGGAGAAGCAGCTGGGCGGCGACCTGCCCCGCCTGAACCTGCCGACCGACCGGCCGAGGCCCCCCGTGCAAACTTACGAAGGCGGGTCTTATCTGTTCAGGTTCAGCGCCGCTAAAACTCGCGGCCTGAAGTCTCTGGCGCAGGAGAACGACGCGACCTTATTCATGATTCTGCTCGCCGCGTTTAACGCGCTGCTTCACAGGTACACCGGGCAGGAGGACATAACGGTCGGCTCGCTGACTTCCGGCAGGGGCTCGGCGCAACTGTCGGGGCTCGTGGGCTACTTCGTCAACCCGGTAGTCCTGAGGCCCGATCTGTCGGGCGACCCCTCGTTCGAAGAGTTACTCGTCAGGACGCGGGAGACGGTGCTCGATGCGTTCGAGCATCAGGATTACCCCTTCGCCCTGCTGGTCGAGAGGTTGCAGCCGGACCGCGACCCGAGCCGGTCGCCCCTGTTCCAGGTGATGTTCGTCCTGCAAAAAGCGCCGGTCCTCAACGAGGAGGGGCTCGCCTCGCTCGCCCTGGGCGAGGCGGGGGTGCGGATGGAACTCGGGGAGATGTCTCTGGAATCCGTGGCCCTTGAGCGGCGGGTCGCGCAGTTCGATCTGATGCTGGTAATGGCCGAGGTTGAAAACGGGCTGGCCGCGTCGTTGCAGTACAACAAAGACCTGTTTGACGCGGGCACGATTTTGCGGATGGCCGGGCACTTTCAGACCCTCATCGAGGGGATCGTCGACAACCCGCGGGAGCGCCTGTCGAGGCTGCCGATGCTGACCGAGAGGGAGCGGCGTTACCTGCTCGCCGAGTGCAATGACACCGAGCAGGCTTACGAGCGGGATTCATGCATTCACGAGTTGTTCGCGGCGCAGGCGAAGCGGACGCCGGACCGCGTCGCCCTCGTATTCGAAGGCGAGCACCTGACCTACGGGGCGTTGAACCGCCGGGCGAATCAACTGGCCCATCACCTGAAGTCGCTCGGCGCGGGGCCGGACACTCTGGTCGGCATCTGCGTCGAGCGCTCGGTCGATATGATCGTGGGGCTTTTAGGCATACTCAAATCCGGGGCCGCGTACCTGCCGCTCGACCCGTCATACCCGAAGTCCCGGCTCGCCTTCATGCTCGAAGACGCGAAGGCCCCTCTGGTCGTAACTCAGAAGCGGCTCGTGCTCAGGGTGCCCTCGCAGGAGGCGCAGGTCGTGAGCATTGACTCGGACTGGGACACGATCTCGCTCCAGCCGGAGAACGACCCGGCGGGCGGCGCGGGGCCGGGCAATCTCGCTTACGTGATCTACACGTCGGGCTCGACGGGCAGGCCCAAGGGCGTGATGATCGACCACCGAAGCGTGACCAACTTCTTCGCAGGGATGGACAAGTCAGTGGGCTGCGGCGAGGCCGACACCCTGCTCGCGGTCACCAGTATTTCGTTCGACATTTCGGCCCTGGAATTGTTCTGGACCATGGCGCGCGGGGCGCGGGTCGTCCTCCTGAGCGAGCGAGCCATCGCAGGCGGCCCGCCGGCCCAGAAGGCGCGTGCGCGGAAGCCGATGCAGTTCAGTCTCTTCTATTTCTCCAGCAACGACTCGGGGTCGCCGGAGGAGAAGTACCGCCTGCTGATCGAAGGGGTGAAATTCGCCGACCAGCATGGCTTCGAAGCCGTGTGGACGCCCGAGCGTCACTTCCATGAATTCGGCGGCCTCTACCCCAACCCCTCCGTCACGAGCGCCGCGCTGGCGACCATAACCGAGCGCATAAAGATACGCGCCGGCAGCGTCGTGCTGCCTCTGCACAACCCGATCCGGGTGGCGGAGGAATGGGCTCTGGTTGACAACCTGTCGCGGGGACGGGTGGCCATAGCATTCGCGTCCGGGTGGCACTCTGACGACTTCGCCTTCATGCCGGAGAACTACGACTCCCGCAAGGAGGTGATGTTTGACGGCATAAACGTCGTCAAGAAGCTGTGGCGCGGGGAGCCTCTGACCGTGCGCAGCGGGTCGAATAAAGAGATCGACGTGAAGATATTTCCGAAGCCCGTGCAGGCCGAGTTGCCCGTCTGGATAACAGCGGCCGGCAGCCCCGACACGTTCGCGAGGGCGGGCGAGATCGGCGCTAACGTCTTAACTCACCTGCTCGGCCAGAGCCTCGAAGAGGTCGCGGAGCGGATCAAGCTCTACAGGCAATCCCTCTCGGACCACGGCCATGACCCTGAGGCCGGCCGCGTGACCCTGATGCTGCACACGTTCCTGGGCGGCGACAGGGACGTGGTGCGCGAAAAAGTGCGCGAGCCATTCACCAATTACCTGAGGAGTTCGATAGGGCTGATAGCGAATATGGTCAGGAGCCTTAACCTTCCTCTGGACCTGAACAACCTCACCCCTCAGGACATGGAGAGCCTTCTCGACCATGCGTTCAACCGGTACTTCGAGACCAGCGCGCTGTTCGGGACCACCGCGACCTGCGCAGAGATGATCGAGGAATTAAAGGCCATCGGGGTTGACGAGACCGCCTGCCTGATCGACTTCGGGGTCGACACGGACTCAGCCCTCGCGGGCCTTTACCTGTTGAATGAGTTGAAGGAGATCTCAAACACGTACGTCGGGTCGGTCGATTACTCCTTACCGGCGCAGGCCGAAAGGTACAACGCCACCATGCTGCAATGCACGCCTTCGATGATGGGCATGCTGATGCTCAACAGCGAGGTGCCGGGTTCTCTGAAGTCCCTCAGGGCTCTGATGCTCGGGGGAGAAGCGCTGCCGCCGGCCCTCGCCCGAGAAGTCAGGGAGGCCCTGCCCGCGAGGTTGATAAACATGTACGGGCCGACTGAAACGACGATATGGTCCGCGACTCATGAGGTGGAGGAGGTCGGCAGCGTCGTCCCGATAGGCAGTCCGATATCGAACACGCAGATATATGTTCTGGATGGGCACCTGCAACTCGCCCCCCCCGGCATCGAGGGGGAGCTGTACATTTCGGGCGACGGAGTATCGCGGGGCTACCTCGGCCGGCCGGCTCTGACGGCTGAGAGGCTCATCCCGGACCCGTTCAGCAGAGTCGCGGGCTCGCGCATGTACAGGACGGGCGACCTGTCGCGCCGCCTGCCGCACGGGGCGGTTGAGTTTTTAGGCCGCGTCGATCATCAGGCGAAGGTGCGCGGCTTCCGCATCGAGCTTGAGGAGATTGAGGCCGTGCTGGGTGAGGCCGAAAGCGTTCGCGAGGCGGTCGTGCTGGCGCGCGAAGACAACCCCGGCGACGTAAGGCTCGTGGCTTACGTCGTGGAAAAAGAGCCGCGCTCGGTATCAACCAGCGAGCTTCGCGATTTCGTGAGGGACCGGCTTCCCGATTACATGGTGCCGGCCGCGTTCGTCGTTATGGAAGCATTCCCCCTGACTTCCAACGGCAAAGTCGAGCGTAAAGCGTTGCCCGCGCCGGAGGGGCTCCGCCTCGAATCGAACGCCGACTACGTCCCGCCTCGGAGCCGGATCGAACAGACCATCGCCGAAGTGTGGCGGCGGGTGCTCAAGCTGGACAGGATAGGGGTGCATGATAACTTCTTCGACCTGGGCGGGCACTCGCTGCTGATGGCTCAGGTTCATAATCAATTGCGGGGCGAGCTTAAAAGGGAGCTGCCCCTGGTCAGGCTGCTCGAACACACGACGATCAGCTCGCTGGCAAAATACCTCGCCCGCGAAGAGACCAAACAACCTTCTTTCAGTCAGAACCAGAGCCGAGCGAGCAAACAAAGGGAAGGACTGCTTCGCCAGAGACGGAGGGCGTCTCAGCCGAAGCAGTAAGATATTATGAGCGACTGGAACGAAACGAACACCGTAGATAATTTGGACGTGGCCATCATAGGCATGGAGTGCAGGTTCCCCGGAGCCCGTAACATCGAGGAATTCTGGCGCAATCTCCGCGACGGCGTAGAGTCGATCCAACTCTTCAGCGACGACACGCTCAAGGGCTTCGGCGTCGACCCGGACGCGCTCTCGCACCCGAGCTTTATCAAAGCCGGGGCGCTGATTGAAGACTCGGACAAATTCGACGCGGCATTCTTCGGGTACTCGCCCAGAGAGGCGGAGCTGATGGACCCGCAGCAGCGAGTATTTCTTGAATGCGCGTGGTCGGCGCTCGAAAGCGCGGGGTACAGCTCCGAGAACTTTCCGGGGCTGATAGGCGTGTACGCGGGCACGAGCATGAGCACTTACCTGCTGTATAACGTGTTCGCCCAGTCAGTCGACCCTCAGGACAGCTTTCAGGTGATGATCGAGAATGACAAGGATTTTTTGAGCACTCGGGTCTCTTATGAACTGAACCTGAAAGGCCCGAGCGTCGACGTTCAAACCGCGTGTTCAACGTCTCTGGTCGCAACCCATCTGGCCTGCCAGAGTTTGATCAGCTACCAGTGCGACATGGCTCTGGCGGGCGGGGTCTCGGTACAGGTGCCGCAGCGGACAGGGTACTACTATCAGGAGGGCGGCATCTCATCGCCGGATGGCCACTGCCGGGCCTTCGACGCGCAGGCGCAGGGGACGATATTCGGCAGCGGCGTCGGCATCGTAGTATTGAAGAGGCTGGCCGACGCTATCAACGATGGCGACCGGATACATGCGGTCATAAAAGGCTCAGCCATAAACAACGATGGCGCGATGAAGGTCGGCTACACCGCGCCCAGCGTCGAGGGCCAGTCGCAGGTAATATCGATGGCCCAACAACTCGCGGGAGTAGAGGCGGAGACGATCAGCTACATAGAAGCGCACGGCACCGGCACACCCTTGGGAGACCCGGTCGAGGTAGAGGCCCTCACCAAGGCCTTCCGCGCCTCCACCCAGAAGAAAGGGTTCTGCGCGCTGGGGTCGGTCAAGACCAACATCGGGCACCTGGACGCGGCCGCCGGCGTGGCCGGGCTGATCAAGGCCGTGCTAGCCCTGAGGCACGCCCAGATCCCGCCCACGCTCCACTACCGCTCGCCCAACCCCAACATAGACTTCCCCCAAAGCCCCTTCTACGTTAACCCAGAGCTTAAGCCCTGGCCCCCTGAGTCGGGGCCGAGGCGCGCAGGCGTCAGCTCGTTCGGCGTCGGAGGGACCAACGCGCACCTGGTGCTTGAGCAGGCGCCCGAGCGCGAGCCCGGGGGCGAGGCCAGGGCGTGGCAGGTGCTTACGGTGAGCGCGAAGAGCAGGGCCGGGTTGGATGAGGCCACCGACAGGCTGAGGCAGTACCTTGGGCGGGCCGAGCGGGGAGGGGTTAGCGATAAGCTGGCCGACGTGGCCTACACGCTGCAGGTAGGCAGGGCCGGCTTCGACCACAGGAGGGT
>DASQDI010000005.1:0-4804 GCA_035634255.1 Blastocatellia bacterium
CCACCTCACCAGGTCCCCCGTGCGGTAGAGCCTCTCCCCCGGCTTGCCGCTCAACCCGTCCGGCACGTACCTGTCGGCCGTCAGCGCGGGGTTGTTGAGGTACCCCCTGCTGACGCCAGCGCCACCGATGTAGAGCTCGCCGGCAACCTTAAGCGGAACTGGTTGACCTTCTTGATCAAGAACATAGAGCTGAATGTTGGAGAGGGGATTCCCAATCGGCACCAACCCCGAACGGTTTTCTGATCTCGGCACAGGGTACACACAGCAACCAATAGTTGTTTCAGTTGGACCATAATGGTTGAAGATTGAACAATCCGGCTTGAGCCCCTGGAGTTCCTCAACCGAGGCCCAATCCGAAGCCTCCCCGCCAAGAACCAGTCGAAGGTTAGGAAGTATGTCCGCCGCGCCTGACGCGATCAGCCCGGCCAGATGTGATGGAGTGATCTTTACGCAGTCTATCGGGTGCTGCCTGAAGTAAGCCGCCAGTTCCTTCCCATCGAGAGCAACCTCTTGTGATATCAAGTGCAGGCTGCCTCCGGCACATAATGCGCCGAACAGCGATGTGTTTCCCAAATCGGCAGCCACGGTAGACAGCAGCGCAAAGCTGTGAGCATCAAACCCGATTCTCTCTCGACTCGCCAATACGTAATTCACCAACTGGCGATGCTCGATGGCGACACCTTTCGGCTTTCCGGAGGAGCCTGAAGTGTATATCACGTATGCGAGATTGGATGGCCTGACCTCAGATGACAGGTCGTCAGCGCTCTCCTCTTTAATCTCGCCCCCATCCGAGTCCAGATAGATTGACGGGATTTCGACTCGCGGGAAGTTTAGCTCTATGCCCTTTTGGGTGACCAGGACTTGCGATTGTGAATCCCGGAGCATGTAGCCGAGCCGCTCCGAGGGTAGGACGGGGTCCAGAGGCACGTAAGCGCCGCCTGCTTTGAGAATACCCAGGATGCCAACCAGCATCTCAGGGGTTCGGTGCGTGCATAAACCAACTTTGACTTCTGGCCCAACACCCAGCTTTCGCAGTTTCCGGGCAAGCTGATTCGATTTCGCGTTTAACTCCGCGTAGGAGAAATTCCGGTCATTGAGCACGACAGCGAGCGCCTCGGGGTTCCGCCTGACCTGCCGCTCGAAAAGGTGGTGCGCGCAGCAATCAATCGCATAATCTCTTTCGGTGAGATTCAGTCCCTTAAGCAGAAATGCTCTCTCACTCTCGGGGAGGACTTTCAGCCTCATGACCCGGGCGTCGGGGTTTTCAATTGCGTCGGCCAACAAAGTCTGAAACTGTTCGGAGAGCCTTTGCACGTCTTCCGCTTCAAAGCTTGACGGATCGTATTGCAGTTGTGCGGAAAGCTTCGACCCGGATTCCGCTACGGAAAGCAAGACTTTGAAGCGATCAGCCTCGGTGGTCAGTCTGGTGAGTTTGAAGGAGAGAGGGCCATCAGCCGCTATGTTGAGCCTGGAGTAATAATCGAAACACCAGCCGAAAGTCGCGCCCGGTAATTGGATCCCGGCGTCGAGGTCGAATTGCTCGCGACAAAAATCATCCTGCCAGGTGATCACGTTTTCAACCATACGGTCCGTTGCCAGCAGCACTTCTTTTACAGACATCCCCGGTTGCAACTCTGTTACGAAAGGCAGCCTCTTTTCGTATGGCCCGACGGCATCGCTCAGAGCCTCATCGGCCCGCCCGTCGAACGTCACGCCCGTACAGAACCGAAGCTCACCGCCGAGTCGCACGAATAGAATCTGCCAGCAACTGAGAAGAAAAACCTTGCGGCTCATCTGCAATCGCGAACACGTTGAATCTAGTTTTTCAACCAACCGCGAGGAGATTTCTATGTCGACAGGACGCTGCGCGTGCGGCGCTTCCAAAAGCGTGCCGGATTGATAAGGTATTGGCGAATCAAGATGCTTGCCTATGTCCTGCCGGCTCCAAAATTTCTTGCCGGGCTCAGAAGGGTCCGCCTCAGCAAATCGGTTGAGCATCGAAGCGGCATCCGCGTATTGAATGGGCTCCTCAAGCAAGGAGCCATCACCGGCGTTATACAAGGTCGAGATTTCGCGCAAAAGGTTCTCAAGACTTCGCCTGTCGGCGCATAGTGCCGGCAGCGTGAGGATCAGAATATGTTCTTCGGGCGAGCGGGAGACCAGGCACGCGCGCAGCATCGGGCCGCTCTGTAAATCAATCGGCGACTTCGCTTCCCTTTCGGAAATCGAGCGGAATTCCGCCTCCTGCTCTCGCCCGCTCAGGTGGCGAAGATCATGCGCGGTGAAAGAAATCGCGGAAGATTTCCCCACCCGTTGGAGCGGGACGGACATCCCCGGCAGGCGGTGGAAGGTGGTCCTCAAGATTTCGTGCCGGTCTACGGTCGTCTGAATTGCAGCTTGCAGAGCCGCCACATCCAGCCGACCCGTTAGGGAGGCTTCACACTGATTCACTCGCTGCTCTTTATCTGAGGCGTAGAGAAAGCGCTGTTGAGGCGAAAGAAGGAACCCTTCTACTTGAGCGGTCATGATTTAGCTCCCGATATTGAGACTCTTGCAGTCTTCGCGCGTGTACGGTTCGGCCATCGCGAAGAGTATTTTGCGATTGCCGGAGTATGAAGTCCGCCCATGTGAGGTGAGGAAATTATCGAGAATGATAAAATCCCCCTTTTGCCACGGGAACGAAACCGTTTCCTGATCGTAAGCGTCGCGGAGGTGCCGGATGACTGACTCGTCGATAGGCGAGCCGTCCCCGTAGTACGTGTTATTGGGAAGATTTTCCTCGCCGTAGTTTGAAAGAAGGATTTCACGCAGCCTCGGTTCCAGGGTGGAGACATGGAAGAAAACCACATGATTAAACCAGGCTGTCTCGCCTGTGACCGGGTGTTTGACGATGGGCGCGCGAACCTGGCGGGTGGTGAGCCTTCCGCCGGGCTTCCACTCCCATTCAATGCTGGCCCTGCGACAATACTCTTCGACCACTTTCGGGTCGCTCGATTGAAAGATGTTTTGCCATCGGAACCCGACTTCGTCCGAGAAATTGCGCACCAACATCCACCCCTTCCTGATGAATTCTTCCCTGACCGATTGATCTATGCGCTGCCAAACTTTCCGCGAATCGCACAGGGGCGTCAGCCCCCCGACTTGCGCGGGCGTGTCGCACCAGAAGTAGAGTTTCTGGGGTACGGTGATCGAATAGGAGCGCTCATTATGCGGCGGTATGATTTGATCGGCAGGGTAATCCGTAGAGGTGTAGACGTTCTCTCCCACAAGGCTTCGCGGGGTGGTCGGCTCGTCATACGTCATCAGCTCGCTCGAAAATGTCTTAACGAAATCGTGGAAGTCGCTGACGGTTTCGATTTGAAATCCGCGGAACAGGATTGCGCCGTGACGCCGGAGCTTCGCTTCAAGGGCCTGGTTATTGTGTAGAGCCCATTCGCACTGATTTAGATTATCGATTGCGGGGCTGATGATTAGCGGGAGCGACTGGTTCGGAGACAGACACGCGTAGTTGACCATCTCGTCCGACGCGATCCGAACCCCTGAGCGCCCATCAGCCCCGGAGTCATTCTTCCGCCCTTCAGTTTTACGGGCCGATTTCCAAAGGCGGGAGCGGTCCTGCCGGACCCGCTGCTGGTCTCTCTCCTGAACCCTTCGCTTGATTTCGGTGAGCTTATCGCACAGCGCTTTGATCTCAATATCGGGCGTTTCAACGGCGCTCGCGTAGACTTGTTTCAACTGCTCAACCAGCAGGTTTATTGTGGCAGCCTCATAAAGCTCGGGGCTGTATTGAAGCAGCCCTTGCAACCCATTTTGCGCGTCGGCAAATTCGAGATAAAGTGGATTTCGCAAGCCGGGCTCATGAACACCGATCTCTTCAAGCTGCAATCCGGGCAGTTCAATCTTATCTTCAACCGCATTTTGCAATACCAGCTTTGCGTCAAAGAGCGGTGAATTCCCGAGCCTGCGCGCCGGCGCTACTTCGTCGACCAGGAGCTCGAAAGGCAGATCCTGGTGCGCGAGCGCTTGAAGTACGGCTTCCCGGACTTTATGCAAAAGCTTCTTAAAGTTCCCGACCCCGTCCAGCCTGGTTCTGAGAACCAGTTGATTGACGAAGAACCCGATGAGGTTTTCAAGCTCCGAGCGGTTTCTGTTGGATACGCTGGTCCCGACGACAACATCGGTGCGAGCGGAGAAGTGAGATAGCAACAACTGAAATCCCGCGAGCAGCACTATGAACAGCGTCGCGCCTTCTTGCTTGCCGAGCGCCTTTAACCCATCGCTTAAGTCTTCCGGTAACGTGAAGCGCACGCAGGCCGCTTTATTACTGAGTATGGCCGGGCGCGGCCTGTCCGTAGGCATCTCCAGCGCGCTTATCCCTTCCAACTGCCGCTTCCAGTATTTCAGCTGCTCTTCGAGCGTCTCCCCACTCAGATACTGCCTTTGCCAGACCGCGAAGTCTGCATACTGCGATTTCAGTTCGTGCAAGGGTGACTCTTCCCCCGCACGATACGCCGAATACAACTGCATGAACTCTCGGGTCAGTATCACCACGGACCAACCGTCGCTCGCAACGTGATGCATCGTTATCACCAGCACGTGGTCGTCGTCGGCCAGCTTCAGCAGCATTGCCCTGATCAACGGACCTCGGCATAGATCGAAAGGCCGCCGGGTCTCTTCGTCGGCCAGCCTCAGGGCGGTCGCTTCCGCCAGGTGAGGGGGGTGGTCGGACAAGTCAACGAGCGGCAGGTCGAGATCGAAGGGCGGGCCGATGTGCTGGAAGGGCTGGCCGTCGCGCTGGGGGAAG
>DASQDI010000006.1:0-20900 GCA_035634255.1 Blastocatellia bacterium
CCCGGCGGCCCCGGTCAACGTCTTGTTATACCCTCTTCTCCTGATGGTGACGGGCTCCCCCGAAGCTTACTTTCTCCTCGACTTTTTGAGCTTGACGTTAGCCGGCTTCGGCTTCACCCTCTGGCTCCGGGGTACGTCGGCCTGCTCGATATACTCCGCCTGCCAGAACTCCTCGTCATTGTCCGACGGGAACTTAAGGGTGACCAGCCCTCCGCCGCGGTACTCGTCCGGCACGTCCGCCTCATTCCTGTAGTGAGGGCAAAAATCCAGCTCGTCGCTGTCCGACGGGAACTTCCGCGTCTGTAAAGGAGGGGTCGCGCTCTGCTTGTACGCGAGCTGCTTCTGCCCGGCTAATTTCGCGCTCCGGTCAGGGTCGAGGCCCTCCTGCCCTTCGAGATAACGTGAGAAGAAGGGAGCCTGCTTCGGGTCATTATCTGCTTTTCTGCTTCCCATTATAATTCTCCTTTGATGTGACTGTTCTCAGGCGAAAGTAGTTGTAATCGCCTGCCGGTTTGTTAAGGAACTTTCCGGCGTGAGCGGCCTCACGCCCCGAAAACAAACGATACCTAGCTTATCTCATAACGAAAGAGAAGTTACAACCACTATTATCGCGGGCCTATGCTTTTCTGCCGCTGGCAATCGCCGGGCTGATAAGCACCCCGGCAAGGATGATGGCTTCGGCCGTTATCAACGTCTGACCCAGAGCCATGACTTGATCGCGCAAGCCGCCGGACAGCATGGCCGCCACATCGACGAGCATACAGCCCGCCCCGAACATCCCTACTAAAATTCGAAGAGCATCTATAGTTAACCCTCACCTCCTGATGCGTTCATTTTCTTACAGGTTTCAGTCGCCATTCGATGGGAAGCCTGACTTTGGAACTGACCGGGGCGACGGGCGGCATTGATGAGGCGATGAGAAACCCGATTCGCGGCCTCCGGCGCATGCTTTATTAGAGGCGTTGCGGGCGGTGCGACCAGCGCATACAATGTCTCTGCTCCTTCGCCCGCCTTTGCCGTTTACTATCTTATTCTCGACGTCGAAGCTATGAAAGAGACTCGCCGCCAGCCTGAAGAAGACCCCTCCGCTGGAAACGCCCGGTCGCCCGTCTTTCGGGCCCTACTTTGGGCGGCGGCTCTCTCCGGTATTCTGGCCCTGGCCGTCTCCGCGCTTCACTGGCGGAGCGAGCCCGTGCCGGACATAAGCGACCCTTACGCCGCCCTGCCCTTCCGCCCGAGAGTGACTTATGACTCGATGGATGTGGCCGTCAGCAATACCGAAGGGGAGCCGTATCTGGATACGCGATTGAACCTCTACGTCGGGGCGATGGCCTACAGTGTTCAGGTCGGCACGTTGAAGCCGGGCGAGACCATGACCCGCTCCCTGCGCGCCTTCACCAGCCAGCACGGCGAGAGCTTCGACCCGGCCACCCACAAGGCCATTCTACTTGAAGTGCGGGCGCGCTTCGGCGGTTACGATGTTCATAAGGACTTTCCCCCTCCGCCGTAAAAGGAAGTGTTAGGCGGCAGGATGGCGGTCCGCGATCTCTTTGAATTTAAGAGCATCGTTCTTCATCTCGATGTTATTAAAGAAGACGTAGGATTCCGCCCCTTGCGGCAGCATCGAGTGCAGCTCCTCCAACTCCCCCTCTTCGTACGAGTACCTCCAGCCCCCGCGCCCGTGCAGCCTGAAATAGCACCTGCCCGGAGTGACGGTCCTCTCGGAGAAAGGGTCCACGACATGCCAGAGGCTCAGGTCATCGCACAGGTCACGGATCAGGTCGCGGGGCCAGCCGCCGCGCGGCTCCCAGCAGAACCTCAGCCCCTCTCGTTTCACTCCGCCGAAGAACCGGAGCATGTTTTCCACGTTCTCGTCGGTGGGCCGGAAGCTCGCGGGGCACTGGAAGAGTACCGCCTTCGCGCCCAGAGCCTTCGCACATTCATAGGTGACTTCCCACGCTTCTTCCACGACCCTGCTCGGGCGGAATGAGCCCGCTTCCCCTCGCTCACCGTCGCTGAGCTCTCTCTTCAGACGCCTGTAGGTCGGGCTTGAGGACTGGTGGGTTATGAGCTGCCAGGCTTTCAGAGTGAACTCGAAATCAGCGGGCGCTTCACCGCGCCACTTCTTCAGAGTCGCGAGCTGAGGCGGTTGGTAAAAAGTGTGCTGTATCTCCACGGCGGGAAGCAGAGGGTAATAAGACTCGCGCGAGGAGCGGAACCCGCAGCATCCGATTTTTACTAGCCGTTCACCTGAATCCATCGCCTCTAAAATAACAGAAACGGCCATGCCAGTCTCCCGAATACTCTCGCCGGAGGCCGCGTTATCCCCTAATAGAGTGACGCATTAGACGCCCCGCGACTTGCCTGATATAATTGCCCCACCTCGATTGCTCACCCGTATAACATCGAACTTTGGGAAGGGTATTTCACTTTAATGTTCAGCACTATCTATGGAGTGGATTTCAGCGGGGCGAAGCTCGCGGGCCGGAACACATGGGTCGCGAGGCTTGAGCCTTCGGCGCGTCGGCGCAAGCGGCCCGCGTACAGGCTCGCCGAGCTTTCGAGCCTCGAAGACCTTTGCGGCACCGCCGAGCGCAGGGCCGCGTTAGCCCACCTGGTCAGCCTGGTGCGGTTGAGCGACCGGGCTCTTTGGGCGTTGGACTTTCCCTTCGGCCTGCCCGTCGAAGTGATGGGGGCGCGCGCGGTGTGGCCCGATCAGCTTGAGTTCCTGCATGCCTGGGGCGACGACGATTATGGGGTGGGGCTCGAATGCCTCAGGAGGGCGAAGTCTCTGGGCGGGCCGAATCACATCCGGAGGCTCACCGACATAGAGGCGAAGGCCCCCTTCGACCCCTACCATTACCGGATCATCTACCAGACCTTTTACGGCATGCGCGACGTGCTCGGCCCTCTGCGCAGGCGGAAGCACACGGCCATACTGCCGTTCCAGTACCGGCGGCTCGCCTCCGCCAGGCGCGTGCTCGTGGAGGCTTGCCCGGCCTCTACCCTAAAGCGGATGGGGTTACCGCACCAGAATTACAAGCAGCCGGAGGGCGGGCCTTTGACGCACAAACGCAGGCGGACCCGTAGGGTCATACTGGAAGGGTTGACCGGTTACGTTTCGATCTCGGACTCTCAGAGGCGCGCCATAATGCGCAACGGGGGCGGGGACGCGCTCGACGCGGTCATCGCGGCGCTCGGGGCCGTCAGAGCGTGGGACACGTGCGATCACCGACTCATCTCCCGGCACCACAGGTACCCTTTGGAAGGGCACCTGTACGTATGAGCCTGCCTCCCGGCGGGCTGTGCCATGAAGCAGTTATGTTATACTGCTCGCCATCAAAAAACATTATCGGAGCGCTGAAAGATGACAGTCTCGTTCCCGGAGCAGTTCAACATGGCTACCTACTTCCTCGACGACCGGGTCGAGGAAGGGTTAGGCGATAGGGTGGCGGTCTACTATAAAGACCAGACCTACACCTACAGGGATGTGCAGAGGATGGCGAACCGCATGGGCAACGCCCTGCTGTCGCTCGGGGTCGAGATGGAGGACCGCGTCCTCATCTCCCTGCCTGACGGGATAGAGTTCGTCGCCACGTGGTTCGCCGCCGCGAAGATCGGGGCCGTCATCACGATGGTAAACGGGGGGACGGGGCAGGGTTCGGTACGCGACAGTTCCGGCACCGTCCTGAACACGATACTCCCGACGAGCGATTACGAATACTACCTCGACTACACGCGCGCGAAGGTCGCCGTCGTCCACGCCTCCGTGATGAACAGGTTCGCGCCCGCCGCGTCCGCCTCGCGGTACCTCAAGCACACGGTCGTCACGGGAGTCGAGTGGTCCGGCAGCCTCCTGGGCTCGGCCGGACTTTCCGGCATCGCCTCTTACGAAGAGCTTGTTTCCGACGCATCGGACCAGCTCGGAGCGGCCCCGACCTCGAGCGACGACATCGCCATCTGGCTCTTCACCTCCGGCTCCACCGGCCACCCGAAGGCCGCCGTTCACCTTCAACACGACCTGCCTTTCAACACCGAGTGCTACGCTAAGCAGGTGCTCGGCATCAACAGGGACGACATCACCCTCTCGGTGCCCAAGCTCTTCTTCGGTTACGCGACCGGCACGAACCTGCTCTTCCCCTTCTCGGTAGGCGGCGCGACCGCGCTCTTCTCCGAGCGCTCGACCGCCGAGACCCTGTTCGAGATGATCGAAAGGTACAGGCCGACCATCCTGACCAGCGTTCCCACGATGATAAACTCGATGCTTCAGGTCGAGGGCGCGCGCGACCGCTACGACCTCTCCTGCCTCCGGTTCTGCCTGTCGGCGGGCGAGGCCCTGCCGCCCGAACTCTACAAGAGGTGGATGGACACCTTCGGGGTCGAGATACTAGACGGCATCGGCTCGGCGGAGATGTTTCACATCTACATCTCGAACTATCCGGGCGACGTTGTGCCCGGCAGCCTCGGGCGCATCGTGCCCGGCTACGAGGCCCGGATCGTCGACGCCGAGGGGCGCGACCTGCCCGCGGGAGAGATGGGCACGCTCAAAATAAAAGGCGACTCGGCGGCCCTCTGCTACTGGCGGGCGCACGAGAAGTCTAAGGCCACTTTCGCGGGCGACTGGTGCACCACGAGCGACCAGTTCCGCGTCGACGAAGGCGGCTACTTCTGGTACTGCGGGCGCACGGACGAGATGCTGAAGGTGAGCGGCATCTACGTCTCGCCCACCGAGATTGAAAACTGCCTGCTCGAATGCGACGCCGTGCGGGAGTGCGCCGTCGTCGGCGGGAGCGACGAGCAGGGGTTGATAAAGCCGAAGGCATTCGTCGTCGTCTCCGAAGGCTACGAGGCGGGCGCGGAGCTCGAACGCTCGCTTAAGGATTTCGTCAAAGGGAGGCTCGCCCCTTACAAGTACCCGAGGTGGATCGAGTTCAGGGAGTCTCTGCCGAAGAACGACCGCGGCAAGATCGACAGGAAATCACTCAAACAGGCCCAGGCCATCAACTCATGACCGATTCGAATCGCATGGCTTTTCATGAGCTCACGTGGAAGGAAGCGCGGGAGAGACTGGCGCGCCGCCCGGTGGTGATCCTGCCCGTGGGCTCGACCGAGGCGCACGGGCCGCACCTCCCGCTCGCGACCGACGTGATCATCTCGGAAGAGATGTCGAAGCGGGCGGCCCGCAAGCTCTCGGCGCGCGGCATCGAAGCGCTCGTCCTGCCCCCGCTCTCTTACAGCGTGACCGATTTCAGCTCCGACTTCTCGGGCAGCATCTCGGTCCGCAAAGAGACGGCCTCCGCGCTCATCCGCGACATCTGCGCTTCGCTTTACGGGCAGGGGGCCGGGCTGGTCGTCATCGCGAATTCGCACCTGGAGCCGGAGCACGTCGCGTCGATAACCGAGGCCATCGAACAGGTCAGGCGGGAGACGGGCCGCCGCGTGGCCTTCCCCGACAAGCGGCGGCGCAGGTGGGCCGAGACTCTCACGGAAGAGTTTCGCAGGGGTGACTGTCACGCCGGGTCTTACGAGACTTCGCTCGTCCTGTCGGCGCGCCCCGACCTCGTGCGCGAAGAGGTCCGGCTCGCGCTCGACCGCGTGCCCATCTCGATCTCGGAGAAGATTCGCGATGGCGCGCGCACGTTCAGCGAGGCCGGGGGCGTCGAAGCCTACTTCGGCGACCCGCGCGCGGCCTCCCGCGAGGAAGGCGAGCGCAGCTACGAGGCGCTCTCCGACATGCTGGTCGCGGCGGCGGTGGAGTCGCTCGCGGCATCAGACGCGGATAGGGCTCCCGACGAAATCGGCTCCGGGAGCCGGATTCAGGGCTGAAGCCGTCCGCCGGGAGTGGCCCTCATAGTGAACGGAAGCCGCGGCGCAAAAAACATGAGACCGGCGGAGAGAGACCCTGACCCGGTATGTCATACACGACCAGAATTCCGGTCCGCTTCGGCGATGTCGATAAAGCGGGCATAGTCTACTACCCCGTCATCTTTCATTACCTGCACGTGGCGCAGGAGGACTTCTTCGCGGAATACGTCGGCGTGCCTTACCACAGGCTCATCGAGGAGGAGAACCTGGGCTTCCCGACCGTGTCGGATTCGACGGAGTTTTACAGGCCCTTTAAGTACGGGGAAGTAGTCGCGGCCAGGGTCCACATCTCGCGCGTGGGCGGATCCTCCGTGACCTTCGAGTTCCGCCTCTTCGTCGATGGCTCGGACGAGCTGCGCGTGCGCTCGTCGCAGGTTAAAGTCTCGGTCGACATGGAGACGTGGCGGAAAGTGCCCGTGCCTGAGAAATACCGGGCCGTCTTCCGCGAGTGCTCGGGTGAGTGAGGGGCCATTTCAGGCGGGGACCGAGGCCAGGGCGTCGCGCGCGAGCAGGGCCGCGCCGATGATGCCCGCGTCCTGCCCGAGCCGGGCCGGGACTATTCGGCAGCTGTCGAACGCGGGCGAAATCGCGCCGCCTTCGGCCTCCTCTCTGATGGGTTTCAGTATCAGCTCGCCCGCGGCCATCACGCCCCCGCCCAGCACCACCGCTTCGATGTTCAACAGGTTGATTATGCTGGCGACGGCCGAGCCTAAAATCCTGCCGGTCTCTTCGAGCACGGAGCGGGCGAGCTCGTCGTCCTCTATCGCCGCCTGCACGACCCGCTCGTTGGTGAGCTTTCCCGCCATGTCCTGCGCCAGACGCGACAGGCTGAAGGACGGGTCGCTGAAGAGTCGCTCGCGCACGCGGCGCACGATGTTCGGGCCGGAGGCCATCGTCTCCAGACAGCCGCGGCTGCCGCAGGCGCATTCCAGACCTTTCCTGTCGATCTTGAAATGGCCGAACTCCCCGGCGAAACCCCGGCTGCCCCTCTGCAACTGCCCGCCCAGAATCAGGGCCGCGCCGATGCCCGTCCCCATAGTTATGAAGAAGAAATCGTCGACGCCGCACGCGGCCCCGCACTTCCATTCGGCGTAGGCGGCCGCGTTGGCGTCGTTGTCGAAGATGACGGGGAGGCCGGTCGAGTTCTGCAACTCGTCGTGGAGGTCGAAGGACGAAACGTCTATGAGGTTGGGCGTCACTTCGATCCGCTGCGCGCGCTGATTGACGAGCCCCGCCCACCCGACCCCGGCGGCGGCGACGCGCCCGCCCGCCTCTTCCGACGAGCGCAACTCATTTATGGTCTCGATGAGCTGGTCTACGAAGACCCTCGCGTCGCTCACTTCAGACACGACCCGCCTCTGGCGCAGGATGCGCCCGTCGCCCCCGATAAGGGCCCCGCGGATGGTGCGGCCGACATCGAGGCCGAGGTAGAGTTTGCCGGAATTTTCAGCGACCATCGTCCTCCCGCCTCCTTCCGCCCCCTCGGGGCTCAAGCACGGCTCAAGCGCCGCTCGCCCGAGCGCCCGCCTTCTTCAGGCGGCTCAGGGCCCACCGCGCCTTGGCCTGCACCCCCTCGTCCTCGTCGTTCAGCTTGGTCCTCAGAGCGTCGCGCGCGCGCGGGTCGCATATGCAGCCGAGCGCTTCGGCCGCCGCGAAGCGTATGTTGCCGTTCCGGTCTTCGAGCAGGGAGATGAGGTCCGGCACGGCCTTCGACTCCGCGAGCCGCCCGAGCGCGAGGGCCGCTTCACAGGCCACGAATTTGTCGTCCCCCCTGAGCAGCTCCACGAGCACGGGCGAGATGCTCCTGTCGCCGATCAATCCGAGCGCCTTGGCCGCGAACCGGGCGGTCAGGTTGTCACCCTCGTCCAAGGCGTCGTTCAGCAGGCGGATGACCGGCCCGGCCGCCTGCTCGCCCAGCTTCACTATCGCCTGTATCGCCTCGGCCTTGACCTTCAGGCTCGGGTCTCTCAACGCTTCGACCAGCGCCGCCAAAGCGCGCGGGTCGTGCGAAAATTCCAGGGTGTGGATCGCGTCGATCCGAATCTCCTCGTTCTCGTCTTTGAGCAGTTGCATCGGGTCGACCGCCCCGCCCCCGATGGAGAGGCCGGAGACGATACGCTGAGAGATGCGGTCCTGGATCGCGAGCACGTCGTCGGCGTCCGCGTCGATCTTCTCGCTCCAAAGGATGCCTCCCCCGACCGCGTCGATCAATTGCGCGGTGACGCGAAGGCGCTCGCCCGCTTTCAGGAAGTTGCCCATCAGAACGGTGTCCACGCCCAGTTCAGCGCGGACCCGCGCCGGGTCGATCTGCTGGTTCTGGTAGCGCGCCATGTTGCTCGAAGGGAGCACGAGCACCGACTTGATCTTCGCAAGCTCGGTTATCAGGCTGTCGGCCAGAGAGAGGCCGTAAAAATCGGACTTCGAGTCGCCCGAAAGGTTGCGGAAAGGCAGCACGGCGAGGGTCTTCTTCGGCCCCGTGACTAAAGAAAAGTCCTGGCCCGAAGGTCCGGCCGTGCGGCCCACGCCCGGCTGCCGGTCCGGCGGCGTCTCGCGAGGCAGCAGGCGGTCGAGGAACCGCCGGATCGGGCCCTTGCCCGCCGACTTGTTCGGGGAAGAGAAGGGGACGGTGATCCCGTCGGGCACGCCCTGCGCCCCCGCGCGCAGGCTGGCATTCGCCTGATGCAGGTCGTCGAGCATCGACTGCATGGTCTGGTAGCGGTCTCCGGGGCTCTTCGCCAGGGCCTTGTCTATGATCGATTCAAGCTCGCGCGGGGCCTTCTCGTTCGCCTCCCTCACGGACTTGTACCTGTCGTGGATGACCGCGTGCATCATCTCCACGTTGGTCTGCCCTTTGAAGGGCAGCCGCCCGGTGGCCATTTCGTAAATCACGACCCCGAGCGAATAGATGTCGCTGCGGTGATCGACCCGCTCGCAACTCGCCTGCTCGGGCGACATGTAGGACGGCGTGCCGAGCGGGTTGCCGAGGCGGGTCAGCTCGTCCTGGCCAGCCGAGTGCGCTTCGCGGCCTTTCTCGTCGAGCAGCTTGGCGAGCCCGAAGTCGAGCACCTTCGCCTGACCGCGCGGGGTGATGATTATGTTGCTCGATTTTATATCGCGGTGGATGATCCCCGACGCATGCGCGGCGGACAATGCGTCGCCGACCTGGAGCGATATCGACAGCAGGGCGTCGATGTTTAGCGGCCTGCCGCCTATGACTTTCTTGAGCGTCTTGCCCGGCAGGTATTGCATGGCAATGAAGTAGTGGCCCCCGTCTTCGGCGATCTCGAATATCGTGCAGATGTTCGGGTGGTCGAGCGCCGAGGCGAGGCGGGCTTCCCGCAGGAACCGCTTGCGCGAGGCCGTCTCGGCCACGAGGTCCGGCGCGAGCAGCTTGAGGACCACCGCGCGGTCGAGCATCTCGTCGTACGCCTTGTAAACGCGGCCCATCCCGCCCTGGCCGATCTCTTCTTCGAGGCGGTAATGAGAAACCATCTTGTCCATGTCTGCACCTCTCACGAAGCGGTCCGGCTCACTTTTCGAGCGGGTATTCGTGCATCGGCTTCGAGTCTACGCCGACCAGCGTGACCTTGAGCCTGCTCCGGTCGGCTTCGAGGACCGCGAAGCCGTAGGCCGCGCGCGCGAAGATGGAGCGCGGCCCCGGACGGAGCAGCCTCGTCATCGCGCCCCCTCCGCCCGCGATGAAGAAGTGGACGCCGCCGTCCGGCTTCAAGTGCTGCATGTCGTGATCATGCCCGGCTATGTAGATGTCCACGCGCCCCTTCAGCAGGGGGAGCAGGCGCGTGATCAGGGCCGGGTTGTCCGCGTGCCGCCCCGCGGAATAGATCGGGTGGTGGCCGTAAACGACCTTCCACCGGGCCTGGCTTTTCGCTATCTCCGAGTCGAGCCACATGAACTGGGCCTCCGACATGTCGTTGGTGTCGAGGGCGAAGAACTGGACCGGCCCCGCCGTGAAAGTATAGTACGGCGACGGCAGACGCCAGCTGGGGCTCCGGTCCGAGTACAGAATCTCCGCCGCGGGGCTGTCGGGGCCATACCAGTCGTGGTTGCCGAGCGACGCATAGATTTTAATGCCGAGCGGGTCGTAGAGGTCGCTGTACAACGTCTTCCACCGCTCATCCAGAGGGCTGTTCATGCCCGACGGGTAGAAATTATCCCCGAGAGTGATGCCGAAGTCGAAAGGCGATTTCCCGTGGTACTCGCGCATGGCCGCCGCGACCTTCTTCTGAGGCTCCGACCCCGTGCCGAAATCCCCGAAGGCAAGAACGCGCACGGGCCGGTCGCTTGCTTTCAATGAGAACTCCGCGGCGGGGGCCCGGAGGAACGAAGGCAGCATGGAGCCGCGGGTGATCGAGACCCATCGCTCGTCCTCGCGGGAGAGCTTTTGAAGGCCCTCTTTATCCCCATCGCGGCGGGCCATCTCGATCCGCTTCGCGAGAAGCTTCCGCATCTCGCGGGCGCTCTGGCTCCGCAGTTTCTCAAGCGCCATGACCGCCAGCCCCGCGTCAGGGTCGGAGGCGGCGATGCGCTCAAGGGCCTCGCGCACCGGGGGGAGCGGACGCCCTCCTATCTCCTCGATCAGGGCGTGGCGAAATCTGGCGGAGCGGTCGCTTAACAATACGGCGACCAGAAAGTCCATGCTATCTGACGGGCTCGACCTGGCGAGTTCCGACGCGACTCGGATCCTCGCGACCTCGTCCGAGTCGTCGAGCACCGCGAGGGCGCGCTCGCGCAGCTCCGGCTTCATCCTGCCCGCAAGGTCGCGCGGCGAAGGTGCCTGACCCGAGGCCGCGTCCTTGCCGGGGACTGCCTTGTCGGAGGCCGGGGGGACCTGGCGCGCGGGGGCCGGACTCGCCTGCCCCGAGGCGCTCGACGCCAGCAAAGAGACGGATAAGAACAGGGCCGAAAATCTGGTAATCATCGATAGCTCCCGTGAGTTGATACTCGCAGATTACACTCAGAGGGGCGTTCAGCCAAGCGAAGCCGGGCCGGCGGGCGGGGCAACTACGGGGCGGGGTGTGTTCGAACGGGCCGCCGGACGCTTCAGAGCGCGGGCCCGGCGAGGGGCGAATTCATTTGAAACCCGATTCGGGTTCGAGAGCCGGGAGCGCATGATCCGTGTCATATTTCGCGGCCGAATTCCGGGCCGAAGGGAGGGTGAAGGAGAATCTGGAGCCGTGCCCGAGCTCGCTCGCGACCGAGACCTCCCCGCCGTGCGCCTGCACCAGGTGCTTGACGATGGCGAGCCCCAGCCCCGTGCCTTCGATCTTGCGCGAGCGCGACTTGTCCGCCCGGTAGAGCCGCTCGAAGACGCGCGGCAGGTCGGAGGCGGCAATGCCGACGCCCGTGTCCTCGACGTGAATGCTGACCGTCCCGTCCTGCTCTTCGGCCCGGACCGCCACCGCCCCGCCCGGCCCGCTGAACTTCATCGCGTTGTCGATCAGGTTGTAGAGAATCTGTTCGAGCCTCGTGTGGTCTGCCATCACGAATACGTCCTGCGCGACGGAGACGGTGAACGAGACTCCGCAGTCGCCCCTCCTAGACTCCGCGAGCGAGATGACATCCGAGACTATGCCGCGCAGGCGCACGGGGCCGACGGCGAGCTTCACCCGGCCCGACTCTATCGCCGAGAGGTCTGAGATGTCCGAGATCAGCTCCGTCATGCGCGAGGCGTGTTTGTGAAGTTTCTCTATGAACCGCACGTTGTTTTCCGGGTCGTCCAGAGCGCCGCTCAGGAGGGTCTCCGAGTAAGCCATGATGGCCGTGAGCGGGGTGCGGAGCTCGTGCGAGAGGTTGGCGAAGAACTCGCGGCGGACGCGCTCCAGGCGCTCCATCTGCGTGATGTCGAAGAAGACCCCGACGGCGAGGTCGCTCCCGAGCGGGGCGACGTTGAGCTGGTAGCTGCGGGCCTCGCGGCCGGACGTCTCGACGTGCACCTCCACGGCCGAGCGGTCGTCGAGCGCCCGCCGGAAAGCCGTGTTGATCGCGGGGTCGCGCGTGGCGTCGACCAGCCTGCACGGGCGGGCGGAGGGCGGGGGAGAGGCGGCGGATGGGCCGCCGGGCCCCTCGGGGTCCGGGCCCCTGTCGAGCGCGAGGTGCTCTTTGCTCGTGCCGCCGGCGGGCAGCTTTACTATGCGGGCCGCCGCGTCGTTATAGAGCACGATGTTCATCTGCGAATTCACGATCACCACGCCTTCGCGCATGGTCGCGAGCACGCCTGAGAGCAGCCTGTTCGTCTCTTCTGTCATGGAGGTCTGCCGCTCCACCTCGGCCAGCGCGGCGCTGTAGCGGTGGAATGCGTACCGGGAAACGAAGAAGCTCAGGACTCCGGCTACGATGACCGTTATGACATGCGATGTGATGACGGTCATGTCGGGGAAGAGCAGCACCTTCAGCGCCTCGTAGGCCGCGAAGATCAGCACCGCCGCGAGAGTCACACGCCATACCCGTCGCGCAACGTCTTTCATCCTAATCTTCCGCTTTGCGCGTATCGCAGAGGCGATACCCTATGCCCGTCACCGTCTCGATCAACGACGAGTCCCCGAGTTTTTGCCGCAGCCTTCTGATGTGCACGTCGAGCGTGCGCGAGTCCCCGTAGTAGGTGAGGCCCCACACCCTGTCGAGCAGCACCTCGCGCGTGAGGACGCGGCCCTGGTTGCGCGCGAGCTCCGAGAGCAGGGCGAACTCCTTGCGGGTGAGCCTGACCTCGCGGCCCTCGCAGCGGACGCTGAAGGTCGAAGGGTTGATCACGAGCACTCCGTCATCGTAGACGGGCCGGTCCATCTCCTTGCCTTCCGCGCGGCGCAGCACGGCGTTGACGCGCGCGACCAGCTCGCGCATGCTGAACGGCTTCGTGATGTAATCGTCGGCCCCGAGGTTCAGCCCCAGGACTTTGTCCGACTCGTCCGTGCGCGCGGTCAGGATGAGGATGGGCACGCGCGCGGTGGTCGACTCCGCGCGCAGCCGCCTGCACATTTCGAAGCCGCTCATGTGCGGCAGGTTCAGGTCGAGCAGGATCAGGCTGGGCGGCCGGTCCAGTATCAGGTTGAGCGCGGCCTCGCCCGTCGTCGCGACGCGCACGCGGAAGCCCTCCCGCTCCAGGTTGTAGCGGATGGAGTCCCCGATGTCCTCGTCGTCCTCGACGATGACTATGCTCCTTACGCGTGTGTCGTCCGTGCTGGCTACCATATCGTGTGCTTGATGACCTGGCCTCTCGCCATGTATACGATCTGTTCGCATATGTTTGTCACGTAGTCCGCTATCCGTTCGAGGTGTTTCAGCACGAAGAGCCAGAGCGCCCCGCGCGCCACCGTCGACGGGTCGCGCTCCATGGCCTCGATCACCTGCGAGTAGAGCCTGTCGTAAAGCGCGTCCACCTCGTCGTCGCGCGCTATCGTGTCCCGCGCCCGCTCCGGGTCGCCCGACGTGAAAGCGTCGAGGCCGTCGACGAGCATCTGCTGGACGAGCCGGGCCATGCGGTGAATGTCTATGTTCATCTCAAGCTGCGGCTCGTCGTTGAGGTTGAGCGCGTGCTTGGCGATGTTGACCGCGTGGTCCGCTATCCGCTCGACGACCGGCGCGGCGCGGGCCACCGAGATTACGAAGCGGAGGTCGGACGCGGCGGGCTGCTGAAGGACGAGGATGTCGACGCAGGCCGAGTCGATCTCAAGCTCGAGCTGGTCGATGGCGTCGTCGTCCCTGATCACTCGCTCGGCCAGGTCCGAATCGCGCTCCATCAGCGCGCGGGTCGAAAGCGCGATGGCCTGCTCGGCCGCGCCGCCCATAACGAGCAGCCTGTCGCGCAAGCGATTCAGGTGGTCTTCGATCAGTCTCCTGTGCATCAATTCTGCTCCTGAAAATTCCGAAGTATGAGCCCGGCCCCTCTTCGGATCACCCGAAGCGGCCCGTGATGTAATCTTCGGTCATCCGGTTTTCGGGCTTCGTGAATATCTTCTCCGTGACGTTGAATTCTATCAACTCCCCCAGCCAGAAGAATGCCGTGAGGTCGGAGATTCGGGCCGCCTGCTGCATGTTGTGCGTCACGATGACTATGGTGTAATTGGACCGCAGGTCCGCGATCAGCTCCTCGATCTTCTGCGTGGCGATGGGGTCGAGCGCCGACGAAGGCTCGTCCATCAGGAGCACGTCGGGCTCGACCGCCAGCGCGCGCGCGATGCACAGGCGCTGCTGCTGCCCGCCCGAAAGGCCGAGGGCCGACTCCTTCAGACGGTCCTTCACCTCGCTCCAGAGGGCCGCGGCCCGGAGGCTCTTTTCGACCCGCTCGTTCAGCTCGGCTTTCGACCCGGTCAGGCGATTTATTTTAATCCCGTACGCGACGTTATCGAAGATGGAGCGCGGGAAAGGGTTGGCCTTCTGAAAGACCATGCCGACCCGCCGGCGCAGGGAGACCACGTCGGTCGAGGGGGAGTAGATGTTCTGCCCGTCGAGTTCGAGCTCCCCCTCCACGCGCGTGCCGGGGATGACATCGTTCATGCGGTTGATCGTGCGGATGAGCGTCGATTTCCCGCACCCCGATGGGCCGATGAAAGCCGTCACCCTGTTCTCGGGTATCGCGAGCGAGATGTCCCTCAGGGCGCGCGTGCGCCCGTAGTAAAAGTTCAGGCTACGGATGCCGATCTTCGGGCTCTCCGCACCCGGGCCCCGGCCCCGGTCCGGGCCGCCCGCGCGTTCCCTCATGACCACCCGCGGCATGCTTATCTCCGAGACAGCGCCCGGCGCGGCTTCGTTCGCTCGTTGTAGTTTCTGTTGTTCGCTCATAATAAATTCGAGAGTGTCGGTGCCGATAATCCTGAGAGCCGGCCGGGCTCGACGCGCGCTCTTCTTCATTGATGCCGGTTCCTGGCAAGCAGCCTCACCGTTACGTTGATCGCGAGGATCATGCCGACTAAGACCAGCGTAGCAGCCCAGGCCATCGAATGCCACTGGTCGTAGGGCGAGCTGGCGTAGTAATAAATCTGGTACGTGAGCGAGGCGATGGGCTGATTCAGGTCCGTGCTCATGTAGTTGTAGCTGAGCGCCGTGAAGAGGAGCGGGGCCGTCTCGCCCGCGATGCGCGCTATCGCGAGCATCGCCCCGGTCGCCACGCCGCCCGCCGCCGTCCTCAGCACGACGCCCAAGCTCATGCGCCAGACCGGCGCGCCGAGCGCGAGCGAGGCTTCGCGGAGGCTGTGCGGCACGAGCCTCACCATCTCCTCGGTCGTGCGGGCCACTATGGGCATCATTATGATCGCGAGCGCGACGCCGCCGGCGAGGGCGGAGAAGTTCCGCATCGGCCGCACCATGATCCCCCAGACGAATACGCCCACGACGATGGACGGCACGCCCGTCAGGGTGTCTATCAGGAACCGGATGGCCGTGCCGAGCTTGTTCGAGCCGAACTCGGAGAGGTAGATTCCCGCCAGCACCCCGACCGGCATCCCGATGACCGACGCGACGCCGATGAGTATGAACGTGCCGACTATGGCGTTGGCTATGCCGCTCCCCGGCTCTCCGACCGGCTTCGGGGTGTTGACCAGAAAGCCGAGGCTCAGCTCGCGGACGCCGGTGACGCCTATGTAGCCCAGTATGACGATCAGGGCCCCGATGACCAGCACGGCCGAGACGGTCGTCAGGCTCGTCATCACCCGGCTCAGGAATTTGCGACGCCAGAGGCTATTCATGCCGGACCTCCACCGCGCTCTGAGATGATGCCGACATCACGCATGAGAAGCCCTCCCCTGACCCCTGGTCACGCTCCACACCAGCAGCCTCGCGGCGGCGTTGATGATGAAGGTGATGACGAAGAGGATCAGCCCTAATTCCACGAGCGCGTGCCGGTAGATTTCCGTGGTCGCTTCGGTGAACTCGTTGGCGATGGCCGAGGCGATTGTGAAGCCGGGGGCGAATAGGGAGGCCGCTATCTCGGGCCGATTCCCGATGACCATCGTGACCGCCATCGTCTCTCCCACGGCGCGCCCGAGCCCGAGTATGATCGCGCCGGTGATGCCCGACCGGGCGTTTTGGAGCACGACGCGCGAGGCCTCCCACGCGGTCGCCCCGAGCGCGAAACTCGCCTCGCGCTGCGAGCCCGGAACCGCGCGCAGCACGTCGGTCGAGACCGCGGTGATTATGGGCACGATCATTATTGAAAGAATTATGCCGGCCGTCAGCATCCCGAGCCCGCTTATGTTCCCCCGAAAGATCGGCAGAAACCCGAAAGCCGACTGGATGGGCGGGTAGACATGATCGCGGAGCAGGGGCGCGAGCACGAATATCCCCCACAGCCCATAGACGACCGAAGGTATCGCCGCGAGCAGTTGCACGAGGAACGAGATGGGCGCCGATAAAGATCGCGGGGCGTGCTCGACCAGGTAGACGGCGACCCCGATGCTCACGGGCACGGCGATCAAAAGGGCGAGGACCGAAGAGACGGCCGTGCCGTAGATGAATGGCAGGGCCCCGAACTCTTCCGTGACCGGGTTCCAGACCTCGCTCCATAAGAATCCCGCGCCGAACTTCTGGAAGGAGAGGGTCGAATTGAGCGCCATCTCCAGGATGATCAAAAGGACCAGCCCCGCGATCAGCAGGGCGAAGGCGAGGGTGGAGGCTTTAAAGATTCGGTCGCCGACCCGGTCCGAACCGCGCAGCCACGCGAGCGGCGCGGAGAAGAGGCGGAGAGCCCCCGCGCTCGAAGGCTCTCTGTCGGTCATAATCGGTTTCATCGACGGGTTTGACATGCGGAAAAATCATCGCTGATGGCCCGCGCCATTTCGCGCGCTCAGTTGTTCATCAGGAGCGGCTGCCCCTGGTGCATGATCGATCTGGTCTTCGCCTCGGCCTTCGCGACCACCTCCGCGGGGAGCGGCGCGTAGCCCATCTCGGACGCCATCCGCTGCCCGTCGTGGATCGCCCACCAGAGGAAATCGACGAGGGCCTTCCCCTTCACCGGCTCCTTCTGGTCCTTGTAAACGAGGAGGTAAGTGAAGGCCGATATCGGGTACGCGCTCGCGCCGGGCGCGTTCGTTATGGAGACCCGCAGGTCGTCGGGCATCTGGCCCGCGATGCTCGCCGCGGCCGCCGTGATCGATTCGAGCGTCGGCTTTACCATCTGACCCGCCGCATTCTTAAGCGTGACGACCGGGAGCTTCTGCTGCTCCGCGTAGATCAGCTCCACGTAGCCGATGGAGTTGGGCGTCTGCTTGACCTGCCCGGTGACCCCTTCGTTGCCCTTGGCCCCCAGAGCGTTGCTGCCCCCCGGCCACTGGACCGAAGTGCCCGCGCCGACCTTCTCTTTCCATGAAGGGCTCACTTTGCTCAGGTAATCCGTAAAGACGAAGCTGGTGCCGCTCCCGTCCGAACGGTGGACGCTCGTGATGCTGGTCGAGGGGAGGTTCAGCCCCGCGTTCATCGAAGCTATCGCCGGGTCGTCCCACGTCGTGATCTGGCCGAGGTAAATTCCGGCCACGGCCTCGGGCGTGAGCTTCAACTCGCCCTGCACTCCGGGCAGGTTGTAGGTCAGGACCACCGCGCCCAGCACGGTCGGGACGTGGAGGATTTCGCCCTTCGCATTCTTCAAATCCTCGTCCTTCATCGGCGCGTCGGTGCCTCCGAAATCGACGGTCTGCTCCGACACCTGCTTTATGCCGCCGCCCGACCCGATTGACTGGTAGTCGAACTTCACGCCCGCATGACTCCTGTTGTACTCGCTGAACCATTTCTGATAAAGCGGGTTCGGGAAAGTCGCGCCCGCGCCCTGTAACCTCACCTCGCCGTTCGAGCCTGCGGCTCCCGGACCGTCTCCATTGCAGCCAGCGAGCATTAACACGGACAGAGTCAGGGTCAATAAGCCGGCGACCGAACGTGACAAGCTTTTGTCTCTCATTATTCTCGGGGCTCCTCTACAGATTTTTACGGAACAGGCAGCATAAATCAGGGAGTATAGAGGAGCCGCGTTACACTTTTGTAAAGCGCATGTGAACAAATGGTGAAATCCCGGCGGGCCCTGCCGGAAGAAGCCGTAAAGGGGCGGCAATAAAAGAGCGCGCGCGGGCGCGGGGCGACGCGGAGAGTCTACAGGGGGCGTTAAATCTGTTTACGCGGGCGGCTAAAACCTGTGCAGAAGCTCGATGAGCCAGAAGGTCAGGGCGGCGATCAGGGCCGACATGGGGATGGTGAGTACCCACGCCCAGACCACCCTCGAAGCCACGCCCCAGCGGACGGCCGAGAGCCTCCGCGTGGCGCCCACTCCGACTATCGCCCCGGTGATGGTGTGCGTGGTGCTCACGGGGATGCCTCCGTAGGTGGCCATGTAGATGGCCGCGGCCCCCGCGGTCTCCGCCGCGAAGCCGCCCACGGGTTTGAGCTTGGTCAGGCGCGAGCCCATGGTGCGGACGATCCGCCAGCCGCCCGAGAGCGTGCCGAGCGCGATTGCGGCGTGACAGGTGAGCACGACCCAGAGGGGGATCTCCTCGGTGGCGTTCGGGTTCACGTTCGAGGCGACGAGCACGCCCGCGATGATGCCCATCGTCTTCTGCGCGTCGTTGCCCCCGTGCCCCAGGCTGTAGAGGGCCGCGGAGACCAGCTGCCCCTTGCGAAAGATTTTATCGACCCTGTCGGGCGAGTAGCGGCGGAATATCCAGAGGATCGCGACCATTAAGGAGAACCCGAGCAGCATCCCGACCATCGGGGAGATTATGATGAACGAGCCCGTCTTTATCCACCCTTCGGGCTTCAGCAGCCCCTCGACCCCCCTGTGGGCCGCCATGGCCGCGCCGGCGTAAGCGCCCACCAGGGCGTGCGAGGAGCTCGACGGGAGGCCGTAATACCAGGTGATCACGTCCCAGATTATCGCCCCGAGCAGGCCGCAGAGCAGGACCCAGAGCTGCCACCGCTCGTCTATTATCTTGATGTTGATGAGGTCGCCGCCGATGGTCTTGGCCACGTAGGTCCCGAAGACCGCGAAGGCGACGAAGTTGAAGAAGGCGGCCCATATGACCGCGAGCCCCGGCGAGAGCACGCGCGTAGAGACGACCGTGGCTATGGAGTTGGCCGCGTCGTGCCACCCGTTGACATAATCGAATACTAAAGCGACTACGATGATTAGAAGGACAAACGCCATCAGCGTTGTCATCAATAACGGCCTCCGCTGCTACTTGTTTTTGACCACCACCGCTTCGAGCGCTTCGGCAACATCCTTGCAGCGATCAATCGAATTTTCTAAAGACTCGTATATCGACATCCACTTGATTACCTCGATTGGGTCCTTCTCTTCCCTGAAGAGGCGGCGGATGGCGTCCCTGTAGAGCGAGTCGGCCCGCTTCTCAAGCTCGCTTATGTTGGCGCAGTGCTCGCCGAAAACCTTGCCGCGTTCGAGCAGGGTGAAGGCGTCGTGAATCTCGACGGCCGCCCTGCTCAAAAGGTTCGCGATCTCAGCCGCTTCGGGCTTCGGCGACGTGATGCCGTAAATCTCAAGCCTGCGCGCGAGGTCGTTGATCATGTCTATGACGTCGTCAAGCTCGTTCGTGAGCAGGTATATGTCTTCGCGGTCGAAGGGGGTGATGAAGCTGGAATTAAGCTTCTGAGTTATCTTCGCGACCATGTCGTCGCACTCGACCTCGACCCGCTTTATCTGCTCGGCGTACTGCGCGTGATTCTGGTAATCCTTGAACAATCTCGCGAAGAGGTCCCCGCCGTCCTTGACCTTCGCCGCAAGCTGGTTCAGCATTGCAAAATACTTCTCTTCGCGCGGAATCAGACGCATAGACCCTCCTGAAATTCCCTATCCCCGCCCTTCTCGTTACATTCGCTTAACATGGATTTTACTAATACCTGCTCGCAGGGCATAAGTCAACTCGTTCGCCATTCCATCCGTTGACCCTTAGGTAATTCATACGGAGCTGTTTAAGCGCCGCCCTGCGGAAACTGGCCGGGCGGGTGAGTGTAAACGGAATGTAACGCGCGGCAGGCCGGGGGGCGGAAAATGTCGAATCATCCAGGCCCCGCGGGGGCGACCTGCGGTGCCCGAGCGGCCGGCGCATCGCTCCCGCGGGGCTCGAATGAGTTAGCAATTGACGTAACCGAGCGCCCAGAAGATGATGATGAAGATAAGCACCGTGGAGAAACAGCCACCGCCCAGTTTCTTAGCCCCATACCCGGCGATCAGAGCGCGAAAGAGATTGTTCATGTATTGGCTCCTGAATCCTGCATGCGCAGCTCGTGAGTCGGCAGACGAGAGCAGGCATGAGTTCTTCGATCCCAATCGGAAAGATTTAAAAGGCAGGCACGCGAGCCGCCCGGCTCACACAGCGCACAAACAATATAATACTTGATCCCGCCGTGATTACAACACGGAGCGCTCGTTGTTGCCGCCCCGTGTCGTGATCACAGACCCGCTTTATTGATTCGCCCCTATCGGGTCGCCCGCCGGGGGAGGCAGCGGCACCGTCTGCCTGCGCGGGGCGTCGGGCCGGGTCAGGAACCGCTCTATGTCGTCCTTCACCGCCCGCCTGTGCGCGGACGCGGCGGGGGTCGAGGGCAGGTTCAGCAACGCGGCGATCTGCCGCAGACCGTCGGAGGCGACGGCCCTCACCTGCGGGGAGGCGTCGGGATTTGCGGAGAGGTCCATCAACCGCGTCACCGTGATGCTTTCTACCGCGCGCGCGACGGTCTGGTGGTACGCATTCGCCGGAGGCGCGGCCTTCCACGTGCGCGCGATGAGGGCGTCGACCACCTCTTTGAAGTCCGGGTTGGCCGGGTTGTGCGAGTGGAACTCGATGAGCCGCGCGGCCCTTTCGTGCTGGAGCAGGGCGGAGATCGCGAGGTCCGAGGCTATCGTGGCGGCGGCTATGGGGTCGAACGTGGGGTCCGTGCGGCCGGGGAACAACTCGGTCGTCCCGCCCCCGTAGGCGAACGCGCGCGGGGGGATCGACTCCAGAATGCGCGGGGGGATCGCGAGCGCGTCCACCTTCAACGTGTCGAGGACCGCGTTGAGCGCCGCGCGCTGGCGGGCCGCGGGGACG
>DASQDI010000007.1:0-12891 GCA_035634255.1 Blastocatellia bacterium
AACGAGACTTTCGGGTTGTGCCGCGCGAGCACCTTGGTGATGGCGGCGGTCAGGGTCGTCTTGCCGTGGTCTATGTGCCCGATGGTGCCGACGTTGACGTGCGGCTTCGACCGGTCAAATTTCTCCTTCGCCATATCTCTCCTATATTCAGCCTGAGGCTAACTCTTTAATTACAATTACAAGCTTACAGAATTAAGACGCTCGCCGAGCGAGATTATTAAACCCCACGAACAGCGCGGTCGGATCGCGGCAGCCTCCTCCAAATCGGGCCGCCCGCAGGTTCCGCCCGCCGCCTATCCGATGGAGCCGGCGATGGGGATTGAACCCATGACCTCATCCTTACCAAGGATGCGCTCTACCACTGAGCTACGCCGGCCTTCCAGATGAAACGCTGTCGAATTCGAACGAAGCGGGCGACGGGACTCGAACCCGCAACACCTAGCTTGGAAGGCTAGTGCGCTACCATTGCGCTACGCCCGCAGGAAACTCGATGGTGCTGGGGGTAGGATTCGAACCTACGTAGTCCTTACGGACGCCGGGTTTACAGCCCGGTGCCATTAACCACTCGACCACCCCAGCACATTCGCGATCCGGCCCCGCCTCTTCGTCACGGAGCCGCTCGTTCTTCTCAAACATCTATAATGCCGGTGAGCACAACACACCCGCACTTTTACCTCGAATCGAAAACGGTCATTCTAGCCGAGTCTTTCAAAGTTAGCAAGCCGTTTGAGGTGACATCCCCTGTACACCCGACTCCGATGATTTTCAACCGGTCTGGACATTATGTGAAAAGGCGGTCTGGCGGTTCGAACCTCGACTCTTTGATTGCAAATTCGTCTGTCGCGTCCGTCAAATTAAATCGGCCATCTCTCCTCGGGTTCAACGAGCCCTTCCCTGAGTTCCCGTCAGATTTCTGTCAGGATTTTTGGCCTCCCAGCCGGAAATGATGAGGATACAACAAGAGGGCTTTTAAGATCAATCCGCAGACCCCCAGAATCTCTCGATTTATTCTCTCGGTTCCTCGCCCCGAATAATCCGGAGGCTCGTAGAGGCTTGTGTCGGCCTCATCATCCTTAAGGGCTGGCCTTAACCTCTTCTAATCGGGCAGCGCGAACACATCCGCCTTCAGCCCGCTCGCTCCCGCCTGCCGAATACACGACGCCGAGTCGTACACGACCAGGAGCGAGTTTCTCTTCTGACCGTCGGGAGAGAACAACGCTATGCCCTCCGCGTGGTCTTCCTCCACGCCGTAGGGGATATCGATCACCTTCTCCAATTCCGCGAATGGGACGAGGCTTTCGCCTTTAGGGCTCGCGCCTCCCTTCCACCGGAAAACGGTCACGGGCCCGTCCAAGTCCATCGTCGGGCCCGAGAGTATCAGCAGGTCGGAGCCGTGGAGGCACAGGTCGCGGATGCCCAGGCCGCCCAGATTGAGGAAGTGTTTTCGGTAAGTGGGATTGCTGGGGTTAAACGGATTTTTAGAGTTTATGCCCTTGAGCTTCAGGCTCGACTGATCTCGCTCGTCGGGCTCCGGCTCCAATTCCAGAATCACGGCCCAGCCGCGGAGCACGGGCCCGCGCAAGCCCAGAAAGACGCGGCCCTCGTTCGTGACCGCGAGGCCCTCAATGTCGAAGCCATTATCCTTGCCCGGGATCTTTAAGAATCGGCCCAGGTGCATGTCCTCCGCCAGGGCCTTCGTCAGGTCGTTGTCTATTTCGCTGCAAGGCAGTTGCGCCGCCACGCGCCTCTCTCCGCCCAGAGAGACTTCCTTCTCCAGAGTGAAGGAGCCGCCCTTTTCCACCACGGGGATGCGGGCGAGTAGATAGCGGTTGCCGTCGCTCGTCACATCGGCCAGCCGCTCGAAATTCTTCTCAAGCGTCTTCTTGTCCGGCTGCTTGCGCTTCAGGCTGTGCGAGCCTACGAGCCAGAGGTAGCCGCCTCTGTAATCGAGCCCCTCCACGTCCGCCTCTTCGATACCATCGGGCGGAGACACGGGGAGCCCCAGGTAATCGCTCAGGGCGAACTGCTTATGATCCCCATACTTTAAATCGCCCTCCTTCTCCCCGGCCACGCGCGAGAGCCGCTCAAGGCTGACGGTCTCATCGTTGGTAACGCAGAGCGAGTCTCCGATCTGAATGACGACTGACAGGCCTTGCCGAAGCTCTTTGTCCTTGCCAAGCCTGTTCAGTTTCGGGTCGAATTCCAACGTAACGCATCCTGTCCGAGTCATAGACATACCTCATGCGGGCGGCAGCGGCCGGAGCGTCCGCCCCACGCCGCCCATGGTTGCTTCCTAAGAATCGCGAGCGCCCAATCACCTGCTTCGCAGATGGTGATGTTACAACCGGCGCGCAGAAAAGTCGAAAGAGCGTGATTAAACAACCCCAATTTGATATGACTCAGATGGGGTTTTATTACATGCCCGCGCCGGGGAGGGCCGCGCCGGAATCGAAAGATTCCCTGAATCGCGGGAACTTCGGTTAACGTCTAATAATAGGGAGCAGCAATAAATAAGATATTTGGATTCCCGTCTGACCGGCTCCGGGAAGAGTTGAGGATGAAAAATCCGACCCGCATCCGGAGACACACCCTGCCCGGCATTCACTGACGGTTATCGATCCGAAGCGGTCTAACAGATCGTTGAACCGGAGACGTGAGATCGGCGGCACGTTCCGCCGGGGACTTTATAATTCCAGGTCTCGCGAAACCCGCACTCATCAGCCGAGCTAACCTGCGCCTATCCGCAGAGGATAAGCTTGTTCCCACTACTTTCCCGAGGAGGTCTAACAATATGCGTTTACGGGCCGTGGTTGCTTGTATAGTCCTGCTGGCGGGCGGCTTCCCCTTCGAACCGCCCGGCACGTCTGCTCAGCAGGCGGAGAAGAGCCCTTTGCTCAAGGCGATGGAGGAAGAGATGCGCCGGTCGATGAAGGGGCTGGGCGAGAAGGCGGACCCGCCGCCTTACTTCATCAGCTACTACGTCGCGGAGGAAGAGCAGACTTCCATCGCGTCCTCGTTCGGCGCTCTGCGCGGCAGCTCGACCAACACCTCGCGCTACCTTGACGTTCAGGTGCGGGTCGGCGACTACAAGCTGGATAACATGCGCCAGATTCGCGGAGATTCCTTCGGGGCTTTCCTCGATTTCCAGCCGCCGGTCCCGATCACCGTTGAGAATGACCCCGACGCCATTAAGAGCGTCATCTGGCGCGAGACCGACAGGAAGTACGCGGCGGCCGTCGAGCGCCTGATACAGGTGAAGACCGACGCCGCCGTCAAAGTGAAGCCTGAGGACGGGTCGCCGGACTTCTCTCGCGAAACTCCGCAACAACACCTCGGCGCGCTGTCGCACGTGCGGGTGGACGCCGCCGCCTGGGAGAAGAGGCTGAAACAACTCTCGGCGCTCTTCAACCAGTACCCCGAGGTCCACGAGTGCAGCGTCAGCCTCAGGGCCAGCGCGACCAATAAGTATTTCGTCAACAGCGAAGAGAGCCTCATCCAGCACGGGCTGAAGCACTGGCGCGTGGGCGTGTACGCCACGACGAAGGCCGACGACGGGATGGAGCTGTACCGGTACGAGTTCTTCGACGCCCACTCGCCCGAAGGCCTGCCGGATGACAAGGCGATCAGTCAGGCGATTGACCGGGTCGCCAAAGACCTGCGTGACCTCCGCAAGGCTCCGGCCATCGACCCCTACACCGGCCCCGCCATCCTGACGGGCCGCGCCGCCGGGGTGTTCTTCCATGAGATATTCGGCCACCGCATCGAGGGCCACAGGCAGAAGGACGAGGAAGAAGGGCAGACTTTCACGAAGAATGTAAATCAAAAGGTGCTGCCCGATTTCATCTCAGTCGTCGATGACCCCATGATGGAGCGCGCCGCCGGAGTAGACCTGAACGGCCACTACCGCTACGACGACGAGGGGGTGAAGGCTCAGCCCGTGCCGGTCGTGGAGAAGGGCGTCTTGAAAAACTTTCTGATGTCGCGGTCCCCCGTCGCCGGGTTCGGGAAGTCGAACGGCCACGGGCGGAAGCAGGTGGGTTTCAACGCCGTAGGGCGACAGGGCAACCTGATCGTGCAGGCCGCGCAGACCGTCTCCGAGTCCAGGCTGCGCGAGATGCTGATCGAAGAGTGCAGGAAGCAGGGCAAACAGTTCGGGCTGGTCTTTAAAGATATTTCCGGCGGCTTCACTTTCACGGGCCGAGGGAATCCGCAGGTGTTTCAGGTCACTCCCATCATGGTCTATCGCGTCTACACCGACGGCCGCCCGGACGAGCTGGTCCGCGGGGTCGACCTCATCGGGACCCCCCTCATGTCTTTCAGCAAAATCCTGGCTTGCGGCGATAAGCAGGAAGTGTTCAACGGCTACTGCGGGGCGGAGAGCGGCATCGTCCCCGTGTCGGCGCTCGCACCCAGCATACTCACCGCGCAGATCGAGATCCAGAAGAAAGAGAAATCGGCGGACAGGCCGCCCCTGCTCCCGCCGCCGGGAAGGAGGTCACACTGATGAAAAGCAGACGGGTAACATTACACCGCTTTCTCGTGCTGATGCTGGGCTCCGCTCTGCTGTCGGCCATCCCCGCGCGCGTGGGGCTCGCTCAGCAACAGGAGGACCCCCTGCTCAAAGCCATGAGCGACGAGCTCGCGCGCTCGGTGGCGGAGCTTAAGCTTGAGAGCCTTGAGAAGCCTTACTACATCGAATACGCGGTGACGGACTCGGAATCGTTCGACGTGGAGGCCACGTTCGGGGCCGTCGTCAGGTCGTATCGGAGCAGGAGCCGCCCCGTGAGCATCGACCTCCGCGTCGGGAGCTACGGGTTCGATAACAGCGAGTTCGTCTCGACCCGATCATTATTCTCTTCCGACATGTTCCCGAGGCCCCTGGTCCAAGAGGATGACTACGCGGCCCTGCGCCATGACCTTTGGCTCGCGACCGACGCGACGTACAAAAAGGCTCTGGAGCAGTTGGCCAAGAAACGGGCCTTCGTTCAGAACAAGGTGCAGGGCGAGCAGGTGCCGGATTTTTCGCGCGCGGAGCCCGTCAAATCCGTCGCCGCCCGGAAGCCGGCGAGCTACGATCAAGCGAAGTGGCAGGAGGCCGTGCGGCGTCTGTCGGCCCTCTTCCGCGAGTTCCCCGCGATACAGGAATCGCGGGTGAACCTCCGCGTGCGGTCCGTCAACAAGTACTTCACCAACAGCGAGGGGAGCGTCTGCCGCCAGCCCGCCCCGCTCGCCATGCTTTACGCGCGAGCGTCAACGCAGGCGGCGGACGGCATGCGCCTGAAAAATTTCGTCGCCTTCTTCGCGACGAGCCCCGAGCAGATGTCCTCGGAATCGGAGATAGCGGCGGCGATTCGACAGATGGCCCAGGAGTTGGCCGCGCTCGCCTCCGCGCCGGTGCTCGACAAATATGTCGGGCCGGTCCTCGTGACCGGGCAGGCCGCGGGCGAGATGTTCGCGCAGGTGCTCGCGCCCCAACTCTCCGGCCACCGCCCGCCTCTGATCGACCCGCCGCAAATGGCCGAGATGCTTCCCAAGAGCGAGTTCGCCGACCGCCTGAATCGCCGGGTGCTGCCCGATTTCCTGACCGTCGTGGACGACCCGACGCAGACCAGCTTCAACGGCCGGCCTCTCATCGGCTCGTATCAGGTGGACGATCAGGGCGTGCCCGCCCGCCCGGTGACGCTGATCGAGCAGGGCGTCCTGAAGACTCTGCTCATGTCGCGCCGGCCGCGCAAAGAGATACCTGAGTCGAACGGGCACGGGCGCTCGATGCAGTACGGCTCCGCGAGCGCGCAGGCCGGGAACCTCTTCATTAAAACGACCGGGGGCAAGGCCTTTGCCGAGTTGAAGCAGGAGTTGATTAACCTGAGTAAGGCGCAGGGCCTCACCCACGGCCTGATGATCAAAATGCTCGACAACCCGGGCATCAGCGGCAGGGAGTTTTCTTCTTTATTCAGTCCCCGGCCGCGGGAGCAGGCCCCCGCCCCGCTCCTGGTCTACAAAGTGTCGGTCGAAGACGGGAGCGAGCAACTGGTCCGCGGGCTCACGGAGAGCCACTTCACTCCCCGCATCCTGAAAGACATAGTGGCCGCCTCAAGCGACTACCACGTCAACAACCGGCTCATGTCAGGCGGCGGCGGGCTGTCGGGGATGATATTCGGCTTCGGGTCGGGCGACGTGGGGGGCGAGGGCATTCCGGTCACGATCATCGCCCCCTCGGTGTTATTCGAGGAGGTCGAATTAAAAGGGGCGACCGGGCCGCAGAAGAAGCCCGCCCTGCTCCCGCATCCTTTTTTCGCCAGGTGATCCCGAAAACCTTCGGGGTGTAAAAAAGCGGCGGGCCGCGCTTGTGAGACGGCCCGCCGCTTTCGATTAGCCGCGCCGAGCCCTTTAATATTTCGGGTCGGGAACCCGGTGGCTAAGCAGGCGGAGCCCCCCGAGCAATCGGGGTCTTTTACAGGGTAGGCGAGGGGAAACGTGTCCGGCGCTGCCGCATCCGTATGGCCCTTAAGGTTGTGCAAGTGACGGTAAGGAGGTAAACTGGCTCGGAAGTTTTGATTGCTCCGGTTGGCAATTCCAAAATGCGCTCCCGCAAGCGTGTAGTCATATAGTTCCAGCTCGCGCTCTATGTAGGCCGCTCGCCTCTCATTAAGCACGGCTTACGTTATTACTCAAAGCCAGTGGGAACGGAACATATCCCGGTATTCTGAAATCTCCTGAGTTGGTTTATGTCTTCGCAAGTAAATCTACGGCAACTCGGGGAACGGCTCCATCAGCGATTACTGCCCGGCTCAAGCCTCACGGTGACGAGCGAGATCGCCGAGTTATTCCTGCCGAAGTTAATAAAAAGTCTGGCGAGTGAGTTCAAGGACGTAGGCGACCCGCACCTCGTAGACATGGCCTCTGCCGATGCCTTGATGTATTACTTCGAGCACCCGGCAAAGTTCGACCCCTCCCGCTCCGGCCTGTTCACCTACCTGCGCCTGCTCGCCAGAAGCCGCCTGCTCAACAGCCTGGGGCAGCAGAAAGATTCCGAAGCGCGAAAGAAAGTTGTCGAACTTGATGACCCCGAAACTGTAGACGGAGTGGCGGCGCAGACCGAGCCGGACGCCGAATCCGCCCTGATAAGCCTCGATATGCAGGAAACGGTGATGCGGCAGGTGGGAAAGTTTATTACCGATCCGGTGGATTTGAAGGTCGCCGCCCTCATGATCGCGAGCGTCCGGGACACGTCCGAATACGCCGCCATCATGGGCATAATGGATACCCCGGTCGCTGAGCAGAGGAAGCTGGTCAAACGGGCCAAAGATCGAATCAAGAAAATCTTCGAGAGAAAGATACAGCCCAGGAGGGCGCGGTGATGACAAGTCAGGAACCGCTAGCAGCCTTAGCAGCACTCGCGCGCCGGCTTCGCGACGACCCGCGATTCATGTCCTATGTGCTGGCGGCTTATCAGGAACAGGAGGGCCTGACGGACGACGACTTCGCGCGGGAGATTGGCACCCTGCCCGCTCTGGTTTCGCGGCTGGCTCTGTGCAAACGCCCCGACTCTTCGTCCGCGCGGTTCGCCGAGCAGGTTCGCGAGCTCGCCGACTACGCGCTCATTGACGAGGCGCGACTCGCCGGCATCTTGCGGCAGGTGGAAGCCCTTGAAAAACTTGCGCGCCGCCCCGCGGATTTAAGCGCAAGGAGACTGGGGAAACGACCAGGTTATTCTCCCACGGGTCTGCTGGCCGCCGCCCGCGACTGTAACGAAAAGAGTCCTGACGACACCTTACATGAAGAGGAAAGGCCGGACTCTGAGGAATGAGGCGGAGGGATGTGGTTAGACAATCTGAGTCAGGGTGTGGTTGAGCGGTTCTGGCAGATGTGTGGCGAGGTCGAGCCTTTCCCCCGCAATCTGGATCGACTCGTCTCGCTCGCTCTGCCGGTGAAACTCACGCGGCTGCCCCATCTGAAGTTGGAGGCTGTTGAAAGCTGGCTCGGCCAGCGCGGGGCTCCGTTCCGCTTCGACTGCCGCAGCCGCTCCGTCCGCGGCTGTCTCGTCGCTTACGGGGGTCAGGGCTTTATCTTCATCGACGAGGCGGACCCCGAAGACGAGCGCAGGTTCACCATAGCTCATGAGGTCGGGCATTTCTTCGTTGACTACCTGCTCGTGCGCGAGGCGGCCATCTCGAAGTTCGGCGACGGGATCACGCAGGTCTTTGATGGCCTCCGTCAGCCTTCCGTGGCGGAGAGGGTTCACGCGCTCCTGGCCGGCGCGTCGCTCGGAGTCTATACGAACCTGATGGAGAGGGGCGGAGCTAGCGGCCACGACCTGTGGGAGATTGAAGACAGCGCCGACCGCATAGCCCTCGCCCTGTTAGCCCCTCCCCAGGATGTCTTGTCGCAAAGCGACACATCGCCTTCGAGGTTTCAACAGAGGTTGGAGGGGATGGCCGGGGTTTTAAAAGAGCGGTTCGGCCTGCCCGCGTCGGTGGCGAGGCCGTACGCATGGTCCCTGCTTGAGAGCGTCGGGCGCGGGCAGTCGTGGGCGGAATCGTTCGGGCCGAAATAAACAGGGCGAAATAAAATTTGTCGCACTTTGCGGCGCGGCGGCTGTATACAGGCTGAACCGCTTTTGGGTTAACGGGTATGGATAAGATGGAAGACTACAAACAGGAAGCAGGCAAGCCGGCGGCGGCCCTCGCCGAGTTCGAAGACGTTTATGACGAAAGGCTCTCCGACACGCTCGACCTGGACACGTGGACGCTCGGCAAGGACGCCGCGGTGTTTTTGGACCGGACCGAACAGGAGATCGCGGAGGCCGTCGAGCGCGAGAGCTCCGCGGCGAGATACGTGCGCGACATCATCTTCCCGCAGATCCCCACCGCGCCCGGCGCGCCGAAATGCGCTGGCAAGTACGAAGCGCGCCGCCGCGACCTGGAGCGCGTTCACCGCGGGCTCCTGTTCAACGGCGGGGTCGAAGCCTGCGACGGCACGAGGATTATTCATGACGCTCTGCCGCTCACGATCACGCAGATAGGCGTGTGTCTGGTCTCTTACAATGGGCAGCAGGGCTCGTGGGCGCACCGCCTGTACCGCCGCGACCTCCGCTCCAAAACGTCCGACCCTGTCGAGGAGATTTTGGACCTGTTACACCGCCGCGAGAAGCGCGGGGGGCAGGGGCAGGGAGGCGATAAGGATAAGTTGAGCCAGCTGGCCGGGCGCGGGATCATGGCCTGGGCCGAGCGCGCCATCCTGCGGGATAAGTCTGACGCCCTGTGGCGGATGGGGCATGGCCACCCGGCGCCTTACGAATTATTGACTAACCTCTGGGCGAATAATATCGAGATGCTGCGAATACCTCTTGAGTTAATCGAGTGGTACGTCGAGCATAAGCGCTTCGTATTCGTCCCGAGCGCGCCCCGCAGGCGGCACTGGCTGACTATAGGCAACGCATTGCGGCCCCTCGAATACGTCATCATCCAGACCCTTCAGCCGGAGGTCGAGAGGTTGCTCGCGGGGCACTACCGGGATGACAAGCTGCGCGCGATGAAGGCCTTCCACGACGAGGTGGCGCCGCACATCGTGGTCGGCATGTACCGCGCGAGCCTCGCCTCGCCTCCCTACATCTTCTACGCGCACGCGGATCAGGCGGAAGTGGCCGCGCACATCGCTATGGCCGACAGCATACTCCAGGAGCACCGGGGCTTCCCTATGCTCATCGACCTGGCGCATACGGTATGCCGCACGACCTTCGGGGCTGACGAATTCACGTCCTCAGTACGGATGGCTTACGCCGACGCAGGCGAGCCGCTTCGCTACCTTGGCGAGCGCGAAACGCGCTCTCGTTAACGGAGATGTTTTATGAAAGAGTATAGAGATCGAGCCGACGAGACGACCGATGAGGGAGCAGGCCGGGAAGAGAGAGACAGTTTCATAGACCTGTTGGAGGAGGAGATAGACCTCGCCGGGGGGGAGTGGCAGGAGGACGAAGAGTCGCGCGGCTCCGTAGGCTTCACCATGTACGACACGCCTGCCAGCAAAGACAACACCGTGACGGTGCTGCTGCCCGCCGACCAGATCGGCAAAGCCGCCTCTCAATCACTGGTCCGCATCAAGAGCAAATCCGAAGAGCGGGGCGGCGACGGCCGCCAGTACCTCGGCGCGGTGGTCCAGGGGCCTTTCGCCGAGCCTGACGGGCTGCGGGCCGACGCGCCTCTGGTCGTAACGACCACTGTACGCGGGGCGAGGTTTATGCCGCGCTACCACGGGCGCGTGCAGGTGGAGATTCTCGGCGAAGAAGTCGAGGGCACGCTCGTGCCCCCCCGCTTCCGCCCCCTGCCCAACAGCCCGGTCTTCGCGCTCGATCAGGAGGAGACGAAGGAGCGGCTGAAGCTCGGGGGGGACGTTACGCTCGGCCTTGCCGTCGGCTACGAGGACATGTCGGTCGCTTTGCCCTCGACGCGCAAGGATGTCTTCCCGCGGCACACGGGCATACTCGGCACCACCGGCGGGGGCAAGTCGACGACCGTCTCCGGACTGGTCGGCAAGCTGAGCGAGAGCGGGGTCGGGGTCGTGGTATTCGACACCGAGGGCGAGTACACGAGGATAATGGAGCCGGCGGGAGGCCACGAGATGCGGGAGATGCTCGCGGCTCTTGAGAGGCGAGGCATTAAACCGAAGGGCGTGGGCAACGTGGCGATCCGCCGCCTCATCGGCCGCGAGAGCACTAATAAAGATTACGCGGACAACAAGGAGTTCAGCCTCGAATACTCGAACATATCGCCCTACGCGATGATCGAAATCCTCAACCTCAACGAGGCGCAGCAGGACCGATTCGATAAGGCTTACGAGATCACGCGGCGTCTTCTGATGGACTTAAAAATCTTCCCGAAGAACGATAGAGAGAAGGACGAACTTCTCGAACTGGACGAGCTGGAGCGCGGCTTTCCGCGAATGACTCTTCAGCACATGTACGACATAGTGCGCTACTGCGCCGACACGGTCGCGAAGGAAGAGAAAGACACGTACCTCGGCACGCCGGAGTTCCATGCAAATCGCGCCAAGATCGCCAACATCGTCGCGCAGACCAAGCTGCCCAACGATGTGCGTAGCTGGCGCAAAGTGCAGGGCAGCCTCGCCCGCCTGCTGAGGCTGGGGATATTCGATGATAAGTCGAAGGGCTCGCCCGACTACGACGAGATGACGCAACCGGGCCGCGTGACCGTCATCGACCTGAGCGACACGGAGTCGCCGCAAGTAAATAATCTGGTGATCTCGGAAATACTGCGCGGCCTGCACCAGCAGCAGGACAGGAACTATAGGGCCACCGAGGAAGGCGCCGCGCTGCGCCGGGTCGTCGTCATCGTTGAAGAGGCCCACGAGTTCCTCTCGACGGAGCGGATCAAGCAGATGCCGGTGCTGTTCCAGCAGGTCGCGCGCATCGCACGGCGCGGGCGCAAGCGCTGGCTCGGCCTGACCTTCGTCACCCAATTGCCGCAACACCTGCCGGACGAGGTGCTCGGATTAATCAACAACTACGTTCTCCATAAGATCGCCGACTCCAACGTGATCAGCCGGCTGAAGCGGTCGGTCGGGGGAGTCGACGAGAGCCTGTGGAATCGCCTCCCCAACCTGGCTCCGGGCCAGGCGATTGTCTCAGCATCCAGCATCGCCCGCCCGCTGCTGGTCGCAATCGACCCGACGCCTTCCAGGCTGCGCATGATCGAGTGACCGCCGGGCAGGCGCAGGGTCGAATACGGTTATGGGAATCGGGCTACTGAATTATTGAGCGGCATCTCTAAAACATGCCGGCGCGCCGGCCCAACCATCTCGAAAGATTCGAAGACGAACGGGACGCCTTCGCTCCCGTTCAATGAATTAGCGTCGCCGATGTGGAAATGAAGATGCGGGCCCACCGCGTTGCCGGAGTTGCCGAGCAGCCCTATGACCTGGCCTCTGCGGACCCTATCGCCCACTTTCACCCGAATGCTGTTCGGTTGAAGGTGAGCGTAGAAAGCGTAGCGGCCCTTACCTAAATCAATGCTGACCCAGTTACCTGAAATCGTTTCGCCGGTGATCGGGACCGCCGGCCTGATTTCCCCCGAGGCTAAGGGAGTGTTCTCGGGTATGCCGTCTTTGACGAAAGCGACTACGCCATCGGCCACGGCGAGCAGGTCGGCCCCGTAGCCGTAGAACATGCTGTTGGTAATGGTGTTGGGGAATGGGTTGGGCAGTATGTTGCCGCCCGCGTCAACCTTTTGGAAATCGATGGCGAAGCGCTGAGCGTTACTCACCCTCCCGTCTCGCACGTCCAGGTATTGGTGAGCGGTATTGTAGGCCGGGCCGTTGCTGCACCTCCAGGGGCCTCCGCGCAATGGAGGCCCTATCGCTATGGCCGTCTCGCGGCTGACGCCGACACGGAACCCGTCCAGCGCCATGCGTTCTTCGGTGGCGGCGGCGTTACGGCGCAATCTGATCAGAGGGTTCGCCTCGAAGATGAAGCGGTGCCTCAAGGTCGAAGGGATGTCGCCCCTACGGTCCACGGCAAGCCAGAAGAACAGGGCCGCCGTGCGACCGGCGGCTACGCGCCGTAAGTCGGCGGGGCTCGCGACCTGAAGTCTCGGCGGCGTCGGGAGCAACGCGCGGAAGCGATAGAGGTCGGAGAGTTCCTTCACTCCATACCGGGCTAAAGTATTGCCGCGCTCCCCGTCGAAGACCTCAACATCGCTCAGCGTCAGGTCCGCGAAGCTCCAGTTGGTGAGGAAAAGGTGATAGACCAGATACCACCTGCCGTCGCTGGCCTTCACGGGTATGGGCTGAACGGGGGCTTCAAGTTTCACGGGCAGGTCGAGGTAATCCCTCGGCTCAGATTGCGCGCTACTCTGCTGGCCGTTTACGGGCCGA
>DASQDI010000008.1:0-63398 GCA_035634255.1 Blastocatellia bacterium
AATTCGCTCTCTTCTACCTGCCGATATATTGGGCGAGTCTGAGGGGCGACCGATCACCCCTCAGACTCGATCCCGCGACGGTCTTACCCGCCCACCTTCTTGATCTTATTGGCCTGAACCGCGCCATCGGAGCGGAGGAAGCCTTTGACCTTCACCCTGACCCCGAGGCGGACTTTGTTGCCGACGCTGGTGGACTGCGTGACCACAACCGCGCGCCCGCCGATCCTCCACGTGCCGACCACCTGAGCAGGTATTACTTCCACTAAGCCTTTGAAGCCGGCAGGGGCGGCCGGACTGCCATTGCCGTTGCCATTGGTATTCGAATTCCCGTTCCCGTTTCCGTTCCCGTTACCATTCGCATTGCCATTTCCGTTCCCGTTCCCGTTGGCGTTACCGTTGCCATTCCCGTTTCCGTTAGCGTTCCCGTTGGTGTTTCCGTTGCCATTGGCATTGGCGTTGCCGTTCGCATTGCCATTTCCGTTCCCGTTGCCATTGCCGTTTCCGTTCCCGTTGCCGTTATCGTCGTCATCGTCATCGTCATCGTCATCGTCGTCGTCGCCGCCCTTACCTTTGCCCAGGAGTCCGACGCTCTTGATGTCGTCATTTATGCCATCGCCATCGGAATCTCCGTCGCTGGTATTCGGGACGCCATCGCCATCTCTGTCGTCGTCTACGTCATTGGCTAAGAGGTCCGAGTCGATGTCTCCGTCGTCATAATTGGCGATTGCGTTCCCGTTGATGTCGTCGTCGCCGCCGTTATTCATGCCGTCGCCGTCGATGTCCTGATCGAGGGCATTCAGCAGGCCATCGCCGTCGATGTCCGTGTCTTCCTGGTTCGGCAATCTGTCGTTATCGATGTCGAGGTCCATCGCGTTCGGGGTCCCGTCGCCGTCAGAGTCTAAGGACAGATTCTTAGAGTTCCTGCGGTTCTGCTGCATGGCGCCGACGGCCGACGACAGGCGGCGCGAGGCTTCCTCTCTGTCCGCTTGCAGGTTGTTCATCACCTCGTCAAAGGAAGCCCCCGACGCGAGGGCCGAGCTGACAAAGTCCAGATTCCGCCCCGTGATGCCCGCCGCCATCGCGGGCGTGCTCAGGTCTTTCAGGCTCACGCCGCGCGCGAGCAACTCGTGGGCGGGGATTTTGCTGTGCACGGAGAGCACGTGCGCCGCAATCTCGAAGCCCCCTTTCTTCTCCAGTTTCCCGACTTCTCGCGATAGCTGTCTGGCTACCCGAGACAACGGCGTTGCCTCATCGGCACTGTCCGCTCTCACCTCCTGAGGGGATGACAAGAACGAATAAAGCCCTCCGAGGGGCAACACCATCAGTGCCAGCGCAACGGCCAGAACCCCTCTGTCTATTGTTCGATTTATCCTCATGATGGTTGTTCTCCTAATTCTTAAAGCTCGCCCGCGTTTAAGGGCTTTACCTCTGGTATATCGTTTCAACTCCCGAGCAACCCACATAGGAATCAACCAACGACTCTCGATTAGCCGACCCTACAGCTCACAAGTTATGAGATTGACCCAACCTGTCACGCCTTAACTGCAAAAAGTCGGCCAGCGCGCAGGTCGGTCATTAAAGGAGAGTCGATTGAAGGTGGAAAAATACTTGGGAAGAGACCCGTAGGCCACAATACTGAGATAATTAGGCGGTAAGTGCGCGGCACATCGCGAGAACAGCTGATCTATCGAATGAAAATGGCCCGGCGGTGCGGGCCAATCCGATGTTTCTTTTTAGAACATGGAATGGCGCCGGTGTCCATCTCTTCCGCCGCCCGCCGCAATGGGTTGATGGGGGCTCCGGCTATCCGTTTACCGCGATGGGCTCGGCCTCTGTTTCGGGCGATTGAAGAGAAGGGACGGAATGCAACTCGTAAGGCTCCGACAATAATTCGATGTGCTTGCGCGTGACTTTATTCGGGCGCGCTTCGACCGCCGCCGCGTGCAGCAACTCGTCAACGGTCTGCCCATCGAGCGAATACTCCGCCACCCCGAAATGCAGGCCGACGCGGGCGTACTCGTCGGGCCTCACCTTGAGCGCGAAGTTGTCGATCTCCGCCTGCGCGCGTTCGCCGAGACCGATGGCCCGGTCGCGCGTGTAGCCGGGGAGCAGGCAGATGAACTCGCTGCCGGCGAGGCGGCTTATCGAGTCGGGCTCGTCAATGAGCTGACGGAGCCGGCCCGCCACTTCCGCGAGCACCTTGTCGCCGGTCTGGTAGCCGTAGGAGTAGTTGACCACGCGCATCCCCGCGACGTTGAGTGAGAGCACCTGTAAGGGCGAGCCCTGCTCCCGCGCCCTCGCCATCTCCGCCTCTGCGCTTTCATACAAGGCCCGCGCGTTCGGCATGCCCGTGAGCGCGTCGACCTGCGCGCTGGCCTTCGTCTGCTCGTAAAGGATCGCGTGCTGGAGCGAGGTGGAGGCGAAGCGCGCTATGGATTCGAGGAGGTGCAGGTGGTTGCTGCCGTAGGCGTCCATCTCGTTCGAGTAGAGCGCGAGCGCGCCTATGGCCCTGTCACCTTCGTTCAAAGGGTAGACGGCCGCCGCCCGGTAGCCGGCCTCGTTGGCCCCCAGGAGGTCGTTGAGGTCGAGCATCGGGTCCGTGTTGTTCATCGGCTGGCCGTTGATTATGACCCAGCCGACGATGCCGCGTCCGGGGGCGAGGCTCGACCCGCGAATCTGATCCGCGTCCCGCCCGAAGGCGTAAGCCGCGACCGCTGAATCATCCTCCTGGCGCAGGTAGAACGCGCAGGTGGTGAACGGGATCATCCGCGTGATGTGCGTGACCGTGAGCGCCACCGCGTCCTTCACGTTGAGGGTCGCGGTGGAGTTCTGCGCCATCTCGTAGAGGGTCGCCACCTCCGCGTGAGCCGCGCTGATCTGCCTGATGTAGTCGGGCGATTCGTCCGCGGGCTGTGCGAGCCCGGCCGCCGGGACCGCGTCCCGCGCGCCCTCCGACAGGCCCGCCTGAGTCGTCGGCGATAGGAGCGGCTGCTGGCTCTCCTTGTGCGCGACGATCTCGGCCTCGTACTTAGGCAGGTTCTCAAGGAAAGCCCCGACGACGTTCGGGTCGAACTGCTTGCCCATGCCGTCCCGGAGGAGCTGGCATGCCTCATCGCGGGTCATCCCCTTGCGGTACTGGCGGTCTTCGCGAACGGCGTCGAAGCAATCGACTACGGTGAGGATTCGCGCGGTCACCGGAATCTGCTCGCCCTTGAGCCCGTCCGGGTAGCCGCGCCCGTCCCACCGCTCGTGGTGGTGGCGGACTATCGGCACGACCGGATAAGGGAAGCCGACCCGCTCGAGGATCTGCGCGCCGACGATGGTGTGAACCTTCATCTTCTCGAACTCGGCGGCGGTGAGCTTGCCGGGCTTGTTGAGAATGTAATCCGGCACGGCGATCTTGCCTATGTCGTGCAGCAGAGCGCCGGCCTTCAGCGCCTCGACCTCCGCGTCATCCAGCCCGAAATATCGGGCGAGCCCGCACGCATAGACCTGAACGCGGTAGACGTGGTCGTGGGTGATCGTGTCTTTGGCGTCGATGGCGGTGGCGAGCGCCTCGACCGTCGCGAGGTGCAGCTTGCCTATGCGTTCGGTCGCCTTCGTGCGCTCTTCCGACTGCTTGAAGTAAAAGTAACAGGTCGCGAATATGACCGCGACGAGCGGCCCGGCCGCGAGCAACGGCATCAGCCCGTAGTGCTTGATCGCGAGCGTTATCACCCCGGCCGTCGAAGCGCTCGCGGCGTACGTTATGCTGGTCCAGCAGTAGTTCGACCACCAGAGGGGGAGCAGGGACTTGCGCTGCTTCAGGGCGTAACTGGACGCCAGAAGCCCCGTGTTCAGGGCGAAGTAGAGGAGCGAAAAGAGAAGAAACGCCGTCAGCAGCATCGTGCTGTTCAATAACCCGATGCGGTTCAGCCAGCCGAGCGACGTGTTGAACAGCCCGGCCGAAACGAAAACGGAGATCGCCATTATCGCGGGGCCGCCCAGCCGGCTGGTCCACCGCCGGGACTTTCGGTAGGAAACCGTGAAAGCGTCCGTGACCGCCACCAGAGTCGCGGCCGCCGGCCCCAGGTATGTTGCCGTGAGAAAGATGAAAACATCGACGGGAGTGATTATCGAATGCGTGCCCGGTATTCGGATCGGGAAGAGCCCGGCCAGATAGACGACCGCCATCACCGCCGCCACTTCCAGCATCCCCGTCTTGTTCAGGCGGAAGACCCCGGACACGGCGTAGCCGATTGTCATCGCGCCGAGAATCGTGGTCGCCCACCAGTAAATCCGCGCGCCCCGATTGTAATCCGACATTTCTATGAGTTGCATTTGCTCGTCTCTCTCAGTGCTTTCCGCGGAGCCTACCAGGATTCCCCGAAGCCATAGGCCTCGTTGCGCAGTATGCCTTCGGCCATCGTGATGCCTTCAGCCATCGTGATACCTTCGGCCATCGTGATGCCCTCGGCCATCGTAATGCCCTCGGCCATCGTGATGCCCTCGGCCATCGTAATGCCCTCGGCCATGGTGATACCTTCGGCCATGGTTATGCCTTCAGCCATCGTGATGCCTTGACCGAGGCCGAGCCCCCTGCTGATCGAAGTGCCTAACGTAAATATGCTGCTCGTCCCGGAGATGATGTCCGCGTAGATAACTCCGCCAGTAATTAAGCTGCAATTGAGGGCCGGAACTTCGTTGATCGTGACGCGGTCGCGCACCCACACGAGTGCCGGGTTGTAGATCGGCTGGTAACGCTTGAACAACTCCGCGCCCGCGAGGATGTGGGAGCCGCCCGCGAATATATAACGGCCCCAGTTGATGGTCTGCCCGGCCACCGTGGAAGTCGGGGCGGGCATCGACGCTCTGGGAGCCAGCAACGAATCTCCCGGCCTGATCGTGCCTTTCGATATCGCCGTGGAGATGTCGCGCCGCAGGACGCCCGCGAGCGCCACCGCGCCGTCGGTGTTCAGCAGGCCCGCGCCCTGCTGGCACAGGTCCGCGCCCGGAACCTGCTGGGCCGTGTACTGAAGGATCGCCTTGATCAGAGGGGGCGTCAGGCTCGGGTTCTTTTGCAGCAGCAGGGCGACCGACCCTGACACGACGGGGGCCGCGATTGATGTCCCGCTCAGTTGCAGGAATGCGCGGTTGCTCGACCCGCTGTTGTGCAGTTGCGGGTATTGAGCCACGAGCCACGAGCCTCTGGATTCGGCCGCGATGATCCTGTTGCCGGGGGCCACCAGGTCCGGCTTCAGGAGGTTGTCGTAACGCCTCACTCCATTCGAGCCCGAGTAGCTTCGCGTCGGGCCGCGCGAGCTGTAGAACGTGATGGTGTCGTCGGACTGCCTGTCGGTCTGGTGCGTGTTGGCCGCCCCGACGGTGATGACGGAGGGGTCGTTGCCGGGGGACGTTATGCTGCCGTACTGTTCGAGCCCCGCGGCGTTGGTGCCGAAGTTGCCGGCCGCCGCGACGACCGTGATCCCCGACGCCACCGCGCGCCGGGCCGCCCTGCACAGCGGGTCGGTCACGTAAGATTCGGTCGAGGCCGCGCCGAGGCTGAGGTTGATGATGCGAATGTTGTGCGTGTTCTTGTTGGCTATGACCCAGTCGATGCCTGCGATGACGTCGCTGACCTGACCGAGCCCCCGGCCGTCGAGCACGCGAACATCTATCAGGCTCGACGCCGGGGCGATCCCGTTAAAGCCTCGCGACGAGCTCGTGCCGGGGGAGTTGCCCGCCGCTATGCCCGCCACGTGTGTCCCGTGCCCGTATGCGTCCTTGTTGCCCGGCACCAATATATCGAGCGGGATGGAGATCAGGCCGAGGTTGAGCCGGTACCTCGCGAGGTTGGTGTTGCTCGAAACCATGTCCACCGCTTTGGTGATCCGCGAAAGGCCGAGCAGATTTCCGAGGCTGCCGAACTCTCCGTGGCTCGCCATTATTCCCGAATCGAGGATGGCGATGCCGACGCCGCCGCCGTCGAGCCCGGAGTAGGTGTTGAGTAAGGCCGAGTACTGGCGCAGGTTGCCCGCGCCGGTCGCGGCCTCGATGTGGCTCGCGCTCTGCTGCGCGAGGTGGTCTGCCGAGATGCGCTCCACGTCCGTGCGGGCGGCGATGGCCAGCACGTTGACGACGGGCAGTTCGGCGAGCAGTCCGTTGATCGAGCTGAACTGCCGCACCACCGTCCCGCCCCTGCTCCTTATGGCCGAGAGCAGCGACGACGAGGGCCGCCCGACGCTCTGCACGAGCACGCGGACCGTCTGCCTCCACGGGTCCGACCATACGAGGTTGATGCTCGCGTTTATCGCCTGCCGCACGGCCGGTGACAGCTTGTCCGTCGGCTGCGTCGGGCTCGTCTGCGACTGGCCATAAGTCTGCACAGGCGGCAACAGTCCGATGACCAGAATCGCAGTGAGGGCGTAGGTGAAGAATAGGCCGAGTGCCCGATGTTTCGGGCAGCCGGATCGAACGATCCCGCGCATATTAATGTTCCTTCTCTCGTTTCGAAAATGGGGCCAATGAGATTGACCGGGGCCTTGCCGCCGATTTATTGTGCAAGCCTGATGCCACCCTTGAAGCCCCCGGCGCGGGGAGGGGCCAGCGGCGGAGATGCACTTTATTAAGAATAACTAGCGGCTATGGGTAGTGCGTTTAGATTTTCCCGAGTTATTTGCGCGGGACGCTCCGAGAGTCAGAATGATTTCAAGGCGAGCATCAAATTGACCGACCCGGCGTTGACGGCAGGGGTTCCGCGCGACCCTCCCGCGACGCGATCACCCGGCCCGGACGCTCCGGGCCATGAAAAAAACTTCTTGACTCGGTCAAAAGCCGGGTGGTATATCTTGGACCGTCTTTGTATCTCTGAAGGCTATGAACAACATGAATTGTCACACCTGTTGTATCTGTTGCGGCGCGCCATCGGCGCGCGGCGCGAAGCCTTTAGTGGAGGACATTGACGATAACGGCTAAGCAGTAGGCTTAAGTTTTAGAGTTTTTGGAAACCCACCATCGGCTTCGCGCCGGTGGTGGGTTTTCTCTTTTGGGCCACTCTCATGGACGAGGCGGGCGGAAAATCAGGGAAGGTAGTCTTGATCGGGGCAGGGCCGGGCGACCCGAAGCTGCTGACCATCAAGGCCGCCGAAGCAATCGGTGCTTCCGACGTGATAGTCTACGACTACCTCGTAAACCCCGAAGTGCTGGTGCACGCCCGCCGCGACGTGGAGTTGATCTATGTCGGCAAGCGCGCGGGCGAGCCGTACACCTCGCAGGCTGAAATCAATTCCATCCTCATCGGACGCGCGCGGCTGGGCCGGACGGTCGCCCGGCTCAAAGGCGGGGACCCCTTCGTGTTCGGGCGCGGCGGGGAAGAGGCCGAGGCGCTCGCGCAGGCGGGCGTGGAGTGGGAAGTCATTCCGGGCATCTCCTCCGGGGTCGCCGCCGCGGCTTACGCGGGCATCCCGCTCACGCACCGCGATCACGCCTCAAGCGTCGCCTTCATAACCGGGCATGAGGGCCGCGATAAAGCGAATGGCCAGGTCGATTGGAAGATGGCGGCGAACACCGCCGACACGCTCGTCATCTTCATGTGCGCGGAGACCATCTCGAAGATCGCGCGCGACCTAATCGCCGGCCATCGCGCGCCCTCGACCCCCATCGCGATCATCCGGTGGGGGACCTACGAGCACCAGGAAATCTACTCCGGCACCCTCGAAGATATAGCCGAAACGCCTGACGGCCCCGTCTCTCGCGCCGTGATCAGGCCGCCCGCTATTGCGATTGTTGGCGATGTCGTGTCGCTTAAAGACAAACTGCACTGGTTCGGACAGAGCGCCTTCGAGCTTGCGCCCGCGCAGGCCGTAGAGTCCTCGTCGGGGAGACCCAATGGCACGATGTGAACAGGAGATCGTGTCGCTCGTTTCGGGCGTGAACCGGGCCGATGATAAGGCCCGCTTCGATGTTGATCGCGTGGAGGCCCTCGCCGTCGAGCTTGAGGACAGGCCGCCTCAGGAGATCGTCGCCCGGTCGCTTCAGGAATTCGGAAACAGGATCACACTCGCGACCGGGTTCGGCGCCGAAGGCATGGCCCTGATCGACATGTCTGTGAAGGCCCGGCCCGACGCCGACGTATTCTTCCTCGATACCGGATTTCTTTTCCCCGAAACCTATGACCTGCGCCGGAGGGTCGAGGAGCGGTACGGCATAGAGATTCGCGAAGTAAAGCCCGAGCTTTCTCCCCGGACGCAGGAGCGGGCCTATGGGCCGGCCCTGTGGTCGCGCGACCCTGACCTATGCTGCCGCCTGAGGAAGCTCGAACCTCTGAAAGAAGCGCTCCACGGCTACGACGCATGGATGACCGCCATCCGCCGCGACCAGACGGCCGGGCGCGCCCACGCGCGGGCGGTCGAGTGGGATTACAGGTGGCATCTCGTCAAGGTGAACCCGCTCGTGAGGTGGAGCAGTCGCGATGTCTGGCGTTACATCTATAAAGAGAAAGTGCCTTATAATCCGCTTCACGATCAGGGCTACCCCAGCATCGGATGCACGCACTGCACGCGCCCCGTCACCGCCTCGGAAGGCGAGCGCGCGGGCCGGTGGTCTGGCCACGCCAAGACTGAGTGCGGGCTTCATGGCCGGCCCCTAGATGCCGGCCCTGGATCCGGCGGGGCCGACCTCTCTAAGAAAAACCGGTTGATGTGAAGGAGGAGGGAACGTTTATGGAGGAGAAGGGGAGGGTCATCTGGCTGACGGGGCTTTCGGGCGCGGGCAAGACGACGCTAGCGCTCGCCCTGTCTGAAAAACTTGCGGCGGAAGGCTTCAGGGTGGAAGCGTTGGATGGCGATGAGGTGCGCGACAACCTCAGCAAGGGGCTCGGGTTCTCGAAAGAGGACCGCGACACGAACATCCGCCGCATAGGTTTCGTCGCGCGACTGCTGGCGCGCAACGGGGTGACCGTGCTGACGGCGGCCATCTCCCCTTACCGGGAGGCGCGCGACGAAGTGCGCCGTCAGGTGGAGTCGGATGGCTCCCGGTTCGTGGAAGTGTTCGTCCGCTGCCCGCTCGACGTGCTGATCGAGCGCGACGTGAAAGGGCTATACAGGAAAGCCCTCGCGGGAGAGATCAGGAACTTCACGGGGATAAGCGACCCTTACGAAGAGCCGCTCTCGCCCGAGGTGATCGTAGACAGCTCCGTCGAAGAGGTGGGGGACAGCGCGGAACGGATTCTCGCGCGCCTGCTCGAAATCGACTCGCCCGCCTCTGCTCTCTCTGAGCCGGTCGAGGTGGGATCGTTCTGACATCAGCTTTGCGTCCGGGAGGTGGATCATGAACCAGATGGAAGAGATCAAGAAGCGCAAGGACGGCCTTGACGTGCTCGAAGACATATACCGCTACGCGAAACTCGGCTTCGAATCTATCTCGCCGGATGACGAGGCCCTGTTCCGCTGGTACGGCATATACACTCAGCGCCCGTCTTCGGACGGCTACTTCATGGTGCGGATGCGAGTACCCGGCGGGGACCTCACGCATGTTCAACTGCGAGAGATCGCGAGCCTCGCGGACGAGTATGGCCGGGGCTTAGCCGACATCACCGTCCGCCAGAATTTTCAGCTCCATTGGGTGAGGGTCGAGAGCCTCCCCGACATCCTCAACCGCTTGCACGCAATCGGCCTCTCCACCGTCGAGGCTTGCGGCGACTGCGTGCGAAACATACTCAACTGCCCCGCGTCGGGGGTCGATGAGGACGAGTTGTACGACACGACGGACCTCGTCCGAAGGGTGAACGATTTCTTCGTGGACAACCGAGACTTCTCGAACCTGCCGCGCAAGTTCAAGATCGCGATCACCGGCTGCGCCCTCCGCTGCGTCTACCCGGAGATCAATGACATCGGCATATTCGCCGTCCGGGACCCGGAACGCGGGGTGGCATTCCGTGCGAGGGTCGGCGGAGGGCTGTCGACCTCGCCCCGCTTCTCGAAGGACCTTGGGGTGCTGGTCGGGCCCGAAGAGGTGGTCGAATTGTGCGCGGCGATTGCGGCAGTCTTCCGAGACGAGGGCAACCGGGAGAACCGCAAGAAGGCGCGACTGAAATTCCTGATAGAGCAGTGGGAGGTCCCGCGCTTCCGCGATGCGGTCGAGGCGCGACTGGGCCGCAGGCTCCGCCGCGCGCCCGCCCCCGAAGCGGAGCCGGTGACCGAAAGGGACCGGACACACCTCGGCATTCACGGGCAGAAAGAGCGGGGGATGTATTACGTCGGCCTTTCGGTACTCGGGGGCCGAACCTCGGGCCATGACCTGAAGCGTCTGGCCTCACTCGCGGAGGAGTATGGCTCGGGCCGCGTCCGCACTACGAACACTCAAAGCATGATGCTGCTCGACGTACCTGAATCCAACCTCGACCCGCTCGCCCGCGAACTGGACCGCGCGGGGTTCGATTACCAACCGAGCTGGGCGAGCAAAGCACTCATCGCCTGCACCGGGGCGCAGTTCTGCAAGCTGGCGGTGGCCGAGACCAAGGGCCGCATCACGCAATTGACCAGCTATCTTGAAAACAGGGTCGACCCCGATGATTCGGTGCGCATCAGCCTGACGGGGTGCCCGAATTCCTGCGGCCAGCATCACATCTGCGACGTGGGGCTCGAAGGCTCCTCGGCCACGATTGACGGCGTGAAGCGCGAGACCTTCCAGGTCTTCCTCGGCGGGGGCGTGGGCGCGCGCGAGACTTTCGGCCGGAGGGTCGGACTCCGCATCCCCTCCGAGGAACTGGGCGAATCACTGGCGAGGTTGTTCGAGCGCTACAAGGAAGGCCGGGCCGAGGGCGAGACGTTCCAGGAGTTTTGCCAGCGCCACTCCGATGAAGAACTCGTCGACTACCTCTCCGAGCTTGCCCCCGCGACGTGCGGGGCGTAGGCCGGGCCGCGAACTGATTCTCCCCGCGCGCGCGGGCCGCGATGTGATACAAACCCCTTCGGGGCTTGAAATTCCCGCCTGGCCAGTTGTAAAAACTTTCATACATTTCCCCCGTCAGTGGATTTTAATCGCGGGCCGGATTAGAGTATTTGAGGTGCCTCGGCGTTGATCGGCTATTCAGGATGAGCAGCGGAAGCGTCTCGACGTGAGGGAGAGCGACTGTATTAATGTCACATGATCTTAAGACTCCTAAGAATTCCGGCTCCGACATAAGTCTGCCCATGCTCCCGCAAGCGACGGATTCAGCCAGGACCACTACCGAGGTCGGCAATTATTTTGTAGCCACGTACCCTCCGTTCTCGCAGTGGAAGCCCGAACACATTCCAAGGGCGATTGAGGCGCTCGGCCAGCCGCCGCGCGCCGACGACCCGCTCGGCCTCTACATCCACATCCCGTTCTGCCGCAAGCGGTGCAAGTTTTGTTACTTTAAAGTCTACACGGACAAGAACGCCGCGGAGATAAATCTCTACCTCAACGCGCTCGTGAAAGAGAACGAGATTTACAGCCGCACGAGCGCGTTTCAGGGCAGGCGGCTACGGTTCGCCTACTTCGGCGGCGGCACGCCTTCCTACATCAGCGAGAAGCAGCTCGACGGCCTGGTCGAAGGGCTCAGCCGGCACGTGAGCTGGGAGAGTGCCGAGGAGGTCACGTTCGAGTGCGAGCCCGGCACCCTGCGGAAATCGAAGCTCGAAACTCTCAAGGCGATGGGCGTCACGCGGCTCAGCCTCGGCATCGAGCACTTTAATGACGACATACTGGAGGCGAATGGCCGCGCGCACCTTTCGGCCGAGATTTACCGCGCGTACGAGTGGGCGCGCGAGGTCGATTTCCCGCAGATCAACGTCGACCTCATCGCGGGCATGATGGGCGAGTCCGACGACCTCTGGCGCGAGACGGTCCGCCGCGCGCTCGAACTGGAGCCGGACTCGGTGACCATCTACCAGATGGAGCTCCCTTACAACACGGTGATCTCGCGGGAGATGATCGACAAGGGGCTAGATTCGCCGATAGCAGACTGGCCCACGAAGCGGCGCTGGGTCGATTACGCCTTCGAGCGGTTTCAGGAGCGCGGTTACGCGGTCGCGAGCGCCTACACCCTGTCGACGACGAAGAAGCCATGCCGCTTCATCTACACCGACGCGCTCTGGCACGGCGGCGACATGATCGGCCTCGGCGTGTCGTCATTCTCGCACTTCGGCGGCGTGAATTTTCAGAACGTTCATCAGGTCGAGGACTACCTGAGGGTGCTTGAGACGGACGAGCTGCAACTCTGCCGCGCCTTGCCGCTCACCCCGAAGCAGATGCTCATCCGCGAGATGATTCTGCAACTCAAGACCGGCTCGCTCGACATGCGGTATTTCGAAAGGAAGTTCGGGGTCGACATCTGGGCGGAGTTCCGGCCCGTGTACGAGCGCCTGAGCGAGGAAGGGCTGCTCGGTCGGGAAGGGGAGAGCATAGCCCTCACCCGCCGCGGGCTGCTGCAAGTCGACCACTTCCTCCCCGAATTTTTTGAACCTGAACTGAGAACCGTTCGATATGTCTAATAGCTTTATGGAAACGAATTCGAATACTTATGACGTGATCGTCATGGGCGGAGGCCCTGCCGGCAGCTCCGTCGCCAGCATCCTCGCGCGCGAGAATCGCAGGGTCGTACTCTTCGAGAAGGAAGTGTTCCCGCGCCATCACATCGGCGAATCGCTGATGACCGACACCTACTGGACGTTCCGGCGCATGGGCTTCCTTGAAAAACTGAAGGAGAGCCCCTTCGTCAGAAAATACAGCGTCCAGTTCGCGAACCACGCGGGCAGGGAGTCGCGCCCGTTCTACTTCTTCGAGGCCAACCACCATGAGAGCGCCGTCACCTGGCAGGTGACCCGCGCGGTCTTCGACAAGATGCTCATCGATCACGCCGCGGAGCAGGGCGCGACCGTCTATCAGGGCACTGCGGTCAGACAGGTCCTCTTCGACGGCGACCGCGCGCGCGGGGTCGAAGTCATGATGAGTGACGGCTCGACCCGGACCTTTTACGCGACGGTGGTCGTCGACGCCACGGGGCAGAGCGCCATGCTCTCCAATAAATTCCGCTGGCGTTTGCGGGACCCGAAGCTGAAGAAGGCCGTGCTCTACTCTTACTTCAAGGGCGCGCACAGGGAGCCGGACCTGAACGGAGGGGCGACCCTCGTCCTGCGCACGGGGCCGGGCAGCGGCGGCTGGTTCTGGTACATCCCCCTCGAAGACGACATCACGAGCGTGGGCATCGTCGCCGACCCTGACTACCTCGTTAAGAATCGCGGGCAGGACCTCGCGAAGATATTTCACGAAGAGATCGAGAAGTGTCCGCCCTGCCACCGCCGCGTCGCCGACGCCACGCGGGTCGATAAGATTTACTCGATCATCGATTACTCCTACCGCTCGAAGCGGTGCGCGGGCGACGGCTTCATGCTGATCGGCGACGCCTACGGCTTCCTCGACCCGATCTATTCATCGGGCGTGCTGCTGGCGCTCAAGATGGCCGAGCTGTCGGCCGACGCCATCCACGACGCTTTCAGTAACGACGACTTCTCGGGCGAGCGGCTCGGGCAGTTTCAGGACAAGCTGGACCGGGGGATCGAGTCCATGCGCAAGCTCGTCCACTCCTTCTACTCCCAGGACTTCAGCTTCTCTGATTTCCTCAGGAAATACCCGGACCAGCGCGTGAACATAATCAACCTCCTGATCGGCGACGTTTTCAAAGAAGGCGTCGATGACATCTACGGGCCGTTGTCTGAGTTCGCGGAAATCCCGCCGCCGCTTTTCGAGCAGGTCGCCGCGTCCGAAGCCTCGGGCAACGGGGCGAGGAGCGCGGAGCCGCAGGAGGTCCTTGCCGCGAAGTACCTCTATTATGATGACCGCATCCTGGCGGAGAAATAAAAAGAGGCCGGATCGGGCCTCTTAAATCGGGAAGGGGCGGGGCATGAGGATGAATCATCCATCTTCATGCCCCGCCCCTTCGCAGCCTACCGCCCGGCCTCCCGCATCGCACCCGCGAGCAGCAGCACGAGGGGCGCATTCCAGTTGATCGCCACTTCATTCGACGCATAGGACTCCTCTTCGTCGATGTACATTCTGGCCGGAGGCAGGTCGGGCAGCTTCTTCATCGCGGGGTCCTGCCGCGACCGGTTCGGGCCTCCCGAGAGCAGCCCCGGCCAGGGCTCTTGATTACCGTCAGCGCCGCTCGGCCGATGGTGAGGGTGCCGAAAAGGATTCTCACCCACCCGCGTTACCCACGAGAGCGAGAACGTGTTCCTGCCCAGAAGGTAGTGCAGATTTTCCAGGGCGGTTTGAACGAACCGTCTGTCCTTCCGTATCACATTCGCCACGAGAAGCTGCAACCCGTAATTGGCCGCGACGCCATTCGACCCCCACACGTAATCGCCCGAAGTCATGCTGATGCGGTAGCCGTTGCGGAGCGACCGCGCGACTATCTCTTCGGCAGCCTTCAGCGAGCGGCTGCTTATCGCGTCGGCCGCGTCAGAGTTCTTGCCTCGCCCGAGCACGTAGGTCCAGAGCGCCATCGGCGCGACGTTCGCCCACGAGGGCGGCCCTGCCGCGTGGACCGAGTCGAGGTGTCCGCCGAAGTGATTCAGGAAATAGCCGTGATAGAGTTCATCTCCGGTGGCCCGCCACAACTCGGCGGAAGCCCACAGGCGCTCATCCCCGCAGCGCCGGTCGCCGTATTCCCCCGTTTGGACCCCCTCGGGGTTCTTAAATAAGAGTTCGGGATTCTTCTCAAGCCAGCCCCAGGCCCGGCGCGCGGAGCGGAGGCATTCTTCGGCGAAGGCCGCGTCGAAGGGCCTGTAGACGCGGGCGGCGATTGCCATCACAGCCGCGAAGTCGGCCGTGGCGCAGGAACTCTTGTAAGGCGGCTTGCCGGACCCGATGACGTAGCTCACCGACTTGTCCTGCTCCGGCATTAAGAAGGCGCAGAAGCGCTCGCTGGTCTGCTTGTGCCACAGCCCCCCATCCTCGTCCTGCATGGATAGCATCCAGACGAGGTTCCACCTGATCTCGTCCAACATATCGGGCGTCGCGTCTCCGGATTCCGGGATGTTGAGGCTTATGTCCCTGACCCTCGCGCCGAACAGTTCCCACGTCCATAGAAGGGTGGCCGTCGTGAGCCCGGAGTTGACGACGTAGCGGCCATAATCCCCGGCGTCGTGCCAGCCGCGAGATGGCGCTCGCGGTCCCGCCCTCCCGGACGAGGGGTGAAAGGCGTTATCCGGATGACACGCCGCGTGCGCGTAGCCGGGAAACTCCGGCCCCAGATCGACCGCGACGCCGCACCTCTGGCCGTAATACGACCGCATCGCTAAATAGAACGCGCGCGAGTAGACATCGCGGCCTATGGCGAAAGTCCAGCTTCGGCCGACGCCCGGCACGTCGAGGTAAAACCTGCCGCTCTCTTTCAGCCTCGTAAAATCGGCCGCCCGCACCTGATCGCCCGAGTCGGCGTCCATGACCGGCCGCGACAGCTTCCCCCGGAAGACGACTGAATCGTCGGCCGAGCGGCGCAGGGAGAAATCGCTCGCGCCGCGCGCGGAGACGACCATAGCGAGCTTGGGCGCGTCGGGCAGATACCCGGCCTGATCCACCTTTATCTCCGCGCTGGCGAAGGCGGACAAAGAGGCGAGTAGTAGTATGATCGCGGTCAAAGCGGCGAGCCTTTCTCCGGGCCTAAATAAGCTCAATCACCGGCCGTGTCTTATCGAGAATCTCCCTGCGGGCGCTGCCCCCGCAATTGTTTTTAATCAGGTCGGCCATCTCGGCAATCGCTTCCTCCACGGTGCCCCTCTCTTCCGACTTCAACGCCTCGATCACGAAGAACGCATTCGTCGTGCGGTCGGTCAGTTTAGTCCGGTCGGCCTCCCTCCAATTCCACCGCCTGCAAATGGCGCCCGCGTCGTCCTTATAGATCACCTCGCCTCTCCTGGGCGCGCGCTCCTCCTGCTCGCCGAGCAACAGTATCGGGGCCTCCCCGTCTCCGGCGATTGTCAGCAGGACATCCCCCTGAATCCGGTCCAGGTCTTCGCCGCCGGCGGGGACGAGGTACTTGAGCGAGATGGCGTTGTACGAGTCCACGAGCTTATTTATGTTCGGGACTCTCTGGCCGTTGATCACTCTCCTGACAAGGCTTTCGACCGACGAGAGGTACTTCTGGGGCTTCGCCCCGAATCTCCTGTAAGCCTCCCTCCAAACGGAGATGCGGGGGTGCTCCGACAGGCTCTCGCGCGACACCTCTTGGGCCACTCTGGCCTCCTGCTCTCTCAGGAAGCGATCTATTTCGGGTGATTCCCCCAGGTTACTGATATTTTGGGCAATGACGACCCCGACGAGGGCTTCCGGGTAGTCTCTGAAGATTTGATCGGTGATCCTGAAGAGCATCTCTTTTCTTCCGCCTGATGTTTGAATGAGAAGGCCGGTCCGGCCAGCGCTATTCTCAATGAACGCGACCCGTTTAGCAACCGTCTTTCGCCCGGTTGCGCGCGACATGGCGCGCCACGTCGCGCCATCGGGTTACTCTGAGGCCGGGGCAGGCTGTACAATCTTTCGGGATGCTTGCTGACCCGCCCCGACTCCGAAGGAGAATGAAGATGGCTAAGTGTGAAGTTTGCGGGAACGATTACTATTTGTCGTTTGAGGTAATCACGGCCGGCGTTACTCATGTTTTCGACAGCTTCGAATGCGCCATTCACAGGCTCGCGCCCGTGTGCAATCACTGCGGCTGTAAGATCATCGGGCACGGCATAGAGGCTAACGGGACTTTCTACTGCTGCGCGAACTGCGCCCGACATGAAGGGGCGAGCGAGGTCGTCGATCACGTTTGAGAGATCACGGCTCCGGCGTATCCTGATCCATATGCTCGTAATGCGTAAGCCCGGCGAGCGGGAACTGAGCGCCTTCATTTCAGCGCAAGAGGACAAGCCGTTCTCGTATCACCCGCCGGGAATCACCCGCGACCCGCCGGCGTCCGGCTTCAACGTGGACCACACCCACGCGCGGCTGGGCTCCGGGCATCGGTCGTTCGAAGCGGCCAGAGAATCCATCCGTAAATGGAAGATGTTCGAGATCGACTGGCTGCACCTCTTCAGCAGGGATGCGCCGATCGAACCCGGCTCGACCGTGGCGGTCGTCGTGAGGCATCTGGGCTTCTGGTCGATGAACCCCTGCCGCATAGTCTACACGGTGGAAGAGGGCGGCGAGCGGGAGAAGTACGGCTTCGCCTACGGAACTCTTCAGGGGCACGTCGAGCTGGGGGAAGAGAGGTTCACGGTGGAGTGGGACAGGCGGGATGATTCCGTGTGGTATGACATACTCGCGGTCTCTCGACCGGGGCCTCTGGCGGCGCTCGGCTACCCGTACGCGCGCAGGATGCAGAAGAGATTCGCCCAGGATTCCGAAAGGGCGATGGTGAGGTCGGTGTCCGGGGCGAATGAAATAATGAAATGACGGAGGACGGATTGCCCGTATCGCATCTTGCGCCGGCAACTCGCCCATGAGAGCATCATCTGCGCCGGGCGGCGGGCCATTTTTAGCAGGATGAACACAGGATTTTATATGGATCATTACCTTGAGCGAGTCGTTGATTTGACCGACGCGTCGGCCAATCAAATCTTTAACCTGAGCATAGACGAGGCGCGCAATCGAATCCTCGCGGGCACGGCGGAATCGGTGCGCGACATCGAAGGCTCGTTCGCGCTGGTGGCGCGCGACGGTAAGACCGTGAGGATGGCGCGCACGCTCGACCGGCCTCTGCGCTACTTTCTCGCCAAGCAGAAGGATGGCCCGGCCCTGATCGTGTCGGACCGCATCGACGCCATTTACAACTGGCTCATGGCGGAAGGGATGGCGGATCAATTTCACCCGAGCTACACGCGCATGGTCCCGGCCCATCACGTCGTCGAGATTCAGCTTGTCGGGTGCCCCGACCCCGACCCGACCTACACCCGCTTTTTCACGCCTCAGGGCGGGCCCCTGCCCGCCGACCCGGACGAGATAGGCCGGGTCTACATCGAGGCGCTGGCCGACGAGATCGCGCGGTGGCTCCGTCACGTGCCGGCGAAAGAGCCGGTGGGAGTCTTCTTCTCCGGCGGCGTGGACAGCGGGGCGGTCTTTCTGGTCACTTATTTTCTGATGCAAAGGCTCGGCATGAACATGGGGCGGCTCAAGGCTTTCACCCTCAACTTCGGGGATGGCCCCGACGTTGAACAGGCGCGCGGCTTCTTAGACTCGCTCGGCCTGGGCCTCTTCCTCGAAACTGTCGAGGCCGACCCCGCGGACCTCGACGCGAGCCGGACGGTCCGCGTCGTCGAAGACTACAAGCCGCTCGACATAGAATGCGCCTCGATGTCGCTCGCCCTGTGCCGCGCCATCCGCGCGCGTTATCCGGACTGGCGCTACCTGATGGACGGGGACGGGGGCGACGAAAACCTTAAGGATTATTCGATAGAAGCGAACCCCGAATTGACCATCCGAAGCGTCATAAATAATCAGATGCTTTATCAGGAAGGGTGGGGCGTCGGGAAGATCAAGCACTCTCTGACCTACAGCGGCGGGCTGAGCCGCTCCTACGCCCGCACGTATGCCCCGCTCCGGCGCTACGGCTTCGAAGGGTTCAGCCCGTTCACGCGGGCCAGGGTGGTCGAGGCGGCCGAGAGAATCCCGTTCGACGTGCTGACGAACTACGACATCGAGCGGCTCTATGCCCTGAAGGGCGAGATCGTCTCAAGCGGCGTCAAGGCGGTGACCGGGATGAGCATGCCGGTCTTCCCGAAGCGCCGTTTTCAACACGGGGCTCTGCGGGAGGAAACCCTCCGACGACATCTGCCTTCGCGCGAAGCAGAGTACCGAAAGCAATTCCTTTCGCTCTACCTCTGAAGGCTGTGATGGCGGCTCCATACCCAGAGCACAACAAAGAGCGGGAGCGGTGGGTCCTCGCGCGGCGGGAAGAGGCGGCCAGACCTCGCCGCGACGACCTCGACCCGTATCGCCCGTACGCATTCATGGTGGAGGACGAGCGGTCGGATTCCGGCCGTATCGAGCCGGTCGCGACCATCTTTCTGACGAACCGCGAATGCCCCTGGCGGTGCCTGATGTGCGACCTCTGGCGCGACACCCTCACGGAGAGCGTGCCGGCCGGGGCCATCCCGGCCCAGATAGATTACGCGCTCGCGCGGCTGGCCCCCGCCCGGCAAATAAAGCTCTACAACAACGGCAGCTTCTTCGATCACCACGCCATCCCGGCGTCGGATTATTCCGACATCGCCGCGCGGCTCCGGGACTTCGACCGCGTCATCGTCGAAAGCCATCCCGCCCTGGTCGGGGACGACTGCTGGCGATTTCGCGACCTGTTGAGCGGGCGCTTGGAAGTCGCGATGGGCCTTGAGACCGTTCACCCGACGGCGGGGCCTCGCCTCAACAAGGGGGTGTCGCTCGAACAGTTCTCTTCCGCGGCCGAAAGACTGAGGGGGAATGGGGTCGCGCTTCGGGTCTTCATTCTGGTCAAGCCGCCTTTCGTGGCCGAGGCCGAAGCGCTTTACTGGGCCGAGCGCTCGGTCGATTTCGCCTTCGATTGCGGGGCGTCGGCGATGGCGCTTATACCCACGCGGGCCGGGAACGGGGCGCTCGAAGCCCTGGCGAAGCGGGGCGAGTTCTCGCCGCCGCGACTGGCCACCCTGGAGGCCGCGACCGCTTATGGGATCGGCTTGAAACGCGGGCGGGTCTTCAGCGACCTCTGGGATTTGGAACGGCTCGCCGACTGCGCCGGCTGCTATTCGGCCCGCGCCCTCCGGCTTCGCGAGATGAACCTGCGGCAGGAGATTCTGCCTCCGGTCGCGTGTCGGGTTTGCGGTGAGAAGGGTGAGTAATACTTTTGACCTGGCCATCGTGGGGTCCGGCTTCGCCGGGTCGCTGCTGTCGATGATCGCGCGGCGTTTGGGGCGCACGGTAATTCTGCTCGAAAAGTTCAGGCACCCGCGCTTCGTTATCGGAGAGTCTTCGACGCCTCTGGCGAACCTGCTTCTCGAAGAACTCTCGTCGCGGTATGACCTGCCCCGGCTTATGCCCCTGACCTCCTGGGGAAGCTGGCAGCGAGAGTACCCGGAGATTGCCGTCGGCCTCAAGCGCGGGTTCACTTTTTATCATCACGATTTCGGCAAGCCGTTTTCGGCCAGCCCGAGCCGGGACGATCAACTCCTCGTCGCGGCCAGCCCGCGCGATGAAGTCGCGGACACTCACTGGTACCGCCCCGACTTCGACCATTTTCTTGTTCGCGAAGCGCGCCGCTCGGGGGTGGAGTACCTCGACGAAGTCGCGCTCGACGCTCCCGAGTGGGCGGACGACGAGGTGGTGCTTTCGGGCGCGAGGCAGGGCGAGCCCGTCTCGATACGCGCCCGCTTTGTGATCGACGCGACCGGCCCGCGCGGATTTCTGCACGGGGCCTTGAACCTTCCCGAAAGGGCATTTGAATACATGCCCGCGACGCAGGGGTTGTACACGCATTTTACAGGCGTGCGGAGATTGGAATACCTGCCGATCAATCACCCCGACGAGGAGCCTCCGTACCCGGTCGATGATGCGGCGGTGCATCATATTTTTGACGGCGGCTGGGTGTGGGTCCTGCGCTTCAACAACGGGATCACGAGCGCGGGGGCCGCGGTGACTGATGAGCTTGCCGGCGAGTTGCGTCTCGCGGATGGGGCGCTTGCGTGGGAGCGCCTCCTGTGCCGGTTGCCCACGGTCTCCGAGCAGTTCGCGGGAGCGAAGGCCCTGTTCCCGTTCGTCCACTCGCGAAGGCTCTCGTTCCGCAGCGGAGTCGTCGTCGGCAGGCGGTGGGCTATGCTCCCGTCCGCGGCCGGATTCATCGACCCTTTACTTTCCACAGGATTCCCCCTCGCGCTTCTGGGGATCGCCCGACTGTCACAGATCATCGAACGCGACTGGGACAGCGACCGCTTCGGCGAAAGCCTCCGGCTCTACGCGGAGCAGACCGAAAGAGAGTTGTCCGCCGCCGGGCGTCTGGTGGGCGCTCTGTACGCGAACATGAAAGACTTCGAACTATTCGCTTCCCTCTCTCTCTTATATTTCGCGGCGGCCAGCTTCGCCGAATCGGCCCGGAGGCTGGGCCGGGCGCATCTCGCCGGTTCGTTCCTGCTGATCGACCACCCGCGTTTCGGCCCCGAGTCCCGCTCTTGCGTCGAGCAGGCTGTGGGCCGCCTGTCTCCGTCTGAAAAGGCGAAGCTGGCGCGCAGGATACGGGATACAATCGAGCCGGTCGACGTGGCCGGGCTCGGGCAGAGGGACCGCCGCAACTGGTATCCGGTCAAAACGGAAGACCTGTTCGATGCGGCCGGGAAGCTGGGAGTGGGCGAGAAAGAGATCGAAGACCTGCTGCAACGCCTCGGCCTCTAACGCCCCTCCAGACTGTGCGGGGCAGTTAGCTCAATTGGTGCCTGCCGTCTTTGCCGCGAGCTTCACATGTTTGCGGATAGCCTCCTCAAGGCTCGCGGCCGTCAGCGAACCGCCCCCGCTGGTGCGGAACCGCATGATGCCCTCGTGGTCAATCACGACGTAGGTCGGAAATGACTGCACCACGAATGCCCTCTGGACCCGCCGGTCGCGGTCCAGGTACTGCGGCCATTCCATCTGGTTGTTGGCGATGAACGCCCGCCACTTTTCCTTTTCGGAGTCCGAACTGATCCCGATCATCACGAATGTGGGTTCTTTCTCGAACTTCTTGTGCAGACTGCGCAACGACGGCACCGATGCCACACACGGAGGGCACCAGGTGCCCCAGAAATCCAGTAATACCACTTTGCCGCGCAGATCCTCCAGCGTAAGGTACTCCCCGTCCGAGGTGGTGATCGAAAACTCCGGCGCGTAGACTTCCCGCGCCCGCCGCGGGTTCTCGATTATCTTCCGCGCTTCGCCCGCGTTGGCCCCATTCGGTAATAGCTCCAGGTACTTCTTAAGCTCGGCGATGCCTTCCTGATCGCGTCCTTGCTGGAGCAGCGTGTAGCCCAGGTTATAATGAAGAACGGGCAGGTTGGCACCCAGCGCTATACCCTGCTGGAACGCCGCCTCCGCCTCCTTCAGTTTTTTCTGATCCTTGCTCTCCGCCTGCGCCTGGAGAGCGACCCCCTTCAGGTTGTACGCCTGCACTCGAAGCCCGCTGTCGTTCAACGCGAGTTCGATCACCTTGTCGCAGCTTTCCACAACGTTCTTGTATGCCTCCAACCCTTGATATGCGTCCGCCATCGCAAGAAAGCACTCGGGTGATTTCTTGTCGCGCATCTCGTTCGCGCGCTTGAAGCTCTTCAACGCCTGTTCGTACTGACGTCGCCTCTGGAATTCCCGTCCTTTCTGCATTTCGCTATCGTAGGTAAAGTCGTCCCGCTGGGCCAGGACAACCGGCGCTCTTGCCCAAAGACTCCCTGATATGCTGATTAACATCCACACGACAATAGGTAATGCCCATTTGTAAACGGGAGCGGCTCTTCTCATAGGGAATGTCCTCCTTATATTCTCAATCTGGTAGTTCAGGTTTAATTCCGGCTGGTCCTAACAAAAGTGCATATCTTCACATTATATAGACGCAATCTCAGACAGGAGTTACGCGCGTTTGCCTATGTCTGCCTAACGGTTGAATGAATCCCGCAATTCGAGACGGTTAAATATTGTGCATTGTCTCGCCGGCGGGTCGCGTCTATGGATTATGAAAAGCCATAGCAGATGCTTTAAGCGCAACCGCGCGTAACCGAGTTGAAACGCTCGCCTCCGCTGATTTCACTCGCGCTTGCACGGGCTTCTCAGGACACAGGTAAAGCCGAAGCAGGTATCAGGTTTATGATCGAAAGCCTGACCCTCGTTACATTCGTGAGACGGATTTGCCAATCGCTAAAAAAACTGAATTCGCCGAGCCTCGCGGGGTGGTGCGCCGGTGATGACTTTTCACGCATCACCCTCGCGAGGCTCTATCAGTTTTTCGGTATCTTAATGGCCCCCTCGACGGGACTGCTCGCCCCTTCCGTGTACTTCGCGCCCATCAGCTTGTACGACTCCTCGGCCCGCTTCTTCAAAATCTCAAGCCCCCTCGCGAAGTCATCTTCCTTGGCGTTCTCGTCACAGAAGGCGCAGCAACTCTCCCACGTGTAGCCATGCTTCTTCCACTGTTTCATGCCGCCGGGCGTCACCTGATCGGTGACGGGGCACCAGACGGTGCTCATCGCCAGCATGAAATTGTTGACGAATCGCTGCCTCTTCGCCGCCTCGGCGTACTGGTCGGGGTTCTGGAAGAACTTCTCTTTCGCGTCGGGCCTGCTGCCGCGGTAGGTCACGTCTTTGTGAGTCCAGACCGGCAGGGCGGGGTCCGAAGGCTCTAGATAGACCGGGCAGAGGTCGACTGATTTCTGCACCTCCGAGATCTTTACCTTGTCGAGCTGCACCGCGTCCGCTTCCAGTTGCGCGTGCGCCGGAAGGGCGAGGAGCAGCACTGCCAGAGAGCCGAACACGAACCGTCCAAGCATACGCAAATTCTCCGTCGATGTTGCCTGATGGTGCCGACTGCTGATGTCGCTTAACATGATTGCCTAATATATCTGCCCGACCGATTTTCAGGGCAGGCTCAAAGAGATTATCTGGCCGTTGGCCGTCGTCAGAGCGATGTATTGCTTGCCTTTGACCGAGTAGGTCATGGGCGTGCCGTGAGGCACTCCGGGCAGCTGGATCTCGGCAAGCACCTTGCCCGACATCTTGTCGAAGGCGCGAAGTACATTCGCGCCGCCGCCGCCGCTGCCACCGCGACCGCTCGCGCCCTGGCCCACGAAGAGCAGGCTTTTCGTCAGCAGAGGGCCGCCGCCGCCCGCCCCGAGCGGCCCAACGTCCTTGCCGTTGCCGAGGACCTCATTGACCTGGGCGCGCGGGCCGTCGCCTTGCGGGACCATCCATACGTGATCGCCCGTGTTGAGGTTTATGGCGGTAATGCGGCCGTAAGGCGGCTTGAACAGGGGCAACCCGCGCGGGCCGTTAACGCCGACCCCGAGGCCCCCGCCGCCCCTGATGAAATTGAAGTTCGAGCGATTCGGGTCGGGCTTCACCAGTTTGACAATGATCGGCGCGCTCATCGAGGGGATGTAGAACATCCCCGTGTCCGGGTCGAAGGCCGCGCCCCACCAGTTCGCCCCCCCGGCCCAGCCGGGCATGTTGATCGTGCCCCGTTCGGTCGGGGGCGTGAACAACTCCCCGTGATCGTACTGCTCAAGCATCTTCTTCGCCTCTTCGCGCAGCTCGGGCGTGAAGTCGATCAGGTTATCCACGGTCGAGCCCTGCGTCTCGAAGGGGGCAGGCTTGGTCGGGAAAGGCTGGGTCGGCGAACTCCGCTCCCCGGCCACTTTGGATTGGGGCACGGGGCGCTCTTCAATCGGCCAGATGGGTTTGCCCGTCGCGCGGTCAAACACGAAGCAGAAGCCCGTCTTGGTGATCTGGGCGACCGCCTTGACCTTTCGCCCGTTGACTTTTATGTCGCAAAGGACGGGGGCGGCCGGCAGGTCGTAGTCCCACAGGCCGTGGTGGACGGTTTGAAAGTGCCAGATGCGCTTGCCGGTCTTCGCGTCGAGGCACAGCAGAGTCTCCGCGAACAGGTTGTCGCCCAGTCGGTGGCCCCCGTACCAGTCGTTGGTCGGGGTGCCCGTGGGAAGGTACACGTACCCGAGCTCTTCGTCCGCGCTCATCAGGGTCCAGACGTTCGTGTTGCCCGTGTACTTCCACGAATCGTTCTCCCACGTCTCGACCCCGAACTCCCCGGCCTGCGGCACGGTGTGAAAGACCCAGGCGGGCTTGCCGGTCCGCACGTCGAACGCCTGAATGTCTCCGCGCGGCGCCTCCTTCACCTGCGGGCCGTCGCTGATCGAAGAGCCGACGATCACCACGTCGCGGCACACCACGGGCGCGTGCGTGACCGCGATGTTTCGCGCGTTCACGGCCAGGGGGATGGCCTTCGCGAGGTTCACTTTGCCGTTCTCGCCGAATGAGGAGATGGGCTGGCCCGTCCTGGCATCTATCGCGATCAGGTGCGCGTCGGACGTGCCTATGAAGACGCGCTCTTCTTTTCCGTCCGTCCAGTAGGCGACCCCCCGGTGCACGAACCCGAGATTAGTCGGGCGCCCCGCCTGATAGCTCTTTGGGTCGTAGACCCAGACGGTCTTGCCCGTCGCGGCATCAATCGCGGCAACCTGACTGAGCGAGGTGCTCGTGTAGAGAATGCCTTTGACCATGACAGGCGTGGGGGCCATGCCGAACGTCGCGAGCGCCCTGTTCTGCTTTTGGAGCGCGAGGTCGGGGGAGTCCCATGCCCAGGCCACCTTCAGGTCCTTCACGTTCTCTTTATTTATCTGGTCGAGGGCTGAATATTTTGTGCTGCCATTGTCGCCTCCGTAGAAGCGCCACTCGCCTTTTTTAGCCCCCTGCTGCGCCTGAGCCGATGCCGCCAGAACTGATAGCGCGAGGGCATAGATGAATAGACGGACTTTCGAACGCACCTGTTTATTCCTTTCGGTTCCACTGGAATCTGTTCTGGAGTGAAAGCGAAATGGAGTCTATTGTACGGGCTTGTTTTTTTCAAGCGCAAACAAATCGCTCCCGCCCCTCCCGACGGGCCGGAAGAATCCTGCTTTTTTTGGGCCGCTCAGGATTAAATACCCCCGAAAACGGCGTCTATAGTTTATGCGATACGAGCCTCTCGGACGGGGGATCCGCCCCCGTTTCTCCGGCGGTGTTTCTAACGTGTGGTTGAATCTCATTAACGGAATCGTTCGAAAAAACTCCGATGGCATGACCGATTTCGGCCCCTTTTCTCGCATTTATTCGCGAGTATCAAAAGCGGAAAGGAGCGACGCTATGAAGGTCAAGACTAAAGTCAGAGCGGGCGGCGAAGGCGGCTTCCCCGGTTTCTAACGTCAAGGACGGATGGGGGAGGTGCCGCTCCCTTCCGTCGCGTCGGGCCAGCGGAAGGCCCTCTGTTACCCGCCCCGTACCCCGGTCACAAAATCGCCCGGCGGAGCCACGCCCATTTTCACGGCCCCGAAAACCCGGATGATTTTTCCGTCAGACTGCGCCAGAGAATACTGAGTTATCGCTGAGAGGTTCCGCCTCTCAGGTTCGGCGGTAGCTCGAATTGCGCCGATTCAACGCTGTCCGACCTCACGGCTTCAAGGCGGCTAAAAAATATTTCGAATCAAAAGGAGAGTGCAGATCCATGAACTCGAACCCAACGTTCAACATATCCCTTTTCGTCATAGCTTCTCTGCTGCTCGTCGGCTCGTTCCCGGCGATGCGGGGGTCGCAACCCGTTATGGCTTATCAGGTGCCGCGCGTGCCCACTCAATTCATGGCGAAGATGTACACGGAGGGCCTGGGCAGAGTGCCCGAGCAGGCGGGGTGGCAGGCGGGGGCCAATTTTTTCGCGCAGAACGGGTGCAACAAAAACAGCCTCAAGACATGGGGCAGGGGCGTCTATCTGTCCGCCGAATACAACAACACCCGCTACGATAACGCGGCGCGGCTGCTCACGCTTTACAGGGGAGTCCTCAACCGGGAGCCCGACAGGGCGGGCTTTGACAGTAACCTCGCCCGCCTCAACTCGGGCACGCCGTGGGCCGCGGTCGTCGACTCTTTCTTCGACAGCGCGGAGTTCCAGACGTTGATCCCGCTCATCTGCGGGAACGCGCCCGGCTTCGACAAGTTCAACTATGGCTTCGGCAAGCCCGGCCAGCCGGCCATCTCCGTCCCCACCTCCGGGACCGGGTTCAGGGGGGGGACGAGCCAGCAGCTTCAACAGCTCATAGACGCCACGCCCGCGGGCGGCACGGTGTGGCTCGCGCAGAAGGCACTCGTCGAAGTCACCGGGCCCGTCAACCTGAAAGCGGGCGTGACCCTGAGCACCACTCCCGCGCCGTCGCCTTCCGGCTACGCGATGCTGGGGCGGCTCGTGCGCGCGAGGAATTATGTCGGCCCGGTCATCAGGATGTTCCCCGGCGCGAAGCTCAAGGCGGTATGGGTCGATGGCGCGCGCGCGCAGGTAACCTACAACCCGGCTTCGATAAACGTGGTCATGCTCGGGGGCGCGGGCAGCATCGTTTCGGATTGCAAGATCTCGGACACCGCGGGCTTCACGGGCATCCGCGCCCTCGGGGCCGGCGACGCGGACGAGAACCCGGACGCGAGGCCGTGCGCCAACATGTCGATTCATCACAACCTCGTCACGTCCTATTCGAGCATCCACACCAACAACATGTACGCGGACGGGATCAGCTCCTCGTGCGAGAACACGCTCATACAGGAGAATCAGGTCGTGGACGCGACCGACGTGGGGATAATAATCTACGAGGCTCTCCCGGCGATTCAGGCGTCGAAGGTCCGCAACAATGTCGTCCTGAGCGCGGGGAATTCCGCCTACGGGGCGTACGCCGCCGACCCGCTTCAGGGCCAGACGCTGAGGCCGGACTTCACGGGCTCGGTCGTCGAGAGGAACCTTTTATGGACGGGCCCGAACACCCATTTCGACATAGCCCTGGCCATCGGCACCCGGCCGTGGTTCGCGCCCAACGCGGCCCTCGGCAGGGGCGCTTCGTTCACGGACAACACGACCGGGACGCTCAACGCGCGCGCCGTCAGCGGCATAGCCGTCAGCGGCATGCTCAACGCCTTCGTCCAGCGCAACGTGCTCACGGTGACCAGGGTGCCGGACACTCAGGAGGTGCCGTGCCCGTCGGAGTTCGTCTGGGCGTCGGTCAGCGCGGGCTTCGCTTCGGGGAGCATACAGCCCTACAAAGACGTGAACGTCACGTCGGCCTGCATGGGGCACTGAGGCCGGGCGGGGGGGAAGCCCGGACGCGGGCGGCGGCCTTTATCGCCTGCTTTATCGCCGGGACGAAGATCGCTCAAACTGATGGACAGGACTTTCTTTCTGGGTTATCCTGCGTACATTTCTCGTGTGAGAAGAAGCAGGCGGCCTCGTCGTAAATAGATCAAGCGGAGTTTGACAGGATCAGCAATGACTACGCCCGGCCGGGCTCGCGCCTGGATCGGGAGTCGAGCTAAGAGCAGAATTTTGCGCCACGGCCTTCGGGTTGGCACTTCCACGTGCATCGCTGAGATCGGTTCGTTCAGTGCAGATCAACTTCAACCCGCATCGTGGAGGGCTTTGGCACTCGCGTTTTCCCGGCAGAATTGCCCGACCTCAGAGTCTGCGAAGACTCGTAGGAGTGAGCCCTATGAAGAAGACCTTGCTCAAGTTTATTGTCTTGTCCGCGTTCGTCGCGGTGTCCGTATCCCTGATCATAACGTCAGGCTGTAGGAAGGAGGGGCCGCAGCCCGGCACCGTGCTCGATGAGGCGAGGGTTGCCAACCGCGCCCCGGACTCTTTCCCCGCCGCCGATGAAGACTACTTCCGCGCCATGGACGGAGGCATCCAGTTGACGACCGAGGAGGTCAAAGGCCGTAACACCTGGATCGTCTGGACCGGGGGCAACGACCGGTTCTGGGACCGCATATCCGCGTCCAGCTTCGGCGCTCTCGATTTTATTAAGACGCTCTCGTCCCACCCGAGCCTGAAGTTCAGCCGGGACAATCGGTGGAATTACCTGGGGCTGGTCAACGAGCCGGGCTTCGAGAAGGCGACGGGGCCGGACCCCGAGCGCTTCGGGCTGTGGCTCGACAAGAGGTCCGCCGGCGCGCCCCCCGACCCGTTCGAGAACGACTCCAAGTACCCCGGCGTGCAGGTCGGGTCCCGAGGCAAGAACATGCCCGTCGGCTCTTACTACGGGTGGGCGACCGGCATAGTCGGCCTGCGCCTGTTCCCGAACCCCGATTTCGACGAGGCCGCGGCGAAGAAGTGGGACCCCGAGCGTTTCTACACGGACCCGAGCTACTACAACGACAAGGACCTGATCCGCCCCTACAGGGTCGGCATGTCGTGCGGCTTCTGTCACGTCGGCCCGAGCCCGATCAACCCGCCCGCCGACCCCGAGAACCCCGGGTGGGAGAACCTCACCTCCAACGTCGGCGCTCAATATTTCTGGATCGACCGCATATTCGACTGGCAGGCGGACCCGTCTAACTACATATTCCAGATGTTCCACACCTCCCGCCCCGGCGCCCTCGACACTTCGCTCGTCTCCACGGACAACATCAATAACCCGAGGACGATGAACGCGATCTACAGCCTCGGGCCGCGCCTCGAACAGGCGAAGCGCTTCGGCAAGGAGACTCTGGCCGGCGGCAGCGCCAATAACAAGCAGTTTAACGATTACGTCCCCGCGGACTCTCCCCTCGCGCAGTTCTTCACCCCGCCCGCGACCGTCTACACGCCGCGCGTGCTCAAAGACGGCTCCGATTCCGTGGGCGCTCTGGGGGCTTTGAACAGGGTCTACCTCAACATCGGCCTCTTCAGCGAGGAGTGGCTGCTGCACTTCAACCCGCTCGTCGGGGGTAAGCCGACCACCGCGATTGAGATCGACGTGGCCCGCAGGAATTCAAGCTACTGGGAGGCGACCGAAGCGCAGACGCCGGACATGGCCCTCTTCTTCTTAAAGAGCGCCACGCCGCACAAGCTGAAGGACGCGCCCGGCGGCGAGGCTTACCTCACGAAGGACACGGCGGTGCTCGAACGCGGCAAGGTCGTCTTCGCGGAGAACTGCGCGCGCTGCCATTCGAGCAAGCTGCCCACCCCCGCCCCCGGCCTCGACCCCGGAGGCTGCGCCGGACCCGACTACCTCGACTGCTGGAACAAGTACTGGGCGTGGACCAAGACCGAGGACTTCAAGTCGAAGATGCGCGCCATCGTCGCCGCGCCCGACTTCCTCGAAAACAATTACCTCTCGGCCGAGCACCGCGTGCCCGTGACCCTGCTCCAGACCAACGCATGCAGCCCGCTCGCGACCAACGCGATCAGGAATAACATCTGGGACAATTTCTCGTCCGAGACGTACAAGGAGCTGCCGTCGGTCGGGGAGATCACCGTCTACCACCCCGTCACCGGCGAGCCTCAGCAGTTCCCGATGCCCGCCGGAGGGCGCGGCTACACGCGCCCCGCGTCGCTCATCAGCCTGTGGTCCACGGCCCCGTTCCTGCTCAACAACACCGTGGGCAAGTTTAACCCGAGCCCGTCGGTCGAAGCGCGGATGGACTCGTTCATGAATTCAATCGAGCAGTTGCTTTGGCCCGAGAGGCGCGATAAAGACCCGGTGCTCGGCGACAAGATCCCCGGCGTCATCGACCGCACCACGGCCAGGTCTTACCTGCGCGTGCCCTACGGCTACGTGCCCAATAACCTGAGGGGGCTTCTGGGCTGGGGCGAGAGCCTCTTCCCGAGCCTCTTCGGCGAGGGGGGGGTCGAGATCGGGCCGATCCCGCCGGGGACTCCCGTCAATCTGCTCGCGAGCCTGAACATACTTGAGGATGATTCGGACCTCTCAGGCCGCATCGGGCATGACGCCCGCCTGCTCGACCTCGCGCTCGCGATCAAGCGCGACCTGAAGGCCCTCGGCGATAACCCGAGCGACGACGACGCGCGCAGGGTCTTCGCGAATCTCGTGGACCGGATGATGGCCCTCAGCAAGTGCCCGGACTACGTGGTCAACCGCGGCCACTACTTCGGCACCGGCCACTTCAAGGAAGAGCCCGGACTGAGCGACGAGGACAAGCGCGCTCTGATCGAGTACCTCAAGACCTTCTGACGTAGTCGGGATCGGAAGGCGGCCGGGCGCGTGACGGATCTCGAAAGTGATTTTGTCGCGCGCCCGGCCGCAACTTTTTTCAGACCTTAATAGACTTCCCGGAATCAAATATTAATAAGCCCGACGGCTCTTCGTATGAAAAACCGGGTCTTCACAATCCTGTGCGCCATTATCCTGCTGGCATGCCCGGCCTCTCGCGTCGCTGCGCAATCGACGGGCGGGCCGGCCGCCACTACTCCCTCGACGGCCGGGTCGAAGGCAATCGATTTTTCGAACCTGGGCGCGCTGTTGACGGAATGCTTTTGCAAAGGGACCGGCAAGCTGATTACCGAGTACACGTACCTGTTCGAAACGACGCGATACCGGAAACATGACCGGGGCGCGCCGGAGATACAGACGGAACTTTATGAGGTCTATGCGCCCCCGGTAAAGCCGGGCCAGCTCACCTATCAGATACCGATACTCGTCAGCAAAAATGGCAAGGCCATTTCGCCCAAACAACTTGAGAAGGAGCGGCTGCGGGCGGGCGAGAAGCTGGAGAAAGAGGAGAGGGAGGCCAAAAACGCGGGGAACGAGTCCCCGAGTTTCAAAGCGGGGTGCGCGGGCATAACCCCGATTGGCACGTATTTCACCCTCACGATTCCGGGCGAGGCGACGGAGCGCAAGCTTAAATTCACGCCCCTTTCGGTCCTGCTTTTCAACATTTTCGAAGCGCCGAGGTACGAAGAGCTGAACGGGCGCAGGATGGTCGCGCTTGATTTCAGGCCGCGCGGCGGCGTCTCTTTCGAGGCCGACGAGAGGTACATGGAAAAGCTCGGAGGGATCATCTGGATCGACGCCGAGGATAAGATCGCCGCGCGCATCGAGGTATGGCCTCTGTCCGGCAACGAATCCATGAGGAGCATCAGCAAGGGCTACGCGGCCGCGGGCAAGGGGCCGGCGGTATTTTACGAGCAGACCCGCCTCCCCGACGGGGTCTGGCTCCCGAAGAAGATACAGTTGAATACCAACACCTACGGCTTCGTCTTCGGGCGGTACTATTACGACGTCATCAACGTCTTCAGCGAGCATAAGCGGTTCACGACCTCGGTCGAGGAAGTGACGACCGCGCGGCCGGTGAAGCAACCATAGTCGGCCCTCGCCCGCCCGGCGGCGGGGCCGGTGAAACCTTTCCGTCTTTCCGGCCACTAACAGTTCTCCGGACCATCTCGATTAGGAGGACTCCATGGAAGCTCTCATGCTGGACCTTCGGTTCAGTTACCGAATTCTCTTGAAGAACCCCGGCTTCGCCGCCATCGCGGTCTTAACGCTCGCGCTCGGCATCGGGGCATGCACGGCGATATTCAGCATCGTGGACGGGGTCCTGCTCCGCGCGCTCCCGTACCCCGAGCCCGACCGCCTCGTGCAGATGAGAGAGGTCAGCGACAAGGGCTCGCAGATGGCGGTCGCGGAGCCGAACTTCCTCGACCTCCGCGAGCGCAGCCGCAGCCTCGAAGCGGTCGCCCAATATTCCGGGGGGCAGGTGAATATAGTGGGCGGAAGCGAGCCTGCCCGCGTCCGCGTCTCGTGGGTCTCGGGCGACTTCTTCCGGGTGATGGGCGTCCAGCCCTTTCTCGGCCGCGCCTTCACCCCCGAAGAGAGCCGGCAAGGGGCGGACCCCGTCGCTGTGATCGGCTACGGCCTGTGGCAGCGGCTGTTCGGCGCGGCCACCGATATATCGGGCAGGACTTTCAGGATCAACACCCGGAGCTTTACCGTAATCGGCGTCATGCCGCCGGGCTTCAACTTCCCCCAGAAGGCCGAGATGTGGATCGCCCGCGAGCTTTCGCCTCCCCAGATATCCAGGTCGGGCCACAACTGGAGCGTGGTCGCGCGCCTCGGGCCCGGCACCTCGCTTGAGGCGGCGCGCGCGGACGCCAGCTCCGTCGCGAAGCAGCTCAAGCAGGAGCACGGCAAGGACATGGACGCGGTCGATTTCGCCCTGATCCCGCTTCAGGAGTACATGGTCGGGAACGTGAGGTACGCGCTGCTGATCATACTCGGGGCCGTCGCCTTCCTGCTCCTCGTGGCCTGCTCGAACGTCGCCAACCTGCTCCTGGCCCGGGCCACCGCGCGGCGGAAGGAGCTCACGGTTCGCGCCGCGCTCGGGGCCACGCGCTCGCGCCTCGCGCAGCAGTTCATCGCGGAGAACCTCTTCGTCGCCCTGCCGGCGGCGGCCCTCGGGGGGGTGCTCTCGTACTGGGGAGTGAGCCTCCTGATAAGCCTGAATCAGTCGGCCATGCCGAGGGTCGACGAGATCGGGGTGGACGCTCGCGCCTTCGCCTTCACGCTCGGGCTCTCGCTGCTGATCGCCATAGTGCTCGGCATAATTCCGGTGATGCGCCTTTCGAGGGAGGACCTGCAATCCGGCATAAAGGACTCGGGGCGCGGGCAGGGCGCGAGCCGGGACAGCAACCGCATGAGGAGCCTGCTGGTAGTCTCCCAGATGGCCCTCACCCTCATACTCCTGATTTGCGCGGGCCTGCTCATAAAGAGCTTCTACCGCCTGCTTCAGAACGACCCCGGCTTCCGGCCCGAGAGCGCGGTGGTGATGGACCTGTCTCTGCCTCGTTACGAAGACCCCGAGGGCATGAAGAAGTTCATGCTCGCTTACAGGCAACTGATCGAGAAGGGAGTAGCGCCCGAAGACCCTCCGACCGGCTCCGTTCACAACGAGCAGCAGAAGCGGCAGCTGCTCTTTCACGAGCAGTTGATCGAGCGGGTCGGCCAGCTTCCGGGAGTTACGGCGGTCGGCAGCATCAACAGGCTGCCGATGAGCGGGGCGGCGAGCAGCGGGACCTTCTTCATCGGCAACGACCCGTCGAAGACCGGCTACGCCGAGTACAGGCTCGTGACTCCGGGCTACTTCGCGGCGATGGAGATACCCGTGCTTCGCGGGCGCCTCTTCGACCAGAACGACAGGCCGGAGTCGCCGCCCTCCGCCGTCATCAGCCAGTCGCTCGCGCAAAGGTACTGGCCCGACGAGGACCCGATAGGCAAGCGCATTCAGTTCGGCAACATGGACGGGGATATGCGCCTGCTGACAGTAGTCGGGGTCGTGGGCGACGTGCTGGACCGCGGCCTCGACAATTCTTTCAGCCCGACCGTGTACGCTTACGCCATGCAGAGGCCCCAGTCGTCTGACGTCTCGATTGTCGCCCGCGCGCACGCGGGAGCCGCCACACTCACTCCCGCCATGCGGCAGGCCGTAGGGTCGCTCAACCCCGAGCTGCCGACCACCTTCCGGACGCTCGAAGAGGTCTTCTCATCGTCGCTCGATTCGCGCCGCTTCAGCCTCGTGATCTTCGCGGTCTTCGGCGCGGTGGCCCTCACGCTGGCGGTGCTCGGAATCTACGGGGTGATGTCGTATGCGGTCACGCAGCGCACGCAGGAGATCGGCATCAGGATAGCCCTCGGGGCGCAGACGGGGGACGTGCTCAGGCTGGTAGTCAGGCAGGGGTTGATCCTCGCGCTTCTGGGGATCGGCATCGGGCTCGCGGGCGCCTTCCTGGTGACGCGGCTGATGTCGAGCTTGCTTTATGGGGTGAGCGCCAGAGACCCGCTCACCTTCATACTGATCCCCCTGCTGCTCGCCGCCGTGGCCCTGCTCGCCAGCTACGTCCCCGCGCGCAGGGCCGCCAGAGTCGACCCTATGGTCGCGTTGCGTTACGAGTAGTCCTCGGACGGTAAGAGGCCGAAGACTACTCCTCCGAGCAGGCACAGGTGTTGTCGCCCGTGTTCTTATCGACGAGGGCGAAGCTCTTCGCGTGCGCGAAGGATTGGACGGACGCGGTCGCGCGCCTGACCGCGCCGTCGAGCCGGGCGGAAATCCTGCGGTCGGGCGCGTTGTGTTGCAGAGTTATGGTCCCGCCCCTCCGGGCTAACGTGCCCCTGCCGCTCAACAGGAACCCGTCACAATCGGAGAACTGATAGTCACCTGTCTCCGAGTCGAACAGTAAAACGCTTCCGTTGCTGCCGTCCTGAATGCATGAGTCGAATGTCGATTCTTCGACTATTTCGAGGTACCTGGCGAACTCAGACGTGTTGCCGTCCGGGTCCGTCGCCGTGGCGGTTATGACCTGCCCGGTGAAGGCGAAGAAGGGGAGAGTGACCTCGTACTCGATGAAGCACGGGTGCTCCTTGTCATCGGCCGCGGTGGTCGAGCCGAGGAACGTGCGGCCTTCGCCGAAGCCCGTGAAGTCGAATTCGTCGCTGGAGAAGAACTGGATCGTATGAGTGGTCGCGGCCGTGCCCGGCAACACGCCGCTGATGGTTATGGTGACTCCGTTGGTGCGCGCGGAGGTTAGCTCGGGGAAATTCTGGAGCCTGTTGGGGCCTTCGTCGCCGTCGCAGCCTTCGTTGGGCGTAACCCCGTCGGGCGGGCCGCCCGAGGCCGTCTCGCTCAGGTCTATTCCGAGGCCGCCGTTCGAGTGGATCGAATTAGAGAGGATGGCATTCCCCACGCTCCCGCCGCCGGTTATGAGGACTCCGGCGGAGGTGTTGAACGCGATTATATTCCCGTCGCCCCGGTCGGGGCCTCCGACCAGGTTGGCGGACGAGCCTTCAATGACCAGCCCGTGGGAAGAGTCGTTGCCGATTGACCCGCCGTAATCGACCGTGCCCGTCGGGTCCGTCCCTAGGTTATTCCCCTGAATCACGTTGCCGCCGTTGGCGCTCAACATAATCTGCGCGGACGAGAATCGATTTATGGCGAGGTGTTTTATCGTGCTCCCGCCCGCCGAGATGAATAGCCCTCGGGCCCGCGACGAGGCGGCGGACCCCGCGACCTCTACGCGAGGCGCGCCCGCGAATCCCGGCTGGGACGACCCGTCTATGATCACCGGATCGGTGATCTCCGGCAGTTCGGCCCCCGGCGTTATCGTGTGAACCGTCGTCCCCGGGATGCTGAAATGGATATGGTCTACTCCGGGGTTGGCGTTGGAGGCGCTGATGGCCTCGCGCAAAGTGCAGTCGGAGCTGTCACAGCTTCCGTCGTCGTGGTCGGCCGCGGTGTTGACGACGAAGACCTCGGGCATGGGCGAGTTCGCCCCGGCTCCGAGCAAAAGCGGCATGGCGAGCAGGGCGGCAAACGATAACAGTATGGCGACTCTTCTCATACACCTCCTCCGGGGTCCAGTAATATTAGCGGGGATCGGCGGTCGCGGCCAGGGGGCCGGGGTGGTCAGAGGATTTTCTTAAGAGAGTTTTGCGGGCAGGGGCAGGTGGTCAGTGATGGCGCATGATGCGCTTCGCGCGGCGCGGTCAGGAGTCAGGGAGAGAAGGGGGTATAAAGAGAGTCTCTTATCACCCCCTGACTCCTAACTCCTGACCCCCGGCCACTGCCTTAAGCGTACCCCTTGTCGCGAAAGACCAGCAGGTAAACGCCCGCGCCGATGCAGGGGAAGAAGATGATCAACACGATCAAGACCAGCTTGGTGAGCGTATCCCGATTCGAGTTCAGCACATTGGTTATCGCGATTATGTCGAAGATGATAACCACGATCCCAATAATCAATTCGAAAAAGCCCATAATGTCTGCTCTCCTTTCAATATCGCAGGCCCTCGCCTCTCGGAATTTTCACCGGCTCAAGTTAGAAAATCGGATTTGTGCTCTCGACCCGCGCTTTGAGTTACGACCGGCTTCTTTTGAAAGTTCGAACCGTGTTGCCGATTATCCGCCCGCGCCGCGCTCCGGGGAGGGGGCTATTCTTGACAGTGGCTCGTGCGCGCACCTAAAATCTCAAACGACGCGTAGTTCCCCCGTCGGTCAAGTGGAGCCTCATTAAAACATGTGAATTGGGGGTATTGAAAGATTGAAAGCCGCTCTTGCCATTCTCGTCACGCTTGCCCTTGGCGCATTTAATTTCCCTTTGAATCCTGCTCTCCCTTCACAGGCGGCCGGGGCGCGCGCTGATGACGAGGTGTCGGAGCCTCGCGAGCTTGAGGTCTTTCAAGGCTACCTCGACCCCGCGCCCCTCGGGATGGACGTGCGCCATGCGTGGACGCTCCCCGGAGGGCGGGGCGAAAACGTGAAGATCATCGACATAGAGGTCAACTGGAACCTCAACCACAACGACCTGGTAGAAGCGACCTCGAATGCCTTCATGCTGGTGAGGGGGGTGGACCCCCAGCCGCAGTTCAACATGGACCACGGGACGGCCGTGCTCGGGGAGCTCGTCGCGGCCCCCGACGGGGTGGGCGTGACGGGCATCGCGCACCGCGCGCAGATCGGGCTCATCAACCCCGTGGCCGAAGGCACGACTTTGAAAATAGCCGAGGCCATCAAGACTGCCACGAAGCGGCTCAGCCCCGGCGACATCATGCTGATAGAGCAGCAGTCGCTCGCGGGGCCCAGGTTCGACGGGCTCGTGGGCAGAGGTCTACTCCCCATCGAATTCGAGAACCCGGTCTTCGACGCCATAAAAGCCGCGACCTCGAAAGGCATCATCGTGGTCGAGCCCGCCGGGAACGGTTTCGAGAACCTCGACGACCCCATCTACAAAGGCGTGTTCGACCGCCGGGTGCGGGACTCGGGAGCGATAATCGTCGGCGCGGGGCACCCGGAGGGCGGCGTCTACGGCCCCGGCCCCGACCGCACCAGGACCGACGAATCGAACTACGGGTCGCGCGTGGACGTGCAGGGGTGGGGCCGCTTCGTCACGACCTGCGGCTATGGGCCTTTGCGGCAGGAGCAGGGGCCGAACAACATCTACACGGACATCTTCGGCGCTACTTCGGCCGCCGCCGCTATGGTCGCCGGCGCGGCCGCCGTGCTTCAGAGCATCGTCAAGGAACGCGGCCTCGACCCTCTCACGCCCGCGCAGCTCAGGCAACTGCTCGTCTCGACCGGCTCGCCCCAGCAGGGGAATCTTCGCCAGCGCATCGGCCCGCGCCCGGACCTGAAAGCAGCCATCGAAGCGCTCACGATTGACGAGCACGACCGGGAGCCCCTGATCACGGGGCTCACCTACAAGAAGAACAAAGGGAGCCTCATAATCGACGGGGCGAATTTCCTGACGGGCGACTCGGTGATCGAGATCAACGGGACGGCGGTGCCTCGGATGAAATACCCGGCCGATTATGCGTTGCCCAACGGCATCACGACTCGCGTGGTGAGCAAGGGCGATATAAGCGCGCTGCTCCCCGCGGGCGTCGAGGTCACCATCACCGTGTACTCGCCGAGCACTGACAAGCGGTCCGAGTCAGTCACCTTTACGAACCAGTGATCGGGGCTATTCCCGAGGCTTCATGAATAGGTTGAGGTCGAACCGCGAGACCTCAACCTTCGCCCGCGTGCCGAATGGGAAGTCGTAAGTGGTGCGCGCGCCGTCGAGGTAGAGCCGGCCTTCCGGCATCTTCGACGCGATGATTAATTGCCGGTCGCTCTCAAGGATCCCGCGCTTCAGCGTGTAGCTCTTGCCCGCCTGCCTGTACAGCTCGCGGACGAGGTATTGAAACCGGCGCGACCTCAAAGGCAGGACCTTCCCGCCCGCCGACCTTATCCCGGCGGTAGAGCCCGCCGCCGTCGACACCCACACGCCCGAGCTGCGATGCTCTTCGCGCTCGCCCCCTATCTGAATTATGTATCTGGTCGTCGCGGCGGGCAGGGAGTGCGCTATCAGCACGTCGTTCAAGGCGAGCTCGGGGAGGGGCTCGTCGTCGAGCGACACCTCAAGCCGCGCGAGCCGGAGCGGCTTCAGGCGCGAGTCGAGAATCTCTCCGAGCATTTCCGGGAAGCCCCGCCTGTCGGTCGAGCAGAAATGGCCGACGCTGTCGCGCGGGGCGGAGTTCACCCCGATTATCAACCCGTCCCGGACGTAGTGGGAAGAGGCGAGCGCGGTGCCGTCCCCCCCCACGCTCACGGTCAGGTCGGAGGCGGCGATCTTCCGCTTCACCCCCTCCCTGAATCGGCCGGGCGTCGTCTCGGTGAATTCTATGCCTCGCTCTTCGAGCGCCTTGCGAACCGCGTCGACCGTGCGGTGGTGCTCGTCGTGCGCGTGGACGAGCCTGTGCGCGGTCATGTCCCCCCGGCGCGCGAGCTTTTCAGCGAGACGGCTCTGAGCCAAAGCGGTCTCCTTGATCACAAGAACGCAGCTCCTGATATTCATAGGATCACTTTATCTATTTCTTTTCGACCGGGCGAATCTTTTCAAGGGCCTGGAATGCTTCGTTCACTATGAGGCTGCCGAAATGCGGCCCGAAAAGCGAGATCGTGGACTCGTAGGTCTTATGCCGGTACTCGTCTTCGGAGATGATGTAGCCGAGCGCGTCGTTCGTGAGGCCGAGAAGGAAAGTCTTTTCAAAGCCCAGCAGCCGCCCGCGCTCTTTGACCTGAACGTTGAGGACGCTGCTCAACTCGCCCGGTATGGTCACGAAGGCGAATCGGTTGTCGAAAGAGATCACGCCGACCTCCGTGTCGTAGGCGGGCGGGAAGGGGACGCCCGCCGGGAACGTCGTGGGCGGCTGCGGCTTGACGGAGAGGGGGGTGCGGACGAGCTTGATCTCGACGGCCTCGCGCGGGCTCAGCATCAGGGCCACCTTGAAGACTTCGGCGGCGAGAATCCTGCCGACGTTTTCGGCCCGCTCCCAGTCGTCTTTGCCGTTGAAGGGGCGGGGCGCTATCGTGCCCTGCGCGCCGTTGGCAAAGATCGCCATCATGCCCCCGCCCATCATGCCTTCGAGAGCGCTGCGCGCGTAGCCGACGAAGTCCGCCGAGAATTCGAAATTCTTCGCGCCCAGCACGGTCGGGTGAGCGGCGAAGTTCATCAGCACGGCGAGCGGCCTACCCGTCGCCGCCGAGTCGACGCGGATGACCCCGACCTCGGGGTCGACGGGCCCATCGGGGGGCCAGCTCGACCTGAAGCGCGAGATGCCGCGCGCCTCGCCCGCGCCGATGGCGATGCGGGCGGGCTGAAGGCTCTTGTTCGCGGCGACGATGGCCCGGACCGCGCCCTCTTCGTAACGCGAGCGGATCTGCCCGTCGAACCGGCCGGCGAGGGCGGGGAATATTTCGAGGTACGCGCCCCCGCCCGCGTGCGTGTGCGAGGACATAACGAAGATTCGCTCGGGGAGGATCCCCGTGGCCGCCGAGGCCATCGACCGTATGCGCGTGACCATGCCGTGATCGAAGCCAAGGTGATCGACGCTCACCAGAGCGATCTTGCTCTCGCCCGTGTCGATTACGAGCGCGCGGGCTTCGGTCGGGTCGTGCACGCCCGTCGACGGCCTGCCGAGTCTCGCCCCGTACCCGGCTAGCGGAGTCCCGATGGGCGGCGTGATGTCCGCCTTGCCGGCCCCCGCGGCCAGCCTGCTTTGCCCGCCCTCCGCCTGTTGGCAGAGGATGAGCAGGAAGAGCGCGAATAATAACGAGGTGATTTTCTTCATAAAGAGAGACGGTTTTCCGGGAGCGCGGGCATCCGTTACCGAGAACTCATTACTAAGAGCTCACTACTAAGAGATGGTGCCGCCGCCGTCCACGACTACCGTGTGGCCGGTTATGTAGCTGGAAGCTTCGCTCGCGAGGAATACCGCGACGCCTTTCAACTCTCCCTCGCGGCCGACGCGGCCCATGGGGATCGACGCCTCGATGTGTTCCTGCGCGGCTTCAAGCACCCTTTCGGTCATGCGCGAAGGGAAGAATCCCGGCGCGATTGCGTTCACGCGGACGCCGCGCCGCGCCCACTTCGCCGCTAGCTCGCGCGTTATCGCGATCAGCCCGCCCTTTGCCGCCACGTAACCGACGATGTGCTGCCCGGCTTCGGTCGAGCCCTTCAGCCCCGCGACCGACGCCACGTTGATGATCGAGCCCGACCTGCGCTTGAGCATCTCCTTCCCCACGCGCTGGGAGAAGAGGAATGCGCCCGTCAGGTTCACTTCGAGCACCTGATTCCATTTGTCGAGCGGCATCTCTTCGGCGGGCGCGCCCCAGGTTATGCCCGCGTTGTTGACGAGGATGTCTATCCGCCCATAAGTCTGAATAGTTCTGTCTACCGTCTCCTGAACGTCTCCGGGTTTCGAGACATCGCAGATCATCCCCTCGCACCTGAACCCGCGCGCCCGGAATTCATCGACCGTCGGCGTGAGCCATTGCTCGCGCCGCGCGAGCAGCATCAGGGACGCGCCGGCCTCGGCCAGCCCTTCGGCCATCTCCTGCCCCAGACCCCTTGAACCGCCCGTCACGAGGGCCACCCTCCCCGAGAGGTCAAACAGTTCTTTCAGAGTTGACACGTATGGCGATCTCCTTCTTGTGATCTCTTTCGGACGTAACGAGCCAATTAATTCACGTCCCCTTTAAAGCTGTGCGGCGGGAACATTACTACTATTTCAAGTGGCTTTCAAGCGCGCCCGTCGCGCATCTCGTCGCCGCCCGCCGGTTTGCAGTATTGCGGTTCCGGGTCTAGAATTGCGGACACATCCTGTAATAAAAAAAGTTTGGAGGGGATTGCATGAGAAGGTTTTTCAGGTCGTTCCTGTTGTTCCTGGCCCTGCTGTTATCGGCGGCCCTCGTTTGCTCCGGCCCGGCGGCCCTCGCGGGGCAGGTCGTGACCGTGAGGACGGTCGAGATCACGCCCGCGAACGTCGAGGTGGTGGTCGGCCAGAAGGTCCAGTTCAAAGCGGTTGGGCGCGACCAGTCGGGCAATCCCGTGGACCTGAAACCTTCGGCCTGGTTGGCGGGGCCATCCGATCTGGTGGGCATAGACGAAAACGGGCTGGCGACTTTTTACTCGCCGGGAGAGACCCGAGTGGGCGCGATGGTCGGCGGGGCCACGGGCTACGCGCCGGTCGTCATTAAGCCCGCGCCGGTCGCCCGCGTGGTGATCGCGCCCCCGCCCGCGCCGCTCGTTGTCGGGGGCGTCTCGGAGCTTGAGGCCGGGGCCTTCTCGTCGAACGGCGACCCGCGCTCAGACATTCCGGTAGAGTGGTCGTCGGAGGACCCGTCAATAGTCACGGTCGACGCGGCGGGAATGCTGAGGGGCATCAGGCCGGGGAGCACGAACGTGCGCGCGTCGGCAGGCCCCGTCTCTACAACGATCTCTATCACGGTCGTCGCCAACCCCGTGCGCAGCCTCTCGGTCGAGCCCGGCTCCGTTAAAGCGCGCGCGGGAGACGTGGTCCGTTTTACGGTGAAGGCGTCGGACGAGGCGGGCGCGAGAGTCGAAAACCCTTCCGTGCGATGGGCCGTGAGCGGCGAAGGGGCGATGATCGAATCGGACGGCGGCTTCGTCGCCGAAAGGCCCGGCACCTATGTCATCACGGCCGCCAGCGGGGAGCGCTCGGCCGTGGCCTCGGTGGTCGTCTCGCCGCGCAACGTCGAGCGGGAGGTCGAGGTCGTCGGCCGCGCGACGCTCAAGGATGGGGCGAACGAGGACATTCAAACGGCTGAACAGTGGATCATCGGAAATTACGCCTACCTGTCGACCATCGCGGACGAGGTGCGCGTTTATGACATCTCGAACCCGGCAAGCCCCAAGCTGACGGAGACGCTAGACATCGACGCGAGGCTCATCAACGACATAAGCACGACCTCGGACGGGCGCGTCCTGGTGATCTCGAAAGAGGGGGCGGCGGATCGCAGGAACGGCATAACGTTCTTCGACACTTCCGACCCCGCGCACCCGAAGATGGTCTCTGAGTACACGGAGACGGTGACGGGCGGCGTCCACAGCGCCTTCGTGGACAAGCACTACGTCTACCTCACCGATGACGCGACGGGCTCGCTCCGCGTCATCGACTTCAAAGACGTGAAGGCGCCGAAAGAGGTCGCGCGGTGGCAGGTCGAGAACTCCGTCGCGCAGCCCTTCGTCTCCTTCGGGGGGCAGAACATGAGCGGCCGCTACCTGCACGACGTTCAGGTGAAGGACGGGCTGGCTTACCTCGCGTACTGGAGGGACGGCCTCGTCATCCTCGACGTGGGCAACGGCATGAAAGGCGGCAAGCCGGAGAGCCCGCAGCTCGTGAGCCAGTTGAGATTCAATCACCACGAGCTGTATGGGAACGGGTGGACGGCCGGGACTCACACGGTCTTCCGCTATAAAAATTACGTCTTCGTGGGCGACGAAGTGCTGCCGGGCGACTATGACATCCTCTCCAAAGACCGCTTCGCGACCCGCGGCATCGTTCACGTCATCGACGTGTCTGACATATCGAAGCCGCGCAAGGTGGCCGAGTACCCGGTCCCCGAGGCCGGGTCGCACAACATCTGGGTCGAGAACGACGTGTTGTACATGGGCTACTACAACGGGGGCGGCCGCATCCTGGACGTGTCGGGAGAGTTGCGCGGGGACCTCTACAGGCAAGGGCGCGAGATAGCGCGGGTCTGGACCGGCGCTCCCGAAGGCTTTCGCTCCAACAACCCCCTGGCCTGGGGCGCGCAGCCGCACAACGGGGTGATCTACTTCAACGACATCAACACCGGCCTGTGGATAGTGAAGCTCGGCAAGCCGAAAGATAAAGGCTCGACGACCTCCACCGGGTATTAACTTTTCCCGATTCAAAACGAGGGGGCGGTGCCGCCCCCTCATAATTTTTACGAGCTATTCAGAGTGCTGCACAGGGTTGATGCCCTGACCGGCTTTTACGCTAGTCTTCACTTTCATAAAAGGGTGCTCCTTTCTTTTAAGTTAAGGGCTTGTTCTGCCGCCTTCATCTATTAAGGCGCGAAATGCTGTCGAAACGATTCAGGTCGCGAAATTTTTTATATCAGGTCGCCCGCGCTTTACGCTTTCACTGCTTCACGGATTCACTTCAGGGGCGGCTCGGTCCTGAAGAACTCAATGCCAGCGGCCTGCGGGGCGACATCGATGCTGGCCACAATCTTCAACGATTTGAGATCGACCACTTCGACCGTGCCGGGCTCCGAGCCGACCCCCTCGACCGAGACGAATGCGTAGCGGTCGTCGGAGGAGACGGTCGCCCCGTGAAGGACTCTCCGGCGGGTCGGGATGCGGGCAAGCTCGCGGCCGCTCCTGAGGTCGAAGACCGAGATCGACTGGTCGCGCTTGTTGGTCGCCACGAGGCGGTTGTCTTTCGTCACCGCGAGGTTGTAGACGCCCCCGCGCGCGGGCATGCGTCGCGCGACCTTCCACGCCGCGTCGATCTCGACTATCTCGTCCGACTTGTTACAAGCCACATAAATCGAGTTGCCGTCGGGTGAGGGCTGTGCCCATGTCGGAGAGCAGGAGGGGTCATTCCGTTTTGGCGGTTCCTCGCCGTGCCCGCTCATGTCGTGCGCGGAATGCTTCTGTGATTCGTTCACGGGGGGCGGGCCGCCCTCGCCCTTCTCGCGGCCTCGCGTCAGCACGAACGAGCGCGATACCTTGAAGGTGCTCGTGTCGATCTCGACCAGACGGTCATCCATCATGCAAACCGAGTAATGGCGGGAGCCCTGAGGGTTGATCCGCGAGCCGTGAGGCATAATGCAGGTCTTTACGCGCGCCACCTCCATCATCAGATCGGTCGCGACGATTGAGACCGACGACGGCACCATGTCTCCATGAAGGTTGAAATTCGCGACGTAGAGGAACTGCCCGTCGCGCGTCACGTCAACGGTCGCGGGGAAGTGGCCGAGCGTGACGCGGCCGACGACCCTGTCATCTTTTGAGGAATATTTCCAGACCGCCCCGAACGGCCTGCCGTGCCCGAGCGAGACGTAATAAAACTGTTTGTCGGGCGAAAAGACTATCCCGTGCGGCCCGTCCACGTCTATCGGCATCGCCCCGGTGGAGAACTCTTTATCGACCCGCCCGCCCCCCGGCCCGAAGCGGACGACGCTGATCTTATCCGAGGACTCCGAGAGGACGTAGACCAGATAGTCCCGGTCCGGCGGGCCCTGGGCGAACGCCCGAGTGGCTGGGGCGGCGATGAGCAGGAGGGCGGTCAGAGCCAAGGCCGGACCGCGCCCGTATGCGTTGCGTATTTTCGCGGGCATCGGACTACATTGCCTCACTTGAAATCGAAGTGGCGGCGGACAGCGCCCATATTAAAGTACCTGAGCGCGCGCCGGTAGTCGCGGTCGATCTGCGAGCGGAGCGCGTCGACGGATTCGAACTTGATCTCGCCCCGCAGCCTGCGCAGGAACCGGACGCGGATCTTCTCCCCGTATATCTCCTTGTCGAAATCCATCACGTGAGTCTCCACGGTGATCTCAGGCTCCCCGCCGAACGTGGGCTTGTGCCCGATGTTTGTGATCGAGCACCTCCACTCCCCGTCGATCAGAGTGAGGGTCACGTAGACGCCGTTGGCCGGGATGACGAAGTTGTGGGGCTTGAGATTGGCCGTGGCGTACTTGAGCTGGTCGCGCCCGATCCTCCTCCCTTCGAGCACCTCGCTCTCGATGCCGTAAGGCCGCCCGAGCATGCGGCGGGCGAAGTTGACGCGGCCCGCGCTGAGCAGGCGGCGGATCATGGTTGAGCTGACGCGCCGGTCCCTGACGAGGACTTCGGGCACCTCTCCGGCCACGCGGTTCAGCCGGGAGGCGACCTGCTCAAGTAATTCGAACCTGCCTTCGCGGTTGTGGCCGAAGGCGAAGCCGTGGCCGAGGTAGACCTCGCGCGCGTCGAGGCGGCCGAAGATTATGTGGCTCAGGAAGTCGTCCGCCGACATGCGCGCGAGCTCAAGGTCGAAAGTGAGCACGACCGCCTGATCGATGCCGAGCCTCCGCATGCCTTCCATCTTCTGCTCGAAGGTTTGAAGCAGGGGCGGGGCCGTCTCTTTGTGGAGCACGGCGCGCGGGTGCGGGTCGAAGGTGACGACGGTGGCGGGCAGGCCGGTGGCGCGCGACCTTTCGGCGACCTTGCTCATTATCTCCTGGTGAGCAAGGTGAAGGCCGTCGAAAACTCCGAACGTCAGGATCGTCGGCGTGACGATGTCGCCGCCCTCAAGGTCGCGGAAGATTCTCATCAGTTGGCTTCCACCTCTAATCCGTCGTATGCGATCTCGACCCCTCCGGGCAGACCCCGGCTGGTCTCCGCATGCTTTATATCATGGGATATGTGGGTGAGCAGAGCGCGCTTCGGCTTGAGGTCTTCGATGTACCCGAGCGCCTGGCCCAGAGTCAGGTGCGTCGGGTGGGCCTTGAGCCTGAGCGCGTCGATGACCAGCAGGTCGAGCCCCGTCAGGCGGTCGCAGGTCTCGTCGGGGATTACGTTGCAGTCGGTCACGTAGGCGAACCGGCCGATCCTGTACGCGGTGACGGGCAGGCGCCCGTGCATGACCGTGAGCGCCTCCACGTCGAGCCCGAACAGGCTGAACGGGCCTTCGATGCGGTGGGGGACGACTCTCGGGACTCCTGGGTAAGGCGCGGGCTCGAACACGTAGGAGTAGATGCGGCGCAGCCCCTCCCACGTGACGCCGGTCGCGAAGCAGGGGATCGCCCCGTGGCGGAACATGATCGGCCTCGCGTCATCCAGCCCGAAGCAGTGGTCGGCGTGCGCGTGGGTGAAGAGGATGGCGTCGAGCCGCTTCAGGCCCGCGCGGAGCGCCTGCTGCCTGAAGTCGGTCGATGCGTCGATTATGAAGTTCCGGCCCCCCTGCTCTACAAGCACGGACGTTCGCAGGCGCTTGTCGCGCGGGTCGTCGGACAGGCAGGTACCGCAATCACACCCAACCGCCGGAACGCCGACCGATGTGCCGGTCCCGAGGAAGGTGATCTTCATCTCCTTCTTGAAAGCGAGACGAACTGCATGCGGAGGTCGGCGAGTATATTTTCGAGCAGCGCCTCTTCCTCTTTAGTGAGGTTGCCGCGCGTCTTTTCCTCGACGATCCCCAGCATATCTATCATGTGCCGGGCCGCTTCGAGGTCGACGGCTTCGGAGCCGCCCTCCGGCCCCTGGATGAGCCCAAGGTGCATGGCCGCCTGCACCCCGAGCATGTTGAGGAGGCTCAGGAATGAAGCGTCCGGGATGCTGGACGGTTCCTTTTGCCGGGCCGCGTTGTAAGCCTTCTCCGCCGCGCCCGACATCGGGTTGGGCGAAGTCATCTCGGCCATGGCAGCCGCGCGCGGGTCTTCGGGGGACGGCGGCGCGTCGGCCTGCGCGTCGGGCCGCTTCCTGTCGGCCTCGCCCGGAAAGGATAGAACGTTCTCCGACTTCGCCTCCTCGCCGGGCGCGGGGGCCGGCTCGGCCGCCTGCGGCGCGGGCTCCGAGGGCTGCTCCGCCTCTGGCTCTTCGGCCGTTTCGCGAGGCGTGCCATCGAGGTTGAATTTCCGGCGGTCGGTTATTTTGATGCTTGGTTCTTTTTCATCCACCATATTCATTACCTTATCGTTGAGAATTTTAACCCCTTCTGAAAAAACTTATGCTAGCACAACAGGGGCGGCAGGGGACAGGGGGGCGGCAGGGGCCGGCGTTAGGGGTCAGTGGTCGGTGGCCGGGATTCAGGGGAGGAAGGGGATTCTATAAAGATAGCCTCTTATCATCACTGACCGCTGACTCCTGGCCACTGGTCACTGACCCTGGTCACTGACCCTGCCCGCTCCTTGCTCACCCGAGATCAATCATGTAGATTCGAGTCATGAGTGAATCATCGAGGAAAATGGGTGGAGAGAAGTTCGACGAGCTGGTCGGGTTGATCGCGCGGCTCAGGGCGCCCGGCGGGTGCCCGTGGGACCGCGAACAGACGCACGAAAGCCTCAAGCCGATGATGCTCGAAGAGGCTTACGAAGTCGTCGAGGCCATCGACGAAGGCAACGACGAGGAGCTGGTCGGAGAGCTCGGAGACCTGCTGCTCCAGGTCGTATTCCACAGCGACATCGCGACCGAGCAGGACCGCTTCACTATCGAAGACGTTATCGAGCGGGTCTCTTCCAAGATGATCCGCCGCCACCCGCACGTGTTCGGCGAAGATACGGCCGAAACGTCCGGCGAGGTGCTCAAGAACTGGGAGGCGATCAAGGCCGCGGAGCTGTCGGCCAAAGGCAAGGCGGTCGAAGGCGAGGGGTCGATGCTCGACAGCGTTTCGACCAAGCTGCCCGCCGTGATGGAAGCCTTCCAGATGACGACGAAGGTCTCGCGCGTGGATTTCGACTGGCCCGACGTCGCCTCCGTCCTCGAAAAACTGGACGAGGAGGTCGACGAGTTGAAAGAGGCCGTCGCGAGCGAGTCGGCCGATCATCAGGAGATAGCCGGGGAGGTCGGGGACCTCCTCTTCGTCGCGGTCAACGTCGCGCGACTCCTGGGCGTCGACCCCGAAAGCGCGCTCAAAGCCTCCAACAGGAAGTTCCGCCGCCGCTTCCGGCACATCGAAGACCGTCTGCGCGAGCAGGGGCGAAAGCCCTCGGACTCCGACCATGTCGAGATGGACGCTTTGTGGGACGAGGCCAAGCGGATCGAGAAAGAGCGGGCCGGGACGCCGACGGAACGCGACCTGACTTCGACATGACTTCGTAAGCGGTCCTCTCGGCGGCCCGCTTGAACCGCCAGTTGCCACGGTGTTAGTATGCGGCCCGCCGGGCCTGTAACGATCTCTGAAATAGTCGTCGCGCGGAGTTGAATTTCGGACCGGAGGTTGGAAATTGAGCCTGCCGCTTCTCGCTTTGGCTTTTATCGTCATGCTCTTCGCGGCCTACCGCCTCTACGGCGGGTGGCTCGCGCGGCAACTGGCGCTGGACGACGGGACCAAGACCCCCGCGAACGAGGTGAATGACGGGGTCGATTACGTCCCGACCCGGCCCTTCTACCTGTTCGCGCAGCACTTCTCCGCCATCGCCGCGGCCGGGCCGATAGCCGGGCCGATCCTCGCCTGCCAGACCTGGGGGTGGCTGCCGTGCCTTCTGTGGGTCAGCTTCGGCGTCGTGCTGATCGGGGCCGTTCATGACTTCAGCAGCCTCACGGCCAGCGTCCGCCACGGCGCGCGCTCGATAGCCGACATCACGCGCGAGCACCTCGGAGACCGCGCGGGCATGGCGATGATGGCCTTCATCTGGATCGCCCTCGTCTACGTCATAGTCGCCTTCGCGGACATAACGGCCGCGAGCTTCAGGGGCGGGACCGAAGAGCTTCAGGGGATGCAGGGTTTCAATCCGGGCGGGGCGGTCGCGGCGGCGAGCGTGATGTACCTCCTGCTCGCGGTAGTCATGGGCGTGGTGCAGAAGTACCTCGACCCTCCACTCTGGCTGGTCACCGTCATATTCGTCCCGGCCACGCTGGCCCTCGCGTGGTTCGGCACCAAGATTTCGAACCTCCTCATCCTCGACACGAAAGCGTGGGCGCTGTTGATACTCGCCTACTGCTGCGTCGCGTCGGTCGTGCCGGTCTGGGCGCTCCTGCAGCCGCGGGGTTACCTCGGGGGCTTCGTGCTCTACCTAGTGCTCGCGCTCGGGGTCATCGGGGTCTTCTTCGGGGGCTACGAGGTCAGCCAGCCCGCGTTCAAGAGCTGGAACGTGAGCGCGAGCATGACGGGCGCCCTCTTCCCGTTCCTGTTCGTGACCATAGCCTGCGGGGCCTGCTCGGGCTTTCACGGCCTCGTCTGCTCCGGCACCACGTCGAAGCAGGTGGACCGCGAGTCTCACATGCGCCCGGTCGGTTACGGGGCGATGCTGGCCGAGGGGTTCGTCGCGCTGATAGCGCTCGTCACGATAATGATAGCGACGCAGGTGACTACGGCCGACGGGAAGAACCTGAGCCCCGGAATCATTTATGGCAACGGCATAGGCCGCTTCCTCACCCTCCTGATCGGTGACCAATATATCGGATTCGCGGTGACGTTCGGGGCCATGGCCTTCTCGACCTTCGTGTTCGACACGCTCGACGTCTGCACGCGCCTCGGGCGCTACATCGTTCAGGAGTTGTTCGGCTGGCCGGGCCGCGCGGGGGCGGTGGGCGGGACGGCGCTCACGATAGCCATCCCGTTCGTGATCCTGATGCTCGCGCAGGAAGGCGGCTGGCAAAGATTCTGGACCCTGTTCGGGGCGTCGAACCAGTTGCTCGCCGCGCTCACCCTGCTTTCGATCACGGTCTGGCTCTACAAGGCCCGCCGCCGAATCTGGTTCACGCTCTTCCCGATGATCTTCGTGCTCGTCATAACCCTGTGGTCCCTGGTGAGCCTGACCGTCGGCAGTTTCAGGAAAGCCGGGGGCTTCGACCTTGACATGATAAACGGGGTCGCTTCCGGCGCGCTGATCCTGCTGGCCCTCTTCCTCGCCTTTAAGGCCGTCGTAAAGATGCGCGGCGAGCGGGCGACCGCGCTCGCTTCCGAAGCGGCTTGAAACCCGGCCGTCAGAGTTGTATAACAGCCTCACCTGATTCTTTGGAAGTTCTTTAGAAGCTCTTTAATATTCACTCACAGTTCTCATTAAAGCTCGGACGAGGTGACCTCGATGAAAAAATCTGTCAGCATCAACGTCAACGGGACGGCTCACCGGAGCGAGATCGAGCCGCGCCTTTTGCTGGTCCACTACCTCAGGGAAGTGCTCGGCCTGACCGGGACCCACATCGGCTGCGAGACCTCGATCTGCGGGGCATGCACGGTGCTGATCGACGGCCAGTCGGTCAAGTCCTGCACGATGTTCGCGGTACAGGCCGACGGCGCGAACGTCACCACCATCGAAGGGCTCGCGCGCGGCGGAGAGCTTCACGCGGTGCAGGAAGGGTTCTGGGAGCGCCACGGCTTGCAGTGCGGGTACTGCACTCCCGGCATGATCATTTCGGCGGCCCAGCTTCTCGACCGCAACCCCGACCCCTCGCGCGAGGAGATACGGCACGCGCTCGAAGGCAATCTCTGCCGCTGCACGGGCTACCAGCACATAGTGGAGGCGGTCGAATACGCCGCCCGCAAGATGGCGGCTCAGGCCGCGACAGGGGATTAACCCCGGAGCGTGGAGAGGAGATTCTATGTCTGACAAGTATGTTGGGAAGAGGATAAAGCGCACCGAAGACCCGCGCCTGATCCAGGGCCTCGGCCATTACGTCGATGACATAAAACTGCCGGATACGCTTCACGTCGTGTTCCTGCGCTCGATGTACGCGCACGCGCGCATCACGGGCATCGACACGTCCGAGGCCGAGCACGCGCCGGGAGTCGTCGCCGTCTACACCGGCAGGGACGTGGTCGAAAAGGTCGGGCCCGTGCCCTGCGCCGGGGCTTTGCCCGGCCTGAGGGTGCCCGACTACCGCGTGCTCGCCAAAGACAAGGCCGTCTTCGTCGGCCAGCCCGTCGCCGCGGTCGTCGCGACCGACCAGTACAGCGCCCGCGACGCCCTCGACCTCATCATGGTCGATTACGAAGAGCTGCCGCCCGCCGTCGACGTCGAGGAGTCGGCCAACAACGGCCCGGTAATCTACGAAGAGTACGGCGACAACATCTCTTACAAACTCACCGCCGGGGAGGGCGACATCGAGGCCGCGCTCGCGTCGTCCGACCACGTCATCAAGCAGAGGGTCGTCCACCAGAGGCTCGCGCCCGTCGCGATGGAGGGGCGCGGGGTGCTCGCCCGGTACTACCCCGGCGAAAAAGAGCTGACCATCTGGTCCTCCACGCAGATACCGCACCTGCTCAGGACTCAGCTCGCCATAATGCTCGGCATCCCCGAGAACAAGCTGCGCGTCATCACCCCCGAAGTGGGGGGCGGCTTCGGCTCCAAGCTGAACGTCTACGCGGAAGAGGCGATGCTCGGGTGGATATCGATGCAGCTGGGGAAGCCGGTCAAGTGGATCGAGACGCGGCGCGAGAACATGCAGGCGACCATCCACGGGCGCGGGCAGGTCGGCTACATCGAGATCGGCTGCAAAAATGACGGCACCGTGACCGGGCTGAGGTACAACGTGTTCGCGGACCTGGGCGCTTATCATCAACTGCTCACGCCCGCGATCCCGACGCTCACGGGGCTGATGCTGTCCGGCTGCTACAAGATCCCCGCGATCCAGATCAACATCACGGGCGTCTTCACCAACAAGATGTCTACCGACGCGTACAGGGGCGCGGGCCGGCCCGAGGCCACCTACGTCGTCGAGCGCGCGCTAGACCTCGTGGCCGCGGAGCTCGGGCTCGACGCGGTAGAAGTGAGGCGGCGGAATTTCCCCTCGCCCGATGAGTTCCCTTTCAAGACCGCGACGGGGCTCTTCTACGACAGCGGGGAGTACGAAGGCGCTCTGCAAAAGGCGCTCGACATGGCAGGCTACGACCAGCTCCGCCAGGAACAGAAGATAGCGCGCGAACATGGGAAGATCATCGGCATCGGCGTCTCGACCTACGTGGAGATTTGCGCGCTCGGCCCGTCGCAGGCGATGCCCGCGGGCGGGTGGGAGAGCGCGACCGTCAGGGTCGAGCCGACTGGGAAAGTGACCGTGCTCACGGGCGCGTCGCCTCACGGGCAGGGGCAGGAGACCTCCTTCGCGCAGATCGTCGCCGACCAGCTCGGCGTCCCCCTCGAAGACGTGGCGGTGATTCACGGAGACACGTCGATAGTTCAATACGGCATCGGCACCTTCGGCAGCCGCGCGACCGCCGTCGGGGGCACGGCCGTTTACATCGCCGTCGAGAAGCTGAAAGAGAAGGCCGCGAAGATCGCCGCCCACCTGCTGAAATCCGATGTCTCGAACGTCACCTTTAAAGAGGGCCGCTTCTCCAAACAGGCCACCAGAGCCGCGGCCGCCGCGGGAGAGGTGCCCGAGCCGGTGCTCCCGGCGGGGCAGGCGCCCGCCGGGGCTCTGCCCGAGCCGGACACGGAGGGGAATCACATCTCCTTGCAGGACATCGCGCTCGCCGCGCACATCGCTAAGGATTTGCCCGAGGACATGGAGCCGGGCCTTTCGGCCACTTACTTCTTCGAGCCGAAGAATTTCACGTTCCCGTTCGGCACGCACATCGTCGTGGTCGAGATCGACCGCGAGACCGGGGATTTGCAGTTTCTCCGTTACGTCGCGGTCGATGACTGCGGCAAGGTCATCAACCCCATGCTCGTGGAGGGGCAGATTCATGGGGGCATCGTGCAGGCGATGGGGCAGGCGCTATACGAGGAGGTCGTCTACGACGAGCAGGGCCAGCTTGTGACCGGCACGTTGATGGACTACGCCCTGCCCAAGGCTTCGACGACCCCGTGGCTTGAGCTCGACCGCACGGAGACGCCCACCCCGGTCAACCCGATGGGAGTCAAGGGGGTGGGCGAGGCGGGGACCATCGGCGCTACGCCGGCCGTCGTCGGCGCGGTCGTCGATGCCCTCTCTCCCTTCGGGGTGCGCCATCTGGATATGCCGATCAGGCCGGAGGCGGTCTGGCGGATCGTGAATCAACAGAACTGAGAGGAGCCGAAATGATCCCAGCACAATTCGATTACGTCGTCGCTTCCACCCTCGACGAAGCGGTCTCGCTTCTGGCGCAGCACCCCGACGAGGCCAAGGTCCTCGCGGGGGGGCACAGCCTGATCCCCGCGATGAAGCTGCGCCTCGCCATGCCCCAAATTCTCGTCGACATCGGCCGCATCAAAGACCTCTCTTACATCCGGGAGGAAGGCGGCCAGATTCGCATCGGCGCGATGACGACTCATTACCAGCTACAATCCTCGGACCGCCTGCGCGAGATATGCCCCCTCCTGCCCGAGACCGCCGCGCAGATCGGGGACGTCCAGGTGCGAAATAAAGGGACCATCGGGGGGAGCCTGGCGCACTCGGACCCGGCGGCCGACTGGCCCGCCGTGGCCCTCGCCCTGGACGCGGAGATCGTGGCCGTGAGCTCGAAAGGCGAGCGCTCGATCAAGGCTTCGGACTTCTTCGTCGACCTCCTCACCACCTCGCTTGAGCCCGGGGAGATTCTGCGCGAGATCAGGGTCTCCCCCGCCGAAGAGAAGACCGGGCATGCGTACGCGAAAGTGTTGCACCCGGCCTCGGGGTTCGCGGTCGTCGGGGTGGCGGTCAGCCTCACGCTTGACGGGGGCGGGGCCTGCCGGAACGCGCGCGTGGCGATCACGGGCGTCGGCTCCAAGGCGTACCGCGCGGAAGGGGTCGAGCAGGCGCTCACGGGCCGCGCGCTCGACTCGGCGGCGATAGCCTCCGCGGCGGCCCATGCGACGGATGGCATCGACGCCAACGGCGACCTTTATGCCTCGGCCGATTACCGCCGCAACCTCGCCCGCATCCACACGGGCAGGGCTATCGAGGCGGCTCTCGCGAGGGCGTAGTGAGCGTCGGGGGCGAGCGGCCTCCCCACGTTCGCCGCCCGGCGGTCAGGGATTATGAAGATAGAAGGCACACACGAGATTCGCGCGAACCGGGCGCGGGTTTACCAAGTTCTCACCGACCCCGAAGTCCTGAAGCGGTGCATACCCGGCTGCGAGCGGTTGGAGCAGACGGGCGAGAACGCCTATTCGGTCACTATGCGCGCGGGCGTCGGCTCGATCAAGGGGCTGTTCACGGGGAACGTTAAGCTCGAAGATATGCGCCCGCCCGAGCACTTCCGAATGACGGTCGATGGGAAGGGGCAGCCCGGATTTTTGAAAGGGACGGGTGACATCGATCTGGAAGAGAAAGACGGCGCGACCGTCGCGAGTTACAAAGGCGACGTTCAGGTGGGGGGCACCATCGCGGGCGTCGGCCAGCGAATGATTCAGGGCGCGGCCAGAATGATGTCCACGCAGTTCTTTACGGCCATCGAAGCCGAGGCCCAGGCGCGGGTGGACGAGCCCCCTCCGAAACACGGCTTTTTTCGAACAGCCCTGAGGTGGTTCTCGGGGTGGCTAAGTCGCGCATTCAACCGCAAACCGTAAACCGTTCGGCCGCGGTCCCACTCCCCGGCGCCGCAAAGTTGCGGCGCGCTCCCTTAAATCGCTACAATCCCACTTTGAGCCTTGAATCCTAAAGGAGACGTGTTTGGCGAATATAAATCGAAGGCACTCGGTCGCCGTCAATGTCGGAGGGGTGCGGGTCGGGGGCTGTAATCCCATCGTCGTTCAGTCGATGACGAATACGGACACGGTAGATGTGGATTCGACCGCCGAGCAGGTCGAGCAGCTCGCCCGCGCCGGGTCGGAGCTTGTGCGCATCACGGTCAATACCCGGCAGGCCGCGGCGGCCGTGCCGCACATCGTAGAGAAGCTAGGCGAGCGCGGCGTCACCGTCCCGATTGTCGGGGACTTCCATTATAACGGGCACATCCTCCTGAAGGAGTACAGGGATTGCGCCCGCGCGCTCGCGAAGTACCGCATCAATCCGGGCAACGTAGGCCCCGGCCAGCACCACGACAGGAATTTTCAGTCGATGATCGAGGCCGCCATCGAGCATGAGAAGCCCGTGCGGATCGGCGTCAACTGGGGCTCGCTCGATCAGGGGTTGCTCACCCGATTGATGGACGAGAACGCCTCGCGGCCGGCCCCCAGAGACGCGACCGAAGTGATGCACGAGGCCATAGTGCTCAGCGCGCTCGAATCGGCGGAGCTGGCCGAAAAGTGCGGCCTGCCTCACGACCGGATAATCCTCAGCGCGAAGGTCTCGGGGGTTCAGGACTTGATCTCGATCTACCGTGACCTCGCGCGGCGGTGTGACTACCCTCTGCATTTAGGATTGACCGAGGCGGGGATGGGCAGCAAAGGCATAGTCGCTTCGACCGCCGCGCTCGCGGTCGCTTTGCAGGAGGGGATCGGCGACACGATTCGTGTCTCGCTCACGCCGAGGCCGGGAGGCGACCGGACCGAGGAGGTGATCGTCGCGCAGCAGATTCTTCAGACTATGGGAATCCGCAGCTTCTCCCCGCTCGTGACCGCCTGCCCCGGCTGCGGGCGCACGACCAGCACCCTCTTTCAGGAGATGGCCGAAGACATTCAGAACTACATCCGCGAGCAGATGCCCGCGTGGAGGGAGAGTTACGTGGGCGTCGAAGAGTTGAAGGTCGCCGTGATGGGGTGCATCGTGAACGGGCCGGGCGAGTCCAAGCACGCCAACCTCGGGATCTCGCTTCCGGGCACGGGGGAAGACCCTCGCGCGCCCGTTTACGTGGACGGCCGCATGCTGGTCACGCTTCAGGGCGCGTCAATCGTCCCCGACTTCATCCGCATACTGGACGAGTACATCGAGTCGCATTACGCGGCGAACGACGGCGCGGCCTTCGCGGTCTGAGACTCGTGAGGCCGCCTTTCTAATTCTTGAGCAGCCCGTTTTTGGCCAGAAAAGCCTGCAACGTGCGGTTGAACTCCTGCGGCTTCTCCATCATCAGGAAGTGGCTCACCCCTTCCCACATGTGGAACTCAAGGTTCGGCGCGAGCGACCGAAGGAACTGCTCCGTGTCGGGCTGCCAGAACGGAGATTTCGCGAGGACCGCGAGGACCGGGACCTTGATCGGGTCTCTTTCATAAATCTTATCGTCCGCCATCCCCATCATCGCGCTTACGGCGACGTAATCGGGAGTCGCGAGCATCGACGAGCGAATCTCCTCCTTAATCTTTTCGTCCTTGATCGGCATCAGTATGCCGTTGACCATCTGCGAAGCGACGGCCTTATAGTTTGCCCGGAGGCTCGCGGCGAACGCCTCCGCCTGCGCTTTCGGGACGAAGGGGCGAAGGCCGCCGTCGACGATGACGAGGCCCGAAGTACGCTCGGGGTAAAGGCGGTAGAACTGCCGCACGACGGGAGTCCCCATGCTGTGGCCGACGAGGACGGCGCGCTTGATCTTTGCGTCTCGCATCACGGCCTCTATCGAGCGCGCGAAATAACTCATCGTGTAATCGGTGGACGGTTTTTCGCTCCGCCCGTGCCCCGGCAGGTCGACGGCCACCACGCGCATTCCGGGGAAGGCCATAGATTGACCGCGCCAGAAGTCGGCGTTGCACGTCCAGCCGTGAACGAAGATCAGAGCTTCTTCGCCTTTGCCGGTCGTCTGGTAATGAACTTTCGTGCCATTGAAATCCGCGAAACGGCTTTCAAGCCCCGCGCTTTTCGCCGCGCCCGCGACGAGCAGCACGAAGAACAAAGCCCCAATAACTGTGCGCGTGTATGCTTCCAATTTCATGGTCTTCTCCTGAAAGATCAGTCTGAGATTAATGATTAGACTTCCGGAACACCGCTTAGTCAAGTTTACGGGAACAATCCGGGGGCTCATGGTTTCTAACACAGCCATGCTCCAAATCAGAAGCTTGAAGAAGACCTACTCGGGCGGGGTCCAGGCGCTCAAAGCGATCAATCTGGACCTGCCCAAAGGGATGTTCGGCCTGCTCGGGCCGAACGGCGCGGGCAAGACTACTTTGATGAAGATACTCGCGACCCTGCTCGAGCCGGACGCGGGCGAGGTCGAGTTCAACGGGATCGACCTGCTGGCCAGAAGGCATGAGGCGCGCAGGATGCTCGGGTACCTGCCGCAGGAGTTCGGCCTTTACCCCAGCCTCACGGCCGAGCAGACCCTCAATTACTTCGCGAGGCTCAAGGGGGTGGCCGACGCGCGCGCGCGAAGGGAATTGATCGACGCCCTCATCGAGAGGGTCAACCTCTCGTCGGCGCGCGGGCAGCCCGTCGGAGAATTTTCCGGCGGCATGCGGCAGCGCCTCGGGGTGGCCCAGGCGCTCATCGGCCAGCCCAAGCTGATCATCGTCGACGAGCCGACCGCCGGCCTCGACCCCGAAGAGAGGGCGCGCTTTCACAACCTGCTTTCGGAGATCGTCGGCGAAGAGACGGTCGTCATCCTCTCGACTCACATCGTCTCCGACGTGTCGAACCTCTGCGGCCGCATGGCGATCATCCGCCGGGGCGAGATCATTTCCGCCTGCACCCCGCAGGACGCGGTCGGAAGTATCGCGGACTCGATCTGGGAAGCCACCGTCCCGCGCGAAGAAGCTACGGCCCTGCGGTCGCGCCTGAAAGTCATCTCCTCGCATGCGTTCGAGGGACGGGTGCGGGTCAAAGCCCTGTCGAAGGACGGGCGGCCGGCCGAAGGCTTCTCGCTCGCGCAGCCGACCCTCGAAGATTATTACTTCAGCCTCGTCAGCTAACCGGGGAGTGTGGACAGAGATGTATAACATCGCTCGCACGCCGTTCGCCGCGGTCTTTCAGGCCGAAGTACTGATCAACATGAAGCGAGTCGCCCCTTACGCGATGATGCTTCTCTTCAGCGGCAACGCGCTGCTCTGGTGGGGGGCCGGGCCCGCCGAGTACAGGGGCTGGGCGACCAACAGCGAACACTTCATCATCGCGATGACGCGGGTCTTTTCCTTCATGACGGTCCCCCTCTTCACCGCTTTGATAATGGGGGAGCCGGTCATCAGGGATTTCAAAGTAGGCATCGACCCGCTCGTCTTTTCAAAGCCCGTCAGCCGCGCCGAGTACCTTCTGGGGAAATTCTTCGGCAACTTCTTTGTGCTCGTCTGCTGCCAGGCCTGCTTCTCCATCACCTTCTTCGTGCTTCAGGGCGTGAGCGTCCCCGGCATGCTCGTGGTCGAGCCGCGCGTGCTCCCTTACTTCAAACACTTCTTCACCTTCGTGGTCGTGTCGCACCTCCTCCTCGCGGCCATCTACTTCGCGGTCGGGACGCTCACCCGCAACGTCAAGATCGTTTATGCGCTGGGGCTCGCCTTCTACCCGGTCTTCATCACGTATCAGGCGGCGGTCCTGAAACGGATGACGGGCTCGGTCTGGCGAACCATCCTCGACCCCCTCGCGTTCAATTGGATCGACGAATTATCGCGGGGCCGCAGCGCCGAGTGGCTTAATCAAGCCACGTTCGGCTACACCGCGGATTTGATAGTGAATCGATTGCTGGTGATCCTGCTTTCGGCGGCCTGTTTCGCCATCGTTTATTTTCGCTTCTCAAGGGTCGAGCGGTCCGGCAACCGCGAAGCCGGGGGGCCGTCTTCGATCTTCAACCTCGCGCCCCCTTCGGAAAGGCTCTATCAGGAGACGGGAGACTCGGGGCTCGGGAGGTACGCCGAGGACGAGCGGCCCGCCGCGAGTGCGGCCGCGAGTGTCGTCATCCCGGCGGTCGATACTTCGGGGCGGGGGATTCGCGAAAACTTCGGGCAGTTCCTCGCGGCCCTCGAGGTCGAGCTTCGCCTGCTGCGCGCGGAGCACAGCCTCGTCGTGGTCATACCCATCGTGCTGCTCATGTGCGGGATCGAAGTGGGCTACTTCAACGGCGGCTCGGGCCCTCCATATTCCGCCGAGTACGCCGGCGTTGCCGCGCAGGTCTCTCTGCTCTTTATATTGGGCATAGCCGTATTTTACACGGGCGAGGCCATGCACCGGGACCGCGAGCTGAGGGTCGAGCCCTTGCTGTGGAGCGCGCCGACTCGCAACTTCGTCCTGCTGCTTTCGAAGTTCTCGGCGGTCTTTCTAATACTGATTTCGTTGATCATTCTCCTGTTGATAATGTCGGTAGCGGCTCAGGCGTACAAAGGCCACGGGCCGGTCGATCTTCTGCCTCACCTCGCGATTCATTCGCTGATCTCGGTCCCGAATGCGGTCTTTATAATAGGCGCTTCCGTCGCGTTGAACGTCCTGCTGCGCGATAAATACCTCGTGTACGCCGTGAGCATCGCGACCTGCGGGGGGATGCTCTACCTCTTCAAGCAGGGTTATAACAACTGGCTCTACAACCCCGTGCTCTTCCAGCTGTGGAGCTGGCCCGACCTGTCGGGCGGGGGGGGCAATCAGACCCGGATACTCGCGCACAGGGTATACGTCCTTGCTCTGACGGCCCTCTGCCTCGCGCTCGCGCACCTCTTCTTCGGGCGTAGATCATCCGGAGGTATTTATGATGATGGGAGTCTGAGCGGCAGAAGCCTCGCCGCGTTAATAATCATAATTTCGGCGGCGGTAGCGGGCGCGGCGGGCATGATTTTGATCCGGGCGAGCTGACCTCCGGTAAGAAAAGTGATCCCATTGATGCAGGAGATTTAGGACAATTTTAATGTCGGGCTGGCGATAGCCATGCAGCAGGATGGCAAGCTTGTGATGGGAGGATCCACCGCCAACATTTTCATCTTGGGCGGTAAGGCGGGAGTGAATTTCGCTCTCGCCCGGTACGACGACACCCCGCCTTCGACACCTGCATCGAAGATGACAGTAATGGCAATATGCTGCGGATCGATTCCGCGACGGGGAATTATTTATTCACTTCCTGCGAGGCGGGTTTCAGCCTGTACGGAACGGTTGTTATTAAGATTAAAGCCTGCAAAACCGTACTGAATCACACGGCCTCCAACCGCAACATTTCGGTGAAGATCAAATCGTGTAAGTGCAAAGCCACGGCTTCTATAAACGAAATGTCTTCGGTGAGGAATTTCTCGTTGTCCGACGGCAGGACCGATGATAGCGTGTGCGTCTGCCAGTGATTGCGCGTCCCGCGGCTACTGAAAAATGTCGGGCGAATCCTTCAAACTATTTTTGGAGGCTCGGTATAATGACTCTCCTTACAGTTTCCCGAGGCAATCAGGAGTACTATTTCTTGAGTTGATTTTTTGTCCAGAAGAAGTACGCATTCAAATACGAGATCGCTCGGCCGACCCATGCTTTCTTACGTGTAAAATAATATTTGTTCAACACACTCAGGCCCCCCCAGTAACCGGCCTGTTTGAAATTAGCCGTAGTAAAGAGCGCGCAGTACGAATCAACTACTATCATCTTGGCATGGAAAGTCCAGTCATCTTTACCCTCTTTACCGGCGGTGTATATTTCTACTCTTTTCTCCGCATCCGAAGGGTTGTGAAGAAATTTGTTTGAGTACACCGAGACTTCTTCCGGGCCGACTATTCTGACAAAATGTTCCGCAAGCCTGCTTAATCCTAATACCTCTTCCTGCTCCTCTTTGTCTGGTTCCAGGATTGCCCACCTGGGGTCTACTAAAAATTTCAGCTTGATGTCGGGCTTTGCCATAATCTCATTCAATTTTTCGAGTATGAGGTCTTTTTCTCTGTCAAAAATAGACATGGCCGAGATCGTGATACTGGATTTTGCGGAGCCAAGCATCGCCCTGATAAAAAACGCCAAATCACTTCCGACGTGATGACGGTTCCCTTCATACGGGCCATAGCTTTCAATACCTTCCTCCTTCGGAAAGGTATAAAGAGCGAGCGTGTCTTCTGAAATGAAGTAATAGTCAAACCCCTTCATCTTATTCCATACTCTACTCTTTTCTTTGCTTTTTCTCTCGCTTAGAATCCTTCCCAGCACACCGGCGACCTTTTGACGGGCATCCTCGGTCCCTGTGAACTCCCTGTATTTCAGACAATCCGAATTACTTCCTATGAATTTTTCTTCAAAATCAAGCAGCCATCCAGCGCCCGCATTAATGATTCCTTCCCGCCCGACTTTTTTGAGAAGGTATTGAATGTACTTTGCCAGTCCCAGCAGTTCTGCGAAGGTCGCGTTCGGACAACTATCCGCAATAATAAACTCCGCATTCTTGTGCAGCCCATAAAACGTCCAATTAGGCGAGCCCCAGATCACCGTATTGCGGCTTTCCCCCATTACTATTATCGATTTTACGTGCAGGTACGTCTGGTCGTCTGGCAGATTGCCTCTCTTATCTTTCCCTTCTTCCCGCACTGGGCCTATCGTGTTGTCAGGCCGAATCAGTGCCAGATTGCCCTTATACATCTTTATATAGGACCCCAAGTCCATTCCAGGATGCTCCCTGTCACGGTTTGCCTTCTCGCTGCGATAGATCGCCCTCGCGCTCAGAAAAAAGAATGCGTTCTCATTGACAAGGCCCTCTTTAAATATGCTCCAGTTACCCAGTTGATCGATTACAACGAAGAGGTTCTTAATCACGTTACCCACACCGCAGCGGGAGAACAGATCTGTCGCTGAAAATTCTCCTTTGCAGAGGCGGCCATTATTTATATACAGTTGATCGAAGTCTGCTTCTTCACCCTTAAACATGTCCGTAGACGTGAGAAATAAAACCTTCGGCGGCCCATTTTCCAGAATATACTTTTTTGCTCCTTCACTCGAAATCATTCCCTGTACCGGCAGGTTTGATTCTTCCTCTTCAACCCTGGGCTCTTTGATCTGACATACTTCTTCCAGTTTTGTGGAGTTGATCGGCCCTGTTTCAGCCGCCTTCCGCTTTTTGTGCTGGTATTCGATGGCCTCTAGCTTGTGTGTCAGATCAGTTGCAGGCGGCTCTCCGGTCAGGGGGTGCTCGCAAGATGCACATAAGGTGAGCAGGGCGAGGCAACTGTAACAGTGAGCATACGATTTTCCGCATCCGGAGTTAGAGCAATATCGTGTCAAACAAATGGCTGAAGCCGTACATGATGAACATCGCTCGGTGTTGATGTCTTGTGACCGTTCCATAGGTATCACACGGCGAATACTCCGCGGCACGTATCAGGCGAAAGCGCGACCTGCATACAGACCCGGTCGAACAGCTTCCTCCCAATCCTCATCGTTTGTCCTTTCGAACAGAGCCTCGATCTTTTCGTGGTTCGGTATGGTTTTATCGGTCAGGATGCTATGGAAGATACCCCGCAGGTCGAACTCAGTACTTACGGTTAGCGTTAAGCGGATGAACGTAGTCAGGTCATTATCTGTTTCGAGTCCGTAGGACTGCGCTCTATTGATGGTCCGCACTAAATACTGCTCCAGTTCCGGGTCCGGGACGGTTGCTACCTTATCGGGAAATTCGCCCCGAACAGTCGGGCGAATCCGGCGCGCGAACCTTCTGTTCATTTCCTGTTGTAATACTCTCTTCTGTTTTTGACGAATGATTAAGATAATGCTTACCCTCGAAATTCTAAGCCTTGATTTGGATGGATCGATCAAGCTCAGGTCGCGGGCTCGGGCGCGGTCGGTCGTTAGATACGGGGAGACGACCTACAAGTCCTCGGGTTTCAAACGTGTTGTTTTAACGATGCGGCTAACGTGCGAGAACTTGTCTCTCCGCCGTCGTGAAATGCAAATGCCAGACTGCCCACGCGAGCGGCGTTAAGGCACGATGCGAGCCTGATTGATGTCTAATACTCTGTCCGGCGCCCGGAAGCGCCGCGTTCGGATCGTTCTGCCAACATGGGGAGAGCCGGTGCTTGCGCCTTCACTCTAGCTTGTTCGGGAGTCTGATCGTAGGCTGATGCCCCCGGAGGTCCCAGCGCATCGGTATTTTAGCACACGTCCGGGCAAATCGGTGTCGCGAGCGCCATTTTTTAACTTATCTCCGGCCCCCGGGCGCTGCTCTTATTTGCTCGCGGCTTTGATCCGGTTGATGGTGAAAGCGATCATCTGGGTGGCATAAGTGGGCAGGTCTTTCGCCTTCGCCATCTCTTCCAGAGCGGGGATGGCGCGCGCGTCTCCGAGCTGCCCGAGCGCGCCGGCCGCTCCGATTCGGACCGTGCTTGAGGGCTCGCGGGTCGCCTTTACGAGGGTGTCGAGAGCCCGGTCATCGCCTTTGCCCGTCTCGCCGATCAGTTGAAACGCGGCGACCCGAGTGTTCTCGAAATTACCCGGCGCGGAGTACTTCAGCCCCGTTTCGAGCGCGCGTTTGTCCTTCAACTGCGTGAGCCCTTCGAGCGCGCCCTGCCGGATCATCCCCTGCCATGACTCCTGTCTCGTCGCGCTCATCAGGGTGTCGAATGCCTGCGGGGCTCCCGACTTGCCGAGCCCGCGCAAGGCTTCGTAGACCGTGAAATAGCTCTCGTCCGAGCCGATAATCCTGATGAACATGTCGGCCAGCTTCGCGTCCCTGAAGTCGCCCAGGCCCTTTACCGCCTCCCTGCGGACGCGCGGCTCGCCGTCGCGCGCG
>DASQDI010000009.1:0-29397 GCA_035634255.1 Blastocatellia bacterium
CGCCCTGCTTGAGAACAAGGTGCAGGAGCACGGCATTCAGGACTACGCCGAGCTGCACGCCGTCGAGCCGCGCGAGCGGGTCGCCTTCGAGCATTTCGAAGTCGAGTGGATTCACGTGTCGCACAGCCTGACTTCATGCACGGCCGTCGCCGTCACGACCCCCGTGGGCGTCGTCGTCCATTCGGGGGATTTCAAAGTCGACGACACGCCCGTCGTCGGGCCGTCGATTGACCTCGAACGATTGACCGAATACGGCGATAACGGGGTGCTCGCCCTGCTGGCCGACTCGACGAACGCGGAGCGGCCGGGCCGCACCCTGTCCGAGCGGGCGGTCGAGCCCGCCTTCGAAGATATCTTCGAGACCTCAGACGGGCGGATCATAGTAAGCTGCTTCACCTCTTCCGTCCACAGGATTCAAATAGTGCTCGACTACGCGCAGGAGTTCGGGCGGAAGGTCGCGCTCCTCGGGCGCAGCATGGTCCGCAACGTCGAGACGGCAGACAGCCTGCGCCAGCTCGACGTGCCCGACGACATCTTCATCAGCCCGGCGCAGGCGCGCCAGATGCCCGACGACCAGCTCGTCCTGCTCGTGGCCGGGTGCCAGGGCGACCCGATGTCCGCGATGACCCGCATGGCGACCGACCAGCACAAGAGCCTCTCGGTCGGCCCCGGCGACAAGGTCGTGCTTTCGGCGCGCAACATCCCCGGAAACGAGCCCGCGATCACCCGCCTGATCTCTCACTGCTACAAGCGCGGGGCGAGGGTCATCGACAGCTCCCTCGCGCGGATTCACGTGTCGGGTCACGGAAGCCAGGAGGACCTGAAGATATTGATCGAGGCCCTCCGGCCGAAGTTCCTCGTCCCGATCCATGGCGAGTACCGCCAGCTTTACCGGCACAAGGAGTGGGCCGAGACGCTCGGGGTCGTCGAGCCGCGCAACATCCTGATAATCGAGAATGGGGACGTGCTCGAACTCGACGAGCGGAGCGCGGAGATTACGGCGAAGGAGTTCGTCGGCCGCACGTTCATCGACGGCACGTTCGGGGAGGTGGAAGACATCGTCGTGCGCGACCGGAAACACCTCTCTTATGACGGGGTCGTCGTCCCCATTGTCGCCGTCAACCTGACCTCCGGCAACATCGAGCCCGACCTCGAAGTCGTCACGCGCGGGTTCATCCACGAAGACGACCGCTCGGACCTGATTCAGGAGGTTAAGCAGATCGTCATCGACACCGTGAGCGGGGCGACTCACGAAGAGAAGATCGATAACGCGATACTGAAAGAGAAGGTGCGGCTGGCCTTGAAGCGCTTCATTCAAAAGACGACCGGCCGCAGGCCCATGATCATCCCGGTCGTTATGGAGGTGTAGCCCCGCCGTCGAGGTGACAACCAGGTGGCCTTTTCTTTGAAGAAACGCCCGATGATCGCCATCTTCTTCGCCCTCGCGGGGCTCGCCCTGTACGTTTACGCCTCTCACGTCGAGCCCTACTGGCTTCAGGTCTCTCACCATCGGGTCGGGGCCCCCGTATCCTCGCCTCTGAAGATCGCGCACCTCTCCGACCTTCACACCGACGGCCTGAACCGCCGCGAGAGGGCTCTGATAGAGATACTCGACCGCGAGAAGCCGGACCTGATCGTGATAACCGGAGATTCCATAAGCACAACCGAGGGGAAGGAGGGGTTCTTTCAGGTGTTGCAAGCCCTGCGCGCGCCCCTCGGCGTCTGGGTGGTCCGGGGAAATCATGAGAACTGGAACCCGATACCGAACGAGCGCGATTTCTACAACTCCGCGGGCGTCAACTTTCTTCTGAACGAGAGCCGGAAGCCGCGCGAAGATTTCTGGCTCGTGGGGCTCGACGATGCATTCGCGGGCTCGCCGAATCTGGACCGGGCGCTCGCCGGCGTGCCGGAGGCGGATTACAGGATCGCGCTTTTTCACTCGCCCGATTTCTTCGACCGGGCCGCGGGCCATTGCGACCTCGCGCTCGCAGGCCACACCCACGGCGGGCAGGTCCGGCTCCCTTTTTACGGGGCCATCTGGCTCCCGCCGCATTCGGGGAATTACGTCGAGGGGTGGTTCGAGCGCGACGGCTCGCGCCTCTACGTGAGCCGCGGCGTCGGCACTTCGGCCCTGAGCCTCCGGTTCCTCTGCCGGCCCGAGGTCGCCTTCATAACGCTTGAGAATTAGAAGATGGTTTTATCGCGCTGGAAGATGCTCGCCAGGGCGAAGACCGCCAGGGCCAGCAGGCCCAAGATCGACAACGCGACGATGCCTATCAGGATCACCACCCACGCCCAGTCGCTCCAGAAGGAGCCGCCCTTGCCGCGCGCGTGCTTTTCCAGCAGCTTCATGTTCTTGTCGTTCGACTTCCACGTGAAGTCGAAGATGTCGCCCAGCAGGGGGACGCTCCCGACCACGAAGTCCGCGCCGACGTTGAAGACCATTCTCGTTATGACGCTCTTCGGGAGCCCGTAGCGCACCGAGACGAGGACGATGTAAGCGGACATTAAGGCCCCGATGGTGTCCCCGGCCACGGGGAAGAAGAAGCTGATCAGGGGGTCGAGCCCGAAGCGGAAATCGGTTCCGGGCACACGTATGGAGCGGTCGAGGATGTAGCTCAGTCTGTCCAGGTGTTTATCTATCGGCTCGTGGGGGGCGAGGGGCGCGCGGTCGTAGCGGTACCCTTCGAGCTTCTCAACAGATCGCGCAGGACGGCCCGGTTCGATTTCTCTCATCTTTTTACCTTCCGGCTCCCCGATTCTTTCAACGCGGGTAATTCTAACAGCGGGTTCGAGCTTAAGGGAAGAAGGTAAAAAAATGCGGGCGGGCCCTGGGGATGAACTTGCCTCAGCTTCCCACGAGGACCCGCCCACGGGCGGAGCGCAACAGCGCCCCACCAATGCAGTCTTGCGACAGACTAATCGATTTGGATGGCTCCGAGCGTCGAGACCTGAACGGTGCGCGACACCCTCCAATTACTGAGTACAATCTGAGGCTGCCTGTCGTTACCTTGCAGGCCCCCTCCGGTCGAAAATGTGATCGTAGAGTCGTTCGATAACCTGACCGATGAGGGCAGCTCTTCGACCTCGATGCTTTCGAGCTTCCCGTTGTGATTCCTGTCGACGCCAAAGCTGTTTTTGGCCATGTCGCAGATCACGCTCGTCGGCTGCCCCTGCTGTTTGGCGACACCCCGCGCGTACTCTAATCTCTCCGCCACGAGGTTGGTCGCCCTTATCAACTCGTAATAATCGTAGGCCATATTAAATATGTGGACCGTGATGGAGCCCATTATCAGCACTATCGAAAAACTGAAAATGAAATCCATGAGGCCGAGGCCCGCTTCCGGTCGCCTACGCATCATCGCCCTTAAGGTTTTGTCCACTCTGACCTCCAAAAAGGGATCTCTGATTTCGGCAACGTGCATAAGGCAAATATGCGGCCAGAATGGAATCGAAGATTAAATGAGCCCTTGTGGTATGGAACGGACCGTTCCCGTTTATCCTGATGGCCCGAGGGGGGGGGCGCGTGTAACTTTAGTTCACGGCCTGATACTTTTCTTTCACAGGGGAAGCCTGAAAGAGCGGGAGCCTGCAATGGAAGACGGTCCCCGACTCGTCGCTCCGCTCGACGAAGACATCCCCGCCGTGGACGACGAGAATCTTCTGCACTAGCGCGAGGCCGATGCCGTAGCCGCGGGACTTCGTCGTGTAGAAAGGGATGAAGATTCTCGGCAGGTCTTTCGAAGAGATGCCGCCGCCCGTGTCGCGTATCGTGACGTGGGCGTAGCGGCCCGTGCCCGTGTCTATGCTGCCGGTCACCTCGATCAGACGCTCTTCCGACTCGGGCTCGATGGCCTCCGCCGCGTTCCGCAGGAGGTTGACGAACGCGCGCCGCAGCATCGACTCATCCCCCGCGAGGTCGGCGAACCTCCCCCGGACCTCGATGCTGACCCCTGCGGCGTCGAGGCCGGGCCGGACCTCCTCGATGCAGTCGTCTATGATCGAGCGAAGGCTGACCTGAGAGAGGCTCAACTGCTGCGGGCGGGCGAAGTTCAGGAAGTCCGTGATCAGGCTCGTTAGCAGTTTGATCTCGGTCATCATCGCGTCAAGGGTCCGGTGCCGGTCCTCCGGCGTGAGCGGGTTCGCGCCCTGGATGTCGAAGAGCTGGATGTAGCCGTGGATGGTCGCGAGCGAGTTCTTGAATTCGTGCGCGAGCCCCGCGGCCATCTCGCCGAGGTGCGCGAGCCCCTCCTGAAGCTTCATCCTCTCTCGCAGGTCGAGCACTTCCGTGATGTCGGTCATCAGGCACAGTGCGCCTTCGACGTTGTGGAGAGAGTCGATGACGGGGGATATGCTCAGGCCGAGGTGCCGCGAAGTGCCGTCGGGGTGAATCACGTCCACCTCTTCGCGCCGGAATGCGGTGCCGCGGGATAGGCACTCGCCGACGAGCCCGATCAGTCCGGGGGCCGCCGTGAAGAAGGACCGGTAATCGACGGCGAGCGGGTAAAGCTCGTTGCTGTTGGCCGTCGCGCTCTGCCTGCTCGGCTCGGGCGCGCCGAATATCTCCTGGGCGAGCACGTTGGCCGAAGTCACCATGCCGCTCGCGCTGATCGCCACGAGCCCGCTCGGGATGTTGGCGATCAGCCTCTCGTTGAACCTCTCGGACTTCTCCGCGCGCTTCCTCTCGAGGTCGTGGAGGTGCGCGAGTTCGCGCTCGTTCTCCTGCAACTGGCCGACGAGCGCCTGAAAAGTCTCGACCACGAACTCGCTCTCGCTCTTCGCGGCGGACGGGCGGACGGGGCTGCCCTGCGCGGCCTCGACTATGCGGCGGTATGGCCTGAGCAGCCACCGGATCAGGATGATGGCCAGCGCGAGCCCGAAGACGAGCGCGATTATCTGGTAGCTGAAGAGGTAGACGATCAGAGGCGATGTCGTCCCCGCGACCGGGCGGGCCAGCACGAGGAGCCCCCGGCCCTGTATGGGGATCTCAACTATGTGGAAGTTCTGCTCGGTCCACGCGGCCGAAGAGTTCGGGCGGCCCCCCCTCCGACTTCCGAGCCACGAAGACTCCGGCTCGCGGTGCCGGTCGAGGGTCGACGCGCGGGCGACCAGCTCTCCGCTCGGGGCGTAGAGCGCGGCGGCCCCGTCGATCTCGCTCGATTGCAGAGCCCCCGCAAGCGCCGCGTCGTCCACGCGGTCGGGCAGGGTCGCGGCGAGCAGAGACGCCTCGACCCTCGCGGTCCTGAGGCGCTGGACCGCGAGCTCCTGCCGGGACTGGGAGTAGAGGGCGAGCGTGAGGCCGATCACGAGGAAGAGCGCGACGACGAACAGCGCCGTCGCGAGGCGCGCTTTGTTTTCAACAGCCCTCAGCTTCATATAATCGTGACCGCCCCGGAGGCCGGCGTCGGAAAGTTACTGGGTCGCTCCCGCCGACGCTAGCACTTCGACGACCTCTTTGTGGCCGGAATTTTCCGCGTAGTTGCGGGCGGTCAAGCCCATCTTGTCTTTGAGCGCGACGTTCGCGCCCTGCGCCAGCAGGACCTTCACCGTATCGACATGCCCCTTGGCCGAAGCGGCCATGAGAGGGGTGACTCCGAACTCGCTCTGCGTGTTCACGTCGGCCCCGGTGTCGAGCAGGGCCGTGACCAGCACCGTGTCGCCGCTCGCGGCCGCCTGCATGATCTGCGGGCCGGGGTTGGTGACGGACGGCCCGGCCTGCGGGGATGCGCCGCCCGGCTGCGGGGAGCCGGCCCCCGCCTGCTCGGACTGCTCCGGGTTCCGCGCGCAATTGACGGATAAGAAGGCCGAGCATGTTAGAGAGATTATGATCAGTGCGCGTCGCATATTCTTGAAGGCAGAAACAGGATAGAGTCCGCCTCGGTTCGCCTCCTTCGAGATTCATGATTCATGGTTAAAGCCAAGACCTGACCCGAGCATTAAATATTGCCATCGGGAAAAGGTAAAGGGCTTTTTAACGCGAGGTCGCGGTCTAATAAAAAGGGCCGCATCCCCCGCGATCGGAATCGGCCCTTTTCTTACCGTCTCTTTTTGAGGTCCGCCGTCACCTCTGCTTCATGGCTTTGTACCTCTCCACGGACTTCCTCAGGTCTTCGAGCGTGCCGATGCGCCCGTGCGCCGGGACGATCTTCTCCACCTGCAACCCGAGGCTCAGGATCTTCTCGTACAGGTCGGCCGTGTCCTTCCCCCCGGTCCCGATGTTGCCGGGGATCTCGATGTCGAGCATGTCGGCCTCGAACAGTATCTTCTCGTTCGGGAGGTAAGCGATGATCATCTGGTCCGAATGGGCGTTGGGCGAAATGTCATACAGCTCGACCTTGTGCACCCCGTCGTCGAACACCCGCTTTTTGCTGAAAGTTTCGACGACCGGCGGGCGGGGGTTGCGCGCGAGGGCGTCGGGCCGCATGACGTGAGGCGACTGCACCAGCAGCTTCTCGATCACTTCCTTCGCGTCGGGGGTCGTGATTATCGTGCTGCCTTCGTGGATGTAGCTGCGGACCCCGCTCAGGTGGTCGTGATGAAAGTGCGTGCTCACGAGGTAGCGGATGGGCTTGCCGGGTGCCGTCTGCTTTATCTTCGAGATCGCGTCGCTGGCGTAGCCGGTGCTGTGCCCCGCCTCGATGACGAGGACGTAGTCGTTGAAGACGACGAAGATGCTGTTGTAGGAGCCGCCGATTGCGTAGACGTCATCGCTCAGCTTCACGACGGCGGGCGGCCCGGAAATCCGCTCGTATTTCACGTACCCTTCGGGAAGCTCGAAGACCGAGTCGGCGGGGTTGGTGTTCACGGTGATGGAGGAGGCGCGGAGGTCCTGAAGCATCACGCCCCCCGACTTGTCGATGTACCTGAACGGCAGGGTGAGCTTACCGACCGGGCGGTAGTCCGAATAGACCACCTCGTTCGCGATGTCCCCGAGCACGGGGCTGTCGGCGAGGCTCTCGACCTTCGTGAGAAGCTTCGTCTCCGCGTCGAAGAAGAGCATGAGCAGCACGCCGTCGCTGTCGGCGAAGGTGATGACGTTCTGCTTCCGATTCTCGTACTGGGAATCGCCGGCCCACCTCACAGACTCGGGGCGGTTCCAGACGGCGAGGAGCAGGGTCTCCGGGTACCGCCTCAGCATGGATGTCCTCGAAGGCCCAATCGCCCCGGAGGGGATCGTGCGGTAGGCTTTTATGTCATCGTAGGTCGTGAAGAAAGAGTCCTGCGTCAGGACGGTCTTAAATATAATGGGCTTCCCCCCGACGATGATGTCGGAAAGGCTGTCCGACATTCTCATCCTCTTCAGGTCCCTTATGCTGACGACCTTCGGGAAGTTCGTGGCCGGCAGGCTGCCGTTCTGGAAGTAGTCCGGGCGGTGAGGCAGCGGCTTCAAGCCCTGTCCCTCGTCGGTCCTGATGCCCTCCATGACGCGCGTAATGTCGTTGAGCGCCCTCAGCTCTTCGAGCCCCCCGCTGGCTTTGATCGCGTCGTCGATCACCTGCCGGGCCTTGAAGTAAGAGACCTCGCTGTCGCTCTTCTTCTGCGCGAAGGCCAGCCCGGCCAGCGCCGCGTAAGCGATCAGAATGCGGATTATCAGGGACATCCTTACATCCATCAAGTGTTCCTCCGTTCGCGGTGAGAGAGAGATCCGAACCCTGTGATTCGAGCGGCAGTATCTTAGCTTACGGAGGTCGTAGTCTGTCAAGCAGGGCCTTATTCGCGGGGATCGGCCCCGCTTCGCCCGGAACGTCGATGATTAGGGCGGGCGCGGGGGCGGGGGCCCCGGCCGGCGGAATGTAATTTAACTTTCAGCTTGCATCTCGGTACCCATCTGAATATAATACGCGAACCTTTGGCACCGGAGATGGGAGTACCGGGTCGGTTTTCGCCAGAGGCAGTACCGAAAAGAAATAAGTATTGGAACAGAATGTAGGGCGCGACCGTTGAAATAGCCGTTATAAGCTGGCGACGAAGCGGAGAGATTTTAAGGCTGGCCAGCTATCCGGTCTTAACCTCCTTTGAGTCAATCGAGGGAGCAGGTTTTGCAGCTGAGAGTGTCGCCGGTATCCTCGGCGGCACGGGTTCCGGAGACGTGGTTGGATTGTGAGCCCCGGTCCCGCTCTTAATCCTCTCGTTCGTGTCTAGCGGCACCAGACGATAACTCGATAGTTAATATCTCTGGCGCAACATGCGGTAGCCTGCCCTTTATCCTCTATTGATAAAATTTAATAACCGGTAAGTAGCCCGCGTAATAAACTCTTACGGGCTTCAGGGTATATTAGTCTCAAGACCTATGCAGTAGAGCGTAACGTGGTCCCTCTCCCGATACGAATGTGATAGAAGGCTCGCACCGGCTATCACGTTACCCTTTCTCCCTCACCGGAATATGAAAGCGCAAATGGGCTGGATCAATCTGACCTGTCATCCATAGGCATGCGCCGTAATGTGCTCGTAAGCCGCCGCCGATCCGACGAGTCAGAAACCGCGAGCCGACTCCGGACCGCGCTGGAGGAGAGATGAAAGCCAAGACCGTAATGGAGCCGCCCGCTGTAGCGACCCCGGTTGAAAAGAGGCCAGTCCAGGCGCTCGGCGTATTTCTTTTTCTTGCCGTCGCGGTCTGCGCCAGCCTTTACCTGTATAACCCCCCGAGCCCATCCGCGGGGACGGCCCCGCCGTCGGAGTTCTCTTCGCAACGCGCGATGGCGCACCTTCAGGAAGTCGCCAGGAGCCCGCGGCCTATGGGCACCCTCCGCCACTCCGAGGTCCGCGATTACATCGTGAAGGAGCTGACGGGCCTGGGGCTGACCCCCCAGGTGCAGAAGGCCACGGCGGTGACGACGCGGCTCGGGAGCCCTTACCCCGCCGCGACCGTGCATAACATTCTCGCGAGGCTGCCGGGGAGTGAGAGCACGAAGGCCGTCATGATAGCGAGCCACTATGATTCGGTGCCGACGGGGCCGGGCGCGAACGACGACGGGTGCGCCGTCGCCGCGATGCTCGAAACCGCGAGGGCTCTGAAGTCCGGGCCGGGGCTGCTCAACGACGTGATCTTTCTCTTCACCGACGGGGAGGAGCCGGGGCTTCTGGGCGCGCAAGCCTTCGTCGACGAACACCCCTGGGTCAAAGACGTCGGCCTCGTGTTGAACCTCGAAGCCCGCGGCAGTCAGGGGCCTTCCATAATGTTCGAGACGAGCGACCAGAACGGCTGGCTGATCGACCAGTACGCGGGGGCGGCCACCCACCCGATAGCAAGCTCCTTGACCTACGACCTCTACAAACTGCTGCCGAGCGACACGGACTTCACGATCTTCAGGAAGGCCGGCCTTCCGGGCTTGAACTTCGCCTACATCGGAAAGTCCATTCATTACCACACCGCCGCCGACAACCTCCTCACGGTCGACGAAGCGACGCTCCACCATCACGGGGCCAACGCGCTCGCGCTCGCCCGACATTTCGGGGGCGTGAGCCTTGAGGACCGGAGGCGGGAGGACGCCGTTTACTTCAACCTGCTCGGGTCATTCATCGTCCGCTACCCGGCCTGGGCGGCGATACCTCTGACCCTCGCCATCTCTCTGGCCTTCGCCGCCGTTCTGATATTCGGGATGATGAGAAAGCGCCTGATGTTCGGGGCCGTGTCCGCGAGCTTCTTCTTCTGGCTGCTCGCCTCGGCCGCCGCCGCTCTCGCCGCCTCGATCATCTGGGGGATAACCGTCTCGATCCATTCGCAGTACCTCGCGATCCCGTTCGGAGACACGTACAACAGCGCCTTCTACATGCTCGCTCTGGTCGCGCTCGTCGTAGCTCTGGGCTCGGCCCTATTTAATCTGGCGGGCCGGTGGATAAGCCTGCTCGACCTCGCGATGGGGGCTCTGCTCTGCTGGCTGATGCTCATGGTCCTGACGAGCCTGTACCTGCCCGGAGTCTCTTATTTATTCACGTGGCCCCTGGTATTCGGGCTGGTCTGCGTCGCGACGCTGGTCTTCGCGAAGGAGCCCGATCAGCTGTCCGGGTCGCAGGTGGCCCTGCTGTTGATCTGCGCGGCCCCGTCGGTGCTGCTCGTCGTGCCGAACGTCTACCAGATTCTGCTCGCTCTCACCATAAGCTCGTCGGAGGCCGTGATGGTCCTGGTGATGCTTCTGCTCGCCCTCTTCGCCCCGCTCCTGAGCCTGATGTTGAGGCCCTACAAATGGCTGCTGCCGTCAGCGGCGTTTGCGGCCTGCCTCGTTCTGCTCGTGGCGGGCAGCCTGACTTCGGGCGCGGGCGAGACGAGCCCGCAGCCGAATCACATCTTCTATGCGTCGAACGCGGACGCGGGAACATCGGCCTGGGCGAGCACGGACGAGAGGCCGGACGAATGGACTTCCCAGTTTCTCTCGGGAGAAGTGCAGAGAGGCCCCCTGACGGAGTACGCCCCGATGGTGCGGGGGGACTTCCTGAAGGCCGAGGCCCCGGCGATTTCGGTCGAGGCCCCGAAGATGGAGGTGCTGGAAAAGAAGAACGACGGCGGGCTCTGGACTCTGAAGGCGCGCATCAGCTCGCCCCGGAGGGCGGAAGTTATTTCAGTCTCCCTCGAAGGGGTCTCGGAGGTGGTGTCGGCTTCCGTCAACGGCAAAGAGATCGACGCCTCAGCCGACCCATTCCGAGAGGGGCCGGACTCGCGGTGGAGCCTCATCTTTTACGCGCCCGACGACGCGGGCCTCGAACTCTACTTGCAGGCGAGGGCGACTCAGCCGATCAAGCTGGTCGTTATGGACCGCTCCTACGGCCTGCCGGAGGCCGGCGGCAACCCGATAAGGCCGAGGCCGGGACACCTGATGCCCGCGCCATTCGCTTTCAGCGATTCGACTCTGGTCACGAAGTCTTTCACTATTCAATGAAGGGCTTGAAATGTTTGGCAATTTTCTTTAATCATGCGACGATTGGCGAGCGGGAATGCGCCGCCGGAAAAATCGAACGATCATTCATAAGGAGAGCATATGAGCAGAGATGAGAGAGAAGACACTACCATCTACAAGGTGGTCGTAAATCACGAAGAGCAGTATTCCATCTGGCCCGCCGACCGCGAGAACCCGCTCGGGTGGAGTGACGCAGGCAAGAGCGGGCCCAAGGCGGAATGCCTGGCCTACATAAAAGAAGTCTGGACCGACATGAGGCCGCTCAGCCTGAGGAAGAAGATGGAAGAGGCCGCGGGGAGCAATTAACCGGGCGGGCAAAGTGTTATGGTGACGAGACAGGCTACTCCCTGGGTAGTGATTCCGAAGCCGAACCCCTCGGCGTCCGTGCGACTCTTCTGCTTCCCTTATGCCGGGGGGACCGCGGCGGGCTTTCGGAAGTGGCCGGCGGGCCTGCCCAACTCCGTCGAGGTCTGGTCGGTCCAGTATCCGGGGCGGGGGAGCCGGATAAGGGAGAGCCCGTTCACCCGCATCGCGCCTCTGGTGGATGCGGCGGCCGAAGCCCTGATGCCTTACATGGACTCGCCTTTCGCTTTCTTCGGCCACAGCATGGGAGCGGTCGTCGCCTTCGAGCTGTCGAGAATCCTCCGGCGCGAGTTGAGCCGGACTCCCCTGCATCTGTTCGTCTCCGGGCGCAGAGCTCCGCAGGTCGTCGACGACACGGACGAGATATATAAATTGCCCGACGACGAATTTGTCGAGGAACTGCGCAGGCTCAATGGGACGCCTGCCGAGGTGCTTGAGCATAAGGAGCTGATGCAGTTGATGCTCCCCCTGCTCCGGGCCGACTTCGAGGCCATCGGGACTTATGAGTACAGGGAAGAGCCCCCGCTCGCGTGCCCGATCAGCGCGTTCGGGGGGCTTGAGGACCAGGACGTGAGCCGCGACAATCTCGCGGCGTGGCGCTCGCAAACGACCTCTTCCTTCTCGGTCCGAATGATGCCGGGCGACCACTTCTTCCTGCATTCCGGGGAGCCTTTACTGCTCGGGGCGCTCGCCCAGGAGCTTGCGAAATTCTGAATTGCCCCGGAGACCGCGGGCAATACTTCCGTGTCCTCACTGCGTCGCAATGCAAAATAAAAGAGAGGTGATGGTATGGAAACGTTGATGCAGGATATCAAGTTCAGCCTGCGGAGGCTGCTTAAATCGCCGGGCTTCACCGCCATCGCTGTGATCGCCCTTGCGCTCGGCATCGGGGCCAACACCGCGATCTTCAGCGTGATCAATGGGGTCCTCCTGCGCTCGCTCCCCTACAAAGACCCCGAAGGGATAGTGCGGGTCTGGGACAATTTTTTGCAGAGGGGCCTGACCGAGATCGCGGTCTCCATACCTGAGTACCACGACTATAAAAAAGAGAGCCAGTCGTTCGAGCACATGGCCGCCATCTTCTCCGCCACCTTCACCATCACCGATCCGGGCGAGCCCGAGAGGGTCGAAGCGGCCTCCGTCTCTTACAACTTCTTCCCCCTGCTCGGGGTCGACCCGATACTCGGGCGCACCTTCGCCCCGGAAGAGGACCAGGCCGGGAACGACAACGTCGCCCTCCTGAGCCACGAGCTATGGCAGAGGCGGTTCGGCGCGAATCAGGGGGTGCTCGGCGAGAAGATCACCATAGACGGGCTGGTCGTCACGGTCATCGGGGTGATGCCTCCCGGTTTCGACTACCCCGATAACGCGGCCATGTGGGTCCCGGTCGGGTTCACCCCGCAGATGATGGCCCCCTCGCGGCGCGGCGCACGCAACCTGAGCGTGCTCGCACGCATCAAGCCGGGGGTCACCCTGCAACAGGCCCAGGCGGACATGGACCGCGTCGCCTCTAACCTTCAGGCCCAGAACCCGGACTTCTACCCCGAAAACGCGGGCTACCGAGTGACCCTCGTCCCCCTGCTCGAATCCACCGTCGGGAAGATAAGGCCGATGCTCCTGCTGGTGCTAGGGGTCGTAGGCTTCGTGCTGCTGATCGCCTGCATAAACGTGGCGAACCTGCTGCTGGCCCGCTCTTACGCCCTGCAAAAGGGCGTGGCGATTCGCGCGGCCCTCGGCGCGAATCGCGCCCGGCTCGTTCGCGAGTTCCTGACCGAGAGCGTGCTGCTCGCCCTGGCGGGCGGCGCGGCCGGCCTGCTCCTCGCCTACTGGGGCCTGTACGTTCTGGTGGCCGTGAGCCCGAAAGACTCCATCCCGCGCATCGAAGAGATCACCCTCGACGCCTCCGTCCTCGCATTCACGTTCGTAGTCTCTCTGCTGACGGGCGTGATCTTCGGCATCGTGCCCGCGCTTCAGGCATCTAAACACGACCTTAACGGGGTGCTCAAGGAAGGCGGCAGGAGTTCTTCGGGCGGAGGGGCCCGGCACCTGCTCCCCAACTCGCTCGTGGTCGCGGAGGTCGCGGTGACGATCATCCTGCTGACGGCCGCGGGCGTGATGATCAAGAGCTTCTACGTCCTCCGCAACGCGGAGCCCGGCTTCAATCCGGGAAGCGCCATGACTATGCGGACGTACGTGCCTCTCAACTCGAAGTACCGCGACCCGGCCCAGCAGGCGGCCTTCTTCGAGCAGAGCCTTGAGAAGATAAGGCAGATCCCCGGAGTGGAATCGGCGGGCGCGAGTTTCTACCTCCCGCTCGCGGGCGCTTCGCTGAGCTGCTCGTTCTTGCCCGAAAGCTCCGAATTCACGCCCGGCGGGAACACGCCCGAGGCGGACTGGCGCGCGATCAGCCCCGGCTTCTTCGAGTCGCTCAACATCCCCTTGCTCAAGGGCCGGGACTTCAACCAGTTCGACAGGCCGAACGCCCCGCTCGCCGTCGTGATCGATCAGACCCTGGCCGAGCAGTACTGGCCCGACCAGGACCCCATCGGCAAGCGGCTCAAGCTGACCCTGCCGATGGTGAGGGACCAGTGGCTCACCGTAGTCGGGGTGGTCGGGTACGTTTGGAACTCGAAGATGAACTCGATGGCGAGGCCCCAGGTCTACACCTCGTTCATACAGACGCCGATGCCCGCCATGAGCTTCGTCGTGCGCGGCGCGACGGACAGCAGCCAGTTGACCGCGGCCGTCACCCGCGAGATACATGAGGTGGAGAGCCTCGTGCCGGTCTACGAAGTCAAGAGCATGCAAAAGATCGTCTCGGACTCTCTGGGAGACTCGCGCCTGCTGATGCTCCTGCTCTCGGTCTTCGCGGGCGTCGCCCTCGTGCTGGCGAGCGTGGGCATCTACGGCGTGATGTCTTACTCCGTGACTCAGAGGACGCATGAGATCGGGATACGGATGGCGATGGGGGCGCGCGCCACCGACGTGCTCCAGCTCGTCTTTCGCAAGGGGCTCACGCTGACTCTGATCGGAGCCGTCATCGGCCTTGTCGCCTCGTACGCTTTCGCCCGCGCCCTGAGTGCGTTCGTCGCGGGCCTGTTGTACGGCACCAGCGCCACGGACCTTCTGGTCTTCCTGGTGACCCCGCTCGTGCTTATTATGGTGGCGGTCTTCGCATGCTTCGTCCCCGCGCGCAGGGCCACCAGGGTCGACCCTGTGATCGCCCTGCGGTTCGAGTAACCGAGACGAGGAGGTAACGGCAATGTCTAAGCCTGCTTTATTGGTAATAGCCCTCGCGCTCACCGGCTGGATTTCCGTGGTTTATTACGAGTCAATTCAGAAGGTGGCGGTCGGGGCCATCCTGTCGGCGGTGGGGGGCAGCATCTCCCGCCGGTCGGGCGAGGTGAGCGAAGAGTTCCAGCGCACCATCGCGCTCGAAGGGGACGCGCGGCTGAGCCTGAAGAACATCACCGGGGCCGTGCGAATCGTCGGCTGGGACCGCAACGAAGTAAGCGTGAAGGCGGTAAAGCGCGCCCCCACCCGCCAGCGACTCGACGAGGCGGAGATCAAAGTGACCAGCGACTCCGGGGCGGTCAACGTCGAGACGGTTTATCCGTCCGGCCGCCCGACGTGGATTCACAGGCAGGGCCAGGAGGGCGACAACCCCGCGAGCGTCGAATACACGGTGATGGTCCCCCGCTCCATGCGCCTCGCGGACGTTGAAGTGGTCAACAGCCCCCTCGACATTGAAGGCGTCTCGGCCGATGTCAACGCGCGCTGCGCCAACGGCCGCCTGACCGCCAGGGGGCTCGCCAGCGGGGCGCGGCTTTCGACTCTCAACGGGCAGATCGACGCGGCCTTCGCGCCCGTCCGGGCGTCGGGCCCGGTGTCCATCGAGTCGATAAACGGGAATATAACGCTGACTATCCCGTCGGACTTCAGCGGAGAGATCAAGGCCGACTCGGGGTACGGCGAGATAAGCAACAATCTCGGGCTGCCGGTTCGCCCGCGCGGGCATTCGGGCGGCGCTCGGAAGGGGGCCGACCTCGCGGGCCTGCTTGGGCAGGGCGGCGCGCGGTTAGAACTGATGACCCTGAACGGCAATATCCAGATTTTACATGATTCCGATGGGCGGCCGGCCTCCCCGGCCGCTGACCTCCTGCCCCGCACTCCGCAGTCGGAGATCGAGCGACTTGAGTCACAGGCGAGGCGGCTCGAACAGGGCCACTCCGCCGCGGGCGGGGCCGGCGAGCCTTCGAGCGGGGCGGCCACTTCTTCGGAGGCGCATTATTCCGGTCACCAGCCCCGAGGTGATAGAGATCAGAGCGGCCTCAGCTCGGTCGGGCAGGAGTCGAAGACCTTCCCCGTGTCCGGCACCCCCTCGGTCATAATCGATACCTTCGACGGCTCGATTGCGGTGCACACGTGGGACAAACCGGAAGTCATGTTCACCACCGAGAAGCGAGGCGGGGACGAGAAGTTCTTGCAGGGCATCAAGGTGAAAAGCGAGCAGCGCGGGGAAGAGATTCGCATCTCGGCCGAGTTCGACATCGCCCACGGCCGACGCCTCGCCGACAGCGTCAGCGTCCGCGCGGCGGCGAACCTTGACGTTTACGTGCCCCGCAATTCTCGCGTGCGAGCCACCACCGCCGACGGGGCGATAAAGGTCGAGGGCGTCGCGGGCGAGGTCGACGTGCGGACCGGCAACGGCAGCATCAGTCTGGACGGAGAGTTCGCCGCGCTGAACGCATTCACGGGCGAAGGCGCCATCTCCGCCGCCGTCCCTCAGAGCTTCGACGCGAGCATCAGGACTCACGCGGAGTCGGTCGTCAATGAAGGACTGGCGACGCCCGAGGGCTCCTCGCAGGACCGTTCTCGAAGCTGGAAGGTCGGGCGCGGCGGCCGCGTCCTGACGCTTCACACCGGCAACGGCACCATCACTCTACGAAGAAGCGCCCGTTAGATTCGATTCGAAAGGAGAATGAGCTATGGCTAGAATGGGTAGATATTGTAAGGCGTATCTGATTAACCGCTTCCGCGAATTCAACGGCTGGCCCTCGGATTTGAACCTGATTAAGAAAGAGAAAAAAGAGTTAGACGGTGTGGAAGTGGAAGTCGAGAGGGCTTTGACCGACGACGATCACCTCTACCTTCAGGAAAACTTCGTGGTGACGGAAGGCATATTCATCGATGAGAACATAGTCTTCGACAACGTCACCCCGGAGTGGCAGGAGTTCTGCAAGACTCAGCTAAAGTTTGAAGTGCCCGATTACGGCAAGGCGCAGGCCGCGACCGCGGGCGAGAACGGCAACCAGAATTCGGACGAGCCACAGGTATAAAGTCAAGCGACACCCAAAACTGTTTGAGAAGTACCGTCCCATCCTCGCACTCTTAATCAACACTATAGTCAGTCCCGCGCATCGTCCGCCTCGTCTGCGGCAATGCCGGTCGTCTCTAAAAAATGGCTAGCGTCATCTCTAAAAGCCTGCCCGGCACCCGGCTCAGGCCGTCTACGCTGATCGAAGTCCTGCAATGGAGGGCGGGCGAGCAGCCTGACGCCTCGGCCTTCACTTTTCTGGCCGACGGCGAGAAGCCCGGACTGAGCCTCACCTACTCGGAAGTCGAACGCAGGTCGCGCGCGATTGCGGCGAGGCTTCAGACGATGGCGGCTCCGGGCGACCGCGCCCTGCTGCTGTACCCGCCGGGGCTGGACTTCATACCGGCCTTCTTCGGCTGCCTTTACGCGGGGGTCGTAGCGGTGCCCGCTTACCCGCCGGACCCGGCCCGGCTCGCGAGGTCTTTGCCGAGACTGCTCTCCGTCTCTTCCGACGCGGGCGCGGTCATCGCCTTAACGACGGGGCCGGTCTTATCCATGGCTAAGAGCCTCGGGGCCGGCTTCCCCGAGCTCGCGAGGCTTCGATGGGTGTCGACCGACGATGTCTTCGCCGGCGCGGTTGATGGCTGGCGCGGGCCTGATGTCGACGGCGACTCTCTGGCTTTCCTCCAATACACCTCGGGCTCTACCGGCAACCCCAAGGGCGTGATGCTGACTCACGCGAACCTGCTGCACAACGCGGGGCTGGTCTACGACGCGGTCAAACACACGCCGGAGGACAAGTACGTATCCTGGCTCCCGACTTTTCATGACATGGGATTTATGGCGGGGGTCTTGCAGCCGCTTTACGCGGGGCTGCCCGCGATCTCTATGTCGCCCGTATCCTTCCTGCAAAGGCCCGCGCGATGGCTTGAGGCGATCTCGGAGCACAGGGCCACGACCAGCGGCGGGCCCAACTTCGCCTACGATCTTTGCGCGCGAAAGATTCCGCGCGAGGAGCGGCGGAAGCTCGACCTCAGCAGTTGGTCCGTCGCCTTCAACGGGGCCGAGCCCGTGCGCGCGGGCACCCTTGATCGATTTTTCGCGGCCTTCTCCGAATGCGGCTTTCGCCGGGAAACCTTCTTCCCCTGTTACGGCCTGGCGGAAGCGACCCTGATCGTCTCCGGCTGCGCGAAGACTTCGCCGCCCGCCGTGAAGGCCCTCCGCGCGAAAGACCTCGAACAGCACAGGGCGACAGATTCCTCCGACGAAGGCGAAGAGGCGCGCCCGTTCGTATCGAGCGGCGGGGCGCTCGGCAATCAGGAGGTCGCCATCGTCGACCCGCGCAGCCTGACGCGCGCGCTCGACGGAGAGGTGGGGGAGATTTGGGTGCGAGGCCCGAGCGTTGCGAAAGGGTATTGGGGGGACTTCGAGCAGACGAGAGAGGTCTTTCAAGCCTTCATAGCGGGCAGCGCCGAAGGCCCCTTCCTGCGGACCGGGGACATGGGCTTCATCTCGGACGGGGAGCTTTTCGTGACCGGAAGGATCAAAGACCTCATCATAATTCGCGGCTCGAACCACTACCCGCAGGACATCGAGGCGACCGTCGAGCGCAGCCACGCAGCCGTCAGACCCGGCTGCGGCGCGGCCTTCTCAGTCGAAGCCGATTCCGACGAGCGGCTCGTGATCGTGTGCGAGGTCGATGAGCGGATGCAGAGCGATCCCGCTCACGTGTGCGAGAGCATAATTAAAGCCGTGGCGGACGCGCACGAGTTGCAGCCCCACGCCGTCTCGCTCATAAAAGCGGGGACGATCTTTAAGACTTCGAGCGGCAAGATTCAGCGCCGCGCCTGCAAGGATGCTTTCATCGCCCGGAGCCTCGACCCGATCTTCGAGTGGCGCTCGGACCAGTCGACGGGGCCCGCGCCCTCGGCGCTCAACGCTCGGGCCCGCGGAATAAGCCCTGCCGAAGAGAGGCTGCTCTCGCTCGTCTCCGGCATTCTGGAAATCGAAGGCGAGAAACTCGATGTCGATCAACCGCTGTCGGTTTACGGCCTCGACTCGATGACGGCCATGGAGATCGCGCACGCCATCGAGACCGAGTTCGGCACGGAGGTATCAATCGGCAGCCTGCTCGGAGGCTCAAGCATCTCGTCTCTCGCCGCCCGCATCGAGTCGCCGTCGCCGCCGATGAGCCCGGATGACGGGCCGGCCGCAATCGCTCCGCGAGTGAGCGGCAGGTCGGGGGCACTCTCCTACGGCCAGCGCGCGCTCTGGTTCCTGAACAGGCTCGCGCCCGAGAGCGCCGGGTACAATCTCTTCGGCGCGGTTCGCATCAATCAGGAACTCGACGCGGCGGCGATGCGCAGGGCGTTTCAAAGTCTCGTTGACCGCCACGACGTTTTGCGGACCACATTCTCCGCCTCGCAGGGCGAGCCCATTCAGATCGTGCATGAGCGGGCCGAGGTGAGCTTTCAATCGGAAGATGCGTCCGGGTGGGGCGAGGAGACGCTCGACGAACGGCTCTCCGAAGAGGCGCATCGCCCGTTCGACCTGCAAACGGGGCCTCTGCTTCGCGTGACCCTCTTTTCACGCTCCGCGCGAGAGCATGTTCTGCTGATAGTGATCCATCATATCGTCTCGGACTTCCGCTCGCTCACCGTCCTAGTTCACGAAATGAGCGCGCTCTACCGGGCCGAGGTGGAAGGGGTCGAGGCAAACCTGCCCGCTCCGTCGGCGCATTTCGCGGACTTCGTCAATCACGAAGCGGAGGTGCTGGCGGGGCCGGAAGGCGATAGGCTTCGCGAATTCTGGATGGGGGAACTGGCGGGCAACCTCCCCGTGTTGAGCCTTCCCGCGGACAGGCCCCGGCCTCCGGTCCAGACCTACAGAGGGGCGTCCGTGCCCTTAACGCTCGACCGGGAGTTGAGCCGCGCCTTAAAGGCGCTCGCGCAGGAGAACGGCGCGACTCTCTACGTGACTCTCCTGTCGGCCTTCATCTGCCTTCTGCACCGGTACAGCCAGCAGGATTCAATCGTTGTCGGCACGCCGACCGCGAGCAGAGCCAAGGTCGAGTTCTCGAACGTCGCGGGTTATTTCGTCAACCCGGTCCTGGTCCGGGCGGACCTCTCTCTCAACCCCGGCTTTGTAGACGTGCTCCGGCAGGTGCGCGCGAAGGTGGTGGCGGCCCTTAACCATCAGGGCTACCCGTTCCCGCTCCTGGTCGAGCAGCTTCAACCGGTGAGAGACATCAGCAAGTCCCCCCTCTTTCAGGTCATGTTCGCGTTTCAGAAGTCGCACATCTCGGACGTGGAGAACCTCGCCTCGTTTGCCCTCGGGGAGCGCGGCGTCAGGTCCGACCTTGGCCCCTTCGCGGTCGAGTCGGTCGAGATAAGGGAGCGCGTCGTTCAGTTCGACCTCATGCTGATGATGTCCGAGTCGGGCGAAACCATCCTTGGCTCCCTCCAATATAATAGAGACCTCTTCGACGCCCCGACCGTCGAGCGGATGGTGGGGCACTTCCACAACCTGTTGCGTGAGATAGTCCGCGACCCCTCGCAGAGCGTCTCGATGATGCCGATGTTGAGCGGGGCCGAGCTCCGGCGGCTCCTCGCGGAATGGAACGAGACGGATCGGGACTGCGGGGGCGACGCCTGCATACACGAGTTGATCGAAGGGCAGGCGCGAAAGACCCCTTCGAAGATCGCCGTCACGGACCGGGGCCAGCGGCTCAGTTATAAAGAGCTTGATGAGAGCGCCGAGAAGCTTGCGGACTTTTTGCGCGGGCTTGGAGTCGGCCCCGAGTCTCGCGTCGGGGTCTGCATGCGAAGGTCCGCGCGCCTCGTGGTGAGTCTTCTGGCCGTGCTCAAAGCAGGGGCCGCCTACCTGCCCCTCGACCCTCAGTACCCGCGCGCGCGCCTCGCTTTCATGATCGAAGACTCGGGGGCGAAGATCGTGCTCGCCGACTCGACCGGCGCGGCACTGCTGGGGGACATGCCGGTCACCCTGATCGACCTTGATCGCGAGGATTCCGTCAATCCGGTTTCGAATCATAAAGCATGCCGGGACGGAGGCAGGCCGAAAGCGCGGCCCGTGGCGCGCAACCTCGCGTACGTCATCTACACGTCGGGCTCGACCGGCAGGCCGAAGGGGACGGCCATCGAGCACGCCAGCGCGTGCGTGCTCCTGAGGTGGGCGACCAATATATTTGCCGACGGGCAGCTGGAATCCGTGCTCGCTTCGACTTCGGTATGCTTTGACCTGTCGGTGTTCGAGATGTTCGCCCCTTTGATCTGCGGCGGCAGGGTCGTGATGGCCCAGAATGCCACCGACCTCGATTCGTACCGGAGCGGCGAGCGGTTGAGCCTGATCAACACCGTGCCGTCCGCCGTCAGGGAACTGCTCAGGCTCGGAGAGATTCCCCCCTGCGTGAGGACCGTCAACCTCGCGGGAGAGCCCTTGCAGCGCGGCCTCGTCGAAGAAATCTACCGCCTCGGCACGGTCGATGAAGTCTACAACCTTTATGGGCCGACCGAAGACACGACTTATACCACTTATGAAAAAGTGGGGCGCGGAGAGGGCGAGTCGGTCCTGATCGGTCGCCCGGTCGCCGGCACCCGGCTCTACGTTCTGGACCGGCAGATGATGCCCGTCCCGGTCGGGGTTCCGGGCGAGCTTTACATATCGGGCAGAGGGCTGGCGCGGTGCTACCTCAACAGGCCCGAGCAGACCTCCGAAAGATTCATCCCCGACCCGTTCAGCGGGCGGCCCGGATCGAGGCTCTACAGGACCGGCGATCTTTGCAGGTACAGGCCCGACGGGAGGCTCGAATACCTGGGCCGGATAGATCATCAGGTGAAGATCAGGGGCTTCAGGATCGAGCCCGGAGAGATCGAGGCGGCCCTCGCCGCTCACCCCGACGTGCGCGAGGCCGTGGTCGTGGCGCACGATGGGCCTCAGGGTGATAAGAGGCTCGCCGGTTACGTCGTTCCGGCGAGGAAGGGCGCTCTGACCACGAGCAGCCTCAGGAGTTTTCTGTCGCAACGCCTGCCCGCTTTCATGACCCCTTCGGCCTTCATCATTCTCGATTCGCTGCCGATGACTCCGAACGGTAAAGTGGACCGGGGGGCGTTACCTCGACCGCAGCAGACGCGGCCCGATCACGAGGCGGCCTTTGCGCCGGCCTCGACCCCGACGGAGCAAATACTGGCCGACATATGGGCCGAGATTCTGATGATCGATGACGTGAGCGTTAATGATAACTTCTTCGAACTCGGGGGCCATTCCCTGTTGTTGACGCAGGTGACCTCGCGGGTGAGGGAAGCCTTTCACGTGGACTTACCTCTGCAAACTCTGTTCGAAGCGCCGACCATCGCAGACCTTGCCCGCCGCGTTGAAGAGAAGCGGGGCGTCCAGACTTTCGCGGAAGGCCCGCCGATAAAGCCTGTCGAGCGCGGCGGGGAACTGCCCCTCTCCTACGCGCAGGAGCGCCTCTGGTTCCTTCAGGAGCTTGAGCCCGACAGCCCCGTCTACACCGTCGCGGCGGCGGTTCGACTCATGGGTGCGGTGAACCTTCGGGCGCTTGAGCAAACGCTGAACGAGATTGTAAGGCGGCACGAAGTCCTGCGGACCAGATTCGCCACCGCGCAGGGCCGCCCCGTGCAGATCATCGACCCGCCGGGCGAGCACAGGCTGGCCCTAGTGGACCTCTCGCGCCTGCCTGAGCCTGCGCGGGATGCGGAAGTCGAACGCATCAAGCTCGCGGAGGCGCAGCGCCCCTTCGACCTCCGGCGCGGGCCTTTGCTTCGCAGCACTCTGCTGCGCCTGGCGGAGCGGGCACATGTGCTGGTGCTTACGATGCATCACATAGTGTCGGACGGCTGGTCGATAGGGATACTGATTCACGAGCTGGCGTCGCTTTACAAGAGCCTTTCAATTGGGAGGCCCTCGCCGCTCTCAGACCCGCCCGTGCAGTATTTCGATTACGCGCGATGGGAACACGAATCCATGCAGGGGAGAGTCCTTGAGCGCCACCTTGATTACTGGAAGCGGCAGCTTGCGGGCGTTCCGGAAACGGCCCTCCTGCCGCCCGACTACAACAGGCCCGCGCGAGACTTCGGGCGGGGCGCGATACAGCCAGTCTCACTCTCGAAAGAGTTGTCCGGGTCGCTCAAGCGGCTGAGCAGCGGCGAAGGCGTGACGTTATTCATGACCCTCTTCGCGGCCTTCAACGCTCTCATCTACAAGCACACGGGCCGCGACGACATCCTGATAGGAGTGCCGATTGCGAACCGCAACAGGATAGAGACCGAGGGGCTGATAGGGTTCTTCGCGAACACGATCCTGTTGCGGACCGGAATCGAAGCCGACCCGACTTTTGAAGAATTGCTCGCGCAGGTGCGCGAGACCGCGCTCGGGGCATATGCCCATCAGAATTACCCTTTCCAGAAGCTCGTCGAGGAGTTGCGGCCGAAGCGGGGCGTGACCCGGACGCCGCTCGCTCAGGTCGTCTTCACGCTTCAGAATGCCCCGGCGCGGGCGCTGTCACTGCCGGGGCTCACGCTTGAGACCGAAGAGATACATAACGGCACGGTCAAGTTTGACATCGTGCTTAACCTATGGGAGACCGACGAAGGCTTGCGAGGGTGGCTGAGCTATAACAGGGACCTCTACAGGGCTGAGACCATCGCGCGCCTGCTCTCGCATTACGAGCGCCTGCTCTACAACGTGGCCGAGAGCCCCCGCGCGCGACTGTCCGAGATCGGGCTGCTCTCGGAAGAAGAGGAGCTCCTGCTCGACAGGAGCATCGACCTGGTAGAGTTCGGCGACAGCTTCTCCATCTAGTCAGAATGGTAAACCCATCCACTCGAACGATAGAAAGGCCGGTATGACGGGCACGAGCGCGGGCTTCCTCCCGCCGGGCATACTCGACGCCCGGCTGAAGGCGGAGAAGGATTACTGGTTGGAAAAGATGAGCGGGGCGCGGTCCGCCCTCGCCATGCCGGTCGATTTCAGGAGGTCGGCCGGTCAGAGGGCGAGCGTGAAGAGGATCGATCTCGACCTCGACGACTCCGCGAAGGCCAAAATACTGGGCATCTGCAATGGCAAGGCGGAACTGTCGCTCGCGGCGCTGGCGGCGGCCCTGAAGGTCTGCCTGCGCAAATGGTCGGGCCTCGAAGACATCACCCTCTGCACGACTATACATGAGCAGTACGGCGAGCTCGCGGCTTTGAACAGGGTGTTGGCCCTGCGGGACCGGGTTGATGATTCGGCCACACTCCTTGAGTTGATGCACGATGTTAAGCGCACTCTGTTCGGCGCCTACGCGAACCAGAAATACCCGTTCGACCGCCTGCTGGACCTGGTCGGGCTGGCCCGGCCCGACGCGCGGGTCCCGCTCACGAACGTCGCGATACTGATGCGAAACATCAACAACCGGGAGAACCTGAGCCACCTCCGGTTCGACGCCACCTTCCTCTTCTCGGTGGATGGCGGAGACCTGTCGGGCTCGATGGAGTACGACGCGAGGCTCTTCCGGCGCGGGACGGTCGAGATGCTGGCCGCGCACTTCTCGGAAGTAATCACGATGATCGCGCTCCGCAACGATAAGAAGGTCGGCGAGGTCCAGCTGTCTTCGCCTTCGACGGACGACCGGTTCAGCCATGAGTTACCACTGAGGTCCCTGATCTTCGGAGGCCCCGCTTCCGGATACCCGGCCCGCGATCACGGGGCGCTCGCGGAGGGGGCCTGCGAGGTCCCGCCGCTGGCGCGGAACTCGCACAGAAGATACTTCCCCCTCACCCTCGAACAGCAGAGGTTGTGGAGCCTCGATCATAAAGATCCGGGCTCGCCGGCGGACGGCATCTTCGCTTTGCTTAATATAACGGGCAAGCTCGACCCGAAGGTCGTGGAAGAGAGCGTCAACGAGATGGCCGGCCGCCACGAGATTTTGAGGACCACTTTCGCGACCAGCGAGGAGCGGGTCATTCAGGTCGTCGCGCCCCGCAGCCGCGTGAAGCTCTCTTTCGTCGACCTGTCCGCGCTCGAACAGGGCGAGCGGGAGCGCGAGGCTTCGAGGCTGGCTTCAGAGATGGCTCATTCGCGCTTCGACCTTGGCCGGGGGCCTTTGCTGAAACTCGCCCTCGCGCGCCTGACCGGAACCGACCACCGCCTGCTGCTCTCGGCCCACGGGATCATCTTCGACCGGGCTTCGATCTCTGCCTTCGCCCGAGAGCTTACCGCTCTCTACGGGGCGATTTCCGAGGGCTCGCCGCTCCCGACCGCTCCGACATTTCAGTTCGGAGACTTCGCCCTGTGGCAACGAAAGCGGCTCCAGGAGCGGGTTTCAGAGGAGCGCCCGGAGAATGAGCAGGGCAAGATGGGGCCTGGCCCTTCCGGCCCGTCGCGTGGCGCGCGGGCATCCAGAGTGACGATGTCCGTAGCCGCGGAAGTCAAACAGGCCCTTGAGCAGTTGGGCCGGGGCGAAGGCGTGACGTTATTCACGGTACTGCTCGCGGGGTTCAGCACCCTGCTTTACAGGCACCACGCCGAGGGCGAGATAACGGTCGCGGTGCCGAACCCAAACCGCGAGTTGTTCGAGACAGAAGGGATGATCGGCCCACTTGCCACGCAGCTTCTTGTCCGCACGAAGGTCAGCGGCGACACCTCTTTCAGGCACCTCCTGTCCCGCGTGTCGGAGGCCGTCTCGGAGGCGTACGCGAATCGCGACCTTCCTGTCGAAGCGCTGATTCAAAAATCGAATGGCGGGGGTCGAACTAAAGAGAGGCTCTTCCCGCAGGCGGTCTTCAGCTTCAGTCCCACCGCGCGCGAGAAATTCGAGCTTCCATCATTAACGATAGACGTAGCTGAGGTGTTGAACGGCACTCGGGAATCCAACTTCTTCATGGACATGCAGGAAACGGGGGAGGGGCTTGCGGCTTCGATTACGTACGATGGGGAGACATTCGAGCCGAGGACTATAGAGATCATGACCGCGCATTTCAAGGCCATGCTGTCGGACGCGGCGGCCCGGCCTGACACGCGGTTGATCGATCTCTCGCTTGACGGAAACGTAGAGGCCGGGGCGGCGGACAGCGCCCCCGGCTTCCAGCCCACTGATGAAGTCGAGCAGTTCGACTTTCAGTTCTGAGAAGGAGATGGTCATGCCAGACTGCCTTATAATCGGGTTCAACGACTTCGGCTTCGAAGGGTTTGTGGAGATGGTCAGGTCTATGGGTACGGACTCCGGGGCTTACAAAGACCTCGATCTGACCTTCATCGAGTACGAAGGCAAACCGGTCCACAGCATGGACATTCTTAACCACTTTTACCTCCCGACCAAGGGCGAAGGTCAAAAGCCCTTTCACAACTCCGACTTCCTCTGGCCCGTAGTCACCTACCTCGGCTCCTACCTCTGGAGAAGGGGATACAGTTTTGACTACGTGAACCTCTTCCAGTCGGAGAAAGAGAGGCTGAAAGAGAAGCTCCTGAAGGAAGACATCCTGACCGTTGCGATAACGACGACCCTGTACGTTTCGCCGCACCCGATCCTGGAGGTCGTCTCTTTCATCAGGCAGTACAACAAGACTGCGAAGATTATTCTCGGAGGCCCTTACGTCTCCAATCAGGCCAAGATGGACGACCCGGAAAGCCTTCAGCTTTTGTTCAAGTACCTGGGGGCGGATTTTTACGTCATCAGCTCGGAGGGCGAGGCGTCTCTCGCGGGCATCCTCAACGCGCTCAAAAACGGGGCCGACCTCAACTCCGTCGACAACATCGCCTACAAGGATGGGGACGGCTTCAGGGTGACCGCAACGTCGGTCGAGTCGAATGACCTTGAGCAGAACATGGTCAATTACGGCCTCTTTCCGCCCGACGAGTTCGCCGGGTTCGTGACACTCAGGTCGGCCAAATCATGCCCGTTTTCCTGTGCTTTTTGCGGCTTCCCGCAGAGGGCGGGGAAGTACACATACCTGCCCGTCAATCTGGTGGAGCAGGAGCTTGACGCGATCAAGGCGCTCGGCACGGTCCACACGCTGACCTTCATCGACGACACGTTCAACGTCCCGAAGGCCCGGTTCAAAGAGCTGCTCAGGATGATGATCAAGAACAAATACGGGTTCAGGTGGAACTCTTACCTTCGCAGCGACCACGTGGACGAAGAGGCGCTCGACCTGATGGCCGAGAGCGGTTGCGACGGGGTCTTCCTCGGGGTCGAGTCCGGGAGCGATTTCATGCTCGAGCGGATGAATAAGACCTCGCGCCGGAAAGACTACCTCAGAGTGATCCCCCAACTGCGCGAGCGCGGCATCGTCAGCTATGCGTCGCTCATCATCGGCTTTCCGGGCGAGACGTACGAAACGGCTAACGACACGCTTGAGTTCATCGAGGAGGCCCGGCCGGACTTCTTCAGGGCGCAGCTCTGGTATTGCGACCCGACGACCCCGATCTGGAACGAGCGCGATAAGTACGGGGTGAAAGGCTCGGCCTTCAACTGGCGGCACGACACCATGGACGCGAGGACCGCCTGCGACCTGGTGGATAAGTTCTTCTTCTCCGTGCGCAATTCGATCTGGCTCCCCCAGAACGGGTTCGAGCTTTGGAGCGTCTACTACCTCCAGAGGAAGGGGATGAGGCTCGACCAGATCAAGAACTTTCTCAGGTGCTTCAACGCGGGCGTGAAAGAGAAGATGATTCACGGCGGCGGTAAGTCGATCTCGCGCGAGCTGATCGACAGCATCGCCTGTTGCGCCCGCTTCGAGGACGGGGTCGAGCCGGATATGCGCCCCGCGGAAGTCTACTCGGGCGCGGGGTACAGAGAGGCGGAACGATTCTGGGTCGAGCAGTTCTCGTCCCCCTGGACGACATCGAACGTGGAAGAGCTTAGCGAGAGCGGCGGGACGGATGATTCGGGATGGGCCAGCGTGCCGGTGCTCGTGGGCTCCGATATTTTGGAGAAGGTGGAAGCGCAGCACGAGGCCGGCCTGTCGCGCATTCTTCTCGCCGCCTTCGCCGTCATGCTTTCGAGGGTCGCGGGGCGCGAGGACGCCGTCATCGTGACCCACCTCCCCGACGAGGGCGCTCGGAGCGCCTGCCCCGTGAGGACCTCCGCCTCATGGGACATCGGCTTCCGGCAGTTCGTGCGGAGCACGGAGAGCCGGGTGACCGCCTCCCTCGCGCATGCCTTGTACGCATTAAATATATTGAGCAACCCATACCGGCTCGCGGAGTACGGCGTGACCCCCCCCGTTTTCGGAGTCGGGTACTCGTTCGCCAGCGCCCCGGGCTCGGCGGCCACCGAGGGCCTGCAAGGGGAGCTGAAGTATTACCCGGATGTGGCCGGATCGATGGGCCTCGTGCTCAGCGTCCGCAGGGAAGAGGGCGGGGCGCGCCTGCGGCTCGAATACGCCTCCGATCTTTTCAGGGGTGAAGTCATAGAGAAGCTCGCCGCCTGCTTCGAATCGATCATGGCTCAGGTGAGCGACCGACCGGACGCTCTGCTCGAAGAGCTGACTCTGGGCGGGGAAATCCTGGACCGGGCCGTCGCCGTCAAGGTGGACGAGAGCGAGGTCTTCAACTTTTGAGAAGCCGAACGGCAGATCAACCGGAGTGAAACGATATGAGCAACGCGAAGCCGGAGATAGTCTTTTTTGACAGAAAGCTGATCGAAGAGCGCGACCACTGGGTCGGGAAGCTCTCCGGGGTTTCGGAGCCCTCGACCCTGAGGCCGGATTACCCGCGCGTCGGGCAATTCCACGGGCGGAATGGGGTTCTTGACCTGAACATGCCGCAGGAGCTTTATGGGAAGCTCCTTAAGCTGACCAACAGCGGCCCCTTCCTTATCTACACGACATTGATGGCGGCCCTGAAGGTATGTCTCTTCAGGTACTCAGGAATCGAATCGGTCGCGGTGGGCAGCCCCGCGCGCAGGCAGGGGGGAGAGTCTGACGAGTTCGTCAATGGCTTGGCAATCGTGGACGACGTGGATGATCGGCTCTCGTTCAAAGAGTTCCTGCTGAAGCAGAGGGACACTCTGCTTGAGGCTTACTCGCGCCAGCGGTATCCGTTCAGGCAACTGCTCGCGGACCTGCGGCTCTCCGATACCGAGAACGGGTGCCCGCTGTTCGACGTGGCTCTGACGTTGAACGAGATTCATCACCGGATGTACGAGGCCCGGCACGGCATTCAGGTAACCTTTGACAGGGAGCCCGAGAGGATGAAGGGGCGCGTGGAGTTCAACTCGGACATCTTTAAACCCGAGACCGTCGAGCGGTTCGCGGGCCATTTCCTCAATATCCTTGAGGCCGCGGTGGAGAATCCGAGCGCGAAGATAGGGGCGATCCCGATGCTCTCGGAAGAGGAACGGCACAGAATTCTGGTCGAGTGGAACGACACCCGCAAGGAGTTTCCGTCCGACTGCTGCGCGCACCATCTCTTCGAGGCGCAGGTCGAACGGACTCCCCAGGCCATAGCGCTTCAGTTCGGAGACAGGTCGGTCACTTATCAAGAGCTTGACGAGCGCGCGAACAAGATAGCGCGCTACCTCCAACAACTCGGAGTAGGGCCGGAATCTCTCGTGGGCATCTGCATCGAGCGGAGCATCGAGATGGTTGAAGCGTTGCTCGGCACTTTAAAAGCGGGGGGCGGGTACGTGCCTCTCGATGCTTCCTACCCGCGAGAGCGTTTGGCATACATGGCGAAGGACGCGGGCATCAGGGTGCTGTTGACTCAGTCCAGCTTGCTCGACAACTTCTCACACCTCGTCTCTCACGTCGTCTGCCTGGACTCCTCACGCCAGCAGGTCGACTCACTCAGCCCGCTCAGGCCTGA
>DASQDI010000010.1:0-84608 GCA_035634255.1 Blastocatellia bacterium
ACCGGCTTCGAGTGCAATGCAAATGCCGCTTACCTTCCGCTCTGTAAATGGCACCGATGCCGGCGGCGGGGGCATTTCCGTCTCACCCGTGAGCTAAATTTGAAGCGGCCGTTTCGGCCGGGCGGGGCGGGCTTTTCGTGGAACGCTGATTGTTCTAAAGCATAAGCGAAGTATGATGCCAGAAATAGCGGTGATACTAAATTCTAAGGCCGGGACCGCGCGCGCGGCAGGCCTTCGTGAGAAGATCGCGGAGGTCTTCGCCCTGCACGGCGCGCGGGCCGACGTCCGGGTCGTGTCGCGGGGCGCGCGCCTGCGCGATGTCGCGCGCGCCCTGCGTGACGACGGGTTGAAGACCATAGTCGCGGGCGGGGGAGACGGCACGGTGAGTTCGGTCGCGTCCCAGCTCGTCGGTTACGACGTCCGGCTCGGGGTGCTGCCGCTCGGGACGTTGAACCACTTCGCGCGGGACCTCGGGCTGCCTATGGACCTCGACGGGGCGATCAAGGTCATCTGCGCGAGCAACCCTACGCGGGTCGATGTCGGGATGGTCAACGGGCTCACCTTCATAAACAATTCGAGCCTCGGCCTATACCCCGACATGGTGAGGGTGCGGGAGAAGTGGAGGCGGCGATTAGGCAAGTGGGTGGCGATGGTGATGGCGTCGCTGATCGTGCTGACCAGATTCCCCTTCCTGCGAATTACGGCCGACATCGAAGGCATCCGCATCAAGCGGCGCTGCCCTCTGGTCGTGGTTGGCAATAACGAGTACAAGCTTGAGCCGAGACAGTTCACGCAAAGGGAGGTGCTCGACTGCGGGTGCCTGGGGGTCTACCTGCTGCGCGACGAAGGGCGCGCGGAGTTGCTGCGCCTCGCCCTGCACAGCCTCGTCTACAGGCTCGACGAGGCCGCGAGCTTTGAGCACTACAGGACGGGGGAGGTCGTCTTGACCGCGCGGCGCAAGAGCATCAGGGTCGCGCTCGATGGCGAGGTCTACAGGCTCAAAACTCCTTTGCACTACAAGTCTGTGCCCCGAAGCCTCTGCGTGCTGGTCCCGAAGCGGCCGGCCGCGGAAGGGCCTCCGGCACCGGGCGAGGGATGATGCACAAGACGATCCTTCATTTTTCGGATATACACTTCGGGGGGGGGCACGCGCCCGACAGGGCCGGCGAGTTACTGGCGGAGATAGAGCGCCTCCGCCCGAACGTCGTAGCCGTCTCCGGCGACCTCACGCAGAGGGCCAAGTCCCGGCAGTTCAGGAAGGCGCGCGAGTTCCTGGACCTCATCCGCGCTCCGTTGATCGTGGTGCCGGGCAATCATGACGTACCCTTGTGGAATGTCGCCGACAGGTTTCTCAGGCCCTTCGACAAATACCGGTACTGGATAACGCCCGACCTGAATCCGATTTATGTGGACGAAGGGCTGGCGGTGATGGGCCTCAACACCGCGCGCAGTTTCACGATCAAGGGGGGGGAGATAGACGGGAAGGACCTCGATCTCGTGAGAAGGCAGATGGGGCAACTGCCGTCGGATTTATGCAAGGTGCTCGTGGCCCATCACCCCCTGGCGTCGCCCCCCGGCCAGGAGCGAGAGAAGGGCGTGAGCGGCGGCAGGAACGCGCTCAAAATATTTGAGGAGTGCGGCATCGAAGTAGTCCTGACCGGCCACACCCACCAGTCTCATGCGGAAAGCTCCAGAGACATCTACCCGGACCGCGACCGGCACATACTGCTGGTGCAGGCGGGCACCGTCGCTTCGCTGAGGGGGAGGGGTCACGAGCGCCTCAAGAACTCATTCAACTGGATAGATGTTTCTGCCAGACAGATAAGAGTGACGCACTACGTTTACTCGGACCAGGCGGGGCGCTTCCGTCCGTCGGCGGCTCACGTGGCCCATCGCCATCACGCTTAGGCCCGATCCTTCTCTATGATCTTCCTTCCAGCACGTCGACGCGCCGGCTCGTATTGATCGCGAGGTGGGCAACATCTTCGGTCAGCTTCCGCGTGACCTCGTTGGCTTCGATCAAATTGTTGATGGCTTCGCGCGTCTCGTTAAATCCCTCGCGCATCTCGGATTGCAGAATATTCACGACCTGCGTGAGGCCCCGAACGTCTCTGGTCAGGCTCTTCTGCCCTTCTCTCAATTCGCCGATAGCTTCTCTCAACAGCTCTATATCGACGCTGAACTTCGCCTGCTGCTCGACTATGAAGTCCATCCTGTGTTGAATGTGATCCTCGCTCATATGGGTGTGGCCTTTCCCGCTGTTACTCCGGGGCCGCTTAAGCTTGAAACCGCGCGACCAATTACAGTCGATAAAGAGTAAGCTTCAAACAGACTGCCGGACGTTCCGGCGCAAAGCCTCTCCTCGCCATTCGATACAGTGAGACGCCCGCGAATGTAGTGAATAGATACGTCCTATCGAGCCGGGAGCCGCTTTCATCCGAAACCGCGCGCGAAAAAGCTCGATATTGCCGAATCTCGCGCGAGCGGGCGCGCATTCTCTGATGGCACGGACGTTGCAACGTTAGTTTGTCTGTAGGAGCTAAAGTTCGGTGCCAGGCCGGTGTTACCGCCCGGCGCGAACGGGGGGCAAAGGAAAAGGAAACTCTAAAACTTCGGAGGGAATTGAAGATGCTTTGGACAATATTTGTGATTCTTCTCGTGCTCTGGTTGCTGGGCTTCATCGGCAGTGTCGGAGGGAGCCTCATTCACCTGTTGCTGGTCATCGCGGCGGTCATATTGGTCTTGAACCTGCTGGGCGGACGCAGGACGGTGGTTTAACAGAAAGCGACCTCTGCTGATCTGACAGAAAGAGCCGGTGCGCGGCAGCATTTATGCAGCCTGCGCACCGGCTCTTTTATTTCTCCCGCTTCCGACCCCGCCTCCCGCCTGACAAGGCAAAGACAAAAGTTGCAACCGGAGCGCATTACTCGGCGTTAAATCTGACGGTTTGACAGTTCAAAAGGCGGGTGTTAGGTTCGAATTTACGGGCCGGCCCCCTCGACTGACGGAGAGAGTATGAAGGAGGAATCTGGCATGTATCGGGTCTCGGGCAGAAATCTGGTAGCGCTCGCGCTCTTCTCGGCGCTATTTGCGGCCGTCATAGTAGCCTGCGCCCAACGCATTATAGATCGAAATAATATAAGCATTGAGCGCCCTGTGATCGCCGACCCAACAGTCGCCTCGGACGAGCAGAACAACATAGAGATTTATAGAAGCGTCAGCCCCGGCGTCGTCAACATAACCAGCAGAGGGTACGTAAGGGACTGGCTGGGCGTGCACCCGTCGGAGGGCACGGGCTCCGGCTCGATCATCGACGAGCAGGGCCACATCCTCACCAACTTCCACGTCGTTCGCGGCGCGTCTGAACTCGAAGTGCAGATCGAAGATGATAAGTACCCCGCGCGCCTGATCGGCTCCGACCCGAACAACGACCTCGCCGTCATCAGGGTGAGCGCGCCGCGCGACCGCCTGACCGTGATCAGGCTCGGCGCGTCGAACGACCTTCAGGTCGGGCAGAAGGTGCTCGCGATAGGGAACCCCTTCGGCCTGCAGAGGACTTTGACGACGGGGGTCATCAGCGGCCTCGAACGCCCCCTGCGCGACCAGAGGTCCGGCCGCACCATCGAAGGCGCGATACAGACGGACGCTTCGATCAATCCGGGTAACTCGGGCGGCCCGCTCCTCAACGCGCGCGGAGAGATGATCGGCATCAACACGATGATCTACAGCCCCTCGGGGGGCTCGGTAGGGATCGGCTTCGCCGTGCCCGTCAACACGGCCAAAAAGATCATCCCCGACCTCATCGCCAAGGGCTACGTGTCCGAGCCGTGGCTCGGCGTCAGCACCATCCTCTCTCTGAACCGCACCCTCGCCAGAAGGCTTCAGTTGAACGTGAGTGAAGGGCTCCTCGTCGGCGACGTTCGCCGCGGCAGCGGGGCGGCGGCGGCCGGAATGCGGGGCTCGGTCGTGCGCGAAGACGCCTGGGGCAGCACCGTGCTTGAGCAGGTCGGGGACATCATCGTAGGCATCGACGGGCAGCCGGTCAAAAACAGCGACGACCTGAGGCAGGCCCTAAAGAAAAAGCAGCCCGGCCAGACAGTTAAGGTCGAAGTCAACCGGCAAGGCGAGCGGGTCGCCCTGAACGTGAGGCTCGGCGAGAAGCCCCGCGAAGAACAGCAGTAAATAGCTTCCGATTTGAAAAGCGAGGGGCGCGGGCGGAATGCCCGCGCCCCTTTTCGCATGGGCTCGACCCGATCTTTTACTGGCGCGGCGGCGTGGGCGACTCTCGCATTTGCTCCCTCTGCTGTTCGCGCTGCCGGTAGTATTCCTCCCTCGCCGCATCGTGCTCCGCCGCCGACCGCGAAAACTTATGGCGGCCTTCGGTCCCGCTGACCACGAAGTAGAGGTAGTCCGATTCCTGAGGGTAGAGGGCCGCCTGAAGCGAAGCCCGGCCGGGCGACGCGATGGGGCCCGGAGGCAGCCCCGCATAGATGTAAGTGTTATAGGGGGACTCGCGCCTCCGGTGCCGCGGCTGGTTCGGATTGCCGTCATAATCGCGCGCGAGTATCGCCGCGTAAATGAAAGTGGGGTCGCTGCCGAGCGGCATGCCGATCTTCAAGCGGTTGGAGAACACCGAAGCGATGAGCGGGCGCTCGTCGGGCACGCGGGCCTCTTCCTCTACGACCGAGGCGAGCGTGACCACCTGATGAATAGTCATCCCGATCTGGGTCGCCCTCGCCCTCCACTCGGGGGTGAATACTTCATTGAAGCGGGCGACCATCGCGCGGACCAGTTCGGCCGGAGTCGTCTGCTCAGTGTAATTGTAGGTGTCGGGGAAGAGGTACCCTTCCAGATTGCGCGCCTGGGGGGCGATCTGCACGATGAGCGACTGGTCCTCCATCAGGCGGAGAAACTCCTCCTCGGTCGCGAGCCCGGTTTTGGCGGCGAGGGTTTCGGCTATGTCGAAACGGTTGAAGCCTTCGGGTATGGTGACGCGCTCGAAGGCGACTTCCCCTCTCTGTATCTTCTCGATTGCCTGAAGCGGGGAGATGGGCGAGTCGAACTTATAAGCCCCCGCTTTCAACTGGCCCCCGCGCCCGGTCATTCTCAGGTAGAGCCTGAGGGCGGTCGGGTCATTAACTATCCCGGCCTCGCCGAGCCGCGAGATGATCGCGGGCGTCGCCATGCCCGGCTCCACCACGATCACCCGGTCGGACGCGGAGTGCTCGACCTGCCTGTTGATCGTCGTATTCAACCAGAGAAAAGCGCCCGCCGCCGCGCCGATCAGAAGCAGTACGAGCACGATCCCAATTAACAGAAAACGGCGTGGCCGTCGCGTTGTCGAATGCATTGATTAATCGGTGCCTCGCCCGGACTCGGTCCGCCCGGAGTCAGTCTGTCGTCCTGCCGCAGACAGGTAATCCTGGAGGATGATCATAGCGGCGAACTCGTCCGACCGCGCCCGCCTCTGCTCGCGGCTGAACCCCCGCTCGATCATCATCTGTTCCGCTTCGTAACTGGTCAGGCGCTCGTCCTGCGTGTAGACCGGGACGCTCAGGCGCGCGCGCAAACGCTCGGCAAACCGCTCCGCCTTCGCCGACGCCTCGCCCTGAGTCCCGTCCATCCTGAGCGGCACCCCGACGACGACCGCCTCGACCTCAAGCTCTTCGACGAGAAACTTCAACCGCTCGAGGCTACGCTCCAAGCTCGATACCCGTATCGTCTCGACGGGCCGAACAGTTATGCCGAGAGAATCAGAGACCGCCGTTCCTATATTCTTAGTCCCCAGATCGACCGCGAGCATTCGCATTGCCTAGAGTATAGGTAGCGCGCTCGCGGCGTGTCAACGAAGGGGCATCAGGGGCCGGTGGTCAGGGGTCGGGATTCAGGGGCTAATGAAGAAGCATCTCAGACTATCTTTACAGAATCCCTCTTCTGCTCCTGACCCCTGTTTATCGTCTCCCTTGCGCGATGCGATAGTGCGAGGTTAATATTAGGTCATCGTATCGCTCGGTAAGGAGTTTTCGATGCAGTTTAAAACCAAGATCGCCATCGTAGTCTTCTCTACGGTCATTGCTTTTTACGCGATTGTCGGCAGCTTCATGTCGAGATCGGGGCAGGCTATCGCGCGCGGAAGCCAGTACGCGCAGCTAACGATTTTTGATGAAGTCCTGAGCTACATCATCCGCGATTACGTCGATCAGCCCGACATGGAGAAGGTGCGAATCGGCAGCCTGCGCGGCCTCGCGGAAGGCCTTGACCCCTACAGCGCGTACCTCACGCCGGAGCAGGTCAAGCAGTACGATCCTAAAGCGGCCCGCGCGGAGACGGGCATGATCCTGTCGAAAGTGGGCGGGTACGCTTACGTCGTCTCGGTCCTGAAGGGCTCTCCCGCCGAACAGATCGGCATACGCGAGGGCGATTTCATCGAATACGTCGGCAAAGTCCCGTCGCGCGACCTCAGCCTTTACGACATCAACCAGATTCTCACGGGAGACCCCGGCACCACGGTCGAGCTTCGCATCCTGCATCGCGGACAGTCGCGCAAGGTCGCCGTCCCGCGCGCGAAGATCGCGCAGCCCGCGATAGAGGCGAGGCTTGAAGAGCCGGGCATCGGCTACATCAAGCTCGGCACCCTCGCCGATGGCAAGGCGGCCGAAGTGAAGAAGAACGTGGCCGACCTCGTCTCGAAAGGCGCGCAGAAGATCGTGCTCGACCTCCGCAACACCGCAAACGGCAGCATCGAGGAAGGCGTGGCGGTCGCGAACCTCTTCGTCGGCACGGGCACTCTGGCGCGGACCCTCGGCAAGGGCGGCAAGGAGGCCCGAGCCTTTACCGCCGACCCTTCTAAAGTCGTCTTCAATGGCCCCCTCGCGGTAGTCATAGACCGCAGCACGGCGGGCCCGGCCGAGATAGTGGCCGCCGCCGTCCGGGACCAGAAGCGCGGAGAGATCGTAGGCGAGCGCACGTTCGGCACGGGCTCGGAGCAGCAGCTATTCTCGCTGTCTGACGGCGGGGCCCTGCTCATCACCACGATCAAATACGCGCCCGGCGCGGGCAAGCCTTTCATGGAAGAGCCCGTGAACCCCTCCGTGAAGGTGGACCGCCCCGTGGAAGCGGAGCCGATCCTGCCCGACGGGGACGAAGAGGCCGAGCCTCTTGACGAGAAGACCGAGCAGCCGCAGCCGAGCGCCGTCAAACCGCCCGAGCCGGTCGAGGACGTTCAGCTGAAGAAAGCTCTTGAGATCCTGAGGCAATCGACCGCCAAAGGACAGTCCGCGCAAAAGCGCGCCGCCGCCCGGACCAACGCCGCGCAGCCGGCCGCCGAAATACCTCTGGCGACTTAATCGGTCCGGCCCGTGATCAAAGCAAAAAGAGAGCCGCTCGAATCGAGCGGCTCTCTTTTTGCTTCGGTCCTGCTCGCGGCGGGGCATCTCACCCCTTCATCATGTTCTTAAGCACGAACCAGACGTTGGCCGGGCGTTCGGCGAGGCGGCGCATGAAGTACGGGTACCAGAACTGACCGTAGGGGACGTAAACGCGCATCCGGTAGCCCTGGCTCACCAGCTGTTCTTGCAAGTCGCGCCTGACCCCGTACAGCATTTGAAACTCGTAACGGTCAGGCCCTATCCCCTGCTCCGCCGCGAACTGCCGGGTCGCGGCGATCATCTTCTCGTCATGGGTGGCAATGCCGTGATAGATGCCCGAGGTCAGGAGCATCTTCATGAGCTTGACGTAGTTCGCGTCCGTGTCCGCCTTCTGCGGAAAGGCCACCGAAGCAGGCTCGTCGTAAGCGCCTTTGCAAAGCCTGATGCGCGCCCCTCGCGCCAGCAGCTTCTCAACGTCTTTTTCGCTGCGGTATAGGTAAGACTGGATGACTATGCCGACGTTATCAAACTCATCTCGCAGGCGATTAAATATATCGAGCGTCGCGTCGGTCTTGGGCGAGTCTTCCATGTCTATCCGCACGAAATTCCCGAACCCCGCCGCCGCCTCCACGATGGCCCGCGTGTTCTCGTAACAGAGCGCGGGGTCTATGTCCAGGCCGAGCTGCGTCAGCTTCACCGACACGTTCGAATCGAGCCTGTTGGCCTCTATGTGCTCCAGTACGTGCCGGTACTCCGTCACCTCCGCGCGCGTCTCCGCCTCGGACGAGATGGACTCGCCCAGATGGTCGAACGTGGCGGTGATGCGCTTGCCGTTGAGCTGCCTTATGGCCTCGCCCGCTTCCGAAAGCTCCTCGCCCGCCACGAAGCGGTGGGTGACCCGATTGAAGGATTCGAACCGCGTCAGAAAATTCTTGAAGCCTTCGCTCCTGGAAATATAAAGCAGGGCCGATTTCATCATCTATTTTGTTCTCGTCGAAGCGCGCCCCTTGCCGGCGGTGGTGGGCGGCCGGTTCGCGGAAGGCGTGAACATGGTCGCGCCTTCCGCGGCCGGCGCGGGCTGAGGCCCGGCTACGCGACCTGGAACGCGCCGCTCAATTCAACCTTCTTCGTGAGCGCGAAGAATCTGCCTGATCGCGCGCGGCGCTAATCTTTGATGCTGACGCCCGTGGCCACGAGGGTGACGACCTGCTGAGGCCCTTTGATCGTTTCCGGATCGATCTTGTCCTTCGACTCTTCGGCCAGGTGCCGCGCGTGGTCTTCGGTGATCGTCTTCGTCTCGATAACGCCTTCAAGCACGACCTTCTTGCCCGTCGAGTCTTTCGGCACGAAGAAGCCGTAATCTTTAAAGGTGACGCGCATGTGCTTCTCGCCGTCGGTCACCACCAGCCAGCACCCTTTCGCCTGGCAAACGTCGCGGATCTCTCCTTCGATCTTGACGGGCTTGCCCGCGTGCTTCTCCACGTCGGCCAGAGCGTCGGCCAGTTTCACCTTCTTGGCGTCCGTGAATGGCGCGCCGAAGTGCTTGCCGGACTGCCCGAAGGACAGCGCCGGCGCCGCGACGAGTAAAAGGGTCAGGCTGAACAGAACGTAATTTCTACGGCTCATCTTCTTCCTCCAACATGTTTCATGATGATGATTATCCATTTCCTGGCAGGACATTATACATACGCGGCCGGGCATCGGACCAGCGCGAGCGCCCCGCGCTCCGGCGCATAGATTTGCCGTAACCGCCGGCCGGTGTATAATTCAAGCTGGCTTCCGATCTCTTATGGAACGTGAAGAGAAACAGATATTTCACGAGCACCTGAAGCGCGAGCGGCTGAAGCGTACGACGCAGCGCGACTTGATACTCGATGTCTTTCTCAACACCGAAGGCCACGTTTCGAGCGAGGACCTCTACGCCCTGGTCAAGGCGCACGACCCGACCGTGGGATTCACGACCGTCTACCGCACCTTAAAGCTCCTTCGGGAATGCGGGCTGGCGCGCGAGCTCGAATTCCACGACGGGCGCATGCTCTACGAGCATGAGTACAAACACACCCATCACGACCACCTCATCTGTACCCGGTGCGGGGCCCTGATCGAGTTTTACAACGAGCAGATCGAGAACCTTCAGGACGAGATCGTGCGCCGGTATAAATTCAAGCCGCTTCATCACAGCCACCGAATATTCGGGATCTGCTCCAACTGCCAGAAAGCCGACAAAGCCGGCGCGGCGGCGCGGTGAAGGCTTGCCCGTCCCGGCTCCCCTGCAGGCCGCCCCTGTAAACACCCGGAGAGTTGCCCATCACCGCACGGACGCCTTATTATTTCCGGAAGCTTCAAGATGCCTGAGAATCTGCTTCAAAATCGCGAGCCGCTCGCCGACGCGCCCGACCGACCGCTCATAATCGCGCACCGCGGCGCTTCGGGCCTCGCCCCGGAAAATACGCTCGCCGCCTTCAGGATGGCCATCGAGCTCGGCGCGGACGGGGTCGAGATGGACGTGCAGTTGTCTTCGGACGGGAAGCCCTACGTGATCCACGACCTGCGGGTAAACAGGACCACGGATGGGGCCGGGCGCGTGGCAGCCCTGACTTCGCGACAGCTGGGGGGGTTGGACGCGGGCGGCTGGTTCGACAGGCGGCTCGCCGCCAGACCCGGAGTGCGCGCGAAGGTCGCCCGCGCGGCGCTCGCGAAAGGTTCCGGCCCTGGCTTCGCGGGCGAGCCGGTGCCGACCCTCGAAAGCGCGCTCGCGCTCCTTTCGGGGGCAGGCTTGAGCCGCGTCTACATCGAATTGAAAGGCTCTCGGGGGGAGGGCAAAGCGGCCCTGCTCGATCAGGTCATCGGCCTTATAAGCGATTTCGGCATGGAGCGATCCGCCACCCTGCTTTCGTTCGACCATCAGATAGTGAAGCGCGCGCGGGAGCTTGCGCCCGAGCTTCGGACCGCGGCCACGTTCCCGGTCGCGCGGCGCGCTCTGGCGTCCACTAAGGCCATCATCAGTTCCGTCGAAAGCGTCGCGGCGAGCGAGGCGGCCTTGCACTTCGGCCTCGTCACCCGGCGCGTGGTAAAGACCCTGCACGAACGAGGGTTCGCGGTCTCCGCCTGGACCGCCAATAACAGAATCATCATGCGGAGGCTGATCTCTTGCGGAGTCGATTCGATAATGACGAACTTCCCGCACCGCCTGGCATCGGTCCTCGGATCATCGCGCGGGGACGGGCTCTGATCAGGCTCTCACGCCCGGACGGTTCAGTAATGGAGAATATTTTCGAGAGTCAGGGGGAGACAGAGCAGGCCGCCCCGAACGAGACGAGGCCCGGCACGCGCAGGATAATCTCGCGGCCGCAGTTCGTCGTCCGCCACACGTCCATGGCGAGCTGCGAGTTCGAGCCGCACACGCATACGGATTTCACGGTGACCGTGGTGCTCTCGGGCCGGATGTCCGTCAACATCGGCTCGGACCGTTACGACCTGTCGCCGGGACAGACCGCCCTGACCGACATCGGCCGTAGCCACGGGGGCCGGGCGATTGACGCGGAATTCCTCTCCATAGGCCTCAGCCCGTCGGCGGTCAACGAGGTCGTGACGGACCTCGGTTTGACCCGCACGAATGCCGAGATAACTTTTCGCGCGGGCCGTGTGACGGACGGGTTGATAAGCGACATGGCCCGCACGATGGCGAACGAGATGGCGGGCGAAAGCCTCGGGCGCGGGATGATGCTCGACGCTCTCGTGCGCCAGATCATCATCCACCTGCTCCGCTCTCACCTCACCGTGCGGAAGTCGGCGCAGTTGGAGCTGTCGCGCGCCGGCCCCGTCGACAGGCGACTCCGCCGCGCCCTCGAATTCATGCATGACAACTACTCCCGCGAGCTCTCGCTCGAAGAGATAGCTTCGGCCGCGTACCTTTCGGAGTATCACTTCGCGAGGCTGTTCAAGCAGATCACGGGCGTCACGCCTCACGTCTACCTCGCCAACCTGCGCCTCGAACGCGCGCGCCGCCTGCTCGCCGAAACTACTTTTTCGGTAAGCGAGATCGCGGGCATGGTCGGGTATCACAGCCAGAGCCACTTCACCAAAATATTTAAGTCCGTGACCGGCGTCACCCCTCGGGTCTACCGCGAGTCGGGGGCGGGCTAGGGGAGCGCCCGCGCGAGCCTGCGTCATTTGAAACCCTCTCCACAGGCCTCTTTTCCGCCCCGCCGCCGGGTTTACCGCAATCGACCGCTAATATTGAGCAACATCGCGCGAAAGCGGGGCTCGCCGATCTGTTTTAATGGGAGGCGGTATTTGATGTGCTAGAACCGAACGGCCGTAAGAAAGGTGTGGATAAAATGTCGAATCAGAATCAGAAGGCTCCCGTAAAGATCGAAGAAGCGAAGGGGAAGCTCGGCGTGCTGCTCGTGGGGCTCGGCGCCGTGAGCACTACCTTCATCGCCGGAGTCGAGGCGATCAAGCAGGGGCTTGCCGAGCCCGTCGGCTCCCTCACGCAGATGGGGACCATACGCCTCGGCAAGCGCACGGACAACCGTGTCCCGCTCGTCAAGGACTTCGTCCCCCTCGCCTCTTTAAATGACCTGGTCTTCGGCGCGTGGGACATATTCGAAGAGGACGCTTACGAAGCGGCCCTGCACGCGGGCGTCCTGGAGCGCGACCTCGTGAACCAGCTAAAGGCCCAGCTTCAGGCCGTCAAGCCTATGAAGGCGGTCTTCGATCAGCATTACGTCAAACGGCTCAACGGCACCCACACGAAGACGGGCGCGAACAAGATGGAGCTTGCCGAGCAGCTGATGGCGGACATCGAGAATTTCAAGCGCGTAAACGAATGCGACCGCGCCGTGATGGTCTGGTGCGCCTCGACCGAAATCTTCATGCAGTGCCTCGACCAGCACAACGACCTCGCGTCGTTCGAGAGGGCCATGCGCGAGAACGACCCCTGCGTCGCGCCCTCGATGATCTACGCCTATGCGGCCCTGAAGAGCGGCGTGCCGTTCGCCAACGGCGCGCCCAACCTGACCGTGGACGTTCCGGCGCTCACGAAGCTCGCGGTGGACGAGGGCCTTCCGATCTGCGGCAAGGACTTCAAGACGGGTCAGACTTTGATGAAGACCATAATCGCGCCCGGACTGAAGGCCCGCCAGATCGGGCTGCACGGCTGGTTCTCCACCAATATTTTAGGCAACCGCGACGGCGAGGTGCTCGACGACCCCGAGTCGTTCAAGACGAAGGAAGAGTCGAAGCTCTCCGTGCTCGAATACATCCTTCAGCCCGACGTCTACCCCGCGCTCTATAAGGATTTCACGCACGTCGTCAGGATCAACTACTACCCGCCGCGCGGCGACAATAAAGAAGGGTGGGACAACATAGACATATTCGGGTGGCTCGGCTACCCGATGCAGATCAAGGTGGACTTCCTCTGCCGCGACTCGATCCTCGCCGCGCCCATAGTGCTCGACCTCGCGCTGTTTCTGGACCTGGGCAAGCGCGCGGGGATGCGCGGGATACAGGAGTGGCTCTCCTTCTACTTCAAGAGCCCGATGACCGCACCCACCCTCTACCCGGAGCACGACCTCTTCATCCAACTGATGAAGCTCAAGAACACTCTGCGCTACCTGAAGGGCGAAGAGTTGATCACCCACCTCGGGCTCGAATACTACGACTAAGCTTCGTCCAGCCTCAAACGCGAAGGCCGCCGGAGATTTATAATCCGGCGGCCTTCGTCGTTGAACGTTCCCGAGCTTACCCGCCGGCCGCCCGAGTGGCGGGCCTGCGCCTGTTCGCGATGGCATTCGCGATGCTGCCGAAGAGCGCGCCGACGGTGACCGTGAAAGCGACCCAGAAGATCATCTGCGGCAGGAAGCCGATCTGCAGGTAGGTGGGCCAGAAGCCGAGGTCGGGCGGGAAGTTCGGCGGCAATACGTCGTAGTGCGTCCCCCACTGCCCGCGGATCGCGAAGAACATCAGGATAGCTACGGGTATGCGCGCGGCGTACCCATAAGCGAGCAGGGTCTTCGCGAGCATGGGCCAGCCCGAAAATTGAATAACCGCGGACGCGATTATGATCAACAGGCCGACGATCCGCTTACCCGGAAAGTCGGGCTCCGGGGCGAAGGCGACGAAGCCGCCCGTGAACATCACCACGACTCCGGTTAACGCGAAGGCCACCGCGCGCCCGTTACTGGCCGGGCCTTCGCCCGCCCGCGCGAGCCTCAGGGCGAAGTAGATGCCAAAGATCAGAACGAGCCAGGTAATTCCTATGGGCGCAAATCCCCCGCCCGCGCTGGGGTTGAACAGTCCGACCGGCCAGTTCTGAAGCTCTCCCGCCAGCCGGAGCAGGGTGATCGCCAGAGAGATCACGGCCGGGACCAGGATCAGACGACCGATGCTCACGCGCGCGCTTGATGTCATCTCTGCCATTGGAATCTTCTCCTTTCAAGGGTCGAGTAAGTCGGGGGAACTCGACGGTGAATTTACGGACGAATGCGGGTCAGGTGACTCGGGCCGGACTTACCCTATAACATAACGGGCGGAGCTAAACAAGCACGCGCCGCCCGTGAGATGATAGTTAAGGACCCGGCAGGGTCCTTCTTTGAAGCAGGACCCATTTGACGCGGTCGGCTCTTCGTATCAAACGGGCAGAGTGAGGCCGGAGGTATAAGCGCTTGCGCCAAAAATCTGCCGGATGCTACTATCGGGCTTTAAATCAGGCCAGTCTCATTCCCTGTTCGGGCATAGCGCAACCGGTTTACTGGAGGAAATTTATTAGATGAAAGTTACACGCAGGGCCAAGATAACCGCACTCGGACGTTACGTTCCGCCGAAGGTCGTCACGAACGATGACCTGGCGAAGATCGTCGATACCAATCACGATTGGATTGTCGCCCGCACGGGCATAACCGAACGTCATATGGTAGAGCGCGGCACGCCCACTTCGGAACTGGCGGCGAAGGCCGCGGGCGACCTGCTTCAACGGAGGGGGATCGAGGCCAGCGAGATAGAGGTGATCATCGTCGCCACCGTGACTCCCGACATGTTCTTCCCGTCAACCGCCTGCCTCGTGCAGAATAAGATTCGCGCGAGCCGAGCATGGGGCTTCGATGTCTCCGCCGCTTGCTCGGGTTTTCTCTACGCGCTGACCGCGGGGGCGCAGTTCATCGAGTCCGGCGCACACAGCAAGGTTGTCGTGATAGGCGCGGACGTGATGTCGAGCATCATCAATTACGAGGACCGCACGACGTGCGTGCTGTTCGGGGACGGCGCGGGCGCGGTGCTGCTTGAGCCGAGCGACAGCGAAGATGTCGGCATACTCGACTTCATGCACGAGATCGACGGGTCGGGCGGAGAGTTTCTCAACATGCCGGCGGGGGGCAGCCTGAACCCCTCCTCGCATGAGACGGTCGAGAAGAAGATGCATTACGTCCACCAGGAGGGCCAGCAGGTCTTCAAGTTCGCCGTAAGAAAGATGGGCGAGCTCAGCCGAGGCATCATAGAGAGGAACGGGCTTCGGGGCGGCGATATAGACCTCTTCATCGCGCACCAGGCGAATCTGCGGATCATAAACGCGACCGCCGAGAAGCTGGGCCTCGACGAAGACAAGGTCGTCAAGAACATTCACAAGTTCGGCAACACGACCGCCGCCACCATCCCTCTGGCGATGGGCGACGCGATAGACGACGGGAGGCTGAAGAAAGGGAGCCTCGTGCTTCTGGCGGCGGTCGGCGCGGGCTACACGGCGGGCTCCGTGCTCACGCGCTGGGCTTTTTAGTAAACGCCTCCATGAAAGAAGCGCGCGGCTTCCGCACCCTGCGGCCGCGCGCTTTGTCTTTCGCCCGCGCCCCGCTCAATAGCCCAGTGCCGCCTGCTTGGCCGCGGGCGTCGAGAGCCCCGACATCTCCTGCACGATCTTCACCCCGACGCTCGCGCCGATGCGGGTGGCCCCCGCTTGGATCATCTCCTGGGCCGACTTGAGGTCCTTAACGCCCCCGGACGCTTTGACGCCCATCTCACCCCCGACGGTCCGGCGCATCAGAGCTATGTCGGAGACCGTCGCCCCGCCCTTGCTGAAACCGGTCGAGGTCTTCACGAAATCCGCCCGCGCTTCCTTCGCTATCAGGCAGGCTTTCACCTTCTCTTCGTCGGAGAGCAGGGCCGTCTCTATGATCACCTTGCAGATGAGCCCGGCTTCATGCGCGACTTCGACCACGGCGGATACGTCGCGCGCGACCGTCTCGTAATCGCCCGATTTCAGAGCCCCGACGTTGATTACCATGTCGAGTTCACTCGCGCCGTCGAAGATGGCCCGCCGCGCCTCATAGGCTTTCGTGTCCGGAGTGTTTGCGCCCAGAGGGAAGCCGATCACGGTACACACCTTGACCCCGCTGCCGCGCAAGGCGCAGGCCGCGTCGCGCACCCACGTCGGGTTTATGCAGACGGAGGCAAAACCGTACCGCGCGCCTTCTTCGCACAGCTTCAAAATATCGTCGCGCGTCGCCTCGGGCTTGAGCAGGGTGTGGTCTATGAAGCGGGCCACCTCGCGCGCGGCCTGGCTTTCGCTGCCGGAGAGGCCCAGCCTCACCCCCCCGCCCGCGAGGATAGAATGCATGCGGTCCGGGCATTTGACGAAACACTCGTCGTGGCACAGGGCGCACTCGTTCGCAGGTGAACCGTTCCCGAGCCGGGAGAGGATCACGTCGGTGATCTGCGAGACCAGCTCCTCCATGTTGAAATTATTCTGCATAAGAGAACCAGGGCCGAAAATCAGGCGGTCGCGGAACCCGTATCCTTCGGGAGGGAAGAAGCGTGCGCGGCCGCGCGGGCTTTCAACTCCCCGAGCAGTTCGTAAGGCACCGCCAGGTCGCCCAGACCTTTCACTATGTCGATGTCCGGCTTGTAAGCCCCGTGGTAATCACTGCCGCCGGTCACGAGCAGCCCGCGACGCCGGGCTATGCGTGCGTAAAGCTCCCGCTCCTGCCCGCTGTGCCGGCTGTAGACGGCCTCGATGCCGTCAAGCCCCATCTCCGCGAGCTCGCCGATCAAGCGGTCAACGTCTTCGACCGAGGTCAGCTTCAGTTGATAGGGGTGGGCAAGGACCGCCGCGCCGCCCGCGTCGTGGATCAAAGCGACGGCCGCCTGCGGGGAGAGCCGCTTCTTCTCGACATATGCGGCGGCCCCTTTGGCGAGGAACCTGTCGAAGGCGTCCTGCATGCTCCGGGCATACCCGCGCTCGACCATCAAGCGCGCGAAGTGCGGCCGCCCGACCATCTCGTTCCCGGCAAGCCCCGCCACCTCTTCGTAGTTTATGTCGTAGCCGAGCGCCTGAAGCCGCCGCGCGATCTCCGGGTTGCGGTCGTCGCGCGCCTGCTTCAGCTCCGCGAGGCGCGCGCGCAGCCCTTCCGCCTCGTCGTCGAGGTAATAACCCAGCACGTGCATGGTCCCCGGCGAGTACTCGGCGCTGATCTCGATGCCGTTGATCAGTTCAACGCCCGAGCGCGCGGCGGCGGCCCGCGCTCGGGGCAACCCGCCCACGGTGTCGTGGTCGGTGACGGCGACGGCCGCCGCGCCATTCGACGCGGCCATAGTAACGACCTCCTCCGGCGTGGCGCTCCCATCAGAGTAGACCGTGTGAGTGTGAAGATCGATCAATCTCTCAGGCATCGTGACGATATTATCTTTCGATACTCGGCAAAGTCAATTAGCTCACCGCGCCACCTCGCGCCCCAAAAGTCGCGTCCGGAGCCCGTTTCAGGGCGGCACCCTGAAAGTGGCTCCTGCGGCCACTTTCAGGGCCGCTACCCCGTAACAGGCTCCTGCGGCCACTTTCGCGTTCCGGAGAATCTCATTAATCAGCGCCCGCGGCCCGCGCAAACGCGCGCGCGACGCCGCCGGCGGGGAATTTCAACTCAAAAGTGCGGGCCTTGAAACAGGCTTCCAGAGCCTGTTTCACGAAACGGCTCCGACGCCGGAGTAAACAAACGAATTATTTTTCAACATTACGAAAAAAAAAGTTGACAAGGATGGTCGAACAAAATATATACAACAATATGTTGTGTATCATCATAGCTAGTACACAAGGCTGAATGAGATACACTATCTTGTGTACTGAGCTTAAATTAAAGGAAAGGAGAAGCATACGTTATGGCAACAGCAAAGAAAGGTGGCGCGAAGAAGGCACCTGCTAAGAAGGCTGCGGCGAAGAAAGCTGCACCTGCAAAGAAGGGCGCCAAGAAGAGATAATCTGGCCGCCACGCAAAACGGGGGTTCTCTGTGTGAGAACGCGGGGATGGGTGACCATCCCCTTTTTCTTTGCCCCGCATGCCCCGCCCCTCCGCCCGCGCATCTTCTCATCCCGCCCCTCCCTTTCGATCCGCCCCGAACGCTGCCTTGCAGGGTCGGTGATTAGTATGTTCATACCGCGGTTATCTGTTGTAGACTGCTCCGTATGGTACTAGAGCGAGACGAACGCCCCTGGGGCTCTTACGAGGTCTTACAAGAAGGCCCCGATTACAAGGTCAAGCGCATAGAGGTGAAGCCGGGGCAGAGGCTCAGCCTCCAGATGCATCAGAACCGCAGTGAGCACTGGGTGATAGTTGAGGGCGAGGCTCTGGTCACCGTCGGGGAAGAAGACATAAAGCTCCAGCCGAACCAGAGCGTGATGATCCCCTTCAGGACCAAGCACAGGGTCGCCAATCCGGGGGACAGGGCGCTCGTCTTCATCGAGGTGCAGTGCGGGTCTTACCTCGGCGAGGACGACATAACTCGGTTCGAGGATGATTACAACCGGGGCTGATTACGAAGGCAGGTGAGCCGGGTAGTCGGCGGGAGCTACGCCTGAGCCTCCACGTTCGTCGACGAAGACCTCGGCAAAGCGGGTTGAATGGGTCCGTACAGGTCGGGCTCGCCCGCCCGCCGCGTCTGCCACCTCTTGTGAATCCAGAGCCACTGATCCGGGTAGAGGCGGATGCACTCTTCGATCACGGCCGTGAACCGGGCCGTATTTATCCGCACCTCTTCTTTGAAGTCGCCGGTCCTGATCACGGGCACCTCGGGCCGGAAGCAGAGGCGGTGTTTCTTCAGGCTCTCGTCCCAGATCAGGAAGCCGGGGACGACGGGCGCGCCGGAGCGGAGGGCGAACACGGCGAGGCCGGTGGTCGAGCACGCGGGAATCCCGAAGAAATCACAGAAGACGCCCTGATCCTCAAACGTATTCACGTCCACCAGCAGCCCGACCTCCCCGCCCGACTTCAAAATATTCAACACAGGTTTGACCGCCCTGTTCTTATCTATGGTCCGGTTGCCGGAAAGCTCGCGGTAGCGGGTGATCAGGCGGTTCAGCAGTGGGTTGTCGAGCGGGCGCACGAGGAAGCTGAGAGGGTGGCCGTAGGCTCCGTGGGCGAAAGCGCAGAGTTCCCAGGCCCCGACGTGCCCGGTCAGCAGCAGCACGCCGCGCCCCCGGTCGGCGGCCCGCTTGTAATGTTCGAAGCCGTCGTACTCTACCACGTCACTTATGTTTCTAGAGTCGATCTTAGGGAATTGAGAGAACTCTCCGAGCAGCCTGCCGAGGCCTCGGAAGACGCTTTCCACTATCGCCCGCCGGTCTTCCGGGGTCAGTTCCGGCATCGCCATGGAAAGGTTCCTGTCGCCCGTGCGCCTCAGTCTTCCATGCAGGTGGTAGATCGCTCGCGCGATGGCCTTCCCCGTAAGTATGGCCCCCCGCCGGGGCAAGGCTCCTAGCAGCTTCAGCAATAGCCATGCGGGTATGAACTCCAGCCAGTTGCGCAAGCCGCCTCTTTTCCTCTTAGACACGCCGTCAAACTAGCATGCCCCTTTAAGGCTGTCAATTACCGCGCCCTTTGCCGCCGGCGGCGAGCGCGACGAGCTTTAACTATTGCGCGGCATGCTCATCTGGGTTATCCTGCCGCCAGTTTGCCCCTGCCCGTTTAAGGCCCTCGATCAAAGCGGAGATCAGAATGATAAGCTTATCGCCGTCTGCGGCCATAGGAGTTAAGGGGGCGGGACTCCTGCGCCTGATCGCGCTCGCCGCCGCCGTGCTGCTCTGCGCCGACGCCGTCGATGCGCAGCAGCCGGCCGTGGGCAGGAAGAGAGTTCCCCGGCTCACAACCGACGACATCGTCCGCCTGAGGACCGAGCCGTCCGCGGAAGAATCGGCCGACGGTAAGCAGGCCGAGCCCGGCAAGCAGGCCGCGCCGGGGGCGAAGACGACTCCCGAAGAGTCAGCGTGGAGAGAGCGTGTCAAGGCCGCGCGCGCGCGGGCGAAGTCTCTTGAGCGGTCGGCGGATGAAGCCGAGCTCAGCGTGACCCGGCTTCGGGATGAGCTGAGCGCCTCGGGCAACACCAGCAGGCACAGGAATGAGACGGCCGCGCAGCTCGAAGAAGCGGGCAAGCGCGTCACGGAGTTGCGGGCGGAGACGCGCAAGGCGTCCGCCGACCTGGAGGAGTTGATTCAGTATGGCAGGCAAAAGGGCTACAGCGAAGAGGCCGCGCCGGAGCCCACCGCGGAGGACGGGAAGCCCAACGAGCAGTATTACCGCACTCGATACGCCGCCCTGCTCGATGACAAAAGGGACGCCGAGCGGCTCGTCAGCCTGTACGAGAACCGGGTCAAGGACCTGAACAATCGCATCCTGCTCAACACGGGCTCGGGCGACAATTTCTACACGATGCAGATTCAGCAGGATCGCGATGCGATGCAGGAGAAGCTTAACGAAGCGCGCGCGGCCCGCGAAAAAGCGCAAAGCGACATCGAGTCGCTTGTCGAAGAGGCGCGGCGCGCGGGCCTGCCGCCCGGCATATTCAGATAGATTTCAATGCAGGCCGATTGCCCCTCGCCGATCACTCTGCTCCGGAGACGCCCCGCCTCCCGCGCAGCTTCACATGCGACCTCTGAATTCTTAATATGGCCGAGATACTACTTGTAGAAGATAAGGAGAGCCTGCGGCAGATGCTACGTCTGACGCTTCAGAACGCGGGCTATGCGGTTGACGAGGCATGCGACGGGGCGGAGGCGCGCCGCAGGATAAACGAGAGCCGCTACAGGCTGGTCATCACAGATCTGAAGATGCCGCGCGCGGACGGCCTCGAAGTCCTCCGCGCGGCGAAGGCGGCGGACGTGTTCACGTCTGTCATACTGCTGACCGCTTACGGCACGATAGACGAGGCGGTGCAGGCGATGAAGGAGGGGGCCTACGAGTTCCTTCAGAAGCCGGTCGACAGCCGCCATCTACTCCTGCTCGTCGAGCGCGCGCTCGAAGAGGCGCGCCTGCGCGCGGAGAACATCCTGCTTCAGGAAGAGTACGCGCGGCGGTACGGGTTCCCGCGCATCATCGGCGATTCGACGGCGATGCAGAGGGTGGGGCGCGAGATACAGCAGGTGGCCTCGACCCCCACGACGGTCCTGCTGCTCGGGGAGTCGGGCACCGGCAAAGAGCTGTTCGCCCGCGCGATCCACCACCTGAGTCCGCGCCGCGGCGGGCCTTTCATCGCCCTCAACTGCGCGGCCATCCCCGACACGCTGATCGAGAACGAACTCTTCGGCCACGAGAAGGGCGCTTACACGGGCGCGGACCAGAGGCGCGTCGGCAAGTTCGAGCTCGCCGCGAGGGGCACGATCTTCCTCGACGAGATAAGCGAGATCGCGCCCGCCGTCCAATCGAAACTGCTGCGCGTGCTTGAGGAGCGGAAGATCACCCGGCTCGGGGGCTCGGCCGACATCGACGTGGACGTTCGCATCGTCGCCGCCACCAACCGCGATCTGAAATCCGCGGTCGCCGCCAAACAATTTCGCGAGGACCTCTACTTCCGCCTCGCGGTCTTCCCCGTTCACATTCCGGGGCTGCGCGAGCGCCGGTCCGACATCAGGCAGCTTGCCGAATTCTTCGCCACCAAGTACGGGCGGGAGCTGAGGCGCACTCCCCTGAAGCTGAAGGAAGAGTCGATAAAGGCGCTCGAAGAGTACGACTGGCCCGGAAACGTTCGCGAGTTGGAGAACTCCATCGAGCGCGCGTGCATACTGGCGCGCGGGCAGGAGATATTCCCCTCGGACCTCAACATCAGCCCGCCCGCCGAATACTCGTCGCGCGAGCAGGCCGCCCTGCTCGACGGATTCGACATGCGCGGCACCCTCTCCGACGTGAGCTCGCGCGCCCAAAGGCTGGTCGAGCGCCGCAAGATCGATTCGACGCTCAAGGAATGCGACTTCAATAAATCCCGCACGGCCGAGCGCCTCGGCGTCAGCTATAAGACACTCCTGACCCGCATCAAAGAACTTGAGCTTGAGTAAAGACCTCGCGTTGCCGCGCGGCTTCTCCTTTCCGCGCGGCAACCCTCGCCCCGCAACTCGCACCTAAGCTCGGGCGGAGGCGATGTCTCTTCAAATGACGTTGCATGGATTAGATTCGGCAAAGAATATAGAATCATCCCGATGAAGAAGCGGCGACCCGACGAGGGAGAGAGCGGAGAGGTCTCGGTCAACCAGCGACAGAGCGTGCGGCACGAAGACGCGATGGCCGAAGGCGCGATAGCCGAGGCCGAGTCCACGACCCACTCGGACCACCCCCTCGCGTCCGGCGGCCCGGCTTCGGCGAACAACGGCGCGGGCGGAAAACGCGCGCCGAGCGTGGCGCGGTCCGCCGGGATCATAAGCCTCGCGGTCATGGCCAGCCGCGTGCTCGGGCTCGCGCGGGAGATGGTCTTCGCTTACTTCTTCGGGGCTTCCAAAAGCTTCGCCAACGACGCCTACGTCATAGCCTTCAGAATACCCAACCTGCTGCGCGACCTATTTGCCGAGGGGGCCCTGTCGAGCGCGTTCGTGCCCGTCTTCTCCGAGTACCTCGTGAAGAAGGACGAGAAGGAAGCCTTCCGCCTCTCGAATCTGGTGATGACGGCCCTGGTGCTGGTGCTGGGCGCTCTGGTCGTTCTGGGGGTCATCTTCGCCCCGCAGATAGTCACGGTATTCGCGCACGGCTTCCGCGACGACCCGGAGAAGTTCGGTCTAACGGTGAAGCTCACGCGCATCATGATGCCCTTCATCCTTCTGGTGGCTCTGGCCGCGCAGGCGATGGGCATACTGAATGCGCGCGGGCGCTTCGGCATACCCGCGCTCTCGTCCTCTTTCTTCAACGTCGGCTCGATAATCGGCGGGGTATTCTTCGCGGCGTTGCTCACCAACCCCGGCTTCTCCGACCCCATCCGCGCCGTCATCGACAACCCCGCGGAGGGGATCATAGGCATGGCCTGGGGGGTCCTCATCGGGGGGTTCATGCAGTACGCGGTGCAATGGCCCAGCCTCCGCCGTGCGGGGTTTCGCTACAGGCCTATGCTCAGTTTCACGGACCCCGGAGTGCTGAGGATATTCAGGCTCATGGGCCCGGCCGTGATCGGGGCCGCCGCCGTGCAGGTGAACGTTTTGATCAACAGCAACTTCGCCTCGACCATTCCGGGCGATGGCCCCGTGTCGTACCTCAATTACGCTTTCAGGTTGATGCAGTTCCCGATAGGAGTCTTCGGGGTCGCGATTGCCACCGCGACCCTCCCTTCGATCTCGCGGAATGCCGCGCTCGAACAGCTTGACGATTTCAGACACACGCTCGCGCGCTCGGTCAGGCTGGCCTTCCTGCTCACCATCCCTTCGGCCGTCGGCCTCGCCGTGCTCGGCTACCCCATCATCGCGCTGATCTACCAGCGCGGGGGCTTCACGGCGAACGACACGAGCCACACGGCAAACGCGCTCGCCTTTTATGCGATAGGGCTCGCGGGCTATTCCGCGATCAAGATAATCGCCCCGGCCTTTTACGCCCTCGGAGACGCGCGCACGCCGATGGCCATCAGCGTGCTTTCGATAGGCATAAACTTCCTGATGAACTGGCTGCTGGTCGGAGTCTTGCAGGAGCGCGGCCTCGCGCTTTCGACTTCGGCCGTGGCCCTGCTCAACTTCGGCCTGCTCTATTTCATAATGCAGAGGCGCATCCGCGGGGTCGAAGGCAGGGAGACGGCCGTCGCGGTCGCGAAGATCCTCACCGCCTCGGCGGTGATGGCCCTGGCCTGCTGGCAGATCAGCTCCGCCATAGCGGGGGCGGCGGGCGACGGCTTCGCGGCTAGGCTGCTTAACGTGCTCGCCTCGGTAGGCGTCGGCGCGGGAGTCTTCTACCTCTCCGCTTCCCTGCTCAAAGTCGAAGAGCTGAACGCCGCGACCCGGACGCTCACCGCCCGGTTCAGGAGAGTCGCGCGCCGTTAATCTTCGGCGATCATAAATCACTCCCATTCCCGTTAACGCTCTCTCCCGCCCGCGCGTCTCTTAAACAGCATTTCCAGGAAAGGCGAGCGGGATGATCGAAACACTGTTGCAGGACATACGGTACGGCACGCGCCTGCTGTTAAAGAAACCCGGCTTCACGGTCATAGCGGTCATGGCCGTGGCCCTCGGCATAGGGGCCAACACCGCGACGTTCAGCGTCGTCAACGGAGTCCTGCTCCGCCCTCTGGCGTTCGCGGACCCGGACCGGATAGTAACGGTGCTGCATACCGGGTCGAGGCCCGTCTCGCCCCCGAACTTCCGCGACTGGCGCGAGCAGAGCGGCAGCTTCGAGCAGATGGCGGCGGCCGAAGCCTGGGGGCCTATACTGACCAGCAGGGACACGCCCGAACAGATTCGCGGGCTCAGCATGGGCGAGGGCCTCTTCCAACTGCTCGGCGTCCAGCCTCTACACGGGCGCTATTTTCAGGGGGACGATTACGGCTCAGGTAACGACCGGGTCGTGGTCTTGAGTCATGGCCTGTGGCAAAGGCGATTCGGAGCGGACCCGAACATTCTGGGGCAGACGCTCACCCTCGACGGGCACGCCTACACGGTCATCGGCGTAATGCCGTCCGGCTTCCAGTTCCCTCCTTTCTGGGCGTCGAAGACCGAAATATGGGCCCCCCTCAGCCTCGCCGAGCGCGCGGGCAACCGGAGGGCAAGCTCGCTCCGCGTGTTCGCGCGCCTGAAGCCCGGCGTCACGCGCGAGCAGGCGCAGGCGGAGATGGACGCCATCTCGGGGCGACTGGCGCAAGCCTACCCGGACGCGAACGCCGGGCTGACCGCGAAGGTCGAGCCCCTGCACGAGAAGGTGGTCGGGGACCTGCGGCCCGCGCTGCTCGTCCTGATGGGGGCCGTGGGGTTCGTGCTGCTGATCACCTGCGCCAACGTCGCCAACCTCCTGCTCGCCCGCTCGGCCGTCAGGCAGAAGGAGATCGTCATCAGGTCGGCTCTGGGTGCGAGCCGCTCCCGCGTCGTCCGGCAGTTGATGACAGAGAGTCTTATCCTGTCGATGCTCGGGGGCGCGCTCGGCCTGCTGCTCGCCTTCCTTGGCATCGACCTGCTCAAGGCCCTGCTTCAAGGGAGCAGTAACGATTTTAGCGTGAGGATGCCGAGGCTTCATGAAGTCGGACTCGACCTCTCGACCCTCGGCTTCGGCTTCCTGCTCTCGCAGTTGACGGGGCTGATCTTCGGGCTCGCGCCCGCGCTTCAGCTGTCGGGCGCTAATCTGAATGAGGCGCTCAAGGAAGGCGGGCGCTCGGTGACCGAAGGGGGGAGGGCGCGCCGCCTGCGCGACGCTCTGGTCGTCTCTGAAGTGGCGATTGCCTTCGTCCTGCTAGTCGGCGCGGGGCTGATGATGCGGAGCTTTCTCACGCTCCGGGCAATCGACTCCGGCTTCAGGAGCGACAACGTTTTAACTTTCACGGTCTCGCTCGCGGGCGCGAAAGACCGTGTCGGGCCTGCGCGCGAGGCATTTTATAAAGACCTGATCGGGCGGCTCGAATCCTCACCCGGAGTGCAATCGGTAAGCGCGGTCAATCACCTGCCGCTCGCGGGGGACGTGTGGGGGACGGACCTCGCAATCGAAGGCCGGCCCGTGCCCGCGCCCGGCGAGCAGATCAACTCGACGTTCCGGGTCTGCCGGCCCGGTTACTTCGCCACGATGGGCATACCTCTAATCGCGGGACGAGACTTCACCGACCGGGACACGAATGACGCGCCGGGCGCGGTCGTCATCAACGAGACGCTCGCCCGCACGCACTGGCCGGGCGAAGACCCGCTCGGCAAACGCATCACGCTCGCGGACCCGCGCCGCGACCCGAAATGGCTGACCGTCGTAGGCGTAGTGAAAGACGTGAAGCAAAGGGAGTGGGCCGCCGAGCCGAAGAATGAGCTGTACCTGCCCTTCCAGCAAGTCAGGTCTTACTTCGAAGGCACCGCGCCCTTCAGTTCTTACATGACCCTTATCGTGCGCACATCGACCGACCCCCTCGCCCTATCCGACGCGGCGCGGGATGCGGTCTGGTCAATCGACCGGAACCTGCCCGTCTCAAGCATGGCGAGCCTCGATCAGGTGGTGTCGGATGCGGTCTGGCAGGAGCGCTTCAACCTTCTTCTCATCGGGGCTTTCGCGGCTCTGGCCATGATCCTCGCGGCGGTTGGGATTTACGGGGTGCTCTCATTTTCGGTGACGCAGCGCACGCAGGAGATCGGCATCCGCATGGCGATGGGCGCTCAGCGGAGCGACGTGCTAAGGCTCGTGATCGGGCAGGGCATGACGCTCACTCTGATCGGAGTCGCGGTAGGGCTCGCGGGGGCGTTCGCCCTGACCCGCTGGCTTTCGAGCCTGCTCTACGGAGTGAGCGCGACCGACCCTCTAACCTTCGCGGGCATCTCTCTGCTGTTCGGGGCGGTGGCATTGCTGGCAAGCTACATTCCCGCGAGAAAAGCCATGAATGTGGACCCGATGGTTGCGTTAAGAAGAGGCTAGGGGTCAGCGGTCAGCGGCCGGGGGCCAGGGGTCAGAGCCTTTTGAAATCATTAACGGGGCTGATGGCTACTATTCCCCCGGCCCCTGACTCCTGACCATTGGCCCCTACTCGAAATACCTCGCCTGCGCGTTATGCTGCCGCTCGATCTCTTCAAGGATGGTTTCGGGAGGTATCTGGCCGGGCGGGATTCCGAGCTTGGCCGAGATGGGATGGGCGATGCGGACCGCGAGCGCCGTGCGGTTCGGCTCCTGCAACTCGAACCGGCGTTTGAGGAAGGTTTCGACGGCGCGCAGTTCGCGCTCCGACAACAACCGGGTGTCGGCCGTGAACGGGGCGGGGGCCGCGCGTGCGTCCCGCTCCTGCTCCTGCTCCGACATCTTTATTATCTCTTCGAGAGAGGGGGCCTCGGTCGCGCGCTCTTTAACCACGACCGTCCCGGCGACGAAATCGCCTATCCGCTTCGAGCGCGAGCTGAAGATGATCGAGATGACTCCCACCGCGTAAGAGAAGAACGGCTGGATGTCGAGCGCGAGGCGCAGCAGGTTGCGCACGAAGACTTCAAAAAATCTCACGGGCCGCCCGTCCTCGCGCACGACGCGCAGGCGCATGATTCGCTTGCCGGGAGTCTGCCCGCTCCAGATGGTTTCGAAGAGGACGAAGTAGCCCCAGTAAATCGCGAAGATCACAAGCACGAGGATCGCGGCGGTCCACCCGCCCAGCCCCGCGAACATGTTCCAGTTAGAGATGAGCCCGGCGATGAGGATGAAGACCAGCCCCGCCGCCACCTGTATGAGGTGATCGATGGCCGCGGCTAAAAACCGGTTGCCGACGTTGGCGAGCACGTAATGAAGCTCTACGCGCTCCGGGGTCTCGATTATCAGTTCGTCGTCCAGCATATCGGAGCAACCTCTTCACAGGACCGAGAGCACGAGCGAGAGCACCTGCTCGTGCGTCTTATGGGGCGCGCGCCCGGCGTCGACCACCTTGACCCTTTCGGGAGAAGCTTCGACGAGCTTCAGATACCCTTCGCGAACGCGCCTGTGGAATTCGGCCCGCTCCTCGTCAACAGCGCCGAGCCAGCCGCCCACCGGCCTCGCCCCCAGCCTCAGCCGCGCCACCTCCGGCTTCAGGTCGAGCACGATTGTGAGGTCGGGCAGGAGCCCCCCGGTGGCGAAGCCGTTTACCGCGTCTATCATGCGGAGGTCCAGGCCGCGCCCGTAGCCCTGAAAGGCCACCGTGGAATCCAGATGCCGGTCAGAGATCACGACGCGGCCGGCGTCCCTGTTGGGCTTTATCACCTGCTCGACGTGCTGCGCGCGCGCGGCCGACATCAGGAAAAGCTCGGTCGTCGCGGCGATCCCCACGCTCTCGTCCGACAGGAGTAGCTCGCGGACCTTTTCGCCCAGAGGGGTCCCGCCCGGCTCGCGGGTGATGACGCAGTCGTAGCCCCGCCGTTCGAGCGCGCGGGCGAGCAGGGTCAGCTGCGTACTCTTGCCGCAGCCGTCAAGGCCTTCCAGAGTTATGAACGATCCGCGCATAGGATTGAAGACGCCCCGCCGCTCGGGACTCAGGGCCGTACGCGATCAGCAAAGCCGGCTTGCCGTGAAGAATCGGTTGCCTATGCGGACGGGGCATCCGTCTACGCGAGCGCCATTCGCGTTCTTACTTTGCGGCTTCTATTTTTTCGGGCTGCCAGTCACTTGATGGCAGCCCGGAGATGCCCAGAATAACTAGGAGCAAAAGCGAGGTCTTCTATGATCTTCCCGGCGGGCGTCTGTCTGACACCTGCCGAGGTTTATCTGTCCGGACCCGGAGGGGAACCGGCCTGCGCCCCCGGCCCTGGTTCCGACTGGTGCTCGCGGTCCGACATAGGGCTTCGAGAGTGATGGAAGTCGCGACCCCCGCCGCGCGGTAAGGAGACTGTAGAGATGGCATGTTTGAAGATTAGCTGCTCCTGTGAACCTGCCTCAAGAATCACCGAGTACTTGTCGAAACTCTTGATTCTCCCCGTGAGCTTGACGCCGCTCATCAAATAAATAGTAACGTTGCTTCGCTCCTTGCGGGCACTGTTGAGAAAGCTGTCTTGTATTGTATTTTGTTGTGTTGGTTTTTCCATTTTTGGTGACTCCCCAAGCTAAAAAGTTTTTTAGGGTGATTGAAACTAACACAATTAACTCAGCCGGAGCAAGGGTTTGCCCCATTTACCAGGCCCCGCGCGCGCGCCGTCGTGTAAACGGGCGTGGATCGGGCAAGGGCGCGGTGCCCCTGCTTGACACGCGCCGAAGTATCACATACAAACTAAGTTCTATCTTCGCGCAGGAAGGAGACTCTTATTGTTCATACTCAGGCCCTCATCCCGCATGAAGCCCGCGGCCGTGCCGCCCGCCGAGCCCGAACTTAAAGCGGCCGCGGAAGCCCTCGCCGCCGAACCCGACGCCGCGCCCCGAGAGCCTTTCGTAGATGAGGGGTTGCCGATACCCGAGTCCTACGACACGGACATCATCCGCGCGATGATTCAGGACCCGTTCCGCATCTTCATCTACTGGGAGGTGCGCCCGCAGAGCCTCGAAGCTCTGACGCGGTATTTCGCGCCCGAAGATGCGTCCGGCTTCGCGGTCACGTTGAAGCTGACCGAGACGGAAGGCCGCAACGAGGCCTTCTTCGAGGTGTCGCAGAGGGGCCGCTACTGGATGACCGTCTTCCCCGACCGCGAGTACGAGTTCGAGATAGGCGTGCGCTCGCCCCGGCACGGCTTCATATCGCTGATCCGCTCCAACCGCGTGCGCACGCCTCGCGGCACCGTCTCGCCCGAAACGTCGGACCGGCGCGAGTACAGGCTCAGCCCGCCCGAGTTCGTCGATGTCATCGAGGTATCGGGGTTCGCCGCCGAGCAGAGCCTTAAGATCACGGTCGCCGCCCTGCCCGGAGCCACGCACGACCAGGCGGAGATGAGTGCCACCCTCTCGCGGATGCCCGAGCCCCTGCGCGAAGCCCTGCTGCTCGCGGGCGCGGGCCACCCGCTCACTCGGGAGATGATAGGTCAGTTGGCGGAGCCGCTCAGGAGCGAGCTGCTCAGTCTGTTCGAGGCGACCGACGGCACCATCGCGTCGGTCGGGCTGATCCACTACCTGCCCGAGCTCCTGCGCGAAGTCATCGAAGATGACCGCGAGTGGATAAGCGATCAGACCCATCCCCTGCACCTCGCTCCGAGGCTCTTCGCGGGCGCGAGTGAAAACCTGGGCTGGCCCGGCGGGGAGGTTCGCTGGCCCGGCATACCGCGGCCCGGACTGCCACGCCTGCCATCCAGCCAGGCGTTGATAAAATAAGACGACCGGCCCCGCTCGCGAGCCCGAAGCGCGGCCCGCAATCCGGGCCAGAGAGCAGAAGTCTCATATGGAACAAGGACTGCTCGGCATCATCCTGCACGCGCACCTCCCTTTCGTGCGCCACCCCGAATACCCGGAATTTCTGGAAGAAGAGTGGCTCTATGAAGCCATCAGCGAGACCTACATCCCCCTGCTCCACATATTCGAGGGGCTCGCGGCCGACGGCGTGCCGACCCGCGTGACGCTCGGGCTGACCCCGCCCCTGTGCGAGATGCTCTCGGACCCTCTGCTGCAAGAGCGGTACGTACGGCACGTCTCGCGGCTCGTCGAACTGTCGGAGAAAGAGATCGCGCGCACGAGCAGGCACCGGGCGATGAACGAGACGGCGCGCATGTATTTCGCGCACTTCTCGGCCGCGCTCGACATCTTCGAGAACCGCTACAGACGGAACCTGCTCGCGGGATTCCGCGCCCTTCAGGACGCGGGCGTCATAGACATAATCACCTGCGGGGCGACGCATGGGTTCCTGCCTCTGATCACGAGGCCCGAGGCGCGGCGCGCCCAGATCGAGGTCGGGCGGCGGAATTATATTAAGCACTTCGCGCGGGAGCCGCGCGGCATCTGGCTCCCGGAGTGCGCCTACACCTCGGGCATCGACGAGCTGCTCAGAGACGCCGGGATCAGGTTCTTCATAGTGGACGCGCACGCCGTCATGTTCGGCCGCCCGCAGCCGCGCCGCGGCATCTACGCGCCCACCATCACCCCGTCGGGCGTGGCCGCTTTCGCGCGCGACGTGGAGACGAGCGAGCAGGTCTGGAGTTCGGAGATCGGATACCCCGGAGACCCCGACTACCGGGAGTTCTACCGCGACCTGGGCTTCGACGCCGACTACGAATATATAAAGCCGTTCCTGCACAGCGACGGCGTGCGGCGCAACCTCGGCATCAAGTACTACCGCGTGACCGGCAAGGTCGACCTGGGGCTCAAGCAGCCTTACGTGCCCTCGTGGGCGGCGAGCAAGGCGGAGAGCCACGCGGCCCACTTCCTGCTCAACCGGCAGGCGCAGGCGCGCAACCTCAACCCGGTGATCGACCGCAAGCCGATGATCGTCTCGCCTTACGACGCGGAGTTGTACGGCCACTGGTGGTTCGAAGGGCCGCAGTTTTTGAACCACCTGATCCGCAAGGCCCACTACACCCAGTCGGAGATCAGGCTGGCCACGCCCCTCGATTACCTCCGCGAGTTTCCCGACAACCAGCCGCAGGACATAGCGACTTCGTCCTGGGGCGCGGAGGGCTACTACCGCGTCTGGATCAACGGAGAGACCGAGTGGATGTACATGCACCAGCACGTGGCCGAGGACCGGATGATAGAGCTGGCGCGAAGGTACCCGAACTCCGAAGGGGTGAAGCGCCGCGCGCTCAATCAGGCCGCGCGCGAGTTGCTGCTGGCGGAGAGTTCCGACTGGGCCTTCATCATAACGACGGCCACGTCGGTCCAGTACGCGAAGAAGCGGTTCCGCGATCACATACACAGGTTCACGAAGCTGTACGAGATGATCACGAGCAACGAGATAGACGAGGCGTGGCTCGCGGAGGTGGAGTCGCGCGACACGATCTTTCAGGAGATCGACTACTCGGCGGCCTACGGCCCGAAACCGTAATTTTTTTGCAATGATTATTCCGGGTTTTTTATTGTATATTGACGCGGTATTGATTCTGACGAATCGATTCGGAAGACTAAGGAGGGGGAAGTGGACGCTCCCCTTCAGTCTTTCCCTTAACGGGCCCCATAAAAACTCCCGACTTAAATAATATTAATTCCTGATCCGGCCGGCAAAACTGCGGCCTTCCTCGCGCAAAGGCATCTCAATCCCGCATCCCTTCGAAGTCAGATCTTGTAGACTGGTAGGCCATAATGCGTGAGAGGCGGGAGTTTTACTCCCGCCTCTCACTTGGCAAATCAGTCAAATACTCATCCGAATAATCACCGCGACGGAGGGGGCGGCGGCGTTTCCTTATCGGTTGGGGGAGGAGCGTCTTCAGACTTCTTCAGGGCTTCGGGCTTCTCGCCCTCGTCGTCTTCGTCCGCGCCGCTCTGACCGTCGCCCGCGGCCCGGTCCCCTTTAAGAGAGATGCCCATTATTTTAGGATCGTCGATGAACTTCGCGAGCTTATCGGGGCTGAACTTGAACTGAACGACGAAGGCCTCGCGCTGCTGAAGGGAGAGGGCCAGAATCTTCACGTCCTTGCCTTCCTGCGTGACGTAAACGTAGCTCCACTGCCCTCTCGCCCTGGCGTTGTACTGGAACAGGGGCTTCCAGACCGGGTTGACCGTGTTGCGGATGTAAGTGTGAAACTCCATCGTGCCTGGTTTCGGGTGATCCTCGTACCGGAGGTCGCTGAGCATCGCCACCTTGAAATTCTTGACCCCGGCGGGCCTTATCACCTTGACCGCGAATCTGGCGAAGTTGACCAGCCCGAACGTGCTCTTCCCCCTGGCCCCGTAGTTCGACTTCAGGTGCTTGACGACCGAGCTGAAGCTGCGGTCGCCGGCCGAGGCGGCCGAGGGGGCGAGCGATAACAGAGCCGTCACGATCAGGAAGCGGGCAAAGAGTCTCTTTCGGGTAGGCATCACTTCTCACTCCTTGGGCGGTTTCGTGGTCTGCTCCTGCTCGGGGTTCGGCTCGCGCCCATTCTGGATGAGGTCGAGCGACGGGATGCCGAACTTGCCCTCAAGCTGGCTGAGCTTTTCGAGGTCAATGGGGCCGACTATGTTGACGACCGTGAATGCCTTCGATTCGGTGGCGAGCACGGCGAGCCCGCGTATGATCGCGCCCTCGCTCATCAGGAAGACGTCGACGTTGATCTTCCTGTCGCGCTTCTTGCTGCGGACCCCCACGATCCGCGACCAGCCCGGCGTGTTGACCTGCGAGCGGATGGACTCGGCGTCAGCGTCGGAGTACTCGCCCTCGTTCTCGAAGACGAACCGCCTCACGTAGATGCCCTTCAGGTTGGAGATCACTTCTTTGGCCTTGGCCTGATCTGGCATCTTGTCGTTCAGGAATTTCGCGGCCAGTTGCAGCAGAGATTCATCGACCGTCACGTCAATCATCTCGACCGACCTGTCGCCCAGCCTGTCGAGCTGGCTGATCTGAATCTTACCCTGCTGGCCGTAAGCGGGGGCGGCCGCAAGGACGGCGAGCAGAAACCCGAGCCCCGCCATTCTCGCCGAAAACATGATTAGCTTCATAATTCCTCCAATGTTACCTGTCTCTTCATCGGTCTCCTCGTCTGCTCTCTCCCTGCACGATTCTCTGCGCCTCGTTGAGCGTGGAACTCGCTATTTGAAGGGCAAGCATAACCTTCTCTTTCGCGGCCCTGCCTTCCGCAAGGGCCTTTTCGTCTACCGGCTCTCTCCCCGCCCGCCCATTCGAGCGCGCGATACTCCGAGCACTGATATTTCGGGCATTACTCCGAGCGCCCGGCCTGTGCGTCGCGACCGCCTTCGCCGGGTCGGCGGGGCGCGGGGCGACCGGGGCGACCGCCGTCCCCTCCGCGGGCTTCGCGCCCGCGGTTGCGCCTTCCGAAGGCGGAGCGGTCAGGGCCGTCACCGTCTGCTCGCTCGCGGCGGGGGCCGCGGGCCGGGAATATTGCCCGGCCACGAGCGCCACGAACAGGCAGGCGGCGAACCCGGCCGCGGCGAATCGGAGCCTCGGCACCTGGGCCAGTTCGAGGATCGACCGCCACAGGCTCCTCTTCGAGGCGGGCGGCGCGACTGCCTGCCGCGCCTCTATCTGCTGCATGACGCGCGAGGCGAAATCGGGCGAGGGCTCTTTGCGCCCGTAGATCAATTTAAGCTCATCATCAAGGCGGCTCATACTTGTGCTTCTCCAAGACAGCGGGTCAGCTTATCGCGAAGGATCGCGAGCGAACGCCGCAAGTGGCTCTTAACCGTGTTGACCGGCATGTCCAATACCTCGGCGATCTCCGCCGGTTCGAGGTCTTCCTGGTAGCGGAGCAAGACCACCATCCGCGCTTTCTCGGGCAGGGTGGTCACCATGCGCTCCAGAGTTTGCGAAAGCATCGGGTCGGCGGGAGGCGAGAACGAAGCGGGCTCCGGCACGTCGTCCAGGCTCACCTGGGGCCTGACCTTCTGCCTCCGCGACTGGTCGATGCATCGGTGGCTCGTGACCTTTCGCAGCCAGAACGTGAGGTGAGCGGGGGACTTGATCGAAGCCAGGTTCTGGTGAAGGTGGAAGAAGACTTCCTGGGCCAGTTCTTCCGCGACGCCCCTGTCGCGCAGGAAGTGGTAAGCCATGCTGAAGACCATCGACTGGTGCTCGCGCACTATCTCCGCGAAGGCGAGGTGGTCGCCCCCCGCAGATCGTGTTATCCACTCCTCCGCCTGCTCTATGCTCGCTTTTTCCAATCTACAAGGCCCCTTCTCACCCCACCAATCATAAGTACGCAGGGAACTCCCGCGCGAGTGCATTTATTTTGCGCGGCCCGGACTCCACGCGCCCGAGGCCGGCAAAACCGGTTTTTTCGAGAAATAACGGACTGAGTTCGACAGGTAGCGTCGAATGATACAGCGGGCGGGGGGCCGGGGCAACCTGTTTCATGCGGGGCCGCGTAGGCGCGGGGGAGTCGGTCGAGCAGGGGAGTAAGAGGCGCGCGGGGTGCTGCATCCAGGGAATGCCGCGGAATGAGCGACCCGGTTATCCTTTTATTGCGGCTCACCCCGCCCGCGCGCCTTCCACTCCCCTGCCCTGACCGAAGAAGGGTCTCAGCAACTTTAAAGAACGGTCCGAAGCGGTCTCGCCCCGAAGCTTAACGGCCCGAGCGAGCGCGCCTCCTCCAGCCGAGTATCCCGGCCAGAGAGACGACCGCGCCGAGGCTCGCGACCACCAGAGAGCCCCCAGGCATGTAAGAGCCCGAGGCCGCGCCCGTGCGCTCGACGGCTTGGGGGGCGGAGGATTTGAGGGCTGTCTCTATCTCCGTCGTCGTCAGCTTCCGGTGCACCACGCGCACGGCGGGCCACTTCTCTTTCTCCGAGGCGGCGGCCTTCGCGATGCCGTTCGGCCCCAACCTGACCAGAGCGCTGCTCGTCATACCCCGGTACGTGCCCGAGATCGCGAGCGCCCACGTCCCTTCCGAAGGCCACTGCCGCTTTATCGCGTAAACGCCCGTCGATGTCGGGGTGAGCTGCACAGGCTGAGACTGGCGCTTCCCGTTCACCACCCCTTCGGCGGTAGCCTCAAGGTTCGCGTCCGCCGGCACCTGACAGCCGTACGTGCGGACGACCAGCACCGCGTCTTTCAATTCGGGGTCGCCGGCGGCCGGGCTCTCGACGGCGAGTTGAAACCCTCCGGCGAACGCCAGCGGCACCGAAAGCGCCGACAGTATCACCATCCAGTAAAGATTCTTTATGGCCTTAGCAAACATGTGAAATCTCCTTTCAACCAAATTTAATTGTTAGACGGGCGGCCTTCTCTTTTTCTTCCGTTGTCGGCGAGCAGCCGCTCGCGCTCCCGAGACGCCCATTCGCAGATCGTGGCCTTGTCCTGCTCGGAGAGCCGCGCCTCGGAATGCATGAGCGTGTAGGACTCCATCGGCATCCAGCCGAGCCTGACCCATTCGCAGATGTTTTCGAGCAGCTCGACCCTTTCGGCCGGTCGGTACTCGGCCCATGTGGAAAAATTCAGGTGGCTGCGCCCGTGGTTGACGTGATCGATCACGAACCACGACACGGGGGCGACGTTGCTGTACCAGGGCCACTCGGTCCGGTTGGAGTGGCAATCGGCGCACGCGCGCTTGAGCAGGGCCGCGACTTCGGGGTCCATTTCGGAGTGGGCTTCCAGAGCGACCGCTTCATTGACCTGAGGGTTGACCTTCGCGGGCCTCACAAGCTGGGCGAGCATGAACAGAGCCATGACCGTGAAGGCCGCCCACTTAAATATTTTGAGCATACTAATGCCTCGCCGGAGAGTCGGTTCAACAGAGGGCAAAACCCGCGCGCCGCTTTCGAAATTCGAAGATCAAAAGCACAACTTAGACGCGGCGGCCCCGCGTTTTCTTCCGCCCCTCTTCTGCTTTTAGTTCGGAATCGAGATTTATTTTGTGAAGGGGTAGTCGAGGTAGTCGAGCGACCATTCGTCCGCGATCTTCAGGCTCTCGGAGTATCTCTTCGCGGGGTTGAAGAATAACGCGCCGAGCGTGCCGCGCTCGAAGCCGAAATCGAGCGCGAAAGGAGAGATGCCCCGGTCCCGGCCCAGAGGGCCGCTGACGCGGTCCCCGTCGTAATAGCGCGGCACTTCTTCAATAGAAACAAGCTCGTCGCGGTAGCCGTATGAGCCGTCGAGTAATTTGCCGTCGCCGGTGAGAAGCCCGCCCCTGAGCAGGGGCCAGAGCTTCAACGTGATCGAGTCGAGCTGATAAGCGGCTTCGCCCGAAGTCGCCATCGCGGGCTCTTCGACCTGCTCTCCCGCGCGCGCGGGCCTGAACAACATCCCGCTCCCTTGCCTGAAGCGGTGCGCGCCGTCTTCCGCGACAATCACTCCGCTGTCTCCGTCCGACGCGCCATAAATGCCGTGGCCTTCCGCCTCTACGAATACCGCCGCGTGCCGCCCGTTTATCACAATAAAGTCGCCCGCGACTCGCACCGACCCATCCGTAATGCCGGAATCCGCGCGGGCGTAGACGCGGCTCTTGTAATGCGCCTGAGTCCAGAGCAGGACCGGTAGGCCGTCGCTTTTTCTGACGACCACCTGCAAGTTCTCCCCGTCGTTTTCGTGCGTGTCGTTCATCCAGACGGTGAAGGGGTTCCAGTCTCGCGGGTGAAAGAGGTGGTAAGAGATGAAGTAGTGAGTCGGGGTTTCGAGCGCCGCGTAATAGACCGTCGGCTTGAGCCGGTACGTGTCGAAGTTCTCCCAGTTATTGTTGCCTCTCAGGTCCCCGTCGAAATCTATGTTCGAGATGATGTCCTGCCGAGCGCCCCTCGGGTTGCTCGCGTGATAGATGAAGGGGGCGTACTCCGCGGCTATGGCCCGCAGTCCGTCTTCGACGGGAGGCGCGCCCCGGTTCTCAAGGTCCGGCGCGCGGGGGGACGAGAGCTTATCGAGGTTCGACAGGAGAAGCACGATTAAGATCGCGCAGGCAGGGTAGAGTAAGACAGGGATCAGTGGCCGGTGGCCGGTGGCCAGGATTCGGGTTAAGGAAGCGATCCTGTAAAGAGGGCCTCGAATCATGAAAGAACCTGTTTCATCCCTGATTCCTGACCCCTGACTCCCGGCCCCTGCCCCATTCACTTCTCCCACACGCCGCGCCACGCTTTCTTCCAGACCGGCACGTCTTCGCGGAACCAGTAGAGCTCCATATCATCCCTCCACTGATCGAGCATATTTTTATCGAGGCGGATTATGCCTTCACGCGTCACGGTGTCGGGCGCGGGCGAGAGCGCGATCATCCGGTCGTAGACCTCTCCCCTCTCCTGCTCGCCCACCCGCGCGAGCAGGTGCCAGAGCGTGAGGGTGTCGAACCGGCGGGATTCCGAGAGGACGACCCTGAGCGCTTCGGCCCCCCCGCCCTCGAAGTCGAGCCGGGAGAGGGCCGCCTTCAAGGCGTCCGACGCATCCTCGAAGTAGGGCGTGCCCGGCTCGACGCCGGGCCGAGTCTCGCAGGCCGCGCCCGCCGGGACCATCGACTCGCGCCCCTTCGACTCCATCGCCACGAGGCCCATGGTCACGTGCAGGAAGCTCGCGCCCGTGTCATCGACCGCGAGCGTGTAGGCGCAGCCGTAATCGATGGCGGTCGCCGACGGAGTGTCGACGAAGAAGAGGCGCGGCGGGGCGTAGATCATAGCGTGCATGGTCCCGCGCTCAAGCTCAAGGCGGTGCTCGGTCAACCGGGTCTCGACGAGCCGTATGCGTGTGTTCGGCTCGACTTCGACCTGCCCGATGTTGGAGACGCTGATCTGCGCGCGCGACGAGCCGTCCGTTTCGAGCCAGTCGCCGACCCCAAGGCTCCCCGTCTCGCGTATCGGGTTCGACTCGATGACGGGCTGGCCCGCGAGGCTGACCACTTCCCACGAGGACGCGGTCGCGCGAAAGTAATACCACGCGGCGGCGCTCGCGAGCCCGACGATCAGGATTGTGGTCGCGAGCGCCGCGCGGCTGCGGGCGAATGCCGATAGGTAGCCCGAGAGCGGGCCGGCGAATGACGGCCTGTCGGGCCGCGCGCCCTCCGCCTGCCGGTCGAGCAGGGCCTCTATCTCGCCCCACATCCCTTCGGGGGCGGCGGCGGGGGGGAGTTGCCGGGCGAACTGAATGCCGAGCTTTATATCGTCGCACTCGGCCCGGCACCGCTCGCAGTTCATCAAGTGCTCCGAGACGCGGCGCGACTCTTCCGGCGGCAGCTCCCGGTGACAGTAGGCGGAAAGCCTGTTTGATACGTGCCTGTTGAACATCTTCAATCCTCTGCAACGAGCGCGCGGCGCAGGTGGCCCAGCTTGCGCGCGAGGGCCTTATGGCCGCGGTTGAGCCTCGACGCCACGGTGCCTTTCGAGCACCCAAGCACGCTCGCGATCTCGTCGTACGAGAGGTCTTCGACGTACTTGAGCAGTATGGGCAGGCGCAGCTTCGGGCTCAGGTCGGAGATGGCGGCCCTGACCGAGTCCTGCATCTCCCGCCTGATGTAAGTATCCTCCTGAGACCCTTTCGTCACCATGTTGTTGACCTCGACGGTGTGGCCGATGGGGACGAACCGCTTGTGCTTTCTCTGCTCGTCGAGGCAGACGTTGGCCACGACCCTGTATAGCCAGGTCGTGAACTGCGATTCGTTCCGGTACTGGTTGATGGCGGTGAACAGCTTCAGAAACACCTGCTGCGACACGTCCCTCGCGGACGCCTCCTCGCCGGTGAAGTGCAGCGCGATTGAGTAGACCCTGTCTTTGTGCAGCTCGAAGAGCATATGGAACGCCGCCCGGTCGCCGCGGCGGCACCCTTCGATTATGCGACCTTCGTCCTCGCACTCCTTCATCACCGCAGGTGCTCCATTATTATAGCCCTCACACTTTCGAAGGTTAGACGCGCCGGGCCGCGGATTTCTTCCGTCCTCTGTCTCTTTGGGCAAGAAGCTACCACACAAGAGGCGCCGGATTACAGGTCGCAATGTTCGGGACCGGCATTGTATAATTCACGACTCCATTTTGATCTCGGATCAATATGAGGCATTCTTAACAAACGAACAGGAGCAGCTCGGTTATGTCGTCGCGGTTTTACTCGGTCGTAGCAATCATATCTCTGATCTTATCGCCGGCGGTCTTCGGCCCGCACGCGGCCCAGAACAATCCAAGAATAGAGCTCGCGGTGGACACGCTCGTGCCTTACCAGGACGGCCTGCTCGTGCTTTACGGGGGGCTGAGGCTCGGGGGCGAGAAGGGCCTGCCGGTCGGCGCGGGCGACATAAACGGCGACGGCCGCGCGGACGTTATGTTCTGCGCGCTCTACGGGAGCACCGGCGACCGAAGGAACAACGGGCGCGTCAACATCTACCTGAGCGACGGCAAAGACACGGGCGTCGTGGAGGCGGGCCAGCAGCCCCCCTCGATCTCCTGGATCGACGGCGCGAACTCGGGCGACCTGCTCGGCACTTCGGTCGCGACTGGGGATGTCAACGGCGACGGATTCAAAGACATGGCGCTCGGCGCGTTCGGGGACGACGGGCCGGGCAACACTCGCGAGCAGTCGGGCGCGATCTACGTCGTGCTCGGCGCTCAGGACTTCAACATGAGGGGCGACCTCGGGAGCCCGACGCCCCCGCCCGGAGTCATCACGATCTACGGCGCGCAGCAGAGAGCGCGGGCCGGGATATGGGTCGACCTCGGAGACATCGACGACGACGGCTTCGCCGACATCGCGGTGGGGGCCGACCAGATCAGCACACCAGGGGAAGAGCACCGCGGGGGCGCGTGGGTGATCTTCGGCCAGCCCAACCTCCCTCCGGTCATCGACCTCGCCTCGCCCCCGCCGGGGGTGCGGATGACCACTATTTTGGGCACGGACCGCGAAGACCACTGGGGCTCGATGCTGCACATCGGGGACATAAACACGGACGGCATCGACGACCTCGCCATAGCGGGCGCGGTCTTCCGCGACTCCGCCGGGTACGTCTCGCCCGGCGACGAGGACAGCGGCCACAACGCGCAGGCGGCGGACTTCTTCGGCACGCGCAGGGGGTGCGGGGAGGTAATCGTGCTCTACGGGTCGAGCAACTGGCCGCAGAGCATCGACCTGAGCAACCCGCCCGCGAACTCGACGCACGTCATCGGCGAGAACATGGACGACATGCTCGGTTCGCAGATGCACAGCGCGGACCTCAACGGGGACGGCAGGCGCGACTTCATCGTCGGCGCACTCCAGGGCCTCGCGCCGAATTCGGCGCGCACGGGCTCGGTCTTCATTATCTATGGCGCGCCCGGACTCGAAGGGGCGACCGTCGACCTGGCGCAGCCCGCGCCGGCGGGCCTCAACATCGTGAGGATCTATGGCGAAGCACACCTCGACTGCGCGGGCGATTCGGTGCGCTCGTTCGACATCAACCGCGACGGGCTCTCGGACCTCTTCATCGGCAGCCCCGAGCACACCTTTGATGTGAATGGCCAAACTCGCACGGACGCGGGCGACACGAAGTTTATCTTCGGCCAGAGGGAGCCATTGCCTCCCGTCATCAAGCTCTACGATCAAGTCTTCCCGGCAGGCATTCGCGTATTCCGCCTCGCCGGGGGGCGCGGCGACGAGCAGGGCGCTGACGGCGACGGCGACGAGATGTCTTACAGGCTCACGGGCGGGGACGTGGACGGGGACGGCTTCGTGGACTACATCGCGAATGCGATGCACGGGAACGGCTTCGACCAGAGCGTGCCGAACGGGGGCAACGTCTACATCTTCAGCGGCAGGAAGCTCTCCGCCAGCCTCGGCATGCTTCCGGTCAATCCCGACCCCGCGCCGGCGCTCACGTCGGCGAGCCTGTCGAGGGGCGGCCAGCCGGTGCAGGAGGCCGGGGCGGGCGAGGCCAACCTGCGGGTGGTCGTCACCGGAACGGGGTTCAGGCCCGACACCGAAATCCTCATCAACAACGTGCCCGTGGTGTCGCGCATCCCTAACGACCCGCAGCTTGCGGCGACTCAGAGGATAGTGGAGCTTGACGAGAACCCGGCAATCAGGAACAGCGTCGGCCAGCTCATGGTGCGGGCGCGCCACACTAGCCCCGCGTCCGACCCGTCGAACGAAGTGACCGGGGGCCGGCTCGTGGGGCCGCAGATCGAGCGGGTCAAAGTCAAGCGCAAGGCTTCCGGGCTCAGGGTGGTCGTCATCATAGGCGTGAACTTTCAGGCGGGCTCGGCGGTGAGCGTAACGACCGGCGGCGGGCAGGCGGTTACGCTTCAATCGACGGCGGTCGAATCGAGCACGACGGTCAGGGTGAGGATCGGCGCGGGCTCCGCGCCCGCTCCGGGCACGCTCCTGCGCGTGCGCGTGATCGGGCCGGGCGGCATTCAATCGAACGAGGTGGTCGCGACCGCTCGCTGATTGCGCGGAGGGCGGCCGAAAAGGGCCGGGACGCGGCTATGGGGCAAGCGATAAAGCTCAAAAAATTCTCCTCGCGGAATCGGCAGCGCATGCCGCACGTAGTAGTTGACAGCTTGCTGGTCGGCGTGTAGGATGTGCGAGTTTTGATTTACCAGTAGTGTGAGGAGGACTGAAGTTGAAGTTAAGGTTTTGCGCGTTTGAAAGTTGGACCGCGAACGCTCTTTGCTTTAGCTCCGATCATCACTACGCAACAAACAATAGATGAAAAGGAGAAGAAAGCTTTGAGAGAAACCGGTACAGTAAAATGGTTTAATGCCACAAAAGGCTATGGGTTTATAACCCGCGCAGGTGGGGACGACGTGTTCGTGCATTACTCGGCGATTGAGTCCGAAGGGTACAAGACCCTGAACGAAGGACAGCAGGTCGAGTTCACGATCACTCAGGGCCCGAAGGGCCTCGCGGCAAGCAACGTCACCGCCGCATAGCCTGAAACCTTAGAGGCGGGCCTGTTTCTAGCGCGGGCCCGCCTCCCTCCTTGCCCCCTCCCTCGAACAATCAATCGCCTTTCAAAATCATCACTCGTCATTCCTCCTCCCATGCCCCCGACCCGCGGAAATACCTGTATGGGTAATTGACGCCATGACCGTTCGGCCATATATTTGCGAAATCATCAATCGGTTTCGGGACCTCCAACGGCTTGCCCCTTCGTAATCGAATCTCGACCTTCAACCGAACGGAATCGGTGCCCCCGCAGAGCGCGCCGCGCTCCCGCTCGCGCCGCCGCCCGGACTTGACCCGCGGCGGCGTCCCGGCGTAACGGAGCGCCGGGGTTAGCCGCGAGCGCGGCCGCTCTGTTTAACCGCACGCCTCTTTCGACCGCCTCTACCGCGCGCGGCGCGGGCCACATCAATTTGGGCCATCAAGACAGCCTGTGATAACATGCGCCGTCCCAAAGCAGTTTTTTCATGGAGTAGGTCAGTGAAGTCCTTTAAATTTTTCGCGCTCGTCTTTTATGTCGCTTCCATAGTTCTGCCCGCGTGTATCGCGGGCGCGGCCCGGACTCAAGCCGGCTCCGAGGCCGCCACCGGGTTTGACGACCTGACCAACGGCCTTGTCGATCAAGCGACCTTCGACTCGGACAGGGCTCGGTTCAGCCTGCGGAATGAGATTCGTCACGGGCTCGGCCCCGGCTTCAACGCGACCGCCTGCGTCGAGTGTCACCAGAACCCGCAGGTCGGCGGGGGCAGTCAGGTGACCGTGCTCCGGGCGGGCCGGGTCGACCGCAACGGCAGCTTCATCGAGCCTCCGGGAGGCACCCTGATCCACGACCGCGCGATCCACCCGGCGGTACAGGAGCGGGTGCCGGGAGGGTTCGACATCCGCGCGCTCCGAATCTCCCTCAGCCTGCTCGGCACCGGCTACGTGGAGGCCATAGACGACAACACTCTGATTGCCATCGCGAACAGCCAGCCCGCGGCGATGAGGGGCGAGGTAGTTTTCGTGCCGGTGCTCGAATCCCCCGGCACGATGCGGGTCGGGCGCTTCGGGTGGAAGAACCAGCACGCGAGCCTCCTCTCCTTCTCCGCCGACGCCTACCTCATAGAGATGGGCATAACGAATCGCCTGCTCCCGTCGGAGCAGACTTCGCTGGGCCGCTCGGTCGCGGAATACGACAACGTGGCCGACCCCGAGGACTCGGACAACGACATCGACGCCTTCGCGCGCTTCATGAGGGCGACGAAGGCCCCGCCGCAGGACGAGGCCCTCGCCGCGACGGACGAGGCGCGGGCGGGCTCTCAGCTATTCGACAAGATCGGGTGCGGCGTGTGCCACGTCCGGTCGATAGAGACGGCCGCGGAAGGCTCCCTGATAAATGGCGGGGCGTTCGCGGTCCCGCCGGCGCTCGCGGGCAAAACCATCCACCCGTTCAGTGATTTCCTGCTGCACAACGTGGGTACGGGCGACGGCATCTATCAGGCCGGGAACCTATCGACGAGGAACAAGCTGCGGACGCCCCCCCTGTGGGGCCTGAGAACGCGCGGCCGACTCATGCATGATGGCGCGACCCTTTCGGTCAACGAAGCGATACTGAGGCATGGCGGGGAGGCGTCGGGCGTGATCGAAAAGTACCGCGCGATGAGCCGCAAAAAGAGGGATAGCCTGATCGCGTTTCTTAACTCATTGTGAGCAGTCCCCCGCCCGCCTCCGTCAAAGCGCCCCTGAATGGGGAGGGCATGCAGCCCGTTCCTGTGTTAGACTTTAGGCGCTGTTTAGTATCTACAGGGGGGAAAGGGAGTAAGGGATATGTCCAAAAAAGACGAGAATAAAGACAAGGATCAATTCATCGACGCGGGCACGGCGGAGAGCGAGCAGTACATACCCGACGAAGAAGTGCTGAGGGAGTTCGCCGAAGCGCAACGGCTCAGCTCCGGCAGCGAGATACTGTCGGAAGAGTTGCGCGAGCACCACTCGCGCACGCCCGACCTTTCGGCCGGCGACATAGACGCGGACTGGAGGCGGGCCGACATCGGCGAAGAGACCGTCGGCGGGTCGTCGCCCACCCCGGATCAGGACATAGTGGAAGAACTGGGCGAAGCCGTCGGGCTGACCTATGAAGACAACGAGCCGCTGCGCGCCTCTGAAAAAGTGGCCGAGCGCGACCGCAAGCGATGGGAGCTGGACCCGGCTTCGTCAGAGGATTACGACAAGCGGGTCAACCACGAAGGGGAGTAGGGGGCGCGGGCCGGCCTCGGGTCGCCGCGGCCCTCTACAGTCCGCGCGGTTCGATAAATCCAAGAATGGCGGAGGTGTGGAATGCGCAAGTTTTTGATCTTTTCCTCGCTGGTCTCATTTCTGATCGTCTCGCAGGCTCAGGCCGACACCATACATTTGAAGAACGGGAGCGTGCTCAAGGGTAAGGTGGCGAGCTTTGCCGACGAGCAGTTCGTTGTGATGCTCGACACGGGCTCGGGCCGCTACCTGAGCCGCGCCATGATCCACATCGGCGATGTCAGCCGGATCGAGTTCGATTCCTCTTCGAGCGGCTCCACCGATTCGACGAACGGGCGCGACGCGGCCTCGCAAATTACTGACACGCCGGCGCGCGACGCGCAGACGCGAGAGGTTCAGCCGAGAGAGTCTCGGCCGACTGACTCCACGTCGCGCAGCAGCAGCACGCCCGACCCGGAGCCGGCCGCGCCTCCCGTCCGCGAGCCGGAGACTAGTCAGCCCGAGCGCCCGGCGAGCGTTTCGCCCACCGTGTCGACCGACTCCACGCCGACCGACGCGCAGGAGTCCGGCACGTCCTCGCGAAGGATGACCGGCCCGGTCCGCACGACGACCATCGACGTGGTGGCCAAGCGCGACTGGACCAGCACCGGCCTCATAGTCAAGCGCGGCGACCGGTTGAGGATCACGGCCACGGGCTCCGTCACGCTCGACCCGGCGAGCGCGCAGACGAGCGGCCCGGAAGGCAGCGACCTGCCGGACGCGAAGAAGCTGATGGCCGACCGGCCCACGGGCGCGCTCATCGGGGTGATAGGCGCGGACAACGACGACTTCATATTCATAGGCGGGCAGACCGAGTTTACGGCAAGGCGCGACGGCCTCCTCTTCCTCTCCGTGAACGAAGGCACCCTCTCCGATAACGGCGGCTCGTACAGAGCCATAATCGAGCTGCAAACTCAAAGGTAGTACCGGGGGGAGGGCGCGCCCGCGGCGACGCCTCCCCTCCCTCCCCGACCCGCTCTATTAACACCTATTTTCCTTGACTTGATCAGGTTCATGAAGTAGTTTTCATTTTCACCGCTGGCATGTTTCTAACTATTTCATCGATGAGAGTGGGACGCACGAGCAGCTAACATACCTGCAATCATGCTCGTAACGGTATCGCTCGGTCATTTGCCATTAAGTTATAAGCATAATCTGCGGCGAACTCTTTCAGGTTGCTCTCTGAATGCTCGCATCGCACGGGCGGTATTACTATCGAGGCGTATGGCCCGCGCGGACGAAATAAGAGTTAAGGGAAAAGTGGGCGGGGTGGCTGCATCTCACGCGAGCAGTTCCATGCCGCCTTCCTGATATGTTTAGGAAAGTATAAGGTCACCGATCATTAGCACCCGGAAATCTACTCGGTCTTATCCGGCACCCAGGATCGCTGGCCCCACTATTATGAATAAGAAGAGAGGCAGAAAAATGTCAAAATCAACACCATATCGATCCGTATGCGCATTGGTGCTGGTGCTCTGTCTGGCCTTCGGAGCCATCCCCGCTATGGCCCAGTCGCAGGCCAGCTCAGGACAAATAGCAGGTTCCGTCATCGACAACGCAGGGGCCGCCGTCACCGGCGCGACGGTCAAGGCTGTCAACACCCAAACAGGTCTGGAGCGTGTGGCCAACACGAACGACGACGGGCTGTTCACCATCGTCCTCCTGCCCCCCGGCGTCTACAGCGTGACGGCGGAGGCGACGGGCTTCTCGGCGGTCACGCTTGAGAGGGTCGAGGTGATAGTCGGCCGCACCGCCGACGTTAAGCTCTCGCTCGGGGTCAGCGGCGTTCAGGAAGTCGTCAACGTCTCCGCGGGCGCGGTCCAGGTGCAGACGACTCGCTCGGAGGCGGACGCAGTCCTGAACGAGACAGCCATCGAGAACCTTCCGATCAATGGCCGCCGCTTTCAGGATTTCGTCACCCTGACGCCGGGCGCGCAGGTCGAATCGCGGCGCGGCCAGATATCACTCTCGGGCCAGCGCGGCATCAACGGCAACGTCAGCGTCGACGGGGCGGACTACAACAACCCTTTCTTCGGAGGCATCCGCGGCGGCGAGCGCTCGAACTTCGCCCCCACCATCCCGCAGGAAGCGATCAAGGAATTCCAGGTCGTGGCCGCGGGCTACTCGCCCGAGTTCGGCCGCTCGACCGGAGGCATAGTCAACGCCGTGACCAAGTCCGGCACCAACGCCTTCCACGGCTCGGGTTTTTTCCTCGCCAGGCCGAAGGAACTCTCCAGGGACAACGGCTTCATCAACGAGCTTGAATTCGCCCTCAGGCAGGACGCCGATCCGGGGCCTGGCGTCGGGGCGCAGATCAACAGGAACCTCTACCCCGCGCCGTCGCAGTTCCAGTTCGGCGGCTCGTTCGGCGGCCCCATCATTAAAGACAAGCTCTTCTTCTTCGCCGCGTACGAGCAGCAGAGGGTCCGCCAGAACCGCTCGGTCGTGTTCGACTCCCTCTCCAGCTTCGTGCCGACGGCGACCACCCAGGAAGGCTTCGACTTCCTCAAGTCGCTCGAAGAGCCCTTCCTTCAGACCAACGACTCGAAGGTGCTCCTCGGCCGCGTCGATTACGAGATCAACAACAGCCACCGCGCGAACGTGCGCTACAACTTCAGCGACCTCAAGCAGCTCAACGCCGTCTCGACGGGCAACCAGCTCTTCCCGACCATCAGCAATTCCATATCCAACAACGGGACGGAGAAGGACAGGACCAACACGGTCGTCGGGCAGATGGCGAGCTTCTTCACGACCAGCCTCGTGAACGAGCTGAGGGTCCAGTACTCGCGCGAGGAGCGCCCGCGCATAGCCAACTCAATCGAGCCGAACATCACGAGCATCATCGGCGTGACCGGCACCGTGAACTTCCTCGGCCAGAACGAGCAGTTCGATTGGAGGCTCCAGGTCGCCGACAACCTCTCGTGGATACGCGGCAACCACACCTTCAAGTTCGGCGGCGAGTACAACCACGTCTACGCCGAGCAGCTTTTCGGCTTCGACCAGACGGGCACCTTCCAGATCCTCGGCGGCACCACGGCGGGCGTCCTCGACATACTTTCGTTCACGCCCGGAGCGGGGTCGACCGTCAACCGCTTCGACAACACGTCGGTCAGGTTCCGCAAGCAGATCGGCAACCTTCAGAGCAACCTGACCACGGAAGAGATAGCCTTCTTCGGTCAGGACTCGTGGCGCATCCGCCCGAACTTCACGCTCACCTACGGGCTCAGGTGGGAGGGCCAGTTCAACCCTACCCCGGACACGAGCAACACCGCCCTGCTCAACCTCGTCAAGGACTTCCGCTTCCCGTCGGGCCACACGCTCGACCCGACGCAGATCCCCGACGACACCGACCAGTTCGGGCCGCGCGTCGGGTTCGCGTGGGACCCGTTCAGCGATCAGAAGACGGTCATCCGCGGCTACAGCGGGATCTATTACGCGCGCACGCCGGCCCTGCTCCTTACGGACGCCCTCAATAATTACCGCAACCCCCCGGGCAACCTGACGGTGCAGCTGCCGATCCCGGTCGTGGGCAACCCGGCCAACACGGTCTACAAGCAGCTCCTGTTGATCGGCATCGACCTCAACGACTTCGCCCTCGGCGCTCTGCCGATCATCACGCCCGAGCAGATCGGGCAGATCGCGACGGCGCTCGGCCTCGACCCGCTCACGGCGGGCGCGCAGCCCCAGGCCTTCGCGAGGGACTTCAACAACCCGAAGTCTTACCAGGCGGGACTGGGCGTCGAGAGGGAAGTCGCGCGCGGCCTGTCGGTCGGGGCGGACTTCACCTACGTCCACACGGTTCACCTTCAGCGCAACCGCGACCTGAACCTCCCCCTGCCCATCCTGCGCCCGCTCGCGGTCGACCCGGCGCAGAGGCCGTTCTTCGGCCTTAATAGCGGAGTGCCTCGCCCCATCTCGTCGCTCGGGCAGGTGCAGGTGCGCGAGTCCACCGCCAAGGCGCTCTACAGGGCCTTCACCCTGCGCACGAAATTCCAGCGCTCGTGGGGCCAGTTCAACGCCTTCTACACGCTCTCGAAAGCCCTCTCCGACGACGACAACGAGCGCAGCTCGGGAGGCTTCCCCTTCGACAACGCATTCGACCTGGGGCCGGAGTACGGCTACTCGGAGCTTGATCGGAGGCACCAGTTCACGTTCAACCCGGTCTTCTTCCTTCCGGGCGGCATCGATTTTTCGAGCGCCCTCCGGTTCCGTTCCGGCCGCCCCGTGGACGCGCGCGTCGGCTCCGACCTCAACCAGGACGGGGTCAACAACGACAGGCCGTACCTCGCGCCGGGAATCCCTTTCCAGCGCAACTCCTTCCGCAACCGCGCCCTGTACGACGTGGACGTCCGGGTCCAGAAGCGCTTCAGCGTGGGTGAGAACGCCCGCCTGATCTTCTCCTGGGAAGTGTTCAACCTCTTAAACCTGGAGAACATCGAGCTGTCGACCAGCAGCACGGTGACGAACTTCTGCGCGACGACCACTCAAGCCGACTGCGGCTTCCTCGGGCCGTCGAACCCGAACTTCCTTTCGCTGAGAGAGAGAAGGCCCGGCAACATAGCCAACGGGCGGTACCTCTCGGCCAACAACCCCGGAACTCCCTTCCAGATGCAGTTCGGCGCCCGCTTCCAGTTCTAACCGGAACGGGTACCTTCGAAGCGGCGGCGGCAGGAGACACCTCCTGCCGCCGCCTTTTTATTTCCCGCGCCCCTCCACTACCCTGCAAGCTCAACCGGCCCTCGCGTTCTGTAACCAAAGAGATTCTGGAACACGCGGACGAATCGAGTGTCTAAACCAATAGCGCCGATCAACCGCAAGCCCGACGCGCATGCCGTGCCTTGCGCGATATAAGGATGTGTGCCCGACGTGTCTGCGGCCGCTGCCGGCTGGCTTATGGCCTCCCGCCCCGGCCTGTCAGATCGTTGAAGCAGGAGGATAGAATGAAGCATAGTCTCGCCTCGTTTTCCGCGTTTCTGCTCCTTGTTTGCACCTGCGCTTTCGTAGTCGTCGCCAACGTAGCCGGCCCGTCCGAGCCTCCCTCTCCGGTCGCGGCCTCGCCATCAGAGACGCAGGGCTCGCTCAATATAATTGACTCGAAGGGCGCGCCCGCGGGCCTCTGCCCTCTCAAACACACTGACGTCAAGGCCGAGATCAGCGGGGGCCTGTCGAGGGTCGTGGTCACGCAGGAGTTCGAAAACCCCTACAAGGAGAAGATCGAAGCCGTCTACACTTTTCCCCTGCCCCAGAACTCCGCCGTCGACGACATGACCATGTACGTAGGCGACCGCGTCGTCCGCGGTCGCATCAAGCGGCGCGAAGAAGCGCGCGCCGTTTATGAGGCGGCCCGCGCGGGCGGGCAGGTCGCCAGCCTCCTGGACCAGGAGCGCCCTAACATATTCACGCAGTCGGTCGCCAACATCGTGCCGGGCGCGAAGGTGAAGATCGTCATCAGCTACGTCGAAGCCTTGAAGTACGAAGACGGCACTTACGAATTCGTCTTCCCGATGGTCGTGGGCCCCCGCTACGTCCCCGGCACGCCCACGGGCAAGCAGGCCGGGGGCCGCTCGCCCGACACCGCCAGCGTCCCCGACGCCTCGCGCATAACCCCTCACGTCGCGCCTGAAGGCACGCGGGCCGGGCACGACATCTCAATCGAGGTCGCCATCGACGCGGGCGTCCCCATCGAGCAGATCAAATCGACTCTGCATGAAGTCGAGATCGACAGGCTCTCGCCAAATAATTCGGTCGTCCGCCTGAAGGACAAGAGCGCGATCCCGAACAAGGACTTCATACTCAAGTGCGACGTCGCGGGCCGCAAGGTCGAAGACGGGCTCCTCACCCACCGCTCGGACCGCGGGGGCTTCTTCACCCTGTTACTTCAGCCGCCCGACCGCGTGACCTCGCACGACGTCACCCCGAAAGAACTCGTCTTCGTCATCGACACTTCGGGCTCGATGAGCGGCTTCCCTATCGAGAAGGCGAAAGAGACCATGAAGCTCGCCCTCGACGGGCTCTACCCTCAGGACACCTTCAACCTCATCACCTTCGCGGGGGACACGCACGTCCTGTTCGAGGAGCCCGTCCCGGCCACCCCGTCGAACCTCAGGCAGGCCCAGGCGTTCCTTGAGTCCCGCACGGGCGGAGGCGGCACGGAGATGATGAAGGCCATACGCGCGGCGCTCGAACCTTCCGACAGACAGAACCACATCCGCATCGTCTGCTTCATGACGGACGGCTACGTGGGCAACGACATGGAGATCATCTCCGAAGTGCAAAAGCATGCGAACGCCCGCGTCTTTTCGTTCGGCATCGGGAGCTCGGTCAACCGCTTCCTGCTCGACAAGATGGCCGAGCAGGGGCGCGGCGAAGTCGAGTACGTGTCGCTGAACGACGACGGCTCGGCGGCCGCGAAGCGGTTCCACGAGCGCGTTAGAAATCCCCTCCTGACCGACATCTCGATAGACTGGGGCGGGCTCCCCGTCGCCGACGTTTACCCCGCGCGGATACCGGACCTGTTCAGCGCCAAGCCCCTCATCGTGTGCGGGAGGTACAAGGGCTCGGGGCGCGGGGTCATCCGGTTGAAGGGGAAGATGTCCGGGCGCGAGTTCGTCCGGGAGGTGGCGGTGGACCTGCCGGAGTCGGAGCCCCGGCGGGACGTGCTCGCGACCCTGTGGGCGCGGGCGAGAATAGATGACCTGATGAACCAGGACTTCGCGGGCTTGCAGCGGGGCGCGCCCCGCGCGGAAGTGAGCGAAGCGATCACGCAGCTCGGCCTTGAGTTCCGGTTGATGACGCAATTCACGTCTTTCGTCGCGGTCGAAGAGATGACCATCACCGACGGCGGCGAGCCGCGCCGCATCGAAGTGCCGGTCGATATGCCCGAGGGCGTGATGCCCGAAGGCGTGAGCAATCACTTTGTGATCGACGGCGCGGACTCCTCCGCGGGGATCAGGATATCGAAAAGAAAGATGGCCCAATACAACGCGCCCGCCCCGCCCATCTCCGTCGGAGAGACGGGCAGGCAGCAGGTCCGCGTCGATAGATCGGGCAAAGGCAGCGGCACGGGGGGCGGTGCCGGCTCAGGTTCAGGCGGGGGCGTCGGCCCCGGCAGCGGTCACAACATGGGCGGCGCTAGTGGAAACGTCGGCGGAAGGCCCGCGAGCCCGCCCGAAGTTCCGCCGCTCTCGAAAGAGGAAGAGCTCCGGAGGGAGTACGGGTCGAAGCTGCACCCCTCCCTGGTCGCGGTCGTCGCGCGATTGCGGGCGAAGGGCGCGCAGCCTTCGGCCGAAGAAGCGCGCTTCGTCCGGGGCGGTAAAGCCTTGATCCAGGTCTGGCTCAAGGACAGGTCTAAAGAGACGCTCGCCGCGCTCGGGCAACTCGGGTTCGAGGTTTTACTTGAGCCCGGCGGGTCGAGCGTCGTGATCGGGCGCGTGCCCATCGAAAAGCTCGAAGCGCTCGCCGCGCTTCAGAGCGTCAGCTACGCGGCCCCGATGGATGCGGAGACTCGGAAATAGCCGCGGTCAATCCTCCTTGCGTAGACGTAGCTAAGGCAAGCTCAAGCGAGCTTGCCTTTTTTTTAATCCCTCGCTGATAATTGCAGGTTATGACTGACACCGTGAGAGTTCGCTTTGCCCCCTCGCCCACCGGCTACCTGCACGTCGGAGGCGCGCGCACGGCCCTGTTCAACTGGCTCTTCGCGCGCAGGCACAAGGGCGTTTTCATTTTAAGGATCGAAGACACCGACACTCAGAGATCGTCCGAAGCCATGGTCCAGGGGATTCTGGAAGGCATGCACTGGCTCGGCCTCGAACATGACGAGGGGCCATTCTTCCAGTCCTCTTTCGTCGAGCAGCACAGGGCCACCGCGCGCCGGCTGGTCGAAGAGGGCAAAGCCTACTTCGACTTCACGCCGAAAGAGGCGACCGACGACCGCACGGTTAAGGAGAAGATCGCCGACCGGTTCCGCGCCAGGGCCGAGGCCGGGGGCGACAGGAACCCGTACCGCGACCTGCCTCTCGAAGAGGCCTTCGCGCGCGTCGAAGCGGGGGAGCCGGCCGCCATCCGCCTCAAGGTGCCCGAAGAGGGGTCTGCCAGATTCGACGACATGGTCTACGGGCCGCAGGAGCGCGACTACTCCGACATCGAAGACCTGGTGCTGATCCGCTCGGACGGCCACCCTCTTTACAACCTGTCCGTCGTCGTCGACGACATAAACATGGGCATCACCGACGTGATTCGCGGGCAGGACCACCTGACCAATACGCACAAACAGGTATTGCTTTACGAGGCGATGGGCGTGCCGGTGCCGAGGTTCGCGCACCTGCCCCTGATAATAGCTCCGGGCAAAGAGAAGCTGTCGAAGCGCAGGCACGGCGAGGTCGTCTCCGTCACGACCTACAGGGACCGCGGCTTCGTGCCGGATGCATTCGTCAACTTCCTCGCGCTGCTCGGCTGGTCGCCCGGCTCCGACCAGGAGATACTGTCGCGCGAGGAGCTGATCGAGAAGTTCGACCTCGCGGGGGTGAACAAGGCCGCGGCGGTCTTCAATTTCAACGAGTCGGTTCAACGCGACTGGACCGACCCCAAGGCCCTCTGGTTCAACTCTGAGTACATAAAGTCGATGGCCCTGGACGAGCTGGTGCCTATGGTCTCGGAGCAGTTGAAGCGGGCCGGGCTCTGGCGCGAAGAGTACGCGGGCGAACGAAGCGAATGGCTCGCGCGGGCGGTCGATCTGCTGCGCGCGAGGTACCGCACGCTCGTGGAGTTCAGCGAGTTCGGCCGCCCCTACTTCTCCGACGAGTTCGAGTACGAGCCGGCGGCGGTGCAGAAGAACCTGAAGGACGAGCGGCTGAGAGAGTTGCTGCCCGGCCTGGCGGACCGCCTGAGCTCAGTCGGGCAGTTCAGCCACGACGCGGCGGAGGCGGCTCTGAGAGGTTACGCCGAAGAGCGGGGCGTGAAGGCGGGCCTCCTGATCAATGCCGCGCGCACGGCGATGACGGGCCAGTCTGTAGGCCCCGGCCTGTTTGACATCATGGTTATTCTGGGCCGCGAGCGCACGGCCGAACGGTTGCGCCGCGCGGCCGGTCTGGTCGCCTCTAACCCATAAAAAGCAGGCGAAACGGCCTCGAAAGAATCAGGGACGGGGAGCGGCGCGTCAGTACCGGCTCCTCTTTTTGCCGCGCGCGGCCCGCTCCGCAATTCTTTGCTGGTATAAATGCTCTATTCTGCATTTTATGAAAGCTGAGAGGGTATCTGACTCGCTTTGCGCGATCCGGGAAACGGACGGTAAACAGAAGATTACGGCAAGCGCGAGCCCGATTTTGTGTTGACCTGCTCAAACTTCAAACATATTCTGTCAGCCGGTTCCTCTGAAAGAAAATGGACATAAATAACCAAAATATTATCCCCAGCGGCATAGAGCCCATCGATAAACTGCTCGGCGGACTCAGGGGCGGGGAGATGTATCTCGTGCACGGAGAGGCGGCCGGGAAGTCGCTTTTCGGAATCCAGTTCCTCATAGAAGGGCTGAAGCGCGGCGAGAGCGGCGCGCTCGTCATCAGGCACTCTTTCGAAGATTTCGTGCGGCGCTTCGCCCGGCTCGGCTACGACTGCCTTGAGGACATGTACAGCGGACGCCTCGCCGTCCTGGAATACTCCGGGGACATAACCCAGATACCCGACCTGCGAGAGATAACCCCCTTACTGCGCCACCTCGAAGGGCTGTGGAGCGAGACGCAGCCGCAACGGATAATATTCGACCCCGTAGCCAATCTGGTCAAAGGCGAGGACGTAGATTTCGACCGCCGGGTGAGCGAGTTTTCCGCCTGGGCCGGCGCGCTGGGCGCTACGGTCGTGCTTATCGCCAACGGCGATAACGAGAGCTTGGCGGACCGGTTCAGGCCGTTCGTGGAAGAGTCCTTCCGCTTCGAAGTCAAAGAGACCGGCGACAGGGCCACGCGGTTCCTCGCATTCGAAAAATCTTCCTGGATTCCGGATCAGGCGATTGAGGTCGACCCCTCAAGGGGGGTCTTCCTCCTCGACCGCGCGCACGCGCAGGGGCAGATGCCCTCCTTCTTTCACGTCGTGACGCCGCCGCTGGAGCAGCCCGCCCCGACGATCTCGGCGGCGCGGAAGCAGGCTCAGCCGCCCGAGACGGAAGTGGAAGAGATCACGGCCAACTGGCTTCAGGGCTTCGATCAGGCGGGCGAGGCGGCGGAGGCGGCCGACAGGCCCGACCCTCGGATGACCTCGCCCCTCGAACCGATCAGGCCCACGGCCCCCCAGGGCAAGGCCCGGACCGAAGGACAGCCGGACGAGTTGTCCGACCTGCTGGACGATCTCGCGGGACTGGCTTCGCCCCTCGATCTCGACGAGTTGGACATCCCGCCGTTCCACCAGCAGGCGTGGAACAGGCCGCCGGAGCCAGTTTCAGAGGCCCCGGCCCATGCGGACCGCCCCGACGAAGAGACCCGCGCGCAAGCGACCCAGGGTCAGACGCCTCGGCCCGAAGGCGCCCCCGCGCCCCAGCCGGGCGCGCATGAGGAAGTCGAAGACCCGGCTCTGACCGCCCGGGCGGTCGAGATGCTGCTCACCCCGCCCGACAACTCCTTCGAGCTTCCGCCTCCGTCCCCGAGCTTTCCCGAGCCCGCGTCCGAGCCCGCCGTCGAGACGCCCGGCGCGGCGGGCGTTCAGCCGAAGGATTTCAACGTGCTGATAATCGATGTCGATCAGACATCGTGCGAGATCATGGCGCACGCGCTCGGCGATTACACGGTCGAGGTGGTGCATGACGGGGTGAGCGGGCTGGCGAAGCTCATATCTTTCAAGCCCGACCTCGTGATCCTCGACGTCGATCTGCCGATCATCGACGGGTTCAGAATCCTGACGCACATACGGTCCAGCCTGAACATGCCGATCATCGTGGTCTCCAAGACCCGCGTGCGCGCGAGCGACCGCGTGCTGGCGTCGGAGCTGGGGGCCGATTACTACCTGATGAAGCCGTTCAGCGTGAAGGAGCTCAGAAATAAAGTCCGGCAGCTGATCGCCCGGCACCGCGGCATCAGCTCGTGGATAATCACTTCTCCGCCGCAAGAGGCCCCGCCGACGAACGCGCACGCGGCCGTCGAGAAGCCCGAGCCGGAGCAGCCCATCAGGCAGGCGGGCCCGCAGGGCGAGAATCACCAGCCCGCCCGCGACCAGTTCGTGCCTTACAAGGATTTCGTCGCTCACGTGGAGCGGAACGTCAGGAATGCCGTGGAGAACGGCTCGTCGTTTTCGATAGCCGGGTGCCGCCTGCCTCAGATGACCGCCAACGGCGGCATAGCGGCCCTGCGCCTGCTGGACCTCGTCCGCTCGCTCGTGCGCGACACGGACCTGTTATCGACGAACCAGAGTAACGACCTCGTCGTGCTGCTCGCGGACGCGGACACTGGCGGCGCGCGCGCTTTCGTCAACCGACTGAGAGAGAGGGTGATCGGGGAGTTGAGCGAAGAGCCGTCGATATGGGTGCGGAGCTTCCCCGAGCTTGAGGAGGCGACGGAATCGAAACCCCGCTCCAACGTCATCAACCTCCACCGCCGCGCCACCGACAGGCAGGAGAATAATCGCGGCAACGCGCGCACGCCCTCCACCCGAGAGCCCGACGCCGCGAGCGCGGAAGGCTTCTGAGCTTCGCCCTACGTCGTCTTTTTATACCGCCGCGCTTTGAACTCGTACCGGGGCAGGCTCCCCGGCGAAGCCTCTTCCACTTCGACCCTGATGTTGTACTGCGCGCGGAAGCAGCCGGAGACGGCGCGGGCGACCCGTTGAAACGGGTGTGACTCATCGACTTCCAGCCTGACCGTCAGGTCGTCCATCCCTTCGACCCTGCGCACATGGACCTCGTACTCCGCGACGCCCGGCAGGCCGCGCATCAGGTCGTCTATCGCTCCGGGGTATATGTTCACCCCGCGGACGATCATCATATCGTCCGAGCGCCCCAGGACTCCGCCCAGTATGCGGGCAAAGCCGCGCCCGCATGGGCACGGCTCGCGCGTGAGGTGGACCAGATCACCCGTGCGGTAGCGCAGGACGGGCATGCATGCCCGCCCGAGGTTGGTGATGACAAGCTCCCCGCGCGACTCTTCGAGAGGCTCGCCCGTCTGCGGGTCTATGACTTCGAAGATGAACTCGGCTTCGTTCAGGTGAATGGCCCCGGCTTGCGCCTGACAGTCGAAGGCCCACGCGCCGACCTCCGTCGCCCCCGCGTGATCGAAGCAGGTCGCGCCCCACGACCCCTCGATCAGCCTCTTGACGTTGGGCAGGCTCGCGCCCGGCTCGCCCGCGTGAATCGACGTGCGGACCGACGACGAGCGCAGGTCGACCCCGAGCGATTTCGCGACTTCGGCCAGGTGCAGGGCGTAGGTGGGGGTGCAGACCAGCGCCGTGCAGTCGTTGTCGAGCAGAGTCCTCAATCTCTGCTCGGAGTTCATACCGCCGCCCGATATAGCGAGCGCGCCGGTATGCCACGCGCCGGAGATGGCCGACCAGTGGCTCAGGTAAGGCCCGAAGGAGAAGGCGCAGAATACGCGGTCGTCGGCGGTGATCCCGGCAGCCGTGTAGACGTAAGCCCAGCAGCGAACCCACCAGTCCCAGCTCTCCGCCGTGTCGAGGCACTTGAGCGGCCGGCCCGTGGTGCCCGATGTCTGGTGGAAATAGCGGTAGCGCGAGAGCGGGTAAGTCAGCAGGTTGCCGAACGGGGGGTGCGCGCTCTGCTGCGCCACCAGCTCGCCTTTGGTGGTGAAAGGCAGCGCGCGCAGGTCGTCTATTCGCTTCACGCCGTCGAGCGCGAGGCCCGAGCCGCGAAGCTTTTCGGCGTAGAAGCGGTTGGCGGCAATCTCGCCGACGAGCGCGCGCAGGCGTTCTTCCTGAAGCCTCAGCAGGCCCTCGCGGTCAAGCGTCTCGACCGCCCTGTCGTGGAAGAGAATTTCACCCATCGTGACGAGGGATTATACGGCAAAAAGCGGTATAAGAGTAAAGACCGGCATGCTATACTGCGCGCATTCGCACCGATCCGGCTCATCGGCCGCAGGTCTCATGTGACTTTTATATCAGGCATAACAAGAGAGTGAATCGAAACATGGCCTATCAGCAACAGGAATCCGTTTTCGAAGAGCTTATCGATAAGGCGCTCGCGCAACAGGAGATTCAGGACGGCCTGAAGAAAGCCGGCCTGAAACCGGAGCGCGTCACCGCCGACATAAAAGCCCAGGCCCAGCTTGTGTGGGGCGCGGCGGCAAACCACATAGCTTACTACGATGACACCGAGAAGAAACTGGAAATCGACCTGGAGCTTGTGCGTAAAGCCGCGCCTCCGCCTCCCCGACTTCTCAGACTACTGAACGGCCTCAAGGGCTTTCTCGAAGCCCTTCCGTTCCTGTTGCTGTTCGCCTACCTGGGTTTAGGACTTTTCGTCGGGTGGAAGACGCCCTTCTTATGGTTCACCGAGACGCTCGGTCTGACATACACGATCATCCTCATCGGGGTCATAGCCGCGGGATCGGTCGCGGCCCTCCTGGCCCGCAGAAGGCTACACGCGAAGTATCAGCAAGAAAGCGCATCCGCTGTCACGGAAAAATCGAAAGAGCTAGGTATCAGCGACACGCGATGGGAGCTTGCGAGAGCCCGGTCTGAAGTCGAGTCCGCCGCCATCGAAAGCATCAGGCGTGAAATAAGGGCCGACATCAGTAGCAGAATCGATGACTCTTATGAGAGGAAGCTGTCCATAGAAGAAGCTCCGGGGCTTTCGGAAGTTTTCGACTCCGATTACGAGATCGACACGGCGGCCAAGAGAAAGCTGAGCTTCATGCTGGACACGATGCCCGGCGGGAGCATCGGGATCGCCGGGCCTCGCGGGGCCGGAAAGACTACCTTGATCTACTCTTTCTGCAACGAGTCCATCACAGAAATCAAGAACCGCAAGGTTCTGCCATTGATGACTTCGGCCCCCGTCGAGTACGAGCCGCGCGACTTTCTCCTTCACCTCTTCGCGTCCCTCTGTCACCGCATACTGGAGCGCTCGAACAGCGAGTACAAACCCATCGATTGGAAAAGCACGGACGAAATACAAAAGCCGCTCGGCCTGGAAATAATCAGGCTTATTCCATTCGTAATCGTACTCTGCTTTGTCACAGGCTCTCTCCTCACCCTGACCGGCCTGGCAATCGCCTACCAGAACGTGAGGGTGAAGAGCGCCGCCGCACAGCCTACACCAACCCCGACTCCTCAGTCCGATCAGCCTAAAACGACCTCGCCGGAGCCGCGGCCATCCGGCGAGCCCCCCGCGCAGAAGCAGCCCGCTGACGCCTCCTCACAGCCGCCGAGCATGCTGGACGAGCTTGGGTTCCACCCGCCCACCCTTTTCAAGTGGGGCTTGCTCCTGATACTGGCTAGCGTAGTCATGTACCTCGTGACATGGTTAAAGGTCAGCGACTTTAAGGTAGTCAGAGAAGACGTGATACCCAGGGATGCCCCTATGCCGGAAGTGCTCTCGGACTTCAACCCCCAGGCCCTGCGACTTAAGGAAAAGATACAATCCGTTTTAGCGAGCTTTATCAACGTCTTTTGGAACCTGAAAACGTTATACAACGTCGGCCGGGCGCGTCAATCAGGGGAAGTCCTCGCCCCGCATAACAGCCCGGTGCGACCGGAGTTGATTAAAGAAGCGAACAAATGGCTGAAGGAGATTAAATTTCAACAGAGTTATACGTCGGGCTGGTCCGGCGCTCTGAAATTACCCGTAGGGCTCGAAGGGGGAGTGAACGCGGCGGTCTCTCTTGCCCAGAGGCAACTCAGCCTGCCCGAGATAGTCGCCGGGTTCGTCGGCTTCCTCAAGAGCATCTCGCGAGACTACAGGGTCATCATAGGGATTGACGAGTTGGATAAGCTCGAAAACGAGCAAAAGGCCCAGCAGTTTTTGAACGAGATCAAAGCCATATTCGGCCTGAATCGGGTCTTCTACCTCATCTCGGTCTCCGAAAGCGCCATGAGCAATTTCGAGCAGAGGGGCTTACCGTTCCGGGATGTGTTCGACAGCTCGTTCGATAATATCGTTCACGTCAATTACCTGAAATTCGAGGACGCGAGGGTCCTTCTGGGCCGCCGCGTGCTCGGCATGCCAATCCCCTTCCTCGGCCTCTGCTATTGCCTGTCAGGAGGGCTGCCCCGTGACCTGATCCGAAGCTGCCGCAACCTGATAGAGATTAACAGCATGCCCCAGCAGGACAATGACCTGTCATCGCTGAGCGCCGCGCTTATAAAATCCGAGTTGAGCCTGAAGACGCGCGCCGTAAGCATCTCCGTCGAAAGGATAAACATCGAGCCGGCAAGGAGCAACCTGCTTGAGAAGCTATACCAGCTTGAGACGGAGTCCGCGCCGGTTGAATCTTTGATGACTTATTACTCAGGGTTGCTCTCTTTATCGAATGACGTGAAGACTCAGGCGGAAGTGCGCTCCGAAGAAGACATTGCCACCGTCAGAAAGATGGCCTCGCGGGTTGAAGAACTGGCGACATATTTTTACTACATGATTACGCTCTACCAGTACATCACATCGAGCGATCTGAGCCATAAAGACGGGCGCGCCATGCTCGACCTGCTAGCAAAGGCGCATCAGGCGCTTTCAATAAACCCCGTGATCACAAGATCGATCCTCAAAGGGTTCCGGGAGCGCAACAAAATGGTCGACTAGGGCCAGCCTGCTTTCGAAGCGATCCCTCAAGAGTCCCCCCCCGGTCGCCCCGTGTTTCCGAGGTCGCCCATCAGGTGTTGGAGTAAAGAGATGGCGACTATCGCGGCGGTCTCGGCCCTGAGCACGCGCGGCCCAAGGGTGACGAATTTACAGCCGCCCGCTTTCATCCTGCTCAACTCTTCGTCGCTCCACCCGCCCTCGGGGCCGACGAGCGCCGAGACAGGACCGGCTCCGGGAGCCTCTTTCAGGGCGTCCGCGATTGGCGAGCCGCCCCTCTCGCTGAAGACCAGAATGGCCCCCGAAGAGGCCGGGGGGCTCGCGATAAACTCTCCCACCTTCATAAGCGGAGTAAACTCGACGAGGCGGCGGCGGCCGCATTGCTTGAGCGCCTCAAGCGATATGCGACGCCATCGCTCCAGCCTCTTTCCCGCCTGCTCTAACGAGAGATTAACGTCCGAGTGGTCCGACGAGAGCGGCACGATGCGGCTCACTCCCAACTCGGTCGCCTTCTGAACTATGAGGTCGAACTTCTCCCCCTTCGCGACGGCCTGCGCGAGCGTGAGGTGCGAGGGGGATTCGACCGCGTCTTCGAGGACCCTGATTATGCGGAGCCGGGCGCAGTTCGATCTTATCTCCGTGATCTCGCACTCACGCTCCACGCCCTCCCCGTCGAAGACGAAGACGGGGTCGCCGGGCTTCAACCGGAGCACGCGGGAGAGGTGGTGTGATTCCTCACCCGAGAGACTTATCACCGGCCCTTCGACCTGCTCGGGCGGAGCGTAGAACCTTCGCCTCGCCATCAGTCGTCCCCTCTTCGCGCGACCAGAGCGGACCACTCGCCGGCCTCGTTCCGCTCGACGATTTTCAACCCCGCCCCCTCCGCGCGGTCTTCGACCTCGGGCCGCAAAGCTGTCAGTATCCCCGAGAGGATCATCGAGCCCGAGTCCGAGAGGCACGCGGCGAGGTCGTCGAAGAGGCCCACGATCACCTCGGCCGTCAGGTTCGCCACTACTACGTCGAAAGCGCCCCCGCGAAAATCGCGCGCCCCCCCCTCCCTGATTTCGAGCGCGCCCTCCACCCCATTTATCGCGGCGTTTTCCAGAGCCACTCCGACCGCCAGAGGGTCGATGTCTACCGCGACGACGCGCGACCCCGGCACCAGCTTCGCCGCGGCGATGGCGAGTATGCCGGTGCCCGTCCCGACATCGATCATCTTCCCGCCGCGCCAGTGCCGCTCGATTGCTTCGAGGCAGAGGCGCGTCGTCTCGTGCGTGCCGGTGCCGAAAGCCATCCCCGGATCGATCTCTATCACTTCACGCCCCCGGCTGTCGTCCGGCAGCTTCCACGAGGGGGAGATTATCAACCGCTCCCCGATCGGGACGGCTTCGAAGCCTTCCTTCCACTTCTGCATCCAGTCCTGATCGGCTAGCCTCGAAACAGACATATTGAGCAGATCGCCGCCCCGCCCCCCGGCCGCGAGCCCCGACCTCAACCCGTCACTCACCCGCGCGAGGTCCGCGCGCTCGTCGAAGTAGGCCCCGAGCTTCACCGCGTCAGGCCCCTCTCCGAGGGTGACGATGCCGCTGGTGTTCATCTCGAATAACAGGGAGCTGGCGAGTTCCTCGGCCTCTCGGGAGACGGTCACCGACAGCAGTTGCCACGTCTTTTCGCTCTTTGGGTCTTGAGACACTCGTCGCTCCCGGAGGGTCAGCCGCCCGATATGCCCATCTCGTCGAGGGCCCGCTCGTCGTTGCGCCAGTGCTCGCGCACTTTCACGAAAAGGCTCAGGAAGACCTGCCTGCCCAGCATCTTCTCTATGTCCGCGCGGGCGGCGGAGCCGATCTCTTTCAGGCGCGAGCCGCCCCGCCCGATGACGATCTTGCGGTGTGAGGGCCGCTCGACGTAGATGACGAAGCCGATGCGCGTGATCGTCTCCGTATCCTCCCACGACTCGGTCACGACCGCGGTCACGTAAGGGAGTTCCTCCCCGGTCACGTGGAGGAGCTTTTCGCGCACGAGCTCGGCCGCTATCGCGCGCTCGGGCTGATCGGTCAGAGCGTCCTCGGGGAAAAGCAGGGGGCCTTCCGGCAGGTGCTCGAAGGCTTTGCCGACGAGCAGCTCCACCCCGTCGCCCTTGAGCGCGGAGACCGGTATGACTTCGGCGAATTCGCGCTCGCCGACGTAAGCCTCGATCAGGGGGAAGAGGCGGCTCTTGTCGCGCATCGCGTCGACTTTGTTCGGCACCAGGAAGGCCGGGGTGCCGACGCGCTTCAGCATGTCGAGCACGAAGCGGTCGCCCGAGCCCATCGGCTTCGTCGCGTCGATCATAAGGAGTATGAGGTCGACCGACGACAGGGCGCCCGAGACTATAGACATCATCCGCCGGTTGAGCGAGTAGCCCGGCTTGTGTATGCCCGGCGTGTCGAGGAAGACTATCTGCCCCTCCGGCCGCGTCAGCACCCCGCTGATTCGCGTCCGCGTCGTCTGCGGCTTGTCGGAGACGATGGCGATCTTCTCCCCGACCAGTTTATTGAGCAGGGTCGATTTGCCCGCGTTCGGGCGGCCGATGAGCGCGACGGCCCCGGCCCTGCGCGCGCCCGTCTGGCCGGGGCCGTCGTCCTGCCGATTCATATCCGGGTCGGGAGTTTGATCTTGATCTGACATGATTGCCGTACCGATCTATTCGCCCGCGGTGCCGGGCGTCCCGTCGCCGGGGGCCGGGTCTTCAATCGCGGAAATGCGGACGCGGTTCACGCGCTTGCCTTCGGAGTCTACGATTTCGAACCTCAGCCCCTTGTATTCGAGCACCTCGCCCGGAGCCGGGACGTGTCCCATCTCGCTGATGATGAGCCCCGCGACGGTCGTGAAATCGTCCGACACGATTTCCTTATCATACAGCAGCTCGACCTTCCTTATCTCGGCGCTGCCGTCCACGAGGTGTGAGCCGTCTTCGAGCCGGGTGACCTCGTCACTCGCGCCCGCGCGGTCCTCGTCCTCGATCTCGCCCAGAATCTCTTCGATTATGTCTTCGATGGTGACGAGCCCGGCCACGCCCCCGTACTCGTCTATGACCACGGATATCTGCACCTTCGCCTTCTGCATCTCTTCGAGCAGCTCCCGGATCGACTTGCTCTCCGGCACGAAGTACGCGGGGCGGAGGCACTCTTTCAAGGGCGTCTGCGACTTGTCGTCCTCGCAGTAGAGGAGCAGGTCGCGCACGTAGATTATCCCCTGTATGTCGTCGATCTGCCCGCGGTAGACCGGGATGCGCGAGTACTTCGACTCGATGATGAGGCGGCGCGCGTCGGCCACGGTCGCGTTCTCTTCGATGGCCACGATCTGCGGGCGCGGGCGCATGACCTCCCCGACCAGGGTGTCCCTGAACTCGATGATCGACTGGATCAGCTCGCCTTCGGACTCTTCGATTATGCCCTCCTCTTCGCCCACGTCGAGGAATGCCTGTATCTCCTCCATGGTCTCTTCCTCGTCCTCCTCCTGCGCGTGTTGCGTCTCTTCCTCGGGGCGCTTCGCCTTCTCAAGCAGGGCGCTGATAGGGGCGACCAGGAGCGACAGGGGGCCGTAGAAGATCCGGAAGATCGGCAGGAGCATCCAGAAGACCCCTTCGGGGTTGTTCTGGCAGACCATCCGGGGGAGAAGCTGGCGAAAGACCGCGATGATGAGGATGACCACTAGGAAGGCGACCGCGAGCGGTTGCCGGACGTCGAGCCTCTGGACGAGGTCGAGCGCGAAGATGGCTATAGCCGCGATGGAGAGTTGGGTGCCGAAGATGAGGACGAGCTCGAAGCGCCTGCGGTCGTCGAGCAGCCTCCTGAAGAAGCCCGCGCGGGGGCTGTCTTCATGCTCGCCGGCCATGACTCTCAGGGACACTTCACTGAGTGACTCGTAGGCGCTCTCGATGGTTGAAAGGAAAACGAGCACCAGCAAAGCGACGCCGGCCCCGGTCAATTCGATAGCCATATATTAATCTGGCAAGGTCTCAGAGCCGCGCCCCCCGCGCGGGGCTCTATCAAGCAGCTTCCTCCTGAGCTTCACTTCGAGCCTGTTCATCTCGCCCCGGTCGGCCTCGTGGTCGTAGCCGCACAGGTGCAGGATACCATGAATGAGAAGCTCGGCCACTTCGCGCTCGAAGGAATGCCCGGCCTCTTCGGCCTGCCTCAAGGCCGTGTCGGAAGATATTACCACGTCTCCGAGATGGTCGATCATCTCCGGCTGGATCGTCACGGGGTCGATGATGCTCGCCCCGATGGGGTCGGTCTCTTCCGCGGATTCGGACGGGAAGGAGAGCACGTCGGTGGGGGCGTCTTTCCCCCTGTACTGCAGGTTCAACTTCCGGATCGAGCGGTCGCGCACGAAGGCCACGGTGAGGCCGAACCCCGCGCGGCCGATGGCGGCGAGCGCGGCGTGGGCGAGGGCCGACACCTGCCGCCGGTCTATCGCAACCAGCCTCTGCCTGTTGATCACTTCAATCGCCAATTCCGTCACCCATGGCCGCGTCGGGCGCCTTCTTCGACGCCGCTACCCCCGCCGGGACCGCGCCCGAAGTGTCCGTCACGAGCGCGGGCGATTCGCGCCTGGGCTGAGGCGCGGCGGACGCGCGGTTGAAATCGTATCCGGGGTAAGTGATCCGGTGATGGTGTATGCCCATGAGGACTTTGACGAAGCTTTCGGCCACGAGCCTCAGCTCGCGCAGGGTGATGTCGGCCTCGTCGAGCTGCCCGTCGTCGCGTATGCGGGCGATGATCATGTCGATCATGTTTCGCAGCTTCACCGGCGTCGGGTCCTGGACGGTCCGAGCCGCCGCCTCGACCGAGTCCGCTATCATGATGATCGCGGCCTCCCTGGTCTGAGGCTTCGGGCCGGGGTAGCGGAACTCGTGTTCGAGCGCGGCCGAGTCGTCGTTTTCGGAGGCCGCGCGCGCCTTGTAGTAAAAGAACTTCATCAGGCCCGTGCCGTGGTGCTGCGGGATGATGGAGATGATGCGGGGCGGCAGCTTGTACTGCTTGGCGAGCTCGATCCCCTGCTTGACGTGGTTGGCGAGGATGATCGACGACATCTTGGGCGACAGCTTGTCGTGCCGGTTCTCCATGTAGGTCTGGTTCTCGACGAAGTAAGAGGGCCGCACCGCCTTGCCGATGTCGTGGTAGTAACAGGCCACGCGGGCGAACAGGGCGTCCCCGCCGACCGACTCCGCCCCGGCCTCGGCCAGCAGCCCGACCATTATTGAATGGTGATAGGTTCCGGGCGCGCGCTCGGCCAGCTGCTTGAGCAGGGGCAGGTTCAGGTTCGACAGCTCCAGCAGCTTGATGTTGGTCGTGATCGCGAAGAGCCACTCGAACAGGGGCAGGATTATCGAGGCCACCATGCTCGCGAGCAGGCCGCTTGCGAACGCGCACAACATGTCGAAGAGGAAGACCCATAGGCTCGGCTCGCTCGCGCCCAGCAGGTCGAGCGCGAGCGCGGTGACGGCGTTGACCGCGCCTATCCACAGCCCGGCGCGCACGAGGGTCGTGCGGTCGCGGCAGTTTTGCAGCTGGTATATCGCGCCCACGCTCGACATGAGCGTGTAGGCCGCCAGGTGAACGTCGCCCGTTAGCACCCCGACGAAGATGGTCAGTATGGCCGAGAACACGAAAGCCGCCTGCGCGTCCGTGAGGATGGTCACGAGCGCCGCGCCCAACGCCAGAGGGGCCAGGTACCTGTAGGCCATCTGCGAGTCGAAGGGCGCGCGGGCCGTCCACTCGCCCATGGCGTAAGCGAGGGCGAAGAATAACCGGGCCAGCCCGAGAGTGACCGCGAAGCAGGCCACCTGAAGCAGGAAGTGGCGGCGCACGCGCAGGTGGCGGCTCTGGTAGCGGCGGAGGTACTGCCAGAGCAGCATCACCAGAAACATCACGATGACGACGGTGCCCGCGAACTCTATGGCCATGTGGCCGATGGGCCGGCTCTTGTGGGCTTCGAGCAGGAGGGCGGCCTTGGCCGGGGAGACGGTCTCCCCGCTGACCACGATGGGCTTCCCTTTCTCGATGGCCACCGATATGGGGGCGATGTTCTTTTGCGCGGCCGTCTTTCGCGCCTCGGTCTCGGCCTCGGAGTAGGAGAGGTTCGGGACGATGAGGGAGCCGAGCACCTCCCCGAGCAGCTTGCGCTCTTCGGAGCTGTACTCGACCGGCCACAGGACTTTCTCCGAGCGCAACTCCGCCCGCGCGACTATCACGTCGCGGACCGAGGAGATGTCGGTGACGGTCGTCTCGTGGCCGCTCTTGTCGTCGCGGCGGATGAAGCCGTTGGCCCCGAGCCTGACGAACTGGCTGCGGCTGCCGACGATGCCTTTCATCATCACCGAGTCAAGGTGGTCGATCATCAGCCGCTCAAGCTCCGGGTTGAACGAGTGCTTAACGAGCGCCTGCAACTGCTGGTCGTCTAGCACGAGCCCGCTCGCCTGCTTTATGGCTTCGTGCAACTGCTGGGGCTCGGCGTTCGGGCCCGCCTCCCTGCCGGCGGCGAACATCTGCTCGATGCTCCTGCGCATGTCGCGCGTGATCTTCGGCTGGTAGTCGAATACGGGCGGGACGGAGGCGACCGTCTGCGCGCGCAGGCGCTCGGTCTCGGCCGTGTCTTCGGTCTTCAGGTCGTCCGGGGCGATTATATCGGCGGTCGCGACCGCGCCGGCGGGCAGGGGCTCTATCTGGGGCCTCTGGTAGCTGCGCAGCAACAGGAAGGAGAGCGCGATTATGATGAAGAGGCCGACGCCCGCATCGATTATCGACTGGTCCGACAGGCCGGAGGAGAAGGTCTTTAAGCCATTGACCAGCCTGACGTGCGGACGAGTGCGGGATGGGGCTGCGGGCTTATTCGACATAGCAATTATAGTGCTGAGCGCCGAGCGCCGAGCGGGAGAAGCCGAGCGGCCCACGCCTTCCGACGGGCGGGCCGATACTGTCCCTTTCACCCGGCGCTCAGCACTACGCTCCCTTACAGCTTATCCTCGAATTTCTTCGTGTGCTGATCGTATGCCTGAATGATCATTTGAACAAGGTGGTGCCGGACCACGTCTTTTTCCGTGAAGTAGACGAACTCGATCCCCTCGACGTTACCGACCACCCGCTGCGCCTCCACCAGCCCCGAGCGCCGCCCGGAGGGGAGGTCTATCTGCGTCACGTCCCCCGTGATTACGGCCTTCGAGCCGAAGCCGATGCGCGTCAAAAACATCTTCATCTGCTCGGAGGTCGTGTTCTGCGCCTCGTCGAGGATGATGAAGGAATCCGAGAGGGTGTTATGGGTCAGGATGAAATCGTCGGTGACATAAAGCGAGTCGGGCGCGCCGACGCGGATGCACTGCGTCTCCGCTTCGCCGACGTGCTCAATGTTTTTAATGAACCGCATCGGGCGGCCGCCGCCGAATTCTTCATAGGTGTCGGCTTTGCGCTTCAACCTGAATGGCTTTATGCCTTCGGGCAGTCGGATGTCCAGGACATAACAGTCCGTCCGGTAAGGGACGGGCCGCCCGTCGGCGAAGCCCGGCTTGCGGCCTTCGGCCCTGCGCCTGCGCCAGTGCGCGACGCCGCCGAGCGAACGCACGAGAAACATCACGTCGTCCTTCAACCGCTCGGAAGTGGTCGAGTACTGGACGCGGCACGTCCGCCCATCCTGAGTCACCGGGTCGCCGTCCGTGTCGAGCAGACCTTGCAGGATCGCGACGCGGACTCCCGAGCTGTTATAAAGGTAATCGTCGGGAATGAATTTCGTCGCCGAGACCGTCCCGGCCAATTCCATCCCGCGCAGGGCCTCCCTGAGCGGATTGCGAATCACTTTGAATCTGTTACCGCCTTTCCCCGCGAGCGGGTTGCTGATGACGTAATCGATTGGGGATTTGCGGCGGAAATTCAAACCCATCGGCGCGGGCCCCGATTGCAGGGAGGTCACGAGCTCCGCGTCGGCGGTCGCGAAACTCGGCGAAGTCCTGTCGGAGATGCAGCCGTCGCCCAGCAGCAAGCCTAACGAATAAGGGTCTATCGAAACGTCCCGGCCGGGGAATTCGACCGGCGCGGAGAGCAAGGGCAGTTCGTAGCGATACTGGTTATTACGGCGGAGATTGCCTATCATCTCCCGTGTCTCTAAAACCCGCGGCGATTTTTCGCGCCGCTTGTCCTCCATCGTCCTGACCTGCCAGAGGTGCTCGTCGCAAGCGATTGCGCTTGAGCCGTCCGTCATCGTCACGCGATAAATCTGCTTTTTGCCCTGCGGGAAGACGCCGAGAACTTCGGTCGGCTTTCCGTCGGAGCCGATGACAAAATCGCCGACTCCAATCTCGCCCATCCTGCGCCAGCCGCTCGGGGTCATCAGCAGGCTGTCCAGAGGTTGCGCCCGGCCCCGCATGAAGGCCAGGGGCGCGACTTCGATCACGCGCTTTTCGAGCAGCTTAGTGACCTTTTCGTAATCGGCCAGGTCGAACAGCGCGTCGTAAAGTGGCCGCAGGTAGGGGTCGACTTTGTCCTGCAGGTCGCCCGGCAGGAAGCCGAGCTTCTCCCCGGCCTCGACGGCCGGGCGCGCGAGCACTATGCGGTTGACGCGCTTCTGCATCAAAGCCTGGACGGCGAGCGCCACCGCGAGGTAGGTCTTGCCGGTCCCGGCCGGGCCTATCCCGAAGACGATGTCGTGCTTCTCAATCGACTCGATGTAACGGCGCTGGTTGGCCGAGCGCGCCGTGACCTGCTTCTTGCCCGTGGGGTTGATGCGGGACTTGGTGAAGTAATCTCGCAGGGTGTAAGCGCGGTCTTCGGCGATCTGGCGGAAGGCCGACTTGAGCTCGTCGTTCGACATCCTGCGGCCTTCTTCGAAGAGGGCCGCGAAGTCTTCCAGGATGCTCTGGACGAGCTCGACGTCCTGTTCGTCGCCTTCGAGCGTGAGCTCGTTGCCGCGCAGGTGAACGCGCACGCTGACGAGGCTCTCCAGGTACTTGATGTTTTCGTCATAAGGGCCGAACAGGGCCCTTACCCCTTCTTCAGGTATGTTGATTTTTTTCAATACGGATGATTTATCTCCCATAGAAAAGCGTCCATCGTCGCCACGAACGGAAGTATTTTAACATTATCGCATTACCACTGCACGACCCTTATGGAAGTCTCGGCGCGTGGCGTCCGCGGTACTCCTTGATCTCGATCATCGGGGGGCGCTGCTGCTCGTGCACGTCCACCTCGTCGAGGTGCAGTTGCCTCTCCTCGATCCGCAGCAGCTTCATCGTGCGCTCGATGGTGACTTCGGAGTCGAGCTTCCCCTTCTCCTTGAGGTGCTGCGCGAACACCTGAAGGATGGCGAAAGACCTCTTGCTCAGCGCCCGGAGGTCCTGCTTGCGGTGGACCACCTCCCCGAGGTCCACCTGAGCGATGGCGCTCAGCCCGAACCGCTCAAGCAGGTCGAGCAGCAGACCCACCTCCACCCCATGACCCGAATAGAAGGGCACCTGTTCGAGGGCCGACCGCCAGCCCCCATAAATCCCCGCGAGCGGCTGGACTATGCCCGACAGCTCGGGGAAGAAGAGGTTTATGAGGGGCCGCGCGAGCAGCTCCGTCACGCGCCCGCCGTCGGAGATGTCGGCCTCGCCCTCCGCCCTCTCCGAGCGTTTGTAAAAGCTCTTGACGTACTTGATCCGCGAGTCGGTCAGCAGAGGCCCCACGACCCCGTAGACGAACCGGGGGTCCGGGTTCACGATGTCCGCGTCGACCCAGACGATGAGGTCTCCCTTGAGGAGGTAAAGGCTCTTCCACAGGGCCTCGCCCTTCCCGCGAAGGCTGCCGAGCCCCGGCAGAATCTCCTGGTGGATGTAGGGCGTAACGCCGAGCTCCGCCGCCAGCTTCCGCGTGAAGTCGGCCGAGTTGCTGTCGATCAGGACTATCTCGTCCAGGAGCGGCGCGCGGTCGATGAGGCTGCTCCTGATCGAGTGGATGATGTTGCCCACGGTCGATTCGTGGTTGAGCGTCGGCAACCCGAGGCTTATGCGCACGCCCTGCTTCTTCTTCAGCTCGATCAGGCGGGCGATGTCGGAAAACTCGCGGTAGTTGAAGCTGTTTTCGGCGAACCACTTCTCGACCCGCACAAGCACCGGCAGGTTCGAGCGGCGCACGGGGGCCAGGGGCAGGCGGAATGGCTCCTTCGTCTTCACGATGAGCGCGGTCACGTCCTTGCGCTGAAGTATCAGAGTAGCCACTAGCCCGATGGACGAGCCGTCCGTGGCCGCGCTAGCCCCGAGTATCACGGCCTGATGCTCCCTCAGCTCGCGGAGGATGGCCGTCCCCGCGTCCCCGACGATCTGCAACTCCGTGGTGATTTCCGGGAAAGCGTCGGAGAGCCCGGTGAATCGCTCACGCAACACCTGGCTCATCGGGTCGTCATTGCTGGACAGGACCCGGAGCAGAGTTATCTCGGCATTCGACGCTCGCGCGAGCCTCAGGGCGAGTTGCAAAGAGAGATTGGCGAACGGCCCCCCGCGCACGGGCAGCAGGATGCGCTTTATCTCCTCGGGCGCGACGGCGGGCTGGGCCACGACGACGTTGCAGGGGGGGTCAAAGAGCAAATTAGACAGATCGACCTGGAGGTATTTTTTGTCCGCCTTCCACGGGAGCAGCAGCAGGTCCCTGTCTTCCATCCGGTCCTCGATCAGAGCCTCGATGTCTTCCCACGGCTCGTAAGAGACGAAGCTGCCCGCCAGCCTGTTGATCCTCGCGTCACCGTCGGAGAGGGCCTCAAGGTCTTTGCGGAGGCCCTGGGCCAGCAAGGCCCCTTCGCTCAGCGAGCTTTCGGGCGGCACGGGCGTCACCCCGATCAGGTTGACGCTCGAATTCCCCGAGCTCCCGGCGAGAGTAAGGGCGAGCGGCAGTATCTCCTCCGCCTGAGAGACCGTGTCTACGGGCACCAGTATGTTCAAGTCGCGAAGCGGCCTCTTGCTCTCATTGATAGCCGACTCTTCCATCTCTAGGTCCTGATTCCCGAATTCCCCCTGTGTTATCCGGATATTAAACCACCTGGCGGCGACTCAGCGCCAGCTACGGGGAAGCGGCGCGGCATTTGCAATCAGTAACAAGCGGGAGTAAAGGGGCCGGGTTAGGAGCCATAGCGGGTGAGAAGGAAGAAGAAGACCACGTGGAAACAGATAACGCCGGGGCGGGCGGCATGGATCATCGTGATCGGCGCTTGCGTGCTCGCCGGGGCGGTGCTCCTGATGAATATGGGGACGCCTCCGGGCGCGGTATACGACAGGGGGTCGCCGCAACAGCCGGCCTCGCCCGAAGCGGTTGCGCCCGCGCCCACGCCCGAGGCGACGCCCGAAAGCCCTCCGACGCCGGAGCCGGTCGCCGAGGCCACGCCGGTCGCGCCTCCGCCGACCCTTCCCGCGCCGGGGACCGAAGACGCCATACCCTCGAAGCCACCCGCGCCCGCGGCCCTGGAACCGGCCTCGGAAGCCGATTTCAAGTACCTACAGTCCAGAGACCTGCTGATCCCGGTGGAAGGGGTGAGCGCGGCACAGTTGCGCGACTCGTACTACGACGGGCGGTCGGAGGGGCGTACCCACGAGGCGCTCGATATAATGGCGGCCCTGGACACCCCGGTGCTCGCGACCACCGACGGGAAGGTGGCCAAACTTTTTCAGAGCGATAAGGGTGGCATTGCGCTCTACCAGCTCGATGAATCCGGCCTTTACTATTTTTACTACGCTCACCTGTCGCGCTACGCCGATGGGGTCTACGAGGGGAAGCCGCTGAAGCGCGGGGAGATCATCGGCTACGTCGGAGACACGGGGAACGCGGGCGCGGGGAATTACCACCTGCACTTCGGCATCCAGAAACCGAAAGCTCCGGGCAAATGGAGCGGCGGGTTTCCGATCAATCCCTATCCTTTACTGAACCATTAACGTTGAGCGAATTTCGGTGAAAACCCGCGGGGGCGAGGCGCCTCGCCCCCGCGGGTCGGCGTCTACGGCCTTTTCCTGCCGGCGGGTTGGGAACCCGCAGCGGGCTCGGGCTTCGAGCCCCCCATGTCGAGGTTGACGGGCGCGGGGTAGCCTTTCCCTTGCAGGGCGGCTATCTCTATCACGGCCTCTTTCCGCCCCTTGATAGTTCGGGTGATGTTACGGCCGTCGCCGTTCCTGTTCGAATTCGAATTAAGGTTCGCGTTCGAATTCGTGTTCGAGTTTGAGTTGGCGTTGGGGGCCGTCGAGTCCAGATTGCCGCGCGCGTCCCGCGACATCTCTCGCAACGCCTCCATCACCTGCGCGCGCTCGCCTTCGTTCAACTGATCGAGCGAGACGCCGTGTGCCGAGAGCACGGCGCGCAGGTTCTCTTCCGTGTTCGTGTTGCGGTCGTACACGTCCCTGTAGATGTAGAGCTTGCCGTCGACGACGCTGATGGTCTCGTAGCGGAGCTCGACCGGGACCGGCGTCTGCAGCTTCACGTTCTGGGTCTCGGTCTTGTTCTTCTCGTACTTCGCCACATCGGCGCCGGAGATTTGGGTCCCGCCCAGTCGCCCGAGCAGCTGCGAAAAATCCTTGACCTGAGCATTGGTCAGCCCGACGCAGCCGTGCGACGCGAAGGTGCCGATCCTCGAAGAAGATTTGCCGCCGTGGATCAGAGAGGGCAGGCCTATGGGAATCTTGATCGGCCCGAGCGGGTTCAGCTTATCGCCCGCCTTCACCGTCTCTCCGACTTTGACCTTGCTGCCCGGAGCCTCGACCCAGGGCTCGTCGGGAGGGGTCCATGTCGGATTGAAGATGATCGTGTCGGCCCTTCTCAGGCCCACGGGTAATGGGAATTCGGGGTAGCCGATCCCGACGCGGTAGGTCTTCACGAGCTTGCCGCCTTCGAACACGTCCATCCTGAAGGCGGGCGCGTTCACGACTACGCGGGTGTCGGACGGCACAGCGCCCGGCGCGGTCGCCGTGGCCGTCGCGCCGCCGGAGGTGTTCCACCTCTCGTTCACCAGGGCGGCCAGCTGGCCCGCTTTGTCCTTGCCTATGGCCGATTCTATCTGCTCCATCGCGCGGGCGCGGGCCGCGGACGTAGTCCCCTCGTACTCGCCCTCGCCTTCGACCTCGCGCAGCTGCGCGGTCTGTTCTCGCGCGATCTTCTTGAGGTTGTTCACCTGCTCGTCCGACAGTTGCAGCCGCGATTTAACGTCCGCCGCGAAGCTCTCGTCGGTGAACATCGCGTCGAGCAGGGGCAGGGTCATGGCCTGATTCCGCGCGTCGGCGCCGGCGCTCGTGCCGTTCTGCGGCGTGGGTGCGGTGTTCGAGTTGACGTTGGTGTTGGTGTTGGTGTTAGTCGCCGGGGCCGTGCAGGCCGCGCCGGTCAACGTCAGAGCAATAATAAAGAACGTGAATGCGGTATTAAGATTTTTCCTCATCTTGCTTTCTATGGTCTGTCCTCCTTCAGGATAATTCGTGTTAAAGATTGCAAGCCAGGGGCCATTTCTTTTAACGATTATGAAGAATTAAAGCGAATGGGGCCGGACGGGTTCGATACACGCCCGTATCGCAAGAGGACGATTCGGATTGCCTGAGGATTCATCCAAGGGGTGAAAAAGGCCGGCTCTTTTCACCGGCCCTTTTTGGTATTCGAGGGTTGGATACGTCTCTACCAATCCCCCTGTTTGATGCGCTTCCTGATCTTACGTTTGGTCAGGTCGCGCTTTAGGGGGGTCAGGTACTCTATGAAAAGCTCGCCGTCGAGGTGGTCCGTTTCGTGGGAGACGCAGCGGGCTTCGAGGTCCATCACGTCGAGGGTGAAAGGCTTGCCGTTAATGTCCTGCGCGCGGACGACGACCCTCTGCGGGCGCGTGACCTGAAAGAAGATGCCGGGGAAACTGAGGCACCCTTCGTCGCCGACCTGCTGCCCCTCTTCCGTCTCGATCACCGGGTTTATAAGGGCCACTTTCTGTCTCCTGCTCCTGCCGCCGCCGCAGTCCATCACGAACAGGCGCTTGAGCACCCCGACCTGCGGCGCGGCGAGCCCGACGCCCGGCGCTCCGTACATAGTCTCGAACATGTCGTCCACAAGTTTAATCAGCTTCTCGTCGAATTCGGTGATCTCCTCGGCTCGCTTGGTGAGAACCGGGTCTCCGTATTTAACAACAGGTAAAATCATCTCTCTATCTCAAACTCCTTCTGTCTCGCTTCGAGCTGTCGGCGCTCGGCCATCTTCTCCCCGAGCAAATGATTAAGGACCGCCGTTCTCACCCTGAACCCCGTCACTTCGCGCCAGGCTATGAGCGCCAGCCCGGCCAGTATTATACCAGCCCCGATGAAGGTGTGCGTGGCATGGCCTATTGCAAAACCTATGAAGATTATAGTGACCAGCAGCACGTAGTAGAGAATCCCGTGGGTCCGGGTCGCGCTGATCGAGCGCCTCAGCTCGTCGACCTCGCGGTCGAGTTCGTCGAGTCTCTTCGTCAGCACCTGCCGGTCGCGTCCGATGGCATTCATGCACTCTGCTCCGAGTAATTATCAACGGCTCGATAACGATTAATACTGTCTGACCTGGTTCGCGTAACCCTCGATGTTCCGCTTCATCTCCGCGAGGCTGTCGCCGCCGAACTTCTCCCTGACCGCGTCCGCGAGCACGATTGCCAGCATCGCCTCGCCTATCACGCCCGCCGCCGGGACCGCCACTATGTCGGACCGCTCGAAGGCGGCGGCCGATTCCTCTTTAGTTATCACGTCGACGCTCGCCAGAGGTCTGCGCAGGGTGGAGATTGGTTTCAGATGCCCGCGCACCCGAATCTCTTCCCCGTTCGTGATACCGCCCTCGATGCCTCCGGCGCGGTTCGTGGGCCGCGTAAACTCAAACCCTGTGTGATTATACCCGATTTCATCGTGTATCCGCGAGCCTGTGACCCGGCTCACTCTGACGCCCGCCCCGACCTCGACGGCCTTCACGGCGGGGATGGACATGATGGCCTGCGCGAGCCGCCCGTCGAGCTTCTGGTCCCAGTGCGTGTGCGAGCCGAGCCCGACGATCACCCCGCGCGCGACCACTTCGAATATGCCCCCGAGGGTGTCTTTGGCCTCTTTGGTCGAATCTATCAACGCGACCATCCTCGCCTCCGCCTCCGCGTCCACGCACCTCAGCGGGGAGTCTTCGGGGATCGAGGTGATCTGCTCCCATGAAGCCTCCACGGGCTCGTCGGGCACCCCCCCGATCATGGCGGTGTGGCTCGCGAGCTCGACGCCCGCCTCTTCGAGCAGCAGGCGGGCGAAGGCCCCGGCGGCGACGCGCGCGGCGGTCTCGCGGGCGCTCGCGCGTTCGAGGATGTCGCGGAGGTCGTGCGTGTCGTACTTGATGCCGCCCGCAAGGTCCGTGTGGCCGGGCCTCGGGCGCGTCACCCTGCGCGCGCGCTTCTCTTCGGGGAAGTCGCGCGGCTCGTCCGACATCACGTCCCGCCAGTTTTCGTAATCGCGGTTGCGAATGATGACGGAGACGGGCGAGCCCAGAGTCTTACCGTGGCGCACCCCCGAGATGATCTCGACCTCATCGCTCTCGATCTTCATGCGCCCGCCGCGGCCGTAGCCCTGCTGCCGCCGCCGGAGTTGATGATTGATCCGCCCGACATCGACCCCGAGGCCCGAGGGCAAGCCTTCGATCACCGCGACCAGCCCCTTCCCGTGAGATTCGCCTGCCGTGACAAAATTAAATCGCATATGTCACGCGATTCTATACCGCGACCTTTACGTTCTCAAGATGCCGGGCCGAAATTGCGGATCGGATCAATGCCCGGCCCGCTGTGCGCGCAACAGGCTGCCCGTGAGCAGGAAGTGGTTCATCGACTTCTCCCACCACTCCATGCGGCCGTTGAAGGCCTCCTCCGTGTACGCTTCGATGAAGCTGTCGCCGGCCGGCCCGAGGGAGGTGAAGGTGTAGGCGATGTGTGTCTTCGTCGAGCGGGCCCCCGATTCTTCGAGCCGGATGTGCAGGCGGCCCACTCTGGAGCCGGGCGTGACCATGACGAACTCGATCTCCGCGTTCTCTTCGTCGCGCTTGGTTATGGTCCATACGGTTTCGCTCCCGTCCGGGTTCTGCGTCTTGAAGAGGCAGCCGGGCTCGCCCAGCCCGGAGTCGGAGTAGATCATCGTGCAATCCCACCCCTCCAGCCACTCGCGCTCGCGCACGGGGTCGAGCAGGGGGAATATTTCGGATGGGGTGGCCGAGATGTTCTGCGTGTAGCGGCGCGTGATTCTCCTGGCATTCGATGACATAAGCTTCCTTTCATGAAATGGGTGACAGTTTTCTCCAAAAAAGAATAACCGCCTGGGTGACCTGATCACCCAGGCGGTTATTCCGCGAGCCATCAATATAGCACCGGCCCGCCCGGTCCATCAATCATTTTTTGAGGCGATAGAGAGTTGTCAACTACGGGCGGTTCTACTAGAATTCTTTTTTCCTTAAAACCAGATTTTCTCTCCTGGACTCCTTAGGTTTGGGGCATGAATTCGGAGGCGATAAGAAAGATATGCTTAAGTTCCTGAGCAAACGCAAACGTTCGAGCAAAGTAATCCTGATGGTTTTCGTCATCGTGCTGGCCCTGGGCCTGATCGTGGTCTTCACGCCGGGGCCGGCGGGACTCAGAGGCGCGGCGAGCGACGATTCGTCGGTCGCCGAAGTCGGGGATCAGCGCGTCACCGTCAGAGACCTTCGCAACGCCCTGTCGGCCTACGGCCAGCAGATAGCCGCCGGGCAGGGCTCGATGCGGATGGAAGACCCGGCGACGACCTACGCCCTGTACGGCCCGCAGGTGATCGACGGCCTCATCCGCCGCAAGGTGATCGTCCACGAGGCCGAGCGCCTGGGCCTCGGGGCTACCGACCAGGAGGTGCAGGACTGGCTCAGGCAGAGGTTCAACCCGTGGCCCGGCCCCGAAGGCTACCGCCGCCAGCTCGCGCAGTCCAACATCACCCCCCTCCAGTTCGAGAACAGCGTCCGCGAGCTGATCGCCGAAGAGAAGCTCCGCAGCTACGTGACCGCCGGAGTTCAGGTGTCGCCCGCGGAGGTCGAGGAGGACTACCGCCGCAATAACACCAACTACACCGTGCGGTGGGTCGAGGTCAGCCCCGACAGGCTCCGCGGCAAAGTCGCCGTGAACGACGCCGACCTGCGCGCCTTCTACGAGAGCAACAAGGGCGAGTTCAGGATCAACACGGAGCAGCGCCGCGCCCGGTACCTCTTCATCGATCAAACAAAAGCGGGCGCGAATCTTCAGGTGCCCGACGACGAACTGCGGCAGAGCTTCGACCCCGAGCGCGGGGTGCAGGAGGTCCGCGTCAGCCAGATCGTCCTCAACATCCCCAAGGAGGAGATAAGCCCGACGACCGGCACCATAGACAGCAAATCCGATAAGGTCACGGCCGAGGACGGCATCCGGCAGAAGGCCCTCGGGATTCTCGCGCGCGCTCAGGGCGCCGAGGGCAAGCCCGCCGAAGACTTCGCGCAGCTCGCGCGCGAGGTCAGCGACGACCCGAAGAGCAAGGCCGCGGGGGGAGACATCGGGTGGGTCAATCGGAAAGACCAGCGCGAGACCGACGACCCTCTGAACCGCGTCTTCCTCATGCAGAAGGATGAGATAAGCCAGCCGATCCTGAAGGGCGACAAGTTCTACATCCTCAAGGTGACGGAGCGCAAGACGCCGAGCTTCGAAGAGGCGCGCGACCAGTTGCTCAAAGAGGCGCGCGTGACGCGCGGCTACACGCGCGCGGTCGAGATCGCTCAGGAGGCCGAGCAGAAGCTCAAAGAGTCGAAGAACATAGACGCCGTCGCCTCCGAAATAAACAGCAGGCACGGGCAGGGGGTGGCGACGGTCAAGGAGACGCCCTTCTTCGTCGAAGGCGACAACATGCCGGAGCTGGGAGTGGCGACCGAGTTTCAGGCGGCGATCTTCCAGCTCCAGAATCCGGGCGATGTCGCCGAGCGGCTGAACGTTACCAACGGCCTCGCCGTGGCTCAGTACTCCGAGAAGCGCGACCCGCACGACCCGCCCTTCGAGGAAGTGAAGGCGGCCGTGGAAGACAGGTACCGCACGGCGAAGGCGAAGGACCTCGTTCTTGAGCAGGCGCGGCAACTCGCCAAGGCCCAGTCGCCCGACGCACTCAAATCGGCGGCCGACTCCATGGGGCTCAAGACCGAAGAGCGCGCCAGTCTCACCGGCATCGACACGATAGGCGTGCTAGTCAGCGAGCCGAGCCGCGAGCGCATCTACAAGCTCAACCCCGGCCAGGTCACCAGCGAGCCGATCAAGGCCGATACCAGCGACATCTACGTCGTCGCGTCTCTGGTGAGCCGCAAGGACCCAGACATGGGCGAGCAGTTCCAGAAGGAGCGCAAGCCCCTCGAGGAGCGTCTGCTGGAAGGCAAGCGGGGCAACTTCTTCTCGACCTACATCGCCTCGAGGCAGAAAGCGCTTAAGGACGAGAACGAGATCAAGGTCTACGAGGACGTGATCGACTCCGCCATCGCGAGCACCCCGACCGTCCCAGGCCAGACGCGGCCCACGACCCCCGCGCGCACCACTCCGCGCAGGACGCCTCAGGGGGCCATGCCGCCTCAGCCGGCCACTCCGGGGCAGTAGGCATCAGGGGTCAGGGGCCAGTGGCCGGGGGCCGGGGATGATAAGAGACCCTCTTTATAGAATCTCTTTCCTCCCCTGGCTCCTGACCACCGACCCCTGACGCCTACTCCACGCTCAGTATCACGCACTTCAGATAATAAGTCTCAGGCATCGACACGAGCACGGGATGGTCACGCCCCTGGGTGCGCTTTTCGACTATCCGGGCCGACCTGCCCGCGTCCGCCGCCGCTCCCGCCAGCACGTTCAGGAAAGCGTCTTCGCCCATGTGATGCGAGCAGGTCGAGGTGATCAGAGTGCCGCCCGCGGTCAGCATCTTCATCGCCCGCAGGTTGATCTCTTTGTAGCCGCGCGCGGCGGCCTCGACCGAGGCGCGGCTCTTGGCGAAAGCGGGCGGGTCCAGGTTGATGCAATCGAACCGCTCGCCCGCCTGCTCCATCTCGTGCAGCCAGTCGAAGACGTTGGCCTCGACGAACTCGACGTTGCTCGCCCGGTTCAGCTCCGCGTTGCGCCGAGCGTAGGCTATCGCCGGCTGCGAAACGTCCACGGCGATGACGCTCTCCGCGCGCCGCGCGAGGTGGAGGGCGAAGCCGCCCTGAAAGGTGAAGCAATCGAGCGCGCGGCCCCGCGCGTAATTTTCGGACGCCGAGCGGTTCTCCCTTTGATCCAGAAAGGCCCCGGTCTTCTGGCCCTCGACCAGATTCACGTTGAACCGCAGGCCGTCCTCTTCGATCACGAGTTCGCCGGGGTCCGCGCCGTAAACCACTCCCGACGTGCGCGGCAGACCCTCAAGCTCGCGCACGCGCGCCTCGTTTCGCTCGATGATCGCGCGCGGGCCGTACCGCTCGACGAGCAGGTCGACCCAGAGGCTTTTCAGAGCGTCCATCCCCTGCGAGAGCGTCTGAATTACGAAGCAGTCATTGAAGCGGTCGATGATCAGAGAAGGGAGCAGGTCGCTCTCCCCGTAGACCAGACGGTAAGCCGTCGCGCCTTTCACCACCCGCGCGCGCAGGCGCTCGGCTGCCGCGAGCCGCGCGGCCCAGAAGTCGCGGTCGATCTCGCGGTCCTCGAATGCCACGAAACGGAGCGCGATCTGCGAGCGCGAGCTGTAGAGCGCGCGGCCGAGGGCCGCCCCGCGCGGCCCCACGACTCTCACGACCTCGGCCTCCTTCGCGCCCCCGGTGTCGGTCACGTCGCTGCGGTATATCCAGCAATGGCGCGCCCGCGCGCGGTCGACGCCCCGCCTGCTCACCCTGATCGTTGTAGCCATCGTGATGATATGATAGCTTCTGCCGGCCGCGGAGATAAACGCCCGCCGGCAGATATTTTCAGACCGTCTCAGATATTTCGGGTGGCTTCGTACGATGGCAGGCCAGCAGGATCAACCGGAAGACTTTAGCGGGCGGGGCCTGAGCATCTACGTCGGCCTCGGGACGAACCTCGGAGACCGCGAGGCCAATCTGTCCGAAGCCCTCGGGCGGATCGGCCGGCTTCGCCTCACGCTTATGGCCGAAGAGACGGAGAGCGTGCCCCTCGTCATCTCGTCCGTCTCTTCGATCTACGAAACCGAGCCGGTCGGATTCAGGGATCAGCCCTGGTTTTTGAATCAGGTCGTGGAAGCGAAAGCGCCCCTCGGAGCAATTCCGGGGATTCGTCTGGAAGCGGATTTACTGAGGCGGGGCCTCGTGGGGGCGCGCGGCAAAGAGTTGAGGATCGGGGCGCGCGAGCTTCTCGAAGACCTGCTCGAAATCGAAAGCGACATGGGCCGCGAGCGCGTATTCGCGAACGGCCCCCGAGTCATAGACATCGACCTCCTGATGCTCGATCAGGTCGTGATACGGCCCGCGTCGCCCGGAGACCTGAGCCTGCCCCACCCGCGCATGCACCTGCGCCGCTTCGTGCTTGAGCCTTTGTGTGAAGTCGCTCGGGGCGCGGTCCACCCGGCCACGGGGAAGACCCCGTGCCAGTTGCTCGCGGAGGCCCGCGACCCATCCGAGGTCAGGCTGTATGAGTCAGCCCGGACTCGCGGGCGGCGCGTGTTCGGTGAGTTTCCTGATTAGATAATAGAGGCGGCTCACCTGAGCAGGCTTCGCCAGGTGCGCGTTGTAGCCCGCGGCCATCGCGAGCTCGCGGTCCTCTTCGCGCGCGTACCCGGTGAGCGCGATGGCGGGCACGGTCTCAAGGCCCGGAGTCCTTCGCAACTGCCTTATCAGCTCGTAGCCGTCTATCTCCGGCATGCCGATGTCGGAGATGATGATGTCCGGGTTCGACTCCACGGCGAGCTTCAACCCTTCCATCGCGTCGGCCGCCATCCGCACCTGACAGCCGACCGAGTCGAGCCACAGCTTGAGCATGTCGAGGGTGTCGCGCGAGTCTTCGATCACGAGCACGCTCAGGTCGAGGGGCTCAAGCACTCCCTCCTCGGGCGCCCTCACGATGTCGGCCGCGGAGCGGGCCGACGCCTCCGAGTCCTCTCTCGGCAGCCTCACCGTGAAGCGGCTCCCGAGCCCTATCCCATGGCTGTAGGCGGATATCTCGCCGCCGTGCATCTCGACCAGGGCCCGCGAGATTGCGAGCCCGAGCCCGAGCCCCCCGTACTGCCTGTTTATCCCCTGGCTCGCCTGACTGAACCGGTCGAAGATGCGCGTGAGGAAGTCCGGGTCGATGCCTATCCCCGTGTCCGTGACCTCGATCACCGCCGCGCCCGGAGCCTCCGCCTCTTCCCCCCTGAGCGAAATCGAGACTTCCCCCCCGAAGGGCGTGAACTTCAAAGCGTTGGTCACGAGGTTGGTCACCACCTGCTGAAGGCGGACGGGGTCGACATCGAGGACCAAAGCGTCTCCGGGCATGCTGAGAGTCAGGCTCATCTGGCGCGCCTCGGCCTGCGGCCGCGCCTGCTCGACGATGGCCTCCAGCAGGGCGTTCAGGTCGGTCGGCTCGCGCACCAGCTCTATCTTCCCGCTGATGATCCGCGTGAGGTCGAGCAGGTCGTTGATCAGGCCGGACTGCTGGGTCGCGTTCCGCTCTATCGTTTCGAGCCCCTGCGCGAGCAGGGGGTGGTAGTCGGCGAACTGCTGCAGTATGTGCATCCACCCGAGGATGGGGGTGAGCGGGGTGCGCAGTTCGTGGGAGAGGGTGGCGAGGAACTCGTCCTTCGCATGGTTGGCTTCCCGTAGCTCGGAATAGAGCCGCGCGTTGGTGATCGCGGCGCTCGCCTGCGCAGCGAGGATCGCCATCGCGTCGGTCTCCGTCTGCGTGTAGCGGCGGACGGTGCTCGCGCCCGCGCTTATGACCCCCAGGATCGCGCCCTCGCTCACCAGAGGCAGGCTCACCACCGAGCGGATGCCTTCGCGCTTCCACGCCTCATAATTCGGGGAGATGTCCCCCAGCTCGTCCACGTCTTCGATGATGATCGGGCGCTTGCTCGCTATCACGCTCGAAAGCCACGGGTCGTCGGCCTTAACCCGCCTCCGGCTCATGTACTCTTCGGACAGGCCGCGCTGCCTGATGATGGAGAGGTCGCCCGAGCTGTCGAAGCAGCTTATCGCCGCGTGCTCGGCGCGGCATATGGTGGTCGCGGCCTCCGTGATCGCGTCGAGGGTCTCGTCGAGATCGAGCGAGGCGGAGAGCTTGAGGGAGAGGTCCTGCAGCCGCGTGAGCACGCGCAACTGCTCGTCCATCCCGTCGAAGATTATCTGCGTGAGCGGGCGGCGGTCCGGGTTCTTCTCGACCCGCCCGGCCCCCTGCGAGGTCTCGCCGACGATGGTGAACTGGTGCGTGGCGATTATCTGGTGCAGCTTGCGGAAGTCGATGACGTTCGTGTCGTACTGGCAGATGGTCGTGCAGGGGATGCTCTGGAGCAGCAGGTGGCCTTTGACTTCGAGGCGGAAGAAGAGGCGCTCGGTCCACCCGCGCAGGCCCATCCAGCTGGTGTCGTTTATGAAGCGCGAGAAGCGGAACCGGTTCGGCGAGTCCGTCGAGACCGGCGCGACCAGGTCTTCTATCGACTCGACCGAGATGGGGTCGGAGGTCATGACCAGGGAGCCGTCGCGCTCGCACTTCTCCACGTCCACCCCTAGCTCCGACAGCGCCTCGGAGAACAGCTCGCGGCCCTGCGGGTCGGTCACGATGAGGCACTTGTCGCGCTCCGTCAGCCCGGTGGCTATGAACCCCGCGAAGCGCGTCCGCTCGGACTTCCCCTTGAATAAATAAGTCAGGCGCGAGCCCATCGGGACCGACAAGCCGCCCGGCTCAAGCAGTACCATCTGATTCGCGGGCGTCTGATCGGACGACATCTTACGGACCTCTGTCAGTCAAATTTCGGTCAGGCTCGGGAGTGAGATAGGCGGATTCTACACGAATCCCGCAGCGGGCGCAAAGATAAAGATTTTCTCCCGTTAATTAAAAATCCCCCCGATTTCCTGTAGGAATATTCACATACGGCGGCCGAATGTCTCGGGCTGGCGGAAGGCGCGGACGTGTGCTAGCTTCTTCAGGCGGTCAACTTCTTATGTCGTCATCCTTATCAAAAATCCCTCCGGGCGTGCAGTACATCTTCGACGCGGAGGTGCGCCTGCGCCGGTGGATCGAGCGCGAGATCATGGAGGTATTCGCGGGCTGGTCGTACTCGGAGATGATCCTGCCCATCTTCGACTACGCGGACCTGTTCGCCCTCGGGATGGGCAAGGAGCAGGCGGAGATGACCTACAGGTTCACGGGCAGGGATGGGAAGCTGCTCGCGCTCAGGCCGGAGATGACATCCCTGGTCGCGCGCACGGTCGCGACGCGCTTCCGCTCCACCCCCCGCCCCGTCCGCATATCCTATTCGGGCGAAGTCTTCAGGTGGGACGCGCCGCGCAGCGGGCGGCAGTACGAGTTCCACCAGATAGGCATCGAGCTGATCGGGTCGGACCGGCTCGAAGCCGACACCGAAGTCCTGCTCGTCGCCATAGAAGCGCTCGGGCGGCTCGGGCTCGAAGGGTTCACGATCACGCTCAGCCACGTCGATTTCTTCAACGGAATATCGGAGCAACTGGGGCTCGGCGACGAAGAGAGCCGCCGCCTGCGTGACCTGGTGGACCGCAAGGAGGCGGAGCAGCTCGACGCATTCCTCGAAGGCCGCGCGGGGCCGGAGGCGCGCGCGGCCTTCTGCCGCCTGACCACGCTCGCGGGCAAGCTCGACGTGATCGAAGAGGCGCTCTCTCTGGCCTCGAACGATAAGTCCAAGGCGGCCCTCGAAGACCTCGAGCGAATCCTCCGCATAGCCGAAGAGATCGGCATAGATTCCGCGATTGACACGGACCTGGGCGACGTGGGCGGGCTCGATTACTACACGGGGCTCACGTTCAAGATATACGTGCCGGGCCTCGGGACGGCGCTCGGGCGTGGCGGCCGTTACAATCAGTTGTTAGGTAATTTCGGATACCCTGAGCCCGCCGTCGGGTTCTCGTTATGTCTCGACTGGCTGGCGCAGATACTCGGCCGGGTGATGGAAGGCGCGGCGGAGACGAAGCCGGAAGAGGCGGTGCGTTTGAGCGCGCGGGAGAACATAGTGAACGCCTTCAAGGAGGCCAACCGCCTGCGCTCGGAAGGCAAGCGCATCGCTATCGAATAGCCTCCAAAAAGGAGAGCACGCAGATGGAGTCAATTCTAGGGCCGGAACGCCGCGGCAGGCTTCGCATCAGCGGCCCTTACCCGGCTCTGGTTCGCGGGCGCGCGGCGGACGGCGCGCGATTCGAGGAAGACACGTTCGTTGACAACCTCAGCGCGCGGGGCCTCTACCTGAAGCTAGGGCAAGCGGTCGCACAGGGAGCGTACCTCTTCCTGATCGTCCAGCTCGCGACCGGCCCCGACGACCTGCCCCCTCCGCGCGTGGCGATACGGGGCTCGGTGGCGCGCGTCGAGCCGAAGCCCGAGGGAGGGTATGGCCTCGCCGTCATGATCTCACGCCATCGCTTTCTGGATGATCTTTGAGCAGGGTCAGTGGTCAGGAGTCAGGATTCAGGGTGGGAAGGGATTCTATAAAGAGGGTCTCTTATCTTCACTGGCCCCCGGCCCCTGCCCCCTGGCCCCTAAATTTAATGATCTGATTATAGGTGGGAATAATCTCTCCCGGCGTGTTCGAAACGTTCGCCTGAACGGGAGAGATTGAGGGCGCGGAGGGGGGCGCTTCGGCCCCGTGAATCCGGCTGTAGCGGCCGTAGATAATGCGGACGTAATTCTGCGTCTCCGCGAAAGGGGGGATGCGGTTGCCATAATGCTCAACCGCGCCTTCGCCCGCGTTGTAGCCCGCCAGCGCCAGCCTCACGTCCCCGTTGAACCGGTCCAGCAGCCACCGCAGGTACCTCGCCCCGGCCTGTACGTTCTCCCTACGGTCGAATATGTCCCTGACGCCGAACCTGGCG
>DASQDI010000011.1:0-28548 GCA_035634255.1 Blastocatellia bacterium
TTCATGGGCCTGACCAACGAGGCCATAGAAGAGTGCCACCTCGCAATCGAGGTTGACCCGGACTTCGGCAATCCGTATAACGACATCGGCGCGTACCTGATCGACAGGAAAGAGTACGACTCGGCGGTCGCGTGGCTCGAAAGGGCGAAGTCGGCGAAACGGTACGAGGCCGCCTTCTACCCGTACTTCAATCTCGGGCGCATATACGAAGCGAGGAGGGAGTTCTTCGCGGCGCTCCGCGAATACAAGGCCGCGATGGATTTGAACCCCCAGTACACGCTGGCCGTCCGAGCCTTCAGGAGGGTGCAGAGCCTGCTCAATTGAAATTCCGGTCCCGATCATAAGTCTGAGTTCATTTAAGGAGAATGCGGGGATGGACGGTCTTAATCCGAGGGGTGGGTGGATAGAGGTTATCACCGGCGGGATGTTCAGCGGCAAGAGCGAAGAGCTGATCCGCCGCATACGCCGCGCGGAGATCGCCCGGCAGCGCACGCAGATATTCAAGCCCGCGATGGACAACCGCTTCGACGTGAAGAGGATCATCTCGCGCGACAACCGGGGGCTGGACGCAATCGCGGTCAACAACACGTCGGAGCTGCGCTCGAACATAGTCCTCGGGGTCAAGGTCGTGGGCATCGACGAGGTGCAGTTCTTCGACGAGTCGATAGTCGACGTGTGCATGGAGATGGCCGACGCGGGCGTCAGGGTCATCACCGCCGGGCTCGATCAGGACTACCTGCGCCGGCCTTTCGGCCCGATGCCCGCCCTTCTCGCGGTCGCGGAGTACGTCTCGAAGATGCACGCCGTGTGCGTCCGCTGCGGGGGCCCCGCGCATTATTCGCAGAGGGTCTCCGGCGGGAACTCGCAGATCGAAGTGGGCGACATCTCTTACGAGGCGCGCTGCCGCCAGTGCTTCGAGCCCTACCGCGCCGTCCCCGCTTCCGACAGCAACGTCACCCAGATCAAGACCGCCGTCGGGGCCCTCAACACCGTGCCCGGTGACGATTGATGTGATGATTGATGCCGGGCCGGACGCGAGGCCGCCATCACGGGTCACGGGCCTCCGCCCGTAACGAGACCATGAACGTATTCGAGCTGACAAAGAGATTGATCGACGTTCCCTCCGTCAGCGGAGACGAGGCGGCGGTCGCGCACCTTCTGGCCGACTACCTCGGGGGCAAAGGCTTCGAGGTGGAGTTGCAGGAAGTCTCCGACGGGCGGCCCAACCTCTACGCGCGCAGGGGCGACCCGGAGGTCGTCTTCTCAAGCCACACCGACACGGTGCCGCCACACTTCGAATTCAGGGAGGACGGCGAGCACATCTACGGGCGCGGCGCGTGCGACGCCAAAGGGATAATCGCGGCGATGGTCAAGGCTTCGGAGAGGCTGATTGAAGAGAACGTCTCCGATTTCGGCATGCTCTTCGTCGTGGGCGAAGAGGCCGGGAGCCCCGGCGCGCGCGCCGCCAACCGGATCCCGAACCGCTCGCGCTACCTGATAAACGGGGAGCCGACCGAATCAAAGCTCGCGCTCGGGTCGAAAGGCGCGCTCCGCGCGTTCGTCAGGACCAGGGGCCGCGCGGCCCATTCGGCCTACCCGCACATGGGCGAATCGGCCATCGACAAGCTGCTCGACATCCTCGCGGACCTCCGCCGCGCGCCCTTCCCTTCGAGCGAGACGCTCGGCGCGACCACCCTGAACATCGGCGTGATAAAGGGGGGCGTCGCCGCCAACGTGATACCGCCCGAGGCCGAGGCGGAGATAATGCTCCGCGTGGTGACCGACACCCCGGAATTGAAAGGGAGGATCGAAGACATCCTCGCCGGGCGGGGCGACATCGAATACACCTTCGCCTGCGACCCGGTGCTGGCCGAAAGCCTCGACGGGTTCGAGACGGCGGCGGTGGCCTTCACGACCGACATCCCTCTGCTGACCGGGTGGGGGAAGCCCCTGCTGTTCGGGCCGGGTTCCATACTTGACGCCCACACCGCGCATGAGAAAATCTCGAAGCGGGAGCTGGCGAGCGCCGTCGAGGCTTACGCATCGATGGCCGCGCGGCTCAAGAGGTCGAAGGTTTCAGATTCCTGAGAGGAGTATCACGATGTCGAATAAGATACCGGTGGGGGTGCTCGGCGCGACCGGGGCGGTCGGGCAGAAGTTCGTCAAGCTGCTCGAAGGCCACCCGTGGTTCGAGCTCGTGGAGCTTGCCGCCTCCGACCGCTCGGCCGGGAAGAGCTACGAAGAGGCGACCAGCTGGCGGCAGTACACGAAAATCCCCGAGAACCTGAGGAGGCGCACGGTCAGGCCGTGCGAGCCGGGCCTAGATTGCAAGCTGGTCTTCTCCGGCCTCGACGCTTCGGTCGCCGGCGAGGTCGAGGAGGAGTTCGCCCGCGCGGGCTACACGGTCGTCAGCAATTCGAAGAACCATCGCATGGACGAAGACGTGCCCCTGCTCGTGCCGGAGATCAACCCGGAGCACCTGGGCCTGATCAAAGTCCAGCGCGAGCGGCGCGGCTGGGCCGGCGCAATCGTGACGAACCCGAACTGCTCGACCATCGGCCTAGTGATGGCCCTCGCGCCCATCGAGCGCGCCTTCGGTATCCGCCGCCTCGTCGTCACGACCATGCAGTCGGTTTCCGGCGCGGGCTACCCCGGCCCTCCCTCCATCGACATGCTCGGCAACGTCCTCCCTTTCATCCCCGGCGAGGAGGAGAAGCTTGAGACGGAGCCGCTCAAAATATTAGGCAAGCTGGAAGGCGGCAGGATTCGCCCGGCGGAGTTCGGGGTCAGCGCGCACACCAACCGCGTGTTCGTCGAAGACGGCCACATGGAGTGCGTCTCGCTCGAAATGGAGAGGAAGGCTTCGCCCGATGAGGTCTCCGCGGCGCTCGCGGGGTTCACCTCGATCCCGCAGGAGTTGAAGCTGCCCTCCGCCCCCGAGCGGCCCATCATAGTCCGGGAAGAGAGGGACCGCCCCCAGCCCCGCTACGACCGCGACGAGGGCAACGGCATGAGCGCCGTGGTCGGGCGCTTGCGCCCATGCCCGGTCTTCGACGTCCGCTTCCTCGTGCTCTCGCACAACACCATCAGGGGCGCGGCGGGCGCGGCCATACTGAACGCGGAGATCATGAAGGCCCAGGGGTATCTCGATTAGCCAGTCACCACTATGATCATCATGAAATTCGGCGGCACTTCCGTTGAAGATGCCGCGTCAATCGAGCGCGTGGCGGAAATAATCCGGGACCGGCTCGCGCTCAGGCCCATAGTCGTCGTCTCCGCCATGGGCAAGACGACGCGCAGGCTGCTCGACGCCAGCGAGAGCTCGGCGGCCGGCGACAGCCGCACGACCCTGAGCCTGATCGCGGACCTGAAGACGCGCCACCTGAGCGAGGCGCGCCGCCTCATCCATGGCGAGACGGCCCGCCCGGCCTTCTCGCTCATCGAAGGCCAATTCGAAGAATTGAAGAAGCTGCTCGAAGGGCTCTCCGTGCTCGGGGAGATCCCCCCGCGCGGGCTCGACAAGATTCTCTCTTACGGGGAGCTGCTCTCGTCGGCCATCGTCTCCGACGCTCTGGCGGAGCGGGGCGTCCCGGCGCGCCTGATCGACTCGCGCGACATCATCAAGACGGACGACCGGTTCGGCGCGGCGTCGGTGCTGTTCGATATGACCGACCGCCGGATAGCCGAAACCCTCCTGCCCGTCGTCGGGAGGGGCGAGGTGCCGGTCCTTCAGGGTTTCATCGGCTCGACGCGCGAGGGGGCCACGACCACGCTCGGGTTCGAAGGCTCCGACTACACGGCGGCGATAGTCGGGGCGGCGCTGGGCGTTGACGACATCCAAATCTGGAAGGACGTTTCGGGGCTCATGACCGCGGACCCCGCGGTCTTCGCGGGCGCGCGCACGGTCAAAGCCTGCTCTTTCGCGGAGGCGGCGGAGCTGACCTACTTCGGCGCGAAGGTGCTGCACCCTAAGGCCATCCGCCCGGCCGCCATGAAAAACATCCCGGTCCACATCTACAACTCCAAACGGCCCTCGGCGACCGGCACCGCGATCAACCACAGCGCGCCCGAGTGCTCGAACCTCATCAAGTCGATAGCCTATAAACGGTCCGTCTCCGTGATCCATGCGGCGGTCCACGCGGCGGCCGACACGCGGGCCGACGGCAACTCCTCGGACGACTTTTTGAAGGGGCTTATCAACGCCTTCGGCAGGCGGAGGATCACGCCCCTGCTGACGGCGGCTTCGGCGTCGCGCGCGGCCTTCGCGGTGGACGCGCTCGCGGACGGGGCCGAGCGCGACCTGCTCGAAGACCTGTCGAAGCTGGCGAGCGAAGGGATCGAATCGAACGTCGAGTCGAATAAGGCCCTGATCTCTCTGGTCGGCGAGGGGCTCAGTGGCGACCCCGCTTCCGTGAGCCGGGCCTTCAAAGCGCTCGACCAAACCCGGCTCGGAGTCATACTGCACGGCTCGTCCCCCATCAGCATGAACTTCGTCATCGAGGAGCGCGACGTCGAGGAAGTGATCGCGAGGCTGCATGAAATCTTCTTCGCCCAACTCGACCCGCGCGTCTTCGAATGAAGTCCGGCGGCCCGGTTGGCTCCCGAACCTCTGTTCGCGTATCATAGGCCGTATCACAGTTTTCACCGGTCGCAAAGATTATGAAGATAGCTCTACTCGGCTACGGCAAGATGGGGCGGATGGTCGAAGAGGCCGCGCGGCGCAAAGGCCACGAGATCGCCTGCGTGATCGACCCCGGCACGGGGGCGTCGGGCCATCTGCCGGGGGCCGATGTGTGCATAGATTTCTCCGAGCCGCGCGCGGTCCTCGAAAACATCGCGAAGGCTGTCGAAGCCGGAGTGCCCATCGCCGTGGGGACGACCGGCTGGTACGACCGCATCGACGAGGCGAGGCGGCTGGTCGAGGAGGGCGGGGCGGGGCTCGTCTACGGCTCGAATTTCAGCATCGGCGTGAACCTGATGTTCAAGATCACGCGGTACGCCTCCGAGCTTTTCAACCAGTTCTCCGCCTACGACCCGTTCATCGAAGAGATTCACCATAAGTTCAAGAAGGACGCGCCCTCGGGCACGGCCCTCTCGCTGAAGCGGATAGTCGAGGCCGCCTGCGGGCGCGAAGTCCCGACCGCCAGCACGCGCGCGGGCCACGTGCCGGGCACCCACAGGGTCGGCTTCGACTCCGAAGCCGACACCCTTACGATCACGCACGCGGCGCGGAGCCGCGAGGGGTTTGCCGAGGGCGCGGTTCTGGCCGCCGAATGGATTCAGGGGCGCGCGGGGTTTTATGAATTCATGGAGATAATCGACGAGCTGCACGACCTGAAATCTCACGCTTGAGACCCCGATTTCCAAAGAGGAGACGCGATGTTAGATATTGCCAGTTTGAAGGGCTGCGGGACGGCGATAGTGACCCCGTTCAACGAAGACCTGTCGGTCGACGAGGAGGCCCTGCGGCGCTTCGTCGATTTCCAGATCGAGGAAGGCATAGACTTCCTCGTGCCCTGCGGGACGACCGGGGAGAGCGTGACGCTCGCTCCCGACGAGCAGAGGCGCGTCGTCGAGACCGTCCTGCGCGCCTCCCGAGGGCGCGTGCCCGTCATCGCGGGCGCGGGCGGGAACAACACCGCGCACGTGATCGACTCCGCCCGCGCGTTCGAGAAGGCCGGGGCGCATGGGCTGCTCTCGGTGACGCCTTACTACAACAGGCCGACGCAGGAGGGCCTGTTCCGGCACTTCCGGGCCATCGCAGGATCGACTTCGCTCCCCATAATTCTTTACAACGTGCCGGGGCGCACGTCGGTCAACCTGCTGCCGGAGACGGTCGCGCGCCTCTCGGAGATTCCCAATATAGTAGGCGTCAAGGAAGCGTCCGGGGACGTCTCGCAGATCGCGGAAGTGATCGCGCGGGTGCCCGAGGACTTCAAAGTCTTTTCCGGGGACGACTCGATCACCCTGCCCACGGTGGCGCTCGGCGGCGTGGGGGTCATATCGGTCGCGTCGAACGAAGCGCCCCGGCAGATGACGGCGCTCACCAGGGCTTGCCTCGAAAACAGATGGGACGAGGCGAGGCGGCTCAACAAGGAACTGCTCCCGCTGATGAAGGTTAATTTCATCGAGTCGAGCCCCGGCCCGGTGAAGGCGGCGCTCGCGATGATGGGCAGGATAAAAGAGGTCTACCGCCTGCCGATGGTCCCCGTCACCGACGAGACCCGGCAGAAGCTGCGCGAGGTGCTCGTCGGTCTCAAGTTGATCTGAGGCCCATTCGACGGAGTGGCCGAACCTATGGAACTGTCGGAAAAAATCCAGCGGCTTTTCGAGAGCCCGCCGGGGCAATTCGCCCCGGAGCATTACGCCCTGTTCGACGAGTTCAAAGGGAAGCTGAACTCGGGCGAGGTGCGCGCGGCCGAGCCGGTCGAGGGCAGGTGGCGCGTGAATCACTGGGTGAAGCAGGGCATACTGCTCGGCTTTCGGCTCGGGCGGATCGAGAACTTCTCCACGGGCAATCTGTTCCGCTTCTACGACAAGCACACCTACCCCCTCAAGCGCATCACGGCCGAGGACGGGATTCGGGTGGTGCCGGGCGGCTCGTCGATCCGCGACGGCTGCTACATCGGGCGCGGGGTGACCTGCATGCCCCCGATGTTCGTCAACGTCGGCGCGTACGTCGGCGAAGACACGATGATAGACTCGCACGCTCTGGTGGGCTCGTGCGCGCAGATAGGCAGGCGCGTCCACCTGTCGGCGGCGGCGCAGGTCGGGGGCGTGCTTGAGCCGATAGGCGAGCTGCCCGTGATCATCGAAGACGACGTTCTGGTCGGGGGCAATTGCGGGATTTACGAGGGCGCGATTGTGCGCGCTCGCGCCGTGCTCGCGTCCGGCACGATCATCACGGGGGGCACCCCGGTCTACGACCTCGTGCGTGACCGGTTTTATAGGAAGACGCCCGATGCGCCGCTTGAGATACCGGAGGGCGCGGTGGTGGTTCCGGGCTCGCGCTCGGTCACGAAGGGGCGCGGGGAAGAGCTCGGCCTGTCGGTCTACACTCCCATCATCGTGAAGTACAGGGACGAAAAGACGGACGCGTCGGTCCGCCTCGAAGATTTCCTGCGGTGAGATTCGTTGCCTTATGTTCACACCGGCGACAAGATTCGCACACGTAAAGAAGAGCGCGATCCGCAGGCTCTACGAGAACGCGCCCGCGGGCTCGATCAACCTCGGGCTGGGCGAGCCGGACTTCCCGACGCCCGAGGTCGTGCGCGAAGCGGCCATGCGGGCCATCGAAGAAGGGTCCAACGGCTACACGCCGAACGCCGGGCTCGCGGGGCTGCGCGAGCGCGTGGCCGCTTACCACAGCGAAGGCGCGCCGGGGCGGTTCACGGCAAACAACGTGTGTGTGACGAACGGGTCGGAAGAGGCTCTCTTCGGTTTGATGCTCGCGGTGGCCGGGCCGGGCGATGAGGTGGTGCTCCCGAATCCGGGCTACCTCGCCTACCCCGCGATTGCGGCCATAGCCGGGGCCGAGCCCGTCTATTACGCGATGCCCGCGGCCGGGAATTTCGCTTTCGAGAGGGGGAGCTTCGACCGCGCCCTCTCCGACAGGACGAAGCTCATCTTCGTGATCTCCCCTTCGAACCCCACGGGCCGCGTCATCGGCCGCGACGACCTGCGATTCATCGCCGACCGCGCGGAGCGGTCGAACGCCTACGTGGTCTCGGACGAAATCTACCGCGAGCTTTACGCGAGCGAGCGGCCCGGCTCGGTGTCGGAGTTCTCGGACAGAACGATCATCATATCCGGCCTCTCGAAGATGATGAGCATGACCGGGTGGCGGCTCGGGTGGGCCGCCGGCCCTGAGGACGTGATCGCGAGCCTGACCGTCATGCACCAGTACATCTCGACGTGCGCGTCGGCCATCTCCCAGAAGGCGGCGCTCGCGGCATTCGGCGCACAGGGGCGCGAGGCGACCGCGGCGATACGCGACGAGCTGCGCGCCCGCCGCGCGATTATGGAGCGGGCCATAGAGAGCGAGCTCGGCCTGCCCTTCGTCTCGGGCGAGGGCGCTTTTTACATCATGCTCGACGTGTCGCGGTTCGGCGCGTCCGAGGAGGTCGCGAAGGCCCTGCTCGACGAGCGAGTAATCACGGTGCCGGGGTCGGCCTTCGGCTCCGAGGGCGAAGGGTTCCTGCGGCTCTCGTTCTCGGTCGCCCCGGCGCTGATCGAGGAAGGCGTCGGCCGCATCAGGAGCGGGTTGACGGGGCGGGGGTAGGGTCAGCCCACACAATCTGCTCGCAAGCTATCCATACCAAATCGCCATCTGATAGACTGTTTGCTCGACACGAGACTTTGAACGTACGCGGGCGGGATCAGGGGCCGCACATAATTGATGAAGGCGAAACTCAAGAGATTGGCGATATATTGGGCCGGGTGGGGGTTCATCCTGTTAGGAATCGCGGGCCTCGTCCTTCCGGTCCTTCAGGGCATACTTTTTCTTTTGATAGGGCTCGCGCTCCTGTCCAACACCTCGCCGTGGGCCGCGAGGCTGCTCTTGAGATTGAGGAACAGATTTCCCGCCGTGAGCCGGAAATTCGACGAGGCGATGGTAAAGGCCAGGGATTTTCAGGGGCGGATATTCAGGAAGAAAGATAAGGAGGCGCGCGACCTGTGACGCCGCGCGGCCCGGCCGCGAGCGCCGCTCCCACTCTTTTTATTCTCCGCACCCATCCCTTTGACTCTGGACTTTCCCGCCCATAGAATTTATATAGCTTCTCACGCATGTCGAATACACCCTGAACAGGAGGCTCTGTGATTCGCAATATAGCCGCTATAGCCATGATTATGATGCTCGCGACCACCCTGATCGGGCAGGTCACATCGTCGGACGAGGTCTCGAAGAGGCTGCACGCGCTATTCGAGGAGGACTGGGAGTGGCGCTTGCGCGAATACCCGGAGGGGGCCACCTACACGGGCGACAGGCGCTACAACGACCGCCTGACCGACCGCTCTTTCGAAGCCATCGAGCGGCGCAAGGCGCACGACCGCGAGATGCTTGAGCGGATTCAGAAGATCGACAGGTCGAAGCTGTCGGGCCAGGACCTGATCTCCTACGACCTGTTCCTCGAAGACAAAAGGCAGGACGTCGAGGGTCACCGCTTCCCTTTCGAGGTGATGCCGATCAGCCAGATGCAGGGCATTCAGATCGACTTCCCGCAACTGGTCAGCTCCTCCCCGTTCCGGAACACCAAGGATTATGAGAACTACCTGGCGAGGCTCGCGGCCTTCCCGAAAGCCATAGATCAGGTGATCGCGCTGATGAGGCGTGGCATAGAGACTAAGTGGGTCCTCCCGGCCGTGCCGCTCCGCACGGTCCCCTCGCAGATCGAAGGCCAGATCGTGGCCGACGCGACCAAGAGCCCCATCTACCAGCCGTTCGAGTCATTCCCCTCGGACGTGCCGGAGGCCGACCGGGCGAGGCTCGCGGAGGCCGGCCGGCGCAGCATAAGCGAAGGCGTTATGCCCGCGCTCAGGAAGCTGCTCGCCTTCTTCAAGGACACGTACCTGCCCGCCGCCCGCTCGGATATCAGCGCCACCTCGCTGCCCGATGGCGCGGCCTATTACGCCTACATGGTCCGCGCGATGACCACCACTTCTCTCTCCCCTAAGGAGATTCACGAGATCGGGCAGAAGGAGGTCGCGCGGATCCGCAAGGAGATGGAGGACATCATCAGGCAGGTCGGCTTCAAGGGCTCGTTCCGGGACTTCCTCGCCTTCCTCCGCACGGACGAGCGCTTCTACTACAAGAAGGCCGAAGACCTCGTCACCGGCTACCGTGACATCGCCAAGCGCGCGGACGGCAAGCTGCCCGAGCTGTTCGCCGAGCTGCCGCGCACCCCTTACGGGGTGCGCGAGATCCCCGAGTACGAAGCGCCCGCGCAGACGACCGCCTACTACCTGCAAGGCGCGTCGGACGGCTCGCGCGCGGGCACCTACTGGGTCAACACCTACAAGCTCGAAACGCGGCCGAAGTACGAGATGGAGGCGCTCTCGCTGCACGAGTCGGTGCCCGGCCATCACCTCCAGATCTCGCGCGCGCAGGAGTTGAAGGGGCTGCCGGAATTCAGGCGCAACGCGGGCTACACGGCCTACGTCGAGGGGTGGGCGCTCTACGCCGAGAGCCTCGGCGGGGACATGGGCTTTTACACGGACCCTTACTCGAAGTTCGGGCAGCTCACTTACGAGATGTGGAGGGCGGTCCGCCTCGTGGTCGACACGGGGATGCACTCGATGGGGTGGACCCGCCAGCAGGCGATTGATTTCATGAAGGACAACGCGGCCAAGACCGAGAACGACATCGTGGTCGAAATAGACAGGTACCTGGTGTGGCCGGGCCAGGCCCTCGCCTACAAGCTGGGGGCGCTGAAGATCAAGGAACTGCGAGCGAAGGCCCGGCGGGAACTGGGCGACCAATTCGACATACGCAAGTTTCACAACGCGGTGCTCGACGACGGCCCGTTGCCGCTCGGCCTGCTCGAAAAGCGGATCGACTTCTGGATCAGCGGGCAAAAAGGGAAGAACTGATATGCGAAAAAGAAAGTCGCCTCTCTTCGGCACGGCAGGCAGGGCCATCCCCGTCGGGCTCGTGCTGCTCGCTTTAATCGGCTGCTCAAGCGTGGGCATGTCGAACGACAAACCGGCCTCCCCACTCGCCTCGAACAACAACGGTCCTTCTATGAACGAACCAAACAAGAGCGCGGGCGTCAACGTCGATGGGCGTCTGTCCGCCGCCAACACCAGATTCGGCTTCAAGCTCTACTCCGAGATCGGCAAACAGAGCGCGGGCAAAAACGTCTTCGTCTCCCCCGCGTCCGTCGCGCTCGCGCTCGCCATGACCTACAACGGCTCGGAGGGCGAGACCAGGCAGGCCATGGCGCGCGGCCTCGAGCTTTCCGGCATGACGCTCGAAGAGATCAACCGGGCCTACTCCGACCTGCACAAGTCGCTCCTGTCGCTCGACCCGAAGGTGCAGATCGAGGTCGCGAACTCGCTCTGGGGGAGGAAGGAGGTGAGCTTCAGGGCGGAATTCCTTCAGCGCACGAAGGAGTTTTATAACGCGGAGGTCTCGGCGCTCGACTTCAACGACCCTTCCGCGCCCTCGACCATCAACGACTGGGTGAAGAAGAAGACGCACGACAAGATAAGCAAGATCGTGGACCAGATCAGTCAGGACTCGATCCTGTTCCTCATCAACGCGATCTACTTCAAGGGCAAGTGGGCCGACGAGTTCGAGAAGGCCAACACTTCGGAGCAGGACTTCACGCTCGCGAGCGGCGCGGTGAAAAAGCACCCGATGATGTCGCGGACTGGGAGGTACCCATACCTGAAGGGCAAAAACTTTCAGGCCATCGGCCTGCCCTACGGGAACAAGCGCGTGAGCATGTACGTGTTCCTGCCCGAGAAAGGGACGGGCCTCGAAGACTTCCTCAAGGGGATGGACGGCCAGACATGGGACGGCTGGATGTCTCAGTTCAAAGAGACGAAGGGCGACATAGTCCTGCCGCGCTTCAAGCTCGATTACGAGATAACGCTCAACGACGCGCTCTCGGGGATGGGGATGGGCGTGGCCTTCGAGCCGGACCGCGCGGACTTTTCGGGCATGCTGCAGACGGGGCAGCGCGCCTTCATCAGCGGCGTCAAGCACAAGACCTTCGTCGAAGTGAATGAAGAAGGGACCGAGGCCGCCGCGGTCACTTCGGTAGAGGTGCAGACGACCTCCGCCCGGATCGAGCGCGACACCTTCAGGATGGTCGTGGACCGCCCCTTCTTCTGCGCCATCAGGGACAATCAAACGGGGACCATTCTGTTCATGGGCTCCATAAACGAGCCGATGTGAGTCAGGGGCCGGCGGCCGGGGGTCGGGGGCCAGTGATGGCCCCCGAGGTTTCGGCTTACTCGGAAGGGATTCTATAAAGAGAGTCTCGAATCATTCACGCGCCTGTTCACTCCCTGACTCCCGGCCCCTGACCACTGACCCCTTAGGAGACCAATGCTTCCATCCAGAAATCCCTTCAGAAACCTGCTTGCCTGCGCCCTCGCGTTCTCGCTGCTGGCGGCGCAAGGGCTGGCCATCTCCGCCGCGCAGGCGGGGAGCGCCGCGGCCCTCCCCTACTACGCCGAGCCTTCGATATCGCCCGACCGGTCGGAGATAGCTTTCGTCTCCGGGGGGGACATCTGGACCGTCCCGTCCGCCGGCGGGGAGGCTCGCCTCCTCGTCTCTCACCCGGCGAACGAGTCGCGCCCGGTCTACTCGCCCGACGGGCGGCGCATCGCTTTCGTCTCGGGCCGCTCGGGTAACGGAGACATCTACGTCCTCACGTTCGACACGGGCGAGATCAGGCGTCTGACTTTCGACGACGGCCTCGACCAGCTCGATGGCTGGTCGCGCGACGGCCGGTGGTTATATTTTTCTTCGACCACCAGAGACATCGCGAGCATGAACGACCTCTTCCGCGTAAGCGTCGATGGCGGCACGCCCATGCAGGTCAGCTCGGACCGCTACGTGAACGAGTTCTTCTCCGCCTCTTCACCCGACGACACGACGCTCGCCTTCACCGCGCGCGGCATCAGTTCCGCGCAGTGGTGGCGCAAAGGGCACAGCCACATCGACGAGTCTGAGATATGGCTTATGCGCGGCAACTCGACATCCGGCTACGAGAGGGTCACCGAGCGCGGGGCGAAGGAGATGTGGCCGATGTGGGGCGCGGACGGAGGCAGCATCTTTTATGTGTCGGACCGCGGCGGGGCTCAAAATATCTGGGCGAGGCCGCTCAAGGGCGCGGCGCGGCAGGTGACGAAATTCAAAGACGGGCGCGTGCTCTGGCCCAGCATCTCGTACGACGGCCGCGCCATAGTGTTCGAAAGAGACTTCCGCATCTGGAAGCTCGACACGGCGAGCGGGCAGGCGGGCGAAGTCCCGATCACGCGGAGGGGTGCGCCGGCGGGCCCTTCGGTCGAGCACCTCTCACTCTCCGCGCAGATTCAGGAGATGGCGCTTTCGCCCGACGGCAAGAAGATCGCCTTCGTGGTGCGGGGCGAAATCTTCGCCGCGCCGGCCAAGGAGGGGGGGGACGCGGCGCGGATCACGAGGAGCGCGGCGGGCGAGTATCAGGTGACGTGGTCCCCGGATAGCCGCCGCCTCGCCTACGTCTCCGAGCGCGAAGGCACCCCGCACCTTTACCTCTACGACTTCGGCACCGGCGCGGAGACGCAGCTTACGCGGGACCGGCTCCCGGACGCGACCCCGCGCTTTTCGCCCGACGGGAAGATGCTCGCGTTCGAAAGGGACGCGCGCGAGTTGCGCGTGCTCGATATGGAGAGGAGGCAGGAGCGCGCGGTCGCGACGGGCATTTTCGAGCGCGCGCCTCTGGTCCCCGACAGGCCCTACGTCTGGTCGCCCGACAGCCGGTGGATCGCCTTCATGTCGGTGAGCGGCAAACAATTCAAGAACGTCCACGTGGTCCCCGCGTCCGGAGGGGCGGCCCGCCCCGTCAGCTTCCTCGCCAACGCTTTCAGCAACACGCTCTCCTGGAGCCCGGACGGGACGTACATACTCTTCGACACGAGCCAGCGCACGGAGGACAGCCAGCTCGCGCGGGTCGACCTGCTCCCGCGAACCCCGAGGTTCCGCGAAGACCAGTTCCGCGACCTCTTCAAAGAAGAGCCCCCGCGCTCCCTGACCCCCAACACGCTGCGGCAGGAGAATCGCCCGCCCGCGACCGAGCCGCAGGCCCCGGCCCCCGCCGCAACGCCCCCCGCGACTCCGCCCGCGACGGAAGAGTCCAGGAGGCCCGGACCGAGGCCCGTCGAGATAGTCTTCGAAGACGTGCGCACGAGGCTGAGCCTCCTTCCCGTCGGGGTCGATGTGGTCTACCACGCCATCAGCCCGGACGGGAAACAGGCGCTCATGATCGCGGGCGCGGCGGGCCAGTTCAACCTTTATGTTTACTCTCTGGACGAGCTGTCGAAAGACCCGCCCGTGGCCCGGCAGATCACCTCGACCCCCGGCTCCAAGGGCGACGCGCAGTTCACCCCGGACGGCAAGGAGGTCTATTACCTTGAGCAGGGGCGCATCAACGTCGTCCCGCTCGACACGCGACAGGCGCGGCCCGTGTCGGTGACCGCGGAGATGAATGTCGATTTCTCGGAAGAGAAGGTCGAGGTCTTCAATCAGGCATGGTCTTACCTGCGCGATCACTTCTACGACCCGGACCACCACGGGATCGACTGGCAGGCGGTCCGCGCGACCTACGCGCCGCGCGTCCACGGCGCGCGGACTCCCGAAGAAATGCGCAGGGTGCTTCAGTTGATGGTGGGCGAGTTGAATGCGTCGCACCTCGGAGTCAGCGCCCCGTCTGCCGCGTTCCAGACTTCGACCGGGCGGCTCGGGCTGAGGTTCGACCGCATGGAGTACGAGGCCAGCGGGCGTTTGAAAGTTACGGAAGTGATCCCTTTGAGCCCGGCGGCGCTCGCGGGCAACATAAAGGTCGGGGACTACCTGCTCGCGGTCGATGGCACGCGGATGGACGCGAGGACGAACCTCGACGAGCAGCTCAACTACAAAATAAATCGCCGCGTGGTGCTCACCGTCGCCTCGGCTCCGGGCGGGGCGGGCAGGCGCGAGGTGGCAGTGCTGCCGGTCAACTCCGCGACCGAGAAGGGGCTGCTCTACCGCAAGTGGGTCGAAGATAATCGCGCTTACGTCGCGCGGGCCAGCAACGGGCGGCTCGGCTACGTTCACATGTTCGACATGTCGTCGGCTTCGCTCGCGCAGTTGCACATCGACCTCGATTCGGAGAACCACATGCGCGACGGGGTGGTCATCGACATCCGCAACAACAACGGCGGGTTCGTGAACGTCTACGCGATTGACATATTCGCGCGGCGCGGCTACCTGAACATGACTCAGCGCGGCTTCCCCACCGCCCCCGCGCGCAACGTGCTGGGCCAGAGGGCGCTCGAGTCCCCGACGATCCTCATCACGAATCAGCATTCGCTCTCCGACGCCGAAGACTTCACCGAAGGCTACCGCGCGCTGAAGCTCGGGCAGGTGGTGGGCGAGCCGACGGCCGGCTGGATCATCTACACCTGGAACGTGTCTTTGATTGACGGCTCGTCCCTCCGGCTCCCGCGCGCGAAGATCACCACGAGAGAGGGGACGAACATGGAGCTTAACCCGCGGCAGGTGGACATCCCCGTCACTCGCCCGGTGGGCGAGACCTACACGGGCCGCGACAGCCAGCTCGACGCGGCGGTCAGAGAACTCCTGAAACAGCTCGGCGGCCGGGACGCGAGCAATCCGGCGAGGCAGTGACCTGCGTAATACAGACCGTCGGTAAAAAATAAGGAGAATCGAAAGCATGGCATCAGAGAACATAAGGCAGACCGTGGCCGATTACTTCGCGGCCATAAGAGCGATGGACGTGGACGCATGGCTCGCCACGTTCGCGGAGAACGCCGTCAGCAACGACCCCGTGGGCGCGCCTCCCATCGAAGGGCACTCGGGGCTGCGGGCATTCTTCGAAGGCATAGCCGGGGCCTTCGAGAAGGTCGAGATGTTTGAAGACTCGGTCTTCGTGTCGGGGGACAGCGCGGCGGTGAAATGGACCGGGCGCGGGACCGGCAAGAACGGGCGCAACGTCATCTTCGAAGGCATCGACGTGTTCGAGATGAACGCGGACAACAGGATTCAACGGGTCTGGGGCTACTGGGACCCGGCGGCCATGATGTCCGAGCTGATGGGGTAAAGAGTAAAGCTCCCCGCGCCCGGTGGCCCATCGGGCGGCAGGCCGGTCAGGATCACGGGTCTGCCGCCCGGCGGGTCCGCCGGCGCGGGAGCATGCGGAAGTCACGCTAACGAATCGGGCCAGGCGATCTCTCTCAGAAGCCTCGACCCCCACGGGCACCACCTGTCGTCGGGCAGGAATGCCCCCCCGACCTCGTCGAGGTGCTCCTCCACGTACCTTATCGCCGAATCGCACACCTCTATCGCGAACTCGAAAAACTCTATCGACTCCGGGTCATAGTGAAAACTCCAGTCCGGGTTGTAAGGGGCCGGGCTCTTCAAGATGATCCCTGTCACGTGAACCTGATGCTTCTCCCTCCCGCTGAGAATGTCCCTCGCGTGCCGAATCTTTTCGGGGTCGGTGAGTTTAAAGACGAAGGTCTCGGGGGCGGGAGGCGAGTCAAACACGAAATAGGCGGCACGGGAGCCGGTGCTTTCCTGATCCTGTTTCTCCATGATGTTCTCCTTTCTCAAAGGATCGGCGGGCGATCACCTCGGATAGGTCTTCGCCAACGGGCCTGACCCCGCGCGTCGCCGGCGGGGCGGTTAGGCGGAGCTATACTAAACCGGATTGCGTGCTCGGGAGAGCGCGGTTGTAGGTTCGAGACACGCCTGTTTTACAAAGAGTCATTCGTGCCCGATCTCTGCGGCGAGTGGGTTATACCACATGTACCGGGCCGCTTCAATAAGGTGTTATACGCCGCGCCTAACCTTTAAGGGGGGCGTATAATTCGCGCGCCCCGCTTGCGCGAGCCGCCGTGCGCAAAGTAGCATATATGCGTGGCTCGCTTTGATGTTCTGTGAGAGGACAAATGGCGAACAAAAGAGGCTGTCTGCCTCGCCTGCTCTTATTAATTCTTGTGATCGTCGCCCTGTCAATTGCCGTAGCGCCATTGCTGCCGCTCAACCCTCTTAAACCCGCAGTCGAATCAAGGTTATCAACTCTGCTTGGCCGGGAGGTCTCGGTCGGCACCCTGCGCCTGAGCCTCCTGGGGGGGCCGTACCTCGTCATCAACAAGATGGTCGCGAAGGAAGACCCGGCCTTCGGCGAGGGGAACATAATCGAGGCGGAAAAGGTTCATGCCAACGTCGCCCTGTTGCCCCTCCTGCTTCAAAGGCAGGTCTCCATCGACGGCATCCGCATCGAATCGCCCGTCCTGAAATTCATCAAGAACGATCAAGGCGTTTGGAGCTGGGCGACCCTCGGGCAGGCGGGCGCCGCGCCCGGCAGTTCGTCACGAGTTTCGGGCCGCTCGGTACAGAGCGCCCTGCTCGGCCTCGTCATTCAGGTAAGGCCGGAGGCGGCCATCGACAAGGTTGAGATCGAGAACGCGTCGGTCAGGCTCGTGGACATGTCGGGGGCGCAGCCGCCCGAAAGCCTCTACCGAAACGTGAGCCTCCGCGCCGAGATGGGCTCGCCCCCCGAAGGGGCCGCGCCCTCGTCGCGCAAGGCGCGCGGAGAGCTGCGCGCGCAGTCGGAAGAGGGCGAGGGGGCCGAACTGCTCAAAGCCGAGCTGCCTTTCGACCTCGTCGTCGAGCACGGCGCGGCGAAGGCGCTCACGGCGAGAGGGAGCCTCGGCCCCGGCCATCTGGAATCCAAGAACTTTGCCGCCAGCAGCTTCAAATCGAATATCGATCTCAAAGGCAGCGTCGCGACGCTCGACCAGATGGAGATCAGTCTTTACGAGGGGGCGGTGCGCGGGCACATGCAGGTAGACCTTGCGACCCAGCAGTTCAGCGCCGAAGGGCAGGTCGAGAACCTTAGCCTTGAGCGGATCGGGTCGCGCGACGCGCAGGGGGCGGGTCAGATCACCGGGCACGTCAACGCGCAGTTCAAGCTTCAGGGCCTGATGCGCAGCTTCGATCAGGCCCTCCCGACCATAAACGGCAGCGGGCACATGACTTCCAACGACCTCTTCATCGCCAGCGTCAACCTCAGCGAGCAGGTCGCCCGCTCGCTCAAGATCGACCAGATAGGCGACATGAATCCCGGCACGGCGCTCGGCAGCGTCGAATCCGATTTTCAGATCGAGCAGGGGGTGATCAGGACGAGCAATCTGCGCATCCAGCAGATGGACGGCCTGGGCGACGCCTCGGCCAGGGACGGCTGGTTCCAGACCGTCGCGCCGCCTTCGCTCAGTTACTCGGCGACGGTGCTGCTGTCGCCCGAGGCGACGGCGAAGGTAAAGAGTTCGAGCCCTCTGTTCGGGGTCGCGATCTCGATACTCGAAAGCAACAGCCGCGTCGCAGTGCCTGTAAACATCACGGGTGAGGTGCGCAGCCCGCAGGTGCATGTGGACGTATACCGCATATTCCAATAGTCATCAAGGAGGTCAGATGTTTTATCCATCTCGAAACACTCACGCCGCGCGCGGCCTGCTCACGCTCGTGATGGCGGCGGCCGCGTTCGTCACGTTCGGTTGCAGCACGGCCCCGACCGGGACGAACACGAATTCGAACACGAACGCGAACCTGAGCGTGAACGCCAACGGCAACGCGAATGCGAACGTCGCCGCGGCCGCGGGCGCACCGATCAACGTCAGGGAGCCCGAGCAGTACAGCGCAGTCTTTACGATCAGCGGCGAGGGGGAGGCGAACGCGCGGCAGGGCAACGCCACCACGCAGGTCGACTTCGCGAAGAGGGGCGCGGACCGCCGCATGACCTTCAACGCCCCCCCGCCGATAGGGCAGATCACTTACCTGGAGAGGGCGGGCCAGAAGTACCTCATCATCCCGGCCCGCAACCAGTACGTCGAGCTGAGGCCCGAAGAGATGGGCGTGAATCTCGGCAGCCTTATGAGCCCGGCCACCATGATCGAGCAACTGAAAGCGCGCACGCAGTACGAGAACATGGGGACGGAGACGATCAACGGGCGCACGGCCGTCAAGTACCGCTTCGCCGGGGCCAAAGACACCCGCACGCAGGCGGGGACCGTCCAGGCCGACAGCTTCGTCTACGTGGACGAGGCGACGGGCCTGCCCATCCGCTCGCAGGTGAACGCCTCGACCACGAGCGGCGCGACCGCGCGGGTGGTGACGGAACTGCGCGACCTTCAGTTGAACCCGGACCCCGCGCTCTTCGAACTCCCCGCGAACATGAAGAAGGTGACGACCGAGGAGCTGAAGCAGCAGGTCCAGGGCTTCATCGCGCTCGCAAGGACTCTGAGCGCGATGGCCGGGCAGGGCTCGCAGAGCGCCGCGCCGGCGGCGACCCCCGCGCCCGCCGCGAATGCCAACGGGAACGCGAACCGGCCTTAGCAGATAAACGGCGGGCGATGAGCGGAGAGTGAAGGGCGGCAGGTCGCGGCCCCGCACTCGCGCTCATCGCCCGCCCCCGTCACTCCCGATATGCAACCGGACGATCAGACAGAGGCGACACCCGCGCAGCTCGAAGCACTCCGCGAGTACATCAGGCAGAGCTGGGACGTGCTCGAACGCAACCACAGCGAGATGCTCGAAGCCACCCTCGACGAGAAGGTAGCCAGCCCGTCTTCTCAGAGGCCGCTCGTCTACATCTCGCTCACGGAAGACCTGGGCCGCGTCGCGAGAAAGCTTGAGGAAGCGGCCCCTCAGGATTTTCGGGAGATCGAGCTGCGGCACCTCCCCCCTTCGTACGAGGACATCGAAGAGCACGGCCTGCTCTACCTCCCTAACCATTACGTGGTGCCGGGCGGCAGCTTCAACGAGATGTACGGGTGGGACAGCTACTTCATCTCTCTCGGCTTACTGTGCGACGGGCTGACGGGGTTCGCCGTCGAGATGGCCGACAACCACCTGTATCAGGTCGCGAATTACGGGAAGGTGCTGAACGCAAACCGCACCTACTACCTCACGCGCTCGCAGCCGCCCTTCCTGTCCGCGCTGGTGCTCAAAATATTTAACCGCACGGGCGACCTCGAATGGCTGCGGCGCGCGCTGCCGCTCGTCGAGTCGTATTACGCCTTCTGGACTCGGGGCGACCGCCTGATCGAGAGCGAAGGGCTCTCCCGGTACTTCGATTCGAGCGACCAGCCGGCCCCCGAGGTCTTCGGGCACGAGCAGGATGTCGAGGGGCGCTCGCACTACGACCGTGTGAAGGAGTTTTACCGCGAGCACGGCGGCGAGGTGACGAGCTACGACCTGCCGCTCTACTACGACCGCGCGCGCGACCGGTTGACCCCCCTCTTCTTCCGGGCCGACCGCGCGATGCGCGAAAGCGGGCACGACCCCTCGAACCGTTTCGGGGCCTTCAACATCGGGGTGCTCGACCTGCTGCCGGTCGATCTCAACTGCCTGCTCTACCGGATGGAGGTGGACATATCGGAGATGAATGCGACGCTCGCGCGCGGCGCGGAGGCGAGCGCATGGGAGGAGCGCGCGGGCCTGAGGGCTTCGCGCATCAACGAACTGATGTGGGACGAGCAGCACGGCCTCTACTTCGATTACAACTACCTGAGAAGAGAGCGCAGGGCCTACCCCTACGTGACCACCTTCTTCCCGCTCTACGCGGGCATCGCTTCGCGCGTGCAGGCCGCGCGCGTCATGGAGAGCCTCGAACTCTTCGAGCGGCCGGGGGGCCTTCAGACCTCGACCTGTCGGAGCGGCAACCAGTGGGACTCCCCCATCGGGTGGGCTCCCATGCAGTTGATAGCGGTCGAAGGGATGCGGCGTTACGGGTATGACGCGGAAGCCGACCGCGTCTCGGTCAGCTTCCTCTCGATGGTCCTGAAGGAGTTCGTCGAGCACGACGTAATACTGGAAAAATATAACGTGGTCCGGCGCGAGTCTCGCGTCCACGAGCACATCAGGTACGGGTACTCCGACAACGAAGTCGGCTTCGGGTGGACCAACGGTACGTTCGTCGAGCTTTTCGCGGGGCTGCCCGCGGAAAAACGTGACCGGGTGCGCAGGATTTGAGGCGCGAGCCGCGGGAGCGATGAGCCCCCGGCCCGAGGTTGTGGTATCCTCCGGTTCGAACCTATCAACAATTCGGAAAGGACCTGAATGAGACCAACCCTGATCTCGGCGCTTGTCTTGATTACGACGCTATCCGCCCTGCTCGCGGGGTGCGGCTCCGAACGCGGGCACCTGACTCTCGCCGTCAACTCGGGCGTCGAAGGCGACGCGCTCAAGCAGGCGGCGGTAGATTACGAAGCCTCGTCGGGCGTGCGCATAGAGGTCGTCGAGCTTCCGTATGACAACCTCTTCGAGAAGGAGCTCATAGACCTGAACTCGGGGACGGGCGCGTACGACCTCATCATGCTCGACGACCCGTGGTTCCCCCGGTTCGCGGTTTCGGAGTTCCTCACGGACCTCGGGCCCATGTACGAGAAGCGCGGGCAGGGCGGCCCCGACGACGACTTCATCGCCACTTCGATGGCCCTCTGCCGACACCCTTACGAGACCGGGCGGCTCTACGCCCTGCCCTACGTCGGCAACTCGCAGCTCTTCTTCTACCGCAAAGACCTCTTCGAAAAACATGGCCTGAAAGAGCCCTCGTCCTGGCAGGAGGTGCTCGCGGCGGCGAAGACTATTGGCGAGCGCGAGCGCTCAGACGATGGCGGCCGCCTGTACGGCTACGTCATGCGGGCCGAGCAAGGCAACGCGGTCGTGGCCGACTTCCTGCCGATATTTTGGGCACACGGCGCGGAGATGTTCGACCCGAGCGGCAAGCCTTCGGTCGACAGCGAAGAAGGCGTCGCCGCGCTCAGGTTGATGCTTGAACTCGGCAGGCACGCGCCGCCCGGCTACGCGAGCTTCAACGCGGACGAAGTGTCGGCCCACCTGCTTCAGGGGTCGGCCGCCATGTCGATCAACTGGCCCGCCTGGATAAGCGCGTTCACGGACCCGGCCCGGTCGCGCGTGGCCGGGAAGATGGCCTTCACGACCCTGCCGGGCGAAAGGAAGCCGGGGCAGGCGGAGATAGGCAACTGGCTCATCGCGATCCCGAAAGGGTCGAGGAACGCGGACGCGGCCTTCGACTTCCTCGCGTGGGCGACCTCCCCGGAGCAGATGAAGCGGTCGGCCCTCCGCGGCAACCCGCCCACGCGCAGGTCGGTCTTCACCGACCCCGAGCTGCTCGCGAAATTCCCCGCTTACCCGGCGCAGCTCCGCTCGCTTGAGACCTCAAGGCCGCGCCCGCGCACGCCCCTCTGGAACGAGATCGAAAACACCTTCGGCATCTTCCTGTCGAAGGCGAACAGCGGGGTGCTCACGCCTGAGGAGGCCATGAGTCAGGCGAACGCCGAGATCGCGAAGATCGTCGAGCGCAACAGATGAGAAAGTACCTGTCACTCCCCTTCCTCCTCGCCGCGCCCGCCTTGGCCGTGCTGCTCGCGCTTTCGGTCTACCCCCTCGTGTACGCCATAAAGGTCAGCCTTCAGGTTGGCGCGGGCGACGCGGCCCGCTGGGGCTTCGGGAATTTCACGCGCCTCTTCGGGGACGACCTCTTCCGCTCGGCCCTGCTGCACACCTTCTCTTACGCGGCGCTCGCCCTGACATTCGAATTCCTTCTCGGCCTCGGCCTCGCGCTCCTGCTCGACAGGCCGCTGAAAGGCCGGGGGGTCTTCCGCGCCCTGCTGCTGGTCCCGATGATGCTGCCCCCGGTCGTGGTCGGGGTCGTGTGGCGCTTGATGCTCAACCCGAGCTTCGGCGCGATCAACGGCACCCTGAAGGGCGCGGGGGTTGACACCGACTCGCTCACGTGGACCGCCTCGCCCTCGCTCGCCTTCGCCTCGGTCGTGGCGGTGGATGTCTGGCAGTGGACGCCCTTCATGTTCCTCGTGCTGCTGGCGGGCCTTCAGGCCATTCCCCGGGAGCCTTACGAAGCCGCGATGATCGACGGCGCGAGCGCGTGGCAGACTTTCACCCATGTCACCCTGCCGCTCCTGAAGCCCGCGATCCTCATCGCCCTCCTGCTGAGGACCATGGACCTGCTGCGCGTCTTCGATCAGATATTCATACTCACGGAAGGCGGCCCCGCGTTCGCCACCGAAACCGTTAGCCTCTACATCTACCGCACCGCCTTCCGGTTCTTCGACTTCGGCTACGCCGCCGCCATGTCGTTCGCGCTCCTCGTGCTCACCAATATAATAAGCGTCGGCTACATCAGGCTGTTGCAGAGACAGGAGGCCGCATGAAGGCGACCCTGCGCCTGCTGAAATACGCGGCGGTCATTATGGCCGCGCTTTTCGGGCTCATCCCGGTCTACTGGATGGTGACCATCTCGCTCAAGACCGAGGCCGCTCACTTCTCGGTGCCGCCCGAGTGGGTCGGGTTCGGGCCGACGCTCGAGCACTACCGGGAGGCATTCTTTTCGCGGTCGTTCGGCAGGTACCTGCTCACCAGCGCGGTAGTCTCGGTCTCGTCCACGGCGCTCGCGATGACGGTAGGGACGCTCGCGGCGTACGGGCTCACGCGGTTGCGCATGCCCGAGAGGGCGAGCAGGCGTCTGTCGCTCTGGATTCTGTCGACGCGCATGTTCCCCCCGATAGTTACCATCGTCCCCCTCTTCCTGATGATGCGCGACCTGAGGCTGCTCGACACCGTCGCCTCGCTCGTGATCGTCTACACCGCGTTCAACCTCCCATTCGTCGTGTGGATGATGCGCGGCTTCTTTCAGGAATTGCCGCGGGAGCTGGAGGAGGCGGCGATGGTTGACGGCGACTCTCGCATGGGAGCGCTCGTGCGGGTTATACTGCCGCTCGTCGCGCCGGGGCTGGCCGCCACGGCCGTTTTCTGCCTGATCGTCTCGTGGAACGAGTTCCTGTTCGCGCTCGTGCTGACGCAGACCGAGGCGGCGATGACCCTGCCGGTCGGCATAGCCGGCCGCGTGACCCAGTACGAGATCAAGTGGGGGGTGATGAGCGCGGCGGGAGTTGTGGCGATGGTGCCCATTCTCGCCTTCGCGATGGCCGTGCAGCGTTACCTCGTGCGAGGGCTGTCGCTCGGGGCGGTAAAAGGATGAAAGGAGTCTGAAAGGAAATGACCAAACAGGAATACATTGAGAAGCTGTCTGAGTACCGGGCCCGCGTCTGGGACGCGGTCGAAGGGCTGAACGACGAGCAGTTATCCGAGCCGATGGGCGAGGGGAAATGGTCGATAAAGGACACTCTGGGACACCTGGCCGCGTGGGAAGGTGAAGCCGTTCACGCCTTCGAGCAGAAGGCGCGGGGCGAGCGCCCGACAATAGGAGACATCACGGATTTCGACGCCTGGAACGAGGTCGAATCGGGCAAGCGGAAGGACTGGTCCCCCGACCAGATTCGGCAGGAGTTGAAGGGTAATCGCGACAGGCTGATGGAGATCGTCGCGGGCATTCCGGAAGACGAAAAGATATGGGCCTCCGACCGCGCCACCGCGCGCATCCTCGGCACCCTGATCAACCACGACAGGCACCACCTTGAGGGCATACGCCGCCACGTCGAAGCAAGATGAGCGTGAGATTTGAAAGCGTAACGAAGAGGTTCGCCCAGACCCCGGTCGTGGACAACCTCGACCTCGCGTGCGAAGACGGGGAGTTCGTGGTCTTGCTCGGCCCTTCCGGTTGCGGCAAGACCACGACCCTCAGGATGCTCGCGGGGCTCGAAGAAGTCTCTTCGGGCGACATATTCATCGGCCCGGACCGGGTCAACGACGTGCCCACGCGCCACCGCGATGTCGCCATGGTCTTTCAAAGCTACGCGCTCTACCCGCACATGTCCGTGGCCGAAAACATCTCCTACCCCCTGCGCGTGAGAAAGACTCCGAGGGACGAGACGGAACGGCGCGTTCGCCGCGTGGCGGAGATGCTTGAGATAGGCAGGCTGCTGGCCCGCAAGCCTCGCGAGCTTTCGGGGGGCGAGCGCCAGCGCGTCGCCCTCGCGCGGGCGGTCGTGCGCGAGCCGCGCGTGTATCTGATGGACGAGCCACTCTCGAACCTCGACGCGAAGCTGCGCGTGCAGATGCGCGGAGAGTTGAAGCGATTGCAGCGCGAGCTTGCCACCACGACCGTCTACGTCACGCACGATCAGGCCGAAGCCATGACGCTCGCGCACCGCGTCGCCGTGATGCGCGACGGGAAGCTGCAGCAATTCGACGCGCCGATGAATATCTACAACAGGCCCGCTAACCGGTTCGTCGCGGAGTTCGTCGGCAGCCCCGGCATGAACTTCATCGAGGGGCGGATAGACAGGGCGGCCCGCGCGTTCGAGAGCAAGGACGCCGCATGGGTTCTGCCCCCAGAACAGCTCGACGGACGCTTAGACAGGGCGGGCGGAGAGCGCGTGATGATGGGCATCAGGCCCGAGCATGTCGCGGTCTCGACGACGCGCCGGGAAGGGTGGCTCCCTGCCCGCGTCCACGTCACCGAGCTCATGGGCAACGAGACGCTCGTCTTCCTCAGGCTCGGGGGCGAGAAGATAATCGCGCGCGCGCCCGCCGAGTTTCGCGCCGACATGGAAACGCCTGCCTGGGTCCGGCTCGACCTGGAGAAGGCCGCCTTCTTCGACGCCGAGACGGGAGAATCATTAAGACCCGGCCGGTCATCTTAATTTACATTGATGGCGAGTTATGGACAGACTGAAGATCGGAATTATCGGCGCGGGGTACATCGGCGCGGTTCATCAGACGGTGCTCGCGCGTGACGACCGGGTGCGGGTCTACGCCGTCCACGATCAGGTGTTCGAGCGGGCCGAAAAGATGGCCGCCGCCTCCGGCGCGACCGCCGCGCGCAGCGCCGATGAGTTGATAGAGAAGGTCGATGCCGTCTACATCACGACTCCCAACACGAGGCACACGGAGCTTGCGATCAGAGCGTCGAGCGCGGGCAAGCACGTCTTTTGCGAAAAGCCGATGGCCGCAAGCCTCGAAGAGGCGCGCGCCGTGTTGGATCAGGCGGAATCTAGCGACGCGGTCTTTCAGGTCGGGCACAACCGCCGGTTCGCGCCCGTCTACCGTGCCCTCCGTCAGGCGCTCGCGGAAACCGCCCCGCACTCGGCTCACATCAAGATGAATCGCGGAGAGTTGCTGGACCCGGAGTGGATATCGAACCCCGCGCTCACCGGCGGATTCCTTTACGAGACGACGATTCACATGTTCGACCTGGCACGGTTCCTGTTCGGAGAAGTGGCGAGGATGGACGCCGTGGGCTCAACTCATGAGTACCCGGAACCGGACGATTTTTCCGTGCTGCTCGCCTTCCGCAGTGGCGTGCACGCGACCCTGGCCTCTTCGTCCGACGCGGGCTGGATGTTCCCGTTCGAGCGCGTCGAAGTCTTCGCGCATCACTCGACCATAATCACTCGCGAGATGGAGAGCATCACCGTGAGCGGGGGGCTTGATGGCCCGCATTCCACCGACTCGATGCACAGGCTTTCGAAAGAAGAGAAGTGGGGATACGCGCAGGAAGACCGTGCCTTCGTGGATTCGATACTCGGCGGCCTCGCGCCCTCAGTCACGGCGCGCGACGGGTATAAAGCGGTCGAGCTTGTGGAGTCCTGTTATCGCGCGGTGCGCACGGGCGAGCGCATCGAGTTTTGAGTATTCCAATATCGACACGCATCAGCGTGGCCGCGAGCAATGATGATGGGAAAATACGAGATTGCTCCGCAGCCTCTCCTGGATGCGCTTGTTAGGCAGAGCTTGTGCGGCACAAATCAATGCTTTACCTGTTACATTGTTGTTCAATGAATTCTAGCACTTCAACACTTTTAGCCAGGTAATCCTTCAGTTTGGCAAGCGTAATATTCGAATTCTGATTTTGCCCATGAGCTATTAGGTGTCGTTGATTCATTATCGAATCAATTGCTTCGAGGCGACCATTGATATTTACATGGTTTTCCAATTCATCTTTCCAAGTTGGGTTGAAAGCTGCTGCTATATCAAGGAACCTTTGTGTCTTTGGATTTCGGATCGGAGATATGATTGAACTTAGGAAGTTAGCTATGGGCCTACTTGTTTTCTTCTGGGCAAACTCGATATATATTTCTTTCAGTGCATTTTCTATTAGACCGGCGCTCAGAATACAAAGGTATTTAGCCCATTCCGCCTGCAACTCCAAGTTGCCTGCGCATGCCTCCTCGGACTTCTTTATGAGAGCGTAGAGCCTGTTTAATTGTCTGGCTATTTCCCTATTCTGCATTTAGATGCTACCGAATTTCTCAGTAGTTTTTTCAAGCCTGGATGAGACGTTGCTTTCGTCCGAAGTGGATTGGGAAACAAGCCTGATATATTCAGGATCGCTGAGCAGTTCGTCATAGGCTTTCTTAACTCTGTCGTAGTCCTCGATAGGCATCTTATCAGGGGTCTTATTAAGTCTGCGCGCAATACCGACCATCACTGAGTCAAACACCGCAGCGTTGATTCCCGCGGTTGGTCTAAAGGCTTTCTTGCCAATACTCTGTTGAACCACGTCTATTGTGCTGATGAATACTTTCCTTGACTCCGTCAGAAACTTATCATCTGCTTTGCGATGTTTCTGTGAGAATTTATTAAGGAACTCATGCATAGGCTTCTCGTATTCACCGCTAGAGAAGTAAAAAGCAAGAAAGCGAAGAATCAATTCTTGATCCTTTAACCGGCTACTTTTCTTCCCATATATATTCCTCCAATTTTCATATTCATTGAGCTCTTTGATCAGATCAATAAAGTTGCCATGGTCGATAGCTGTACGGATTTCTTGCGGAGTTAGTCTACGACCTTCACTGTTGAGCCTGTCAAATATATGGTAAACACTTGTATTGTTGTCTTGGGGAGATTCTTGCTTAACTATAATGGCGTGAATCAATGAGTCGTTTAATTTAATTTTATCTTGTTCCTCTAAAGTCTTATAAGTCAGTCCTTCGAACTTGCGCTGGACTTTGGTCAGCTTAAATATTTGTTGTTTCTTGTCGTCATCCTTAGGATTAAAAATACCGCTATAGAAGAATTGGAGAGTCTTTAACCTTTGCTGACCATCAATTACCAAAAGTTTGTTCGTATCGGGTTCACGGGCCAAAAAGATTGCAGGTACAGGCAACCCTAGCAATAAGGACTCAATAAAGCGAGAAGCCTCTTGTTGGGTCCAGATGTAATTTCGCTGGAAAGGGGGAATGAGAATGTCTCCGCGATCTAATCTCTTAACAAGCCCCTCAACGTCGTAGTCCGCACCATAACTGGTAATATCATACTGCACAGGTGGAACGGTTGAATCATCGGATGCTGCCTCATCGATTACTTCAATATCTTCTTTTTCTTGTAAGCCGTTAACCGCTTCAACCATATAAAAAACTCCCACATCAATTATTTATCAATAGCTCGAGCATAGCTTATACCCCTTCTTCTATCAACATTACGACAAAAACCTTATTCTATGTCTGCCTAACGAATACTTCCATCAGGGCTTCGCGCCCGAAGGGCCGCCCTCCGCGCTCGACGAGGTGAAGCGTATAATCTGGTTGTAATTCGGTATCTTCTCTGTCACTGGCTCCGAGGTCTTCGCCTCTTCGATTCTTAAAGGCGGCGGGACCGCGTCCCCATGAATGCGCGAGAAACGCGAATAGATCGTCCGCACGTAATTCTGCGTCTCCGCGAAAGGGGGGATGCGGTTGCCATAATGCTCGACCGCGCCTTCGCCCGCGTTGTAGCCCGCCAGCGCCAGCCTCACGTCCCCGTTGAACCGGTCCAGCAGCCACCGCAGGTACCTCGCCCCGGCCTGTACGTTCTCCCTACGGTCGAATATGTCCCTGACGCCGAACCTGGCG
>DASQDI010000012.1:0-94503 GCA_035634255.1 Blastocatellia bacterium
ATCGGCCACTTGTGATAGTGAAACATAATCGCGGTTCAGATAGAGGCTCTCAGCCGCCGCGTATAACTGGCTTGCTATAGATTCTATTGACGATTGAGCGGCCATCTACATGCCGCTCGTGATGATTAACTTGTGAACGATTGGAGAAATTGAAATGAAACGATTATTGCTCGTAGCCATGCTCGTGCTTTTCCTCCTTCCTGCGCTCGACTCAGGAGCGCAAAACTCGCAGCCTTTCAACTCGGTTGCCGTGGCAGGGCGCAACCTGCCGGGCGGTCGCTGGTGTGCCTGCGGTGATCCCGCCGTGCCTACCTGCGTATGTGACCCCGGAGAGGAACCGTGTACGGTCTGCCCCGGTCAGGGTCTTACGGTTCAAACGGAGGGCGCACAGGAAGGTGATACTTCAAACTCGGTTGACCTGGGCGCTGCCTTATCGCTCGTGGTTGCTTCGGTGATTCTCGCTCTACGACTGCGGCAAATCTGATGTGGTCCGGGGCATCTTGAAATTATAGATGCCCCGGATTTCACATCAGCGCGTTTATACAGTATCCAAACCCAACTTGCAACGGTGAACCACATTACAAGGTATGGTGGCTAATCTTTTATTTCGAGCGGAATGCCCAATATATTGAGCAAACAGCAACGGAAGGTCAGGCGCTAGCCTCCGTGATGCGCGCGGCTAACCGTGATTGGCTCGCGTCTACCTGCGCGCGGGCGTTGACCCTCGCCGCCGCTTTCTTCAGGTCAATCTCTTCTTCCAGGCGGCAAAAGGCGCGGGCGTAGTCGTGGCGCATCGAAAGCTCAAACCCTCGCGGGAGGTCTTTCGCTCTCTCCCTGCCCTCATCGAATAGCCGGTCTAGGTCATCAACCATTTCGGCTTCGCGCATCTCAAGGATGGTCAGAGCGAGCGCCGGGGCCGTACTCCAAAGGTGTTTACATAGCCCGATGTTTTTGGCGAAGTCCGGACAGGTGCAAGAGCTTCGCTCGCTCGTGACGTGGTAGCTTACGAGCGGGTTTGAATCACTTCGCACGGCGAAGCCGGAAGCGTGCGCGGTTACGTGATTGAGCCTTGCTATCTCAGCCCCCTTCTCGATTCTGTCTCTGTAATCTCTTGGCATGATGATCTCCTGATGGGCGAGCGGGCCGGGACATTCACCGGCCCCCGCTCTTGTTACTCTTCGTCCTCCGCGTCGAGGTAGGGGTCGAAGTCCGGCTCACTGCCGGGCTCCGTTTTCCAGTTGTCATAGTTCGGGAGTGCTTCAAGCATAAACGGCTCCTTTCGGCGCGTAGAGCGCGAGGTAGTATTGCCGGTCGAATTCATAAGCCGGGTGCGTTGCTACGTTGCGAAGATTGAAGGACCAGCGGCGGGTGAGAGATGTTATCTTTCCACCTTCCCTACCCCACTCGGCAAACTGCCCGTTTGTGCTGTGGTGCGACCTGTGGCAATCGCCGTGGACGGGGGCGGTCTGCGTGCCTCCCCTGCTCTTTAGTTCCTTGTGGTGCTGGTGGACTTCCTGGCCGGTCAGGATGGGCAAGCTGCAAAGAAGGCACTTCATAAATCAAAGCCTCCGATTCTGAGCCCCTGATGGCATCGGCTCGGGCAATCGTGATGCACGCACTCACGCGGTATCAACATCGCGCCGCGTTCGGTCTGGATGGTTTGAGCCGTTTCATTCGCGGCCTCAAACTCGGCTTGTAGTTCGTCGCTCCATTCTTCGTGGCCTGTGAAGAACTCTTCACACTGGACTGAAGTATCGAAAATGCTTATTCTGGTCATGGTGAATAACCTTTCTGCCCGTTCGTAGCGGGCGGGAATTGGGGCTTAGATGGTTCCAGCCACCTAAGCCCTTAACTTTTACCGGCCAAATTCTTTCTCGAACTCGGCCTGTTCTTCCGGAGTCATCAACTCATCTTCCGTGAACATGTCCGGGTGGTAATCATCGAATCGAAGCTTCTCAGTGTCTATCCACATAGTCGTTTTCTCCTTTCTGATTAGTTTCCTCTGTTGTCGGCAAGTGAGTTTCTTACTCAGCATCGCTTTGCATTCGTCGCCTATTCAGCACAGCAATCTTACTAACTAGACCTTTTCGGCTTCATGCTAAGTTGTCAAAAAACAGTCAATTTCAATATCGGGATATTACTAAAATTTTAGTGATATGTCAATTAAATAATAACTTCTACTACTAAAAAAATAGTGGAAATTTTTGAAGAAACAATATAAAATCTTATTGATTTGAAGCTGGCGCTACTAAAACAATAGGGGTGAGGAAATGGCGGAACCTGGCGTTAATACTAAAAACTTGTATCAAAGCCGCAGCTTTGGTAATGTAAGCCCCGCTATGATTAAACTATTGGTTAAAGAGGTTGCGCAACGAGCCGGTATTAATAATCCCAATGAGTTAGCTGAAGCAACTGGTTTGCATTATGAGTCTTGTCGAATAATGTGGCGTGGCAATCCCAAAATGATGGGTTTAGGAACTCTTGAAGTTCTTTGTAGAACACTCAGCGTGTTACCTGGGCAATTGTTTGAGCTAGAACCAAGACTTGGGGAGTCTATTACCCCGGTTGAAGATGCTAAAAGAAAGCAAAAGAAAAAAGTGGAGGGTGGAGAATAGTAATATTGTGCTGGTTTTGCTGGATAGAAGACAATACCATCGGGTTCTTTGGTGAATCAAAATGGATAGAATTATAGACACGCAAATTTCATCGCCGATATTCCGAAAGCTTTGGACTCCTGAAGAGTTGGCTAAACATCTTCAGGTAAAGAAGCGATGGATATATGAGCGTACTCGTCATGCTGGACCTGAGCGGATACCGCACACAAAGCTTGGCAAGTACATTCGGTTCGATCCCAACTCCGTTCAATTTCAGGCTTGGCTTAAACGCCATGAAGTCATGCCTCTGATTGACACGGAGTAATGCTACAAATAGACTCGCGCTACACAAGGTGAGCCACGGGAAGGAGAAGCTGTGGTGATAAAGAATAGCTTTCAACGTGGCAGAGTTGAAGTAAGAAAACGTAAGAAAGGAGATGTGTTCACTATTTTGTATTGGGTACGTGATCCAGAATCCGAGAGTGGCTGGCGGCTTAAGCGCGAAACCTTGCCGGATTGTAAGAGCCGCAAAGACGCAAATAGGGTGATGTCAGAGCGTATCTATGAGATTAATGCAGAAAACAACAACCCTCGAAAAACAAAGAAAGTTACCTTTGCCGAGTTTGCAGGCGGATTGTGGCAAGACTATCTTCGTAATACCGAAGTTAAGCCTTCGACAGAGTACAGCTACAACTCGATGTTGAAGAATCATCTTGACCCGGTATTTGGAAAGACTACACTGGCTGAGATAACGCCGCACGACTTGACGCGCTTTTTTAAGGCGTTGAAGGATCAGGCGGCTCCTAAGTACGTGCTTAACATCTATGGCTTGCTCAATACCATGTTTGAGGTGGCAGCGCAGCATGATCTGATCGAATCAATACCTCTGAGGCGCAAACTGCATAGACCCAAGTATCAGGCGAAAGAAAAAGCCGTACTCTCAGCCGATACTATTCGACAGATTATCCAGAACGTCCAAGATGAGTATAAGCCGTTATTCGTAGTGGCCGCATCTACAGGCTTGCGGCTCGGAGAAATCCTCGCGCTGTGTTGGCGAGATGTGGACTTTGAGAGTCAAACCTTGTACGTCCGGCACAATCTCTGGCGTGGCAGGCTTGGCTCTCCAAAGACGAACGCCAGCAAAAGAGAATTGCACTTGCCTCGGTTACTGGCGGATGTCTTTGTCTACCATCGGGCGAAATCAGCATATACTCAACCGGAGGATTTGGTTTTCTCTAAATTGGACGGCAGTCCCTTCGATCCTGACCATCTCAGAAGGGAAGTGCTATACCCGACACTGAATGCTTTGGGGATAAAGTATGGCAACAGGGAATATGGGTTTCACATATTCAGGCACTCGGCAGGCTCAATACTGCACAATGCAACGCAGGATGCTAAACTTGTGCAGAACACGCTCGGTCATTCGCGGGTTTCAACGACACTAGACATTTATGTGCATGTTGACCCGAAAGCGGCAGAGCAGGGAACGGAGTTGCTGGCTAGGGAGATAATAGGGGATTGTAACCTATTTGTTACCCAGACCAGTGAAAGTATCAGTTAAGGCTAAGCTGGATGTAATGGAAAAGAGGCATAACCCAAATGAAATGAGGGCCTTGCGGCCCTCGATGTGGTTGCGGGGGCAGGATTTGAACCTGCGACCTTTGGGTTATGAGCCCAACGAGCTACCAGACTGCTCCACCCCGCGTTAAAACGGAATGGTCAGTATAGCTGTCGGCTTAACTTTGTGTCAAGGTACCTGCCTTCCTTTTATTACTGTCTGTCGATTCTGCCCCGCCTTGCCCTGTCTTGATAATCACTTCGCCTGACCGGACCAGCCCGAGGCTCTGACGGGCTACGGTTTCAATCAGCTTCGGATCGTTCTTCAACCTCAATACCTCGCGCTCAAGGCGTTCGGTATCGACTCGCAGTTCTTCTACGCGGGTTGACGCGGCCTGATGTTTCGCCTCGGCGGCGGTCATCTCGGCGCGGGTCCGCACGTACACGGAAATGCATATGGCCGTTGCGGCCAGTATAACCATTATGACCAATGCGTCTACGAATCGGCGAAAGCGCATCTGGCGCTTGACCAGAGAGTTCGTCGCGGCGTAGGAATTGACCCTGTTAACCCAGAATGTATTTGCGGCCTGACTCAAGTAGCACCTCCAAATCTTGCTCGTTTGAAGCTTCAGCGTAAATTCTCACAAGGGGCTCGGTACCGGATGGGCGCATCAACAACCACGACCCGTCCTCCAACACGAACTTTGCTCCATCGACCCGGCTGACCGACGTGACCCGTCTGCCCGCGAAATTGGCCGGATCGCCCGCTATCTTCGATGCCAGCCCCCGCTGCAAATCAGGCGTCAAACGAACACCTATCCTGCCGCTGACCAGCTTCCCCACTTTCCTGTAAACATCTTCGAGCATCTCCCGCAGCGACACTTTTCTATTGGCGACCATCTCTGCAACGAGAAGGCACGCCAGTATGCCGTCTTTTTCAGGGAAATGTCCCCTTATCGATAGTCCCGCGCTCTCTTCGCCCCCGATGGAGATCTTATCCTCGTTTATCAACTGCCCGATGAACTTGAACCCGACGGGGACTTCATAAACTTTGATGCCGTGCTTCCCGGCTACGCGATCTATCAGGCTCGTCGTGGGGACGGTCCTCGCGACCGCGTCGGTCCACCCTCGCGACTCGGCCAGGTACTCCACGAGGAGCGTTATCACCAGATTCGGCGAGATGAAAGAGCCGTCCCGGTCGAGTATGCCGAAGCGGTCGGCGTCACCGTCGGTCGAAAGACCCAGCTCGTAGCCCCGGTTCGTCACTTCATGCTTCAACTCCTCCAGATACTCCTCGTCCGGCTCCGGGCTGTGCCCCCCGAAGTATACGTCGCGCCAATCGTGAATCATCACCACTTCACAGCCCGCTTCCCGAAGCGCCTGATCCAGGTAGCCCATGCCCGTCCCCCAGAGTGGGTCGTAAACCACGCGCACTCCCGAATTCGCAATCGCCTTCAGGTCTATCTTTGACGCGAGGTCCTTCAGGTAATCGCCCGCGGGCGATAGAGGCGTTATGCCGCCGCTCGAAGCCGCGGTCGAAAAATCCGCCCCCTCGATCTTCCTGATCTCCTCTTCAATCGCTATAGTCACTTCCGGAAGCGCCGGCGCTCCGTCGGAAGTCGAAAACTTCATGCCGGAATATTCGGGGGGGTTATGGCTAGCCGTGAAGTTGATGGCTCCGGCAGCGCCTCTCGACCTGACCGCGTGCGAGAGCGCGGGCGTCGGGGCCGGCCCCTCACACAGGAGGGGCTCGAAGCCGTTGGCCGCGATTATGCGCGCGCACTCCGTCGCGAAGGTCTCGGCCATAAATCTCGTGTCGTGGCCGATAACCACCTGCGAACCGGATTCGTTCTGCCCGAGCCAGTTCGATATTGCCTGCGTGACTTTGCGCACAGCGGCGAATGTGAATTCGTCGGCAATAACTGCACGCCAACCAGAAGTCCCGAACTTAATCATCTTTAGAATTAGTGCAAGTCTCTGAAGGTGAGACTCTTGAGATTTCCTGCAACGGAATTTATAAGCGTCCTAGCCGGGGCGTCACTGGCCTATGTGGGGAAGGCCCTACTGACAAGTTCGGACTTTACCACCTTTTATTTTTTATCGCAAGACTTTTCTTTTTATTATTTCTGCCGGGTAGGCTGAGACTCTACTTTAAGCCGTCGAGGCCGCGCGAAGCCGCAAAAGCGGCTCTGACAGCCTGTTGCGGGGCGCGCGAAATTCGCAACATCAGGCTAAGATTTACCTGCCGCGCGAAATTCTGCGCCGCTCGCATTGCGGCCCGCTTTAAGACACATTATTCTTTCTGACTGTTACGGGGCATGATATATCACGTTGCGATGGTTGCGACCGGTCCCTCTCAAGAATCAAGTCGCCAGAAGGCAGCAGGAGGATAATAGATTTGCCTGAATACGTGAGCAGCATTGTCGAGCACCTCAAGGGCGAGGTGCGTAAAGCAATAGTCGGCCAGGATCAGGTCATCGAGCAGATACTCATCGCTCTGCTCACGGAAGGTCACGCCCTGATCGAAGGCGTGCCCGGCACGGCAAAGACCCTGATGGTGAAAGTGCTGGCGCGGGCCATAGGCGCCGACTTCAGCCGCATCCAGTTCACGCCCGACCTCATGCCCGCCGACGTGACCGGCACCAATATATTTAACATGGCCACCTCGACTTTCACCCTCAGGCACGGCCCCCTCTTCACGGACCTCTTGCTCGCTGACGAGATCAACCGCACGCCGCCCAAGACTCAGGCGGCCCTCCTCGAAGCCATGGAGGAGCGGCAGGTGACCATCGACGGGGAACTGCACAAGCTCTCGCCGATGTTCACGGTCTTCGCGACACAGAACCCGATTGAGTACGAGGGCACGTACCCTCTGCCCGAAGCCCAACTCGACCGGTTCACCCTGAAGATCCTGGTCGATTACCCGAGCGAGGCCGAAGAGCTGAAGGTCGTCTCGAACTGGAATGAAGGCTTCAACGCGCGCCGCCTTGAGGACATCGACGTGACGCCGGTCCAGGACTCCGCCGCGATTCTCGAATGCAGGTCGCGCATACGGCGGCTCACGGTCGAAGAGGGCATCCGTAAATATATCGTCTCGATAGTCAGAGGCACACGGAGCGCCCTGAATATATCGTGGGGCGCGAGCCCCCGCGCCGCCGTCGCCCTCCTGCTCTCCTCGAAAGCCCTGGCCGCGATGCGCGGGCGCACGTTCGTCACCCCCGACGATGTCAAAGAGATGGCCCGGCCCGTGCTCCGCCACCGCATCGTGCTGCGCTCCGAGGCGGAGATCGAAGGCACGTCTCCCGATCAGGTGCTCGACGAAGTGATCGCGGGGATTGAGGTGCCCCGCTGAGTAAAAATGCCGGTTAAAAACTGCTGAGGGCCGGGCTTTGAAAAGCCGGATTGTGATCGCCCTGAGGGGCCGTAGATTACAGGATGCATAAGAGAAGCGCTCCCATTCCCGCGGCGGCCGTCGCCTTCGTGCGAGACACGAGGCGGGGGATCGAGGTCTACCTTAGCCGGAGGCCCGCGCACTTCAGGTATTTTCCGGGCGCGTTCGTCTTTCCGGGAGGCCGCGCGGACTTCGAAGACCGGGACCTCAGAGAGACCGCGCGCCGCGAGGTGAAAGAAGAGATCGGGGTCGACATTGACCCGCATCGACTGACGCCTCTGCGCGAGACGCAGACCAGCGCGCATGCGGGGCCGGTCTACCATCTCCTGACGTTCGCCTACGCGGTCGAGGGCGAGTTCAGGACCGCGATAAACCGGGACGAGGTGGAAGAGGAGGTCTGGATCACTCCGCGCGAGGCCCTCGACCGGCTGAATCTTCCTTATCAAATCGGCGCGGCGGTTTACACCCTTCTCAGATTCAACAGCGTCCGGGAGCTTATCGAGGGGCTGTCGGCCGGGAGCATCAACGAGGATTTCTGGTTTTGAACCTTGTCTTCACAAACAGATTTTTCGCCCTGCTGTCGCTCGGGCTGGTCCTGCTGTCGCTCGGCTGGGTCAGCCGCTCCGCGCTCTACCTCACCCTCCTCTACGATGTCGCACTCTTCGGGGCTGCGGCGCTCGATTACCTGATGTCGGAGAAGCCGGAGGCGTTTCGGGTCAGGCGCGAGGTCGAGGAGCGCCTGGCGATGGGGGCCGAAAACCGCGTCACGATCAAGATCACGAACCTCTCGAAACGCCCCGTAACCTTCATCGTCAAGGACGAGCACCCGCCCCAGATGGAACTGCTCAGCCCGCGCACGGCTCGCCTCACGGTGCCTCGCGGCCGCTCCCGCTCCTGGAGCTACGGGCTGCTCCCGACCGCGCGCGGCAGCTACGGGTTCGGCGGCACCGTCCTGCGCTTCAATTCGAGGCTCGGCCTCCTGTGGCGGCAGATCGCTTACCCGACCGCGCAGGACGTGAAGGTCTATCCCGACATCCGCGAGGCCAAAAAGAATGAGCTGTACGCCCACCGCAACAGGCAGATGCAGCCGGGGCTTCGGCGGCAGAGGGTCCGGGGGCAGGGGCGCGAGTTCGAGTCCCTGCGCGAGTTCGTAGTCGGAGACGAGATTCGCCACATATCCTGGGCCTCCACGGCGCGGCGCGGCAAACTCATCACGCGCCAGTACACGGTCGAGCGCAGCCAGAACGTGGTCATCATGGTCGACACGGGAAGGCTCATGACCGCGCGCATCGGCAAGCTCTCCAAACTCGATCACGCGATAAATGCGACGCTGTCGATAGCCTACGTGGCGGCCTCCGGAGGCGATAACGCGGGGCTCGTCACCTTCTCGCGGCGCGTGACGAATTACCTGCCGCCCAAGCGCGGGCGCGATCAGGTCAACCGGATCATGGAGGCGCTCTACAGCATCGAAGCGCAGATGATCGAGCCGAGCTACGCGCGGTCCTTCAACTTCTTCAACTCCAACTTCCACCGCCGCTCGCTCATTATCATCCTCACGGACCTTGTCGACCGGGACGCTTCGGCCGAGCTCCTCGCGCACACGTCGAAGCTAATCCCGCGTCACCTCCCTCTCATCGTCACGATAGGCGACACGGACCTGCGAGAGCTTGTCCGCTCGCGACCGGAATCGCCTTCCGACGTTTACCGGCAGAGCGTCGCGGAAGAGATACTCCGCCAGCGCGAAGAGGCCCTGTCGCGCATAAGAAGGGCGGGCGGCCTCGCCCTGGACGTGCCGGCGGGCCGCCTCTCTCTGGAACTGGTGAACAAGTACCTCGAAGTGAAAGAGCGGGGGTTGCTTTAGCAGGATTCAGGGGCTAAGGAAGGAACATTTCAAACTCTCTTTATAGAATCCCCTTCGAGTAAATCTTGGATTCCTGCCCCTTCACGGCTCCCGCTCAGGAAGTATGCCGCGAGCAGCAGCGCGCTCATAATCGAGACGGAGTATTTGTACCACGGCGAGATGGGAGCGGGTGAGATGAAGCCTTCGATTAAGCCTGCGACCAGCAGCATCGGGATGCAGGCGAGCACCAGCTTGATTGCCATCTGTCCGCTGGTCACAAGCGCGTCGATGCGCCTGCTGTCGCCCGGCATCAGCAGAGCCTTCCCGACCATGAGCCCCGCGCCGCCCGCCATGAAGATTGCCGTCAGCTCGATCACTCCGTGCGCGGTTATGAAGATCGGAATGTCCCAGAAGCTGTAGCGGATGCAGAGCCCCATCACCATCCCGATGAGCAGGCCGTTTTGCAGGAGCACGAGGACCGTCCCTATCCCGAAGAGCACGCCCCCGGCGAACGCCAGGAAGGTCACGTTAATGTTGTTGGTCTGGATCGAAGTTGAGGCGAGCGGGTTCGATTCGTTGATCGACTGGGTCCAGTTGCGATGCGCGGCGATGTCGCGCTTCAACTGGGGGGCGATCCTGTCGGCGAAGCCCTCATCTACAAAGCTCATCGTGAATGAAAAGGCCGCCGCCGCCATGAAGATGAGGAAGGCCGTGAGGGTGTAGGAGAAAGTCTTCCTGAACACGGCGGGCAATTCATGGCGGAAGAACGAGACGAAGACGCCGAAGCCCGAGGACTCGCTGCGATAAATCGCGCCGTGCGCGCGCGCCACCAGGTAGTTGAGATAGTTGACGAGCCTCTGGTCGCGCACCTCTTCGCGCGCGACCGCCAGGTCCGCCGCCGTGCGCCTGTAGAGCTGCCCGAACTCCCGCACCTCCGCGCCCGAAAGGTTCCTGAGCCGGAACCGCGACGCGCGGGCCGTCAGCTCTTCGAGCCGCTTCCACTTTTCGAGCCTCGATTCCAGAAAATTCTTGAGCATATCGCAACTCTTTAAGCCGGGGCCGGTGCAACCCGGTACAGATTACCACGGGCGAGGCGGAAGAAAAACTGCTAGAATCACTGGCCGGAGCTTTCAATCAAGAGGTCATGAATGCCTTTCGCATCACTCGTCGGGAATGAACGCATAAAGATGCTGCTCAGGCGCGCCGTGGCCGACGGCCGCGTCGGGCAGGGGCTCATAATGGCGGGGCCTCACGGCGTCGGCAAGCGCCAGTTCGCGCTCGCGCTCGCGCAGGCCCTCAACTGCGAGCGGCCCGTCGAGGGCGACGCCTGCGGGAAGTGCGTGCCCTGCCGGAGGGTCGCTTCGGGCGAGCACACGGACGTTGAGACGATCTCTCCGGACGGCCAGTTCATCAAGATAGACCAGATGCGCGACATGGCGCGGCAGGCCCAGTACCGCCCCTACGAAAGCCGCCGCAGGGTCTACATCATCGACGACGCCGACCGGCTCAGAGAGCAGGCCGCGAACTCGATCCTGAAGACCCTCGAAGAGCCGCCCGAGACGACCATGATCATCCTCGTGACCTCGAAGCCGTACACGCTGCTCGAAACGATCCGGTCCCGATGCCAGATGCTCAGCTTCGCCCCTCTTTCGGTGCCCGAACTCGAAGCTCACCTCAAGGCCAACTACAAGCGGCCCGCGGAAGAGACCCGGATGCTCGCCCGGCTCGCGCGCGGGAGCCTCGGCCGCGCCCTCGAAATCGATCTCGGCCAGTACAAAGAGAGGCGCAAGACTATGACGGAACTGGTCGAGACGCTCGGGCTGACGAGGGACTCGGTCAGGCTCATGAACGCCGCCGAGTACCTCGGCCGCAAGCTCGAACGCGATGAGTTCGAGGTTCATCTGGACGTGCTGATGGTCCTGCTCTCCGACATATTTCACCTCAAGCTCGGAGAGCCGCCCGAGTCGCTCACCAACTCGGACGCCGCCGAGCGCCTCGGCCGCATCAGTGAGGCCGTCACGCTCGACGAGATCATGGATTGGGCGGGCAGGGTGGAGACGGTCATGCAGAGCCTCTCGCGCAACGTGAATCGCCACCTCGCGATGGAGGTGATGTTGTTGGCGGCGGCCGGCGGCCAGTAGCCGGGGATCAGGGATGATAAGAGACTCTCTTTATAGAATCCCCTATCTTCACTGAATCCTGAATCCCGGCCCCTGACCCCTAGTTAAGTACCCTCAGGGCGTTGGAAGCCTTGAGGGGAGGCCGGGTCCAGCCTTCGGGCAGGTCTCCGTTGTCTTCGCGGAGGTACTGCAGGTGCTGCGGCTTGATCGTGGCGATGAGCTCTTTGCGGGTCTTCACCTTCAGCGGCTTGCCTTTGTAAATCTTCCCCATCTTCTGCATGAGCTTCTCCGGCAGCGCGCTCGAAAACATCAGGAGGGGCCAGGTGAAGTTCGGCCCGTTCAGCTTCCTCAGCTTGTACATCCAGAGGCCGATGGCCCCCACGCGACACGCCGTCGGGGCCCACCAGCTGTATTGTCCGGGGCGCAGGTTCATCTTCCAGCACTTCATCATCAGCTGCCATTGCAGAGGGGTTAGCTGGTCCGTCTGCGTGACGCCTTCCTGATTCTCCATCCGCGTGTCGTGCAGGGGGGTGAATATCGACGGGATGAAGAAAGCGAATAGGCCGCGCCGCTCGACTTCGTAGATCAGATCGAGCGTGGCCATCGTGTCCTCGTCGGTCTCGCCGGGGTTCCCGATCATCAGAGTCATGGCGGGGAACCAGTTGTTCTCGTTCAGCACGCGCAGCCCTTCGATGACGACGCTGGGCCAGTCTTCGATTGAGAAGGGCACGGCTTTGCTCGGCATGATCTTTTTGCCCATCCTCACCGACCCCGTCTCCAGCCCGATGAGCGGCGAGAGCACCTTGTGCTGGGGGTGCCTGCTCACCACCGGAAGGTGGATCGGGCTGTAGGGGAGCAGCAGGTCCGAGAGCTTCCTGATCAGCAGGGGGTCGACGACGGCGGGCGCGATGGTCGCATGGCTCAGGACGTGCTGCTCGACTCCGGGCGTGTGGACGATGTCGGAATAGAGGTCGATCAATGCCTCGCGGTTCGGGAAATAGAAGGGCGTTTCGGCATGGACCTGCCCCCAGATGAACATGTCTTCGGTGGCGAGCGAGATCAGTTTGTTCCCGTCGCGCACGTTCGCGCGGACCGCGCTCATGATCTTCTCTTTCGGCAGGACGATCTGCGGGTTCAGGTCCGGCACGCAGAACTGGCACCGCCGCCCGCAGCCCGTGGTCATCTCGACCACCCCGAAAGTCGTGCGCTTGTCGGGGAAGAGGAGGGCGTTGCGATCCTTCGGGTGCTGGACCTCGACCTGCCGGGGCAGGTCTCCCCCGCGGATCGCCTTGCGGAAAAGCTCAAGCGTTTCCGTCGACTCGCTGCGCCCTTCGACTACGCAATCGACGCTCAGCTCGTCGAGGTAATTATTCTGCGTGATCTGCCACCCGCCGGAGCCGCCGACGATCACTTTGAAGCCGCCCCGGTAGGGGCTCGACTTTATGCTTGAGAAAAGCTGCCGCGCGTAATGCGAGTTTATCGGCATCCTGGACGAGCCGAAGATCGACGTGTATACCCCGGCGGCGAACGTGACGCCCAGAGGGTTGTGCGTCGATACGGCGACGACCCGCGTGTTCGGCCCGACGAATTTATGAAGGTCGTCCGGGTAGCATCAGGCCATGTCCTCCGCCCTGAACTCGCGGAGCAGCGAAGCCTCGACCAGCCTGACGCCCGCGGGCATGTAACGCGCAGACCCGTCTCCGTTGTATTCGAGGTCGCGCCAGTTCGGGTACTTCTTATTCAGTACGCCCTCAAGCCAGACCGGCAGGGACGCCATGCTCATCTGGATGAAGTAACCCGCGTGGTCGATGATCTCGGTCAGCGGGGCCGTAAGCACTATCAGCTTGCCCCCGTCGGCGGGGCCTTCGATCAACTCCTCCCTCTCCGTGTTCAACTTCCCGTCCCGCGACAGGCTGGCAGGGTCATGGGTTTGCGTAGAGTTCATGTGACTCCTCGCGGCTGCCCGCAAAATGCTGGCAGGGGGGCGGCGTTCAGATAGATTTTGTCACGCGCCTAAGGGTACTCACCGGGGCCTGATTCTACAGTAATAGTTCCGGACTTCATACCTGATTCGGCCCGAATGAACGGCCGCTCATGCCTTTAATTATTTTTCCCAGTCGGCGATGAAGATGTTCGTGTCGCCCTGCGCTTTCGCATTCCGGTTCGAGGCGAAGACGAGCTTCTTCCCGTCGGGGCTGAACATCGGGAAGCCGTCGAAAGTGTCGTTATGAGTGATGCGCTCAAGGTTCCCCCCGTCCACGTCGATTGCGTACAGGTCGAAGTTCCTGCCTCTCGGGTCCCCCATGTTCGACGAGAAGATTATTCGCCTGCCGTCGGGGAAGAAGTAAGGGGCGAAGTTGGCCGCGCCGTTGTCGGTGACGCGGCGCTTTTCGGACCCGTCGGCTCTCATCACCCAGATGTCGAGCTTGCTCGGGCGGATCAGGTCCTGCTTCAGGAGTCGCGTATAATCGGCCACCTCTTTTTCGGTCTTCGGGTGATAGGCGCGGTAGACTATCCACTTGCTGTCGGCCGAGAAGAATGGCCCGCCGTCGTAGCCGACCTCCGTCGTCAAACGCTTCACGTTCCTCCCATCGATGTCCATCGTGTAGATGTCGAGGTCGCCGCTCCTGGTCGAGGTGAACACGATATTCCTGCCGTCGGGCGAGATGGTCGCCTCGGCGTCGTACCCCCGCGCGTCGGTCAAGCGCCTTACGTCCGAGCCATCGGCCGCGGCGGTGAATATGTCGAAGGTCGGGTAAAGCGCCCAGACGTAACCTTGGGAGAAGTCCGGCTTCGCGGGGCAGTCGGGTCCGGCCAGGTGCGTGGAAGAGTAGAGGATGCGGTTCCCGCCCCGGAGGTAATAGGAGCAGGTCGTGCGGCCCTTCCCGGTGGAGACCATCTTCTGGCCGGAGCCGTCCGCGTTCATCACGTAGATTTGATCGCACCCGCGCCCGTCCCGCGTCGATTGGAATATCAGCTTCTTTCCGTCCGACGAGAAGTAAGCCTCGGCGTTCTCGCCCCCGAACGTTAACTGGCGGATGTTTCGCAGGTGCTTCTCTTCGGGCGCGCGAAGCGGGTCATTAATATTCACCGGCTGCTTTCGGGCGAGCCCGCCGAAAGACACCAGAGAGGAAGCGAAGACCATTAAAACTACCAGAGCAATTCTCATCACGTTCTCCTAAGGGTGTGGAGTTACATATAACCTGATACAGGGCTAAAGAATATACAGGTTATCAAATCCTGTTAATGTTTGTCTTGTCCTGTCGGCTCGCATTCCTGAACATATTTTACCTGATTGGGCTTCCGTGGAATGAATTTCTATGGCGGTATCTGCCGTCTCGTGAGTAACGGAAGAAATAAGCCGGTGTGCCCGTCTAATAGCTGAGTTAGTCAGCCATCTAAGGAGGGCAATTGATGATTCTGGCATTAAAAAGCAGCTTAATTATTCTGGCAGCGATCAGCTTACTGGCTTATACGGGCGCAGGCTGCACCCGCGCCGGGGTCATGCCGACCGATGGCGCTATTACTCCCGCAAGCGACATGACCCTTGCCCGCGCCGCTCATACGGCAACCTTGCTGCCCGACGGAAAAGTCCTGATCGCGGGCGGCATGCAGCGGAGCGGGGCTTTTTCAAATAGCGTCGAGCTGTACGACCCGACGCCCGGAACCTTTACCGCCACCGGCAACATGACGACCGCGCGCGCGGGTCATACCGCAACATTGCTGCCCTCCGGGAAAGTACTCATCGCTGGCGGCTCCAACGACGAATGGCTTTCGAGTTGTGAGTTGTACGACCCGGCCGCGGGCAGATTCACTCCGGCCGGCAACTTATCTGTCCGACGCGGCGGCTCAACCGCAACGTTGCTGCGAAACGGCACGGTGCTTTTCGCCGGCGGCTTTGACGGAGACTTACACTCCAGCGCCGAGGTCTTTGATCCGGCGACGGCTGGCTTCAGACCCGTCGGCAAGATGGGCGCCGGGCGATCATCCCACACGGCGACACTACTGCCCGACGGTAAGGTGCTGATTACCGGCGGCGGTGCGAAGCGTGACGTTCTCGCGAGCGCTGAAGTCTATAACCCGGCGACAGGCACTTTCACTACGACTGACAGCCTGAGCGTGCCCAGACATAAACATGCGGCAGTCCTGCTCCCCGATGGCAAGGTGCTTGTTTTAGGCGGTTCAGATAATCGAGATTCGCGGGGACAGTACGCCAGCGCGGAAGTCTATAATCCGGCTACGGGCACTTTCACCGCGACCGCAAGCATGAGCATGGGTCGCTTCAAATTCCCAGACGCGGTGGTCACGCTGAAGGGCGGCAAAGTTCTGGTCGGCGGCGGCGGGCTGCGGTTAGAAATCTATGATGCCGCGGCAAGGGGCTTCTCCCTTATCGATGGGCAGGTCGATGCCGCGCGATATTTTTCGACGGCGACGCCGCTACCGGGCGGCAAAGTTCTGATCGCGGGCGGATACGATGACCGTATAGTGGCGAGCGCGAGGACATGGGTCTATAAGCCCTGAGTAAAGCCGCCTTCCGCATAACCTCCGATCAGTGACGCGCGGCTGCCGCGAGGTGTGCCGCCAGTTTTATTGCTTCGACCATGCTGTTATGGTCGGCCACCGAAAGGCCCGCGATGTCGAAGGCCGTGCCGTGGTCGACTGATGTCCGAATTATCGGAAGGCCGAGGGTCACGTTCACCGACTCCCCGAACGACAAGCACTTCACCGCTATCAGGCCCTGGTCGTGGTAGCAGGCGACGACCGTGTCGAATTCGCCCCGCGCCGCCCGCACGAACAGGGTGTCGGAAGGGAAGGGGCCGGAGACCGGGATGCCGCGCGCCCGGCACTCTTCGATTGCCGGGGCGATGTGCTCGATCTCCTCGCGCCCGAAAAGGCCGTGCTCGCCCGCGTGCGGGTTCAGCCCGGCGACCGCTATGCGCGGGTCGCTCATCCCGAACCTCCGCATCTCTCTGTCCGTGAGCGCGAGGGCGGAAGCGACCCGCTCTCTGGTGATGGCCTTGATCGCGTCCGAGAGGCTCAGGTGGACGGTCAGGAGCACGACCCGAAGCCCGCCCGCGAAGAAGCACATCAAGGATTCTTCGGAGCCGCAAAGCTCCGCGAGCATCTCCGTGTGACCGGGGTGGGGAGAGCCCGCGAGCCTGATCGCTTCTTTGTTGATCGGGGCCGTGGCGAGCGCGTCCAGAGTCCCGGCGAGGCAGAGCCGCGCGCCGCGCTCGATAGACGACAGGGCCGCGCGCCCCGAGGCGGCCGACACCTTCCCCCACTCGGCGGGCTCGGGCGGGCCCGCGGTGTCACAGATGAGGACATCTTCTTCCGGGAAAGAGGCCAGGTCGCCTTCGGAGACGACCCTGTACGGGCAGGGCAGGCCGAGCCGGGAAGCCTGTCTCTTCAACTCTCCGGCGTCGGAGAGGATCACGGCCCGCGCGGTGGCACGTACCTCTCTGCCGGCGACGGACTTGAGCACTATCTCCGGTCCGATGCCGGCAGGGTCTCCGGTTGTAATTCCGACGCGCGGCCTTCCGGGGCTTGTTGATGATGGCGTCACACGGTTTTCAAGCGGCTATGAATCGGCTTCAGAGCAGTGGGAGTGGCTCTCGGACCTTTACCCGCGGTTACTCATCAGAATCGTTCTGCGAATCGTCGTCGCCGTCTTCCGAGTCCTCGTCTTTATACATGTATTTTATGTTGTGTTTGAGCACCAGAAGATTCGGGCCGTCGAGCCTGTGAAGTTTGATGCAGCCGCGGTCATACCATTCGATGGTGCCGCGAAGTTCTTCGCCGTCCTGCAACACCATGACCATGGAGGTCTTGTTGTCCATCTGCTTCTTGTAGTAGAAGCTCTCGGCGTGCGTTTGCTCCGGCGGTACGCGCTTGCGGTTCGGATCAGGCGCGGTGGGGCGGCGGTCCCCCCGTTCCCTTTCTTTGGGCTCGCGGTCAGCTCTCTCTCTGACTTCCGCCAGGGTAGGTCTAATCAACTTTCTGTTCACCACACATCCTCCAAAAAAGTGAATATTTAAACTGGAGCCTTTTCCGAACGATAAATGGGCCTCGCCTGCGCTCCCGGCCGGTGATCCGGTTCAAAGACCAGAGCCGGTCGCGCTTCTCTGTGATCCGCCGGCTCCGGGTGAAACCGAGTAATATTTCAGATAGTTTTGACGCGGGTTATTGTCCACCGTTCAGAATGGCAAGATAGTAGCTTAACGGTTTTCGTTTGGCAAGCCCTAATGAGACGGGCGTGCGTAAGGCTAACGGTGGCTTCACCTGCGCCGCCCGCGAGCCTCAATTCTGTTAACCCGGAAGGCGGGATTATCAAACATTCCGATTCCTCAGCGGCCCGCCGACGCCCTTCGCCCGCGGTACACATGAAAGTACGGATGGTGTAATATGTAAGCGTGGGCTACGGCCCGGGTAACGTTCGGAGGAGGTAAGAGTTATTAGTAACATCGAAGGAAACGTACAGGGACTCAAGCCTAATCAGCTGCACCGCCTCGAAAGGCTCTACAAGAGGCGCATCTCCCCGGCGGAGATAGTCACGCAGGAGTTCGCCCGCCAGTTGACCGAGCTGTCGCACGAGCTGAACCGGCAGGTGGGCGTTCTGGTGGACCGCAAGGGGCACGTCGAGTACGTGATCGTCGGCGACGCGCGCGGCATCGTCCTGCCCGACCTCAAGCGCGTCCGCGTGGGCGCGGAGCGCTTCCGCGGGCTCCGCTGCCTGCACACGCACCTCGCGGGGGAAGAGCTGACGCAGGACGATCTGACCGACCTCGCGCTCCTCAGGCTCGACCTTATGGCCTCAATCGACGTGAGGAACGACGGGCTTCCGGGCCTGGTCCGCGTGGCGCACCTGCTGCCCGCGAACGGCAGCCCCGCGCACGCCCCGGACGACCTCGACCTCTCGGAAGAGAAAGCGCCGGAGGTCTGGGGCTTCCTTGAGCCGCGGGTGCCGAGCCAGCTCGACGTGGACTTCCTCGACCTGATCGAGTCCCTCGAAGAAGAGATGGCCCGCGCGCGCCACGTCCGGGACCGCCGCGACCAGAGGGACCGAGCCATCCTCGTGAGCGTCACCACGGGCACCGTCACCTCGGCGCAGGAGTCGCTCGAAGAGCTCCGCGAGCTCGCCCGCTCGTCGGGCGTCGTCGTCCTCGACTCGATAGTGCAGAGGCGTCCGAAGCTCGACCCGCGCTCGCTCGTGGGCCGAGGGAAGCTGGACGAGCTGATAATCCGCAGCCTCCAACTCGGCGCGGACGTGATCATCTTCGACCAGAACTTATCTTCGGCGCAGGTGCGGACGATAAACGAAGCCACGGACCTGAAGATCATCGACCGCACGCAGCTCATCCTCGACATATTCGCCCAGAGGGCGCAGAGCCGCGAGGGTAAGATTCAGGTCGAGCTCGCGCAGCTGAAGTACATGCTGCCGAGGCTCACGGGCTCCGGCACGGAGATGTCCCGGCTCATGGGCGGCATCGGGGGGCGCGGGCCCGGCGAGACGAAGCTCGAAGTGGACCGCAGGCGCGTGCGTGACCGCATACATCACCTCGAAAAGCAGATCGAGCAGATCCGCACGAGCCGCAGGGTCCAGCGCGCGCGCCGCTCGCGGCGGGACGTGCCGATCATCTCCATCGTCGGGTACACCAATGCCGGGAAATCGACCCTCCTGAACGCGCTCACCGAGTCGTCCGTCACGGCCGAGGACCGCATGTTCGCGACCCTCGACCCGACGAGCCGCAGGCTCCGCCTGCCGCGCGATCAGGAGGTGATCATAAACGACACCGTGGGTTTCATAAGGGACCTGCCGCCCGACCTCATCACGGCGTTCCGCGCGACGCTCGAAGAGATGGAGAGCTCCGACGTGCTCGTACATCTCGTCGACGCGAGCAGCCCGCAGCTCGACAACCACATAGCTTCCGTCACGGAGATCCTTGAAGACTTGAAGCTGTCGGAGATCCCCCGGCTTCTGGTCTTCAACAAGGCCGACCTCCTCGACGAGGACGAAATCGCAAACCTCAGGCGCACCTATAAGGCCGTCACTATCTCGGCCCTTGATCGAAACTCTTTCGCGCCGATGCTCGACAGAATAGGCGATCTGCTGGATAGCTCCGTCGCCGCCCGCACCTCGCTCCACGAGGGGAGGCCGGAGGGCGGGGAGACGCCTCAGGCTCGCGTCATACACTAGGGGACGCTTCACAGCGTAGGAGGAAAAGATGAGCAATTTTTACGATCAGGGTGAAAGGGGCCAGGACCTCAAAGACCAGTTCCGGCAGGAGTACACCACGCAGCAGAACCAGATTCAGAGCCGGAAGAGGTCGCGCTCTACCTGGCTTGTGGGGGGCGTTCTCGCCGTGCTGCTCCTCTTCTTGTTGATCGGCGGCTCGGCTTGCAGCACGTACAACACCCTGGCGACCAAGAGAGAAGTGGTCAACAGAGAGTTCTCCAACATCGACGTACAACTTCAGAGGCGGGCCGACCTGATACCCAACCTCGTCAACACCGTCAAAGGGTACGCCAAGCATGAAGAGGCCATCTTCACCGAGCTGGCGCAGGCCCGCTCCCGCCTGCTGAGCGCGCAGACCCCGAATGAAAAGATTCAAGCCAACGACCAGTTGTCCGGCGCGCTCGGCCGCCTGCTGGTCCTGACCGAGAACTACCCGAACCTCAAGGCGGATCAGCAGTTCACGAGGCTCATGGACGAGCTCGCCGGGACGGAGAACCGGATCGGCGTCGCGAGGCGCGATTACAATGGGGTCGTGACCGATTACAACACGACCCGGCAGAGGTTCCCGACCGTTTTATTCGCCAACGTTCTGGGCTTCGACCGGGCGGAAGAGTTCAAGGCCGACCCGGCCACGCGCGAAGCCCCGAAGGTGGACTTTAATAAATAACGGGCCGGCCGCCCGGCCTCCGTCTCGCAACCCGTATGAACGGCGATCATCCCCGGTCGCCGTTTTACTTTGCTCGCGTCAGATTCGAGGGAGGTGGACCATGCCAGTTCGGGTGGAGAAGAGCGGGCCGGTGACGACGGTGATCCTCGACAGGCCCGAAGTCCGCAACGCCGTCGACCGCGAGACCGCGCGCGCCCTCGCCGACGCTTTCCGCGAGTTCGAGCGGGATGGGTCGGCCTCGGTCGCCGTGCTCTTCGGGGACCACGGGGCGTTCTGCGCGGGCGCGGACCTGAAGGCGATAGCCGAAGGCAAAGGGAATCAGACTTCGCCCGAGGGCGATGGCCCGATGGGCCCGTCCCGCCTGCGGCTCGGTAAGCCCGTGGTCGCGGCCATCGCGGGCCATGCGGTCGCGGGAGGGTTGGAGCTTGCCCTGTGGTGCGACCTCCGGGTCATGGAAGAGGACGCCGTGCTCGGGGTCTTCTGCCGACGCTGGGGGATACCTTTGATCGACGGAGGCACCGTCCGCCTGCCCCGGCTCATCGGCCTGAGCCGCGCGCTCGACCTGATCCTCACCGGGCGCGCCGTCGATTCGTCGGAGGCTTTGAGCATCGGGCTCGTACACAGGGTCGTGCCGAGAGGGGAGGCGCGCCGGGCCGCGGAAGAGCTGGCCCGCCAGATCGCGGCGTTCCCGCAAGTCTGCCTCCGCAACGACCGCCTGTCGGCCTACGAGCAGTTCGATCTGGGATTCGACGACGCGATGGCGAATGAATTCAGGCACGGCCTGGAGGCGTTGAAAGAAGAGACGCAGAGCGGAGCCAAACGGTTCGCGGGCGGGGCGGGACGCCACGGGAGCTTTGAGGAAGTGACGGGCGACGAGTGATCAGAGACTCACTTCCGGGCTCCCGGCAGGACTTCATTTAGAGAGCCCATGCGGTACCCTTCGAGGTCGAGCGTGACGAACTGGAAGCCGAGCGATTTGAGACCGCTCGACATGCGGGCCGCCATCTCGGGAGTGAGTGCGCACGGCATCTCCTCTTCCGAGACCTCTATGCGCGCCACGTCTCCGTGGTGGCGCACCCGGACCTGCCGGAACCCGAGCCGCCTCAAGGCGCTCTCAGCCTTATCGACCATCGAGAGCTTCTCGATGGTGACGACCTGCCCGTAGGGGACCCGCGAAGAGAGGCAGGCGGACGCGGGCTCGTCCCAGGTCGGGAGCCCCGCGCGGCGCGACAGCTCGCGGATGTCGGCCTTCGTCAGCCCTGCTTCCAGCAGAGGCGACTTAACCCCCATCTCTCTCGCGGCCTGACTGCCCGGCCTGTAGTCCCCCGTGTCGTCCGCGTTCGTGCCGTCGCAAATCACCGCGAACCCGCGCGCGCGCGCGAATGCCGACAGCTTCGAGTACAGCTCGGACTTGCAGTAGTAGCAGCGGTTCGAAGGGTTGCTCGTGTAATTCGGGTCCTGAAACTCTTCGGTGAAGATTATCTCGTGGCGGATGCCGAAGCCGGAGACGAGCCGGTCGGCGAGCTCGCGCTGAAAAGTGGGGTAAGACGCGCTGTCTCCGGTGACGGCGAGCGCCCGCTCGCCAAGCTCCGAGGTCGCCGCGTAGGCGAGGTACGCGCTGTCGACCCCGCCCGAAAAGGCGATGATCGCCGAGCCATAACCGCGAAGCGTCTCCCTCAGCTTCTCTTCTTTCGCCCCGATCTCTCCGGCGATCCTCTCCGCCGCCGCGCTTGTATTATTCATCGTCTGTTCCCTACAGGCTTCAATGTTACTTGGTCGGAGCACCGGGAGCAACCTGCGGGAAGGAGGGGGAAGGGGGAGAAGCGCCCGGCAGTCTGGTATAATTCAGTTTCGCGAGGACCAATCGACGATGGCTTTACAGACGACGGAAGCATTTGTGCTGCGGACTTATTCGCTCGCCGAGGCGGACAAGATTTGCGTCTTCCTGACTAAGGAGATGGGCAAGGTGCGCGGCGTGGCGCACGGCGCGCGGAAGGTGAAGAGCAGGTTCGGCTCGGCCCTTGAGCCTTTCACGGAAGTCTCGCTCACTTACTTCCAAAAAGAAGGCCGCGAGCTCGTGAGCATCTCGACGTGCGAGATAGTCCGCTCGCACTTCTACAGCGCCGCGCGCGACCCGGAGACGGCGGGCGCGTTCTCTTACATGGCCGAATTGCTCACGGAGTTTCTGCCGGAAAACGAGCCGAACGAGCGGCTCTACAGGCTGGTCGGGGCGGTGCTCGAAGCGATTGAAAAGGAGAGCGACCTCGCGCTCGTGCTGCGCTACTTCGAGTCGTGGGTGCTCAGGTTCTCCGGCTTCTTCGCCGACATGTCGCGCTGCTCGTTGTGCGGGGAAGCGGCCGGCGCGGCCGACCCGATCTTTCTCACGGCGGAAGGAGCGCCGCGCTGCCGGACCTGTAGCGGGGGCAGGGGGCTGGCCGTGGAGCCCGCTCTGCGGCGCGTCATCAAAGAGCTTTTCGGGTTGCACCCGACGGCCTTCTCGCGGTCGCAGGTCCACCCCGACCACGCCGCGCAACTCGGCGGCCTCAACTACCAGATAATCCGCCACGCTCTGGAGCGGGACCTTCGCTCGTACGTGCTGCTGAAGCAGTACAGCGCCGTGTGAGGGTAGGGAGGCGATGGGGCAGGAAGAACTCCTGCCCCATTTTCATTAAAGCTATTATTGCCCGCCGAGGAATTCGCGGAGTATGTTCGACAGGGCGCCGATGGCGATGTGGGTCCCCCACCGGGAGAAGGTCTTGGAGACGGTGCGGTTCTCTTCGCGCTGCCAGTAGTTCGAGACGGCCGCGCCCGTGAGCCCTCCCGCGAGGTAAGAGATGTTCGGCTGGTCGCCGCTGCGGTCGCCCTGCGTTATGAAGACGCGGCTGATCGCGTAACCGATCTTCGCGCCCGCGCCCTTCTTATTCGACCTGTGGTAGCGCGGGTCCTGTCTGAGTATGGTCGCGTAGGCGAACTTCTCGAAGAAGTTGTTGGCTATCCGGTTGCCGAAACTGCGCGCGGCGCGGGTCATCGAGTCGGCGAAGAAATCGCCCGCCGTGTCCTTCTTGCCCACGTTGTTATCGAGGGCCTCGTTGAACATGCCGCTGGCGATTGACTGGACGTAAGGTCCGGGGGGCCTGAAAGATTTACTGAGGAAGAGGCCGAACTTCTCCCCGGCGGTCATCGGCGCGGTGCTCGCGCGCGGCTTGAGCGAGGCGGCCGGGATCGCCTTCGGGTCACGGATACTCGCCGATACATTAGTGCTGAAGGCTTTCTCCGGCTCGGGCACGGTCTTCAGGTTGGCGTAGAGCTTGTAGGCGACGTTCGCGTCCTTCTTGCTCGCGGACTCGTCCTTGCAATCCGAATCGTCGGGAGACGCGGGAGCGGTCGCCGGGGCCGCGCCATAGCCCGTGCCGCCCCCCCCCTCGGAGGCTAAGGCTGCGGGCGCGTTCGACGTAAAAAAGCCGGCGATCAAGAGCAGAGTTAGTAACACTTTTACTCTCTGTTTTGTTATTTTTTCGGTCATATATTAACCTCTGCGATTTTTCTTAGAACCTGTGGTCCTGTGTCGACCGCACATACTACCACAACAGATTGTGATGTCGAAACAAAACTTCCGCCCTTTATAGACCGGACCGCCCGGCCTCCTCTTGTCTCCGCGCGGGCGACCGCATACAATTCCTCCCGACGCCCGCCGCTCGGCGAAAGTACGAAACCTGTTTGGATCGGAGGAACACTCATGCCGCTTTTTCGAGCCGCTTCGAAGATCGTTTTATCTTTTATATTGGTCATCGCCCTGCTGCCTTCCTACTCGCTCGCGCAGAAGTCGAAGCTGGGGCGGGTCGATTTCCCGACGTCCGGCTCGGGTAAAGCCGCCCCCCACTTCCTGAGGGGGCTGGCGGCTCTGCACTCCTTCTGGTACGAAGAGGCGCTCGACGCCTTCCGCGAAGCGACTAAAGTCGACCCCGACTTCATGATGGGGTACTGGGGCGAGGCGATGGCGCACAATCACCCGCTGTGGGACCAGCAGGACACCGAGGCCGCAAGGAAGGCGCTCGCCAGGATTAAGGGTACCGAGAAGCTCACCCCGAGAGAGCGGGCCTACATCGAAGCCGCGCGCGCGCTTTACGGGGAAGGGGACAAGCTCGCGCGCGACCGGGCTTACATGGCGGCGATGGAGAAGCTCTACAGGGACTACCCGAATGATCTGGAGGCGGCCAGCTTCTACTCGCTTTCGCTTCTGGGGACGGTGCGTCCGGGCGACAAGGGCTTCAGCAGGCAGATGAAGGCCGCCGCCATCGCGCTCGATGTCTACTCTAAAAATCCCGACCACCCCGGCGCGGCCCACTACATAATCCACTCGCTCGACGAGCCCGAGCACGCGATACTCGCCCTGCCCGCCGCGCGCCGCTACGCCGAGATCGCCCCCGACGCTCACCACGCGCGCCACATGCCTTCGCACATCTTCCTCCAGCTCGGGATGTGGCCGGAGGCCGCCTCTTCGAACGAGACTGCGTGGGCCGTCTCCGACGCATGGGTGAAGCGGAAGAACCTGCCCATAGTCCAGCGCGATTACCACAGCCTCTCGTGGCTGCAGTACATCTACCTCCAGCAGGGCCGGTACGCGAAGGCCGAAGAACTGCTCAAGGTGATGGAGCGCGCGATGGCCGAATCGGACGCGCCCCGCTTGCAGAGGACGTACGCCGACATGGCGGCCACCTACGCCGTGGAGACCGGCAAGTACGATTCCTTGCCCGCCCTGCTCAGCGTGATGAAAGGCGGGGGCCCGAAGGAAGACTCGGGGGCGGTGAAGGGGCACCACTGCAAGCCTTCGGACGCCAGCGCTGATAAAAAAGCCGCTGAGAAATCTAGTGAAAAACCCGGTGATAAATCCGGCAAGGCGGTCGCTCAGACCATGTCTTACAACACGTCCGGCGAGAACGTGCGGGTGCCTTTCGTGAGGGGCCTCGCGGCGGCTTCGAGCGGCTCGGTCGAGGATGCCGAGAAGTACGCGGCCGCCATCGCTTCGATCCGCAAGAAGAGGCTCGACCGCGGAGAAGCATACGAGGCGAAGCGAATCGAGATCATGGAATTGGAAGTCCTGGCGCTCGCGAAGTCGGCGAAGGGCAATCACGACGAGGCCATCGAGATCATGAAGAAGGCCACGCGCCTTGAGTCTGAGATGGACCCTCCCTCCGGCCCGCCCGACCTGCTCAAGCCGTCGCATGAGATGTTCGGGGAGATACTGTTGAAGGCGGGGCGGCCGAAGGAAGCGGCGGAACAGTTCGCCATCTCCCTGCACAGGCAGCCCAATCGGGCGCGCTCTCTGCTAGGGGCCGCGCGCGCCGCCACTCAGAGCGGGGACAAAGAGGCCGCCGTCTCCGCTTACTCGGCTTTCAAGAGTATCTGGGTGCAGGCCGATTCGCAGCTGCCGGAAATGCGCGAGATCGTTAGATAAGGATCGGGTAAATAATGAGAGGGGCGTGGCATTCATTGGATATGAATGCCACGCCCCTCTCGTTGTCTGCGGGTTACCGGGCGAGAGCGACGACTTTTTCGGCGGCGTCTTTCATGCCTGAAGCGGTCGTGAAGCCGAGGCCGGACTGCTCGATCACTTCGCGCCCGCGCTCGACGTTGGTCCCTTCGAGCCGCACGACCACGGGCACGTTCACGCCGATCTTCCTCGCGGCCTCGACCACGCCCGACGCGACCATGTCGGTCCGCACGATCCCCCCGAAGATGTTGATCAGCACCGCGCGCACGTTCCTGTCGGAGAGCAGGATTCTGAATGCATTCTCGACCCTCTCCTGTGAAGCGCCCCCGCCAACGTCGAGGAAGTTCGCGGGCTCGCCGCCTGCGAGCTTGATGATGTCCATCGTCGCCATAGCGAGGCCCGCCCCGTTGACCATGCAGCCGATGGTGCCGTCGAGCTTGATGTAGTTCAGGTCGTACTTCGACGCCTCGATCTCAAGCGGGTCCTCTTCGTTCAGGTCGCGCAGCTCCGCGTACTCCTTGTGGCGGAACATCGCGTTATCGTCGAAGTTGAGCTTGGCGTCGAGCGCGTACAGTTCGCCGTCTTCGGTCAGCAGGAACGGGTTGATCTCCACCAGAGAGGCGTCGAGCTCCGAGGTCGCGCGGTAGAGCGAGAGCATGAATTTTACGGCCTTGCCCACGACCTCTTTGGGCAGGCCTATGCCGAAGGCGAGCTTGCGCGCCTGAAAAGCCTGAAGCCCGACGGACGGGTCGATGGCCTCTTTCAGAATCTTCTCCGGCTCGCTCGCCGCGACCTCCTCGATGTCCATGCCCCCGGCGGCGGAGGCCATGAAGACGAGCCGCGAGATGGCGCGGTCCAAAACTATGCCCAGGTAAAACTCCTGCTTGATCTTTAAGCCTTCCTCGATCAGCACCCGGCTCACCTCGCGCCCCTCCGGCCCGGTCTGGTGAGTGACCAGATTCATCCCGATCATTTTGCGCGTGGTCTCGACGGCCTCTTCCAAAGTGCGCGCGAGCTTCACGCCCCCGCCCTTGCCGCGCCCGCCCGCGTGGATTTGCGCCTTCACGACGACCGGGAGGCCGAGTCGTTCGACGATGGCGGGGACCTGGTCCGGGGATTCGACGACCTCGCCGCGCGGGACCGTCACCCCATATTTTGCGAGAAGCTGCTTGCCCTGATATTCGTGTATTTTCATAAGTCGTTAGCTGGTCATCCGCTTTGAATTTGGCTCCGCAAAGCCCCGGCCGCGCGTCCATACAGCGGCCGGTTGCGTGTCATTGCCCGGCGGTCGCGCGGGCCCCCCTCTGGAACGTGAGCACGTAGACGCCGCCCGAGAAGCTCCCCGCGTACGCGCGGTCCCGGTCGAACGGGTCGAACATCAGGGTCCACACCCGGTTGCTCGGGAGTTCGGTGTCGATGCGCTCCCAGGAGTAGCCCTTGTCGGTCGAGCGGTATATGCCCCCGCGCGAATACTCGGCCACCATCACCTCGTCGGGGTTCGCGGGGTTGATCACCACGGAGGTGTAATCGCCCGCTTGCAGCCCGCCGCCGCGCCGGGTCCAGGTGCGCCCGCCGTTGGTCGAGCGGTAGACGAACTGGTTGGTGCCGAGCAGAATCAGGTCCGGGTCGCGCGGGTCCTGCGCTATGGATTTGACGGAGCTGTCGTTCGGCCCGCGCTCTATCGCGTCCCAGCTCTGCCCCCCGTCATGTGACACGTAAAGGCCTCTGTTCGTGCCCGCGAATATCTTGCTCGGCTCGTCCTTGTGGGTCGAAACCGAAAAGACCCTGCCGTTGAAATCGTACCCCGTGATGAGGACCTTCTCCCACCCCTTGCTCTCGTCGGTCGTGCGGTAAAGGCCGTCCATCGTGGCCGCGAGTAACCCGCGCCTCCCCTCGTTGTCTCTGAAGCTGGTTATGTCGTCGACCTGCCGCGTCAGCTCGAACGTGGGCGGGCCGAGCGGCTCGACGACTTTGGGCGCGGATTTTCTCGGGGTGGATTTTTTGGGCGCGGCCTTCCTGCCTCTGGACTTCTTCTGCGCCGGCACGGCGAGGTACCGGCCCGTCGCGTTCGAAGGTGTGAGCGACGCCGGGATCAGCACGGCCCCTCCGGGCGGTGTGGCCCCGACCCTCTTCCTGCGCGCGGGCTGCCGCGAGGGCGCCTTCGGCTTCACCTCTTTTTCGGGCTTCGGCTTGCCCACGAAGGCCCAGCTGGCCCCCCGGTCGTTCGAGCGGAATACGCCCGTGTTGGTGCCCGCGTAAATTACGCTGGGGTCGTCAGGCATCTGGTAAAAGGCGAAGACATCGCGCGAGCCGAGCCCGCGCGAGGAAGGCTGCCAGCTCTCGCCCCCGTCGAGCGACAGGAAGACGTTGCCCGCCGACCCGTCGTGGTAGACGCTCGCGAGTATGCGCCCGCGCTCGCTTACGTCGGGGGCGATGGCGAGGATGTGCCTGTGGATGAAGCCGGTGTTTGCGTCGCTGAACGAATCGCCGAGGTTGTCCGAAACCTTAACCCCGAAATCGTCGGTGGCGATGAGTACGCGGTCAGGCGTCTCCGGGTGGATCACGATGGAGCGGATCACGGCGCTCTTTGAAGTGAGCAGCATCCACCTCTTGCCCCCGTCCTTCGAGCGCCAGAGCCCTTCGCTCGTGCCCGCGAAGATGACCTCGGGCCGGGTCGGGTGCGGCAGCAGGGCATAGGTGCGCCGCGCGCTGAAAGGGATCCCCGGCAGCTTGCTCCACTTTTCGGCGGCGTTGTTCGACCGGTAGATGCCGCTGCACGCATTCATAAAGACCAGGGTCGGGTCGTTCGGGTTGACCGTGATGCCCATTATATCGGAGTCGTCGAGCATGCCGGTGCCGGGGTCGCCCGCCTTCTTCCAGGTCTGCCCGCCGTCGAGGGTCTTCCACGGGAGGTGGTGAGTGCCCGCGTAGATGATGTTGACGTTGAGCGGGTCGACCGCGAGCGAGTTTATGTTGCGGACTTCCGCGTGGTTTTCGGGCGTGATGCGCTCCCAGGTCCTGCCCGCGTCGGTCGAGCGGAATGCGCCATTAGGCGCGCCCGCGACGACCGTATTCGAGTCCGACGGGGCCAGCGTGACGGAGAGCACCTTGAGGCCCTTCGTCCCTTTGAGCATCTCCCAGTGCTCGCCGCCGTCTTCGCTCTTGTAGACGCCCCCATCGACTCCGGTGGCCACGGCCCACACGCCCGCGTAGATGGTCCTGGTGTTGCGCGGGTCGATGACCATGTGATCGACCGAGAGCCCGCGGACATCAAGCCCCGGCCTGAGCCTCTGCCAGTTCCTCGCCCCGTTCGTCGAGCGGTATATCTGTCCGTCGCTCGTGCCGAGGTAGAGCAGGTCGGGGTTGTCGGGCGACACGACGAGCGAGCGCGCGTCGCCGCCGAACGGACCCGTCACCTCCCACCTCCGCACCTCCTTACCGCTCGTGCTGGATAATACGTCCCCGCCCGAGTTGTCGGCGGCGGCACCCGCCGGCGGCAGCGAAAGCGAAGCGAGCATGAGGAATACAATCAAACGATGGATTCTCATCTTCTAGTCAGACTCCTTGATCGAGGCATCTTATATTTTAGCAATTATTTTAAGGGCTTGCTTGAAAGCTGCATCGCGGAAGAAATATACAATACAAGGGGGCCGGACGCCAGATCGAGAAAGTTGCGTTTTGGTTGCGCGGGGCCGGGTGTTTGATGGCTTCCGTCCGCCATCCTCGCACCCGGCCCCCGCGTTCAGGAAGAGATTTTACTCGATGACCCAGGTGTCGCCGCCTCTTATCAGCTTGTCCAGGTCGCCCGCGCCCATCCTGCTGACCGCCTCGTCGATCTGCCCACGCATCATGTCCTCGTAGGTCGGCTTATCGACATCGCGGAACACGCCGATTGGCACGGGGTACTCGGGGTACTCCATCCGGCCGAGCATGTAGGCGAGGTAGGAGTCGGGGGCCTTCTCGTTGTGGACTATCAGGTCCGCCTCGCTCGCGCCGTTGTTGAGATCGACGACCTCGAGGCGCATGTCGCGGATGGCGATGCCGCGGTCCCCCTCCTTGCCGAAGACGAGCGGCTTGCCGTGCTCAAGCTCGATCATCCGGTCGTCCCTCACGTCGCGGGCCGTGAACATGTCGAAGGCATGGTCGTTGAAGATGTTGCAGTTCTGGTAGACCTCGACGAACGAGACGCCCTTGTGGTGCATGGCGCGCTCGACGACCATCTGAAGGTGGTTCGTGTGCGTGTCGAACGACCGCGCGACGAACGTCGCCTCCGCCGCGAGCGCTATCGACAGGGGGTTCAGGGGGTAATCGATCACGCCGAACGGGGTCGACTTGGTCTTCTTGCCGAACTCGGACGTGGGCGAGTACTGCCCCTTGGTCAGCCCGTATATCCGGTTGTTGAAGAGGATGATGTTGATGTCGAGGTTCCGCCGGATGGCATGGATCAGATGGTTGCCCCCGATGGAGAGCGCGTCGCCGTCGCCCGTGATGACCCACACGGAAAGCTCGGGGTTCGCCGCCTTGATCCCGGTGGCGACCGCGGGCGCGCGGCCGTGAATGCTGTGGACCCCGTAGGTGTTCATGTAATACGGGAACCGGCTGGAACAGCCGATGCCCGAGACGAAGACCGTGTTCTCGCGCTTGATGCCGAGCTCGGGCATGACCTTCTGCACCTGGGCCAGGATGGCGTAATCCCCGCAGCCGGGGCACCACCGGACCTCCTGGTCTGAAACGAAATCTTTCCTCGTCAGCTTTACGGGGGGCGTCTGCTCGCCGCCTCCATTAACGTTCGCATCTGTGCTCATTACTCTCCCCTTTACGCCCGGGAGCGCCGGCACATAGCCGCGCTCCCGGGGCTTTTCACTGTCGATTACTCCTCGTAGACTTCTAAAATCTTGTCCGTGAGCTCGCTGATCTTGAACGGCTTGCCCTTGACCTTCGGGAACGAGATCGCGGGCACGAGGAACCTGGCCCGCATCAACAGGGCGAGCTGTCCCATGTTCAGCTCGGGCACGAGCACGCGGTCGAACCTCCCGAGAATCTCCCCGAAGTTTTTCGGGAAGGGGTTCAGGTACCGCAGGTGCACGCTAGACACGGACTTGCCGGCCTTGTGCATCTCCTCGACCGCCGAAGTGATCGAGCCGTAGGTCGAGCCCCACCCGACGACGAGCAGGCGGCCCTGCGACTCCCCGAATATCTCAAGGTCCGGGATGTCGTCGGCGATACGCTCGACCTTCTCCTGCCGCGTCCAGACCATGTGCATGTGGTTCTCCGGCTCGTAGGAGACGTTGCCGGTGATGTCCTGCTTCTCGATGCCCCCCACCCGGTGTTCGAGTCCGGGCGTGCCGGGGACGGCCCACGGCCGGGCGAGCGTCTGAGGGTCGCGCGAGTACGGGTAAAACCCGTCCGGGTCGGTCTGGAAATTGACCTGGAAAGGCGGCAGGTCTTCGGTCCGAGGGATGCGCCACGGCTCCGCGCCGTTGGCCAGGTACCCGTCGGAAAGGTATATGACCGGGATCATGTGTTTCGTGGCTATCCGGAACGCCTCGACGGCCATGTGGAAGCAGTCTCCGGGCGTCGCGGGCGCGACAATCGCGACCGGGCACTCGCCGTTGCGCCCGAACATCGATTGCAGCAGGTCGGCCTGTTCGGTCTTGGTCGGCAGCCCCGTCGACGGCCCCCCGCGCTGAACGTTTATGACGACTATCGGGAGCTCGGTCATCACGGCGAGCCCGATGGCTTCGGACTTCAGCGCGAGGCCGGGGCCGCTTGTGCCCGTGAGCCCGAGGTGCCCGGCGAAGGCCGAGCCGATGGCCGCGCAGACGGCCGCGATCTCGTCCTCGGCCTGGAACGTCTTCACGCCGAAGTTCTTCCTCATCGAGAGCTCGTGGAGGATGTCGGAGGCCGGGGTGATCGGGTAGCTCGCGTAAAAGAGCGACCTCTTGGCGAGCACCGAAGCGGCCACGCACCCGAGCGCGGTGGCCTCGTTGCCGGTGATGTTGCGGTAGGTGCCCGGAGTGATGGCCGCGCGCTTGACGCGGTAATGGGTCGTGAAGATTTCCGCCGCGTCCGCGTAGGCGAAGCCCGCTTTCAGCGCGAGCTGGTTGGCCTTCACGAGCTCCGGCTTGTTCTTGAACTTCGCTTCCAGCCACTTCATGGTCGGGTCGAGCGGCCTGTCGTAGAGCCAGTACATCAGCCCGAGCGCCCAGAAGTTCCTGCACCGGTCGATCTCTTTCGGCGGCAGCTTCACGTCGTCCCTGAGCGCCGCGCGCACGAGCGTCGTGATCGGCAGCTTGAAGAGGCGGTACCCGCCGAGGCTGTCGTCTTCGATGGGGTTCGATGCGTAGCCCGCCTTCTTAAGGTTGTTCTCGTTGAAGGCGTCGGTGTTGACGATCAGGATGCCGCCCTGCTGGAGGTCGGGCAGGTTGACCTTGAGCGCGGCGGGGTTCATCGCCACCAGCACGTCCGGCTCGTCGCCCGGCGTGCGGATGTCATGGCTCGAGAAGTTGAGCTGAAAGCCCGACACGCCCGGAAGAGAACCGGCCGGCGCGCGAATCTCCGCGGGAAAGTCCGGCAGGGTCGAGATGTCGTTGCCGACCACCGCCGTCGTATTCGTGAACTGCGTTCCCGTGAGCTGCATGCCGTCGCCGGAGTCGCCCGCGAATCGGATGACGACCGTGTCCAGCTCTTCGATATGCTTCTCTTCTACGTTGTTGAGGATCGTTGTTGATTCCATAAGCTCCCATCCTAGTGTTTGATTGCGGAGTCCTTCCGGCGTCACCCGAGGGATTAAAAGTCCTGACGTTACGCAGCCTCCGTGAAGCCTTCAGACGCTTACAACCCCGGCCCCGAGGCGGCGAACCGCCCGCCGCCCGTTTATAATATTGCTTGCGTATGAACTCTAAGCGAGCATCGAATTCTACACAAGAGATATTAGCACGTAAAGCAGCCCATTTGCAGTGATTGGTGTCACGGATTCGGGGCCGCCCCGCAGGGCCGGGGGGCGCCCGGTCGCGGAACAAGTGGAGCGGGCGGGGCGTTTACGGTTTTTGTAAGCCGGGCCGAAAGTGATATAAATACGCGCCTGAGGAGGGCGAGATTATGGAGATGAAATTGCCGCGCGGCCATTACTGCGGGCAGGTGATAAAGAGCCGCGAAGTCGCGGGCTTCACGATGACCGAGACCGCTTACCCTCCGGGGGCGAGGCTCCCCAAGCACTCGCACGAGCGCGGCTACATCTGTTTCGTCCGCCAGGGCGGGTACGTCGAAACCTACGGCAGGAAGACCCGCTCCTGCAAAGCCCTGACCCTCGCCTTCCACCCCGCCGACGAGACGCACTCGGAGACCTTCCAGGACCAGGAGGCGCGCTCGTTCAACATCGAGATCGGCCCCCTGTGGACCGAGCGCGTCAGAGAGCATTCCCGGATTCTCGAAAGCCCCTCGGAATTCCAGGGCGGCACGCTCGCCTCGCTCGCGATGAAGCTCTACCGCGAGTTCCACAGCCGCGACGAACTCTCGGACCTCGCCATCGAAGGGCTCATGCTCGAATTCATAGCGGAAGCCTCGCGCCGCGCCTCGAAGGGCCCCGAGTCCGAGGTCCCTCGGTGGCTCGGGGAGGCCGAAGAACTGATCCGCGAGCGCTTCTCCGAGAGCCTCTCAGTCGCCCGGATCGCGGATTCGGTCGGGGTGCACCCGGTCTACCTAGCCAGCGTCTTCCGCAAACACCACCACTGCACCATCGGGGATTACACGCGCAGGCTCCGCGTCGAGTTCGCCTGCCGGGAGATGTCGCGGTCCGAGACCCCTCTGGTCGACATCGCCCTCGCGGCGGGGTTCGCGCACCAGAGCCATTTCTCCAGAATCTTCAAATCCCTGACCGGGATGACCCCTTCGGAATATAAGGCGGGGGTCAGGGGCTAGCGCCGATCTTTCCTCCCGTCAAACATCTTTCAAACGTGCAAGACGGCCCGCGCGCGCGGTGTTAGATTTATCATAGTTCGTGTGGCCGCGTTTGCGGCGAGGGGTATAGACGGCCCTGAAACATTCATGCGCGATAAGAGGAACGATTATGAAACTGAAGAAAATTACCGGCCTCTCGTTCTCATTGGCCTTGTTGATCGTGTCGGCGATGGCGCAGGCGGGCGACGGCCTGAAGCTGCCGGAGACCTCCGCCGGGCGAAGACTGTCCGCCTTCGTCTCCGCCTTCAACACCGGCGACCTTAAGGCCATGCGAGACTTCCACCAGAATAACGACTCCGAGGGCGTTCTCGCCGGCGGCGTCGAGGGGATGCTGGAACAGGACAAACAGATGCAGCAGGAATTAGGCACGTTCGCCGTCCGCAAAATCCTCGACTCGTCCGAGCACGCCGTCGAGGCCGTGCTTCAGGCCAGCAAGGGCCAGTGGTTTAAGATAAGGCTCACGGTCGAGGCGCAGCCGCCGAACAAGATCATCGGCATAGGGCTTGAGCCCACGGACCCGGTCGACGGGAAGAAGCCGGGCGCGACCGCGGGCGCGAGCCCCGCCCAGGCCCCCGCGGCAGGGCGAGCCGCCGAGGATATGACGGTTGACGCGAAGATGCGCGAAGAGGTGATCGAGGGCGCGATAAAGAACCTGAACGACTATTACGTCTTCCCCGATGTCGCGAAGCAGATGGAGAAAGCCCTGCGCGACCGCGTGCAGAGGAAAGAATACGACTCCGTGACCAGCGCGCGCGCCTTCGCGGAGATGCTCACGGGCCACCTGCGCGAGGTCAGCCGCGATAAGCACCTGCGCGTCGTCTTCAGGGCCAACCCGATCCCCGAGCGCCGCCCCGGATCGGAGCCGTCGCCCGAAGAGATTCAGGAGTTCCAGAACTCGATGAAGGCCGCGAACTGGGGGTTCGAGAAGGTGGAGCGGCTCGAAGGCAACGTCGGCTACCTCGACCTGCGCGGCTTTTACGACGCGACTTCGGGCGGGGACACGGTGGCCGCGGCGATGAACTTTCTCGCCAACACCGACTCCCTGATAATCGACCTCCGCAAGAACGGGGGCGGCAGCCCGGCGATGGTCGCCCTCATTTCGAGCTACCTGTTCGAGGGCGACCCGGTCCACCTCAACGACATCTACTGGCGGCCCGACAACTCGACTCGCCAGTGGTGGACCCTGCCCTACGTCCCCGGCAAGCGGTACGGCAAGAAGGATGTCTACGTGCTGACGAGCGGTACCACGTTCTCCGCCGCCGAGGAGTTCACCTACAATCTGAAGAACCTGAAGAGGGCCACCATCGTCGGAGAGACCACGGGCGGCGGCGCGCATCCGGGGGGGCCCCGGCGAATAAACGCGCACTTCATGGTGGGAGTGCCTCAGGGCCGCGCGATCAACCCCATATCGAAGACCAACTGGGAGGGGACCGGGGTCAAGCCTGACGTCGAGACCTCGGCCGATAAGGCTTTGAAGACGGCGCACCTGCTGGCCCTCAGAAAGGCCGTGGAAGCCAAGAGCAACCCCGCGCAGAAGGCCCGGATCATGCAGACAATCGCGACGCTTGAAAAAGAGACCAAGGAGACCGGCGAGCAGAAGGGCAGCCAGTAGGTCATCCTTACCTCTTCAGCCTCGGAGGGGCGACGTAAAAAAGACCATCGCAGATCGTCGCCCCTCCCTGGCTGAGCTTCGCCCGCCGCGAGCCTCCCTATTTCTCCCCTGACGGTTTCAGGCACGGGGAGATCAGGGCGATTATGGCAGAAGCTCTCAGTCCCTTGTTCTCAAGCGTCCGCGCGGCGAACAGCGCGCGCTCGAAGTCTTGAGGGGCGAGACCGCCGAGGGCGCTTTCGAGGCTGTAGCCTTCCATCCTCGTGCTCCTGTAGGTGCTGAAGTTTCTCCCTCTTATCGTCTGAGTGAAATAGCCCCTGTTTATGACGGGATTTCCCACGCGGTTGATCGTCTTGATGGTTGTGTTCAGGACTTCGAAGGCTCGCAGGTGATCGAACTTCGAATACAGGTAGACGACGCTGAGTAATATCCGCGCCTTCTCGTTAGTGTCCGGGGCCTTCTCCGCGATAGAGAGAATCCCTTCGAGCATCTCACCCGCGCGCGCTTTATCGTTTATCCGCTTCAGCGTCTCCGCCGCGGTCTCGTAATAGAGGTAGGCGCGGTAGTCCGCCTTCCTGACTTTATCCGCGAACTGCTTGGCTTCGTCCGGCAGCCCGTCTTTTATGGCGACCTGCGCCCTCTTAAAATAAAACCTGTCGAGCATCTGGTCCCGCAGGCTCTCGTCGCTCATCTTCCTGATGTGGCCGAGGACCTGATCGAGGCTCTGGCCGTCGCGGGCCGCATCAAGGGCATTTAGCAGGTTTAAATCTTTCTCCCCGCCTTCGGGCGTCCGCTCGAACTCCTTCAGGGCCGATTCAAAGGAGCCGCCGCCCGCCTCTCGCGACCTTTCTAAATTGGCGGAGACGTCTTTGAAGTCCTCACCGGTCATGCGGTTTCTGAGTAGCTGCTTCGCGTCCTGAAACGATTTGAGGCGGGAGGGGAAGGCTCGCGCGACCGCCGGCTCTACGCCGGTGATCGCGAGGTAAATCTGCGCGGGGTCCCCCAGATGGCTGAAAGTCTTCTCTTCATTCCCCGACGCCTCCCCAGGCGGCCCTATCACCTTTACCGCGCGGGCGAGCAGTTGATCCAGAAAGAGGCCCTGCAATTCGGCGCTGGTGACCAGATTTTTTGGGACGCTGTGGATGTACACGTTGGCGGGCGAGCCGACGGAGCGGTCGAGCGCGAAAGGGTACGGGGAGAGCGAGAGCAGCGCCTCTAATGACTTCCCGGCGCCGACCCTGAGCGCCTCGCGGTAAAACTGGTCGGCGGCCTCCTGGTCAACTTCGGAGAGGCGGTAGAGGAAGTTTATGAGTTGCGGGTCGATGGAGTATTGAAGGCTCCTCCTCGCCATCTCCAGCGCGAGTCCCTGATTTATGGGCAGTAGCGAATGGGCTACGTGCAGCAGCTTTTCCCCCGCGTCTCTGATGGGCTGTCGGCCGGAGCCTTTCGCCTCGATCATTCGCTCCATCTCTTCGAGCGCGGCCTCGGTAAGTTTTCTGGCCCACTTTGGGTCGTACCGTGCGACGGCCCGAATGACGGTAAAGCGCGGGTCTTCGAACAACACCTGCAGCCTGTCTTCGACGCTGGTCGCATCGGCCTTATCCTGAAAATACCTGCTCGCCGAGTCGTAAGCATCGGTCAGGATAGCTCGGGCGTTCTCTTCACGGCTCGGCCATATCAGCTCGGCTATCCGGACCCGTATTGAGATCGAAGAGATCGAGGGGTCGAGCCCCGACACTTCTTCGACCTGTTGCAGGGCGAGAAACAGAGCGCCCTCCTGGTCGCAGGCGTGCTTCCTGACTTCGCCCTGCGGCTGCTGGGCCGCCTGAATAAAGCAGAGTTGGGAGAGAGAAATCGCCACAATGATGGAGCAAACGGAACGCGGTAGAAGTGGACAGCGCATCGTAACCTCCTGACCTCGGTAAGGCCCGTCCCTTCGGAACGGAATAAAGAAGAGCGCGCACATATTATTGCCTTTTATTGACCGGGTCAACGTGACTCGGGGGCCGTTGCTTGACAGTGCCGAAGGGCGGTCATCATAATGGCCGGACTAATTTAAAAGGAGATTCACGCGACCACTATGTCTGAAAATGGGAAACTATACGGAGGGCTCGATTCCTTCATCCGCGGCTCGCGCGACGAGTTTGAGAGCAAGCTCGCGGAACTGGTCGAGATCCCGACCATAAGCATGGAGCCCGAGCGCAAGGACGACATCAGGCGCGGGGCCGAAGTCGCCCGCCAGTACCTCGAATCCATCGGCGCGAAGGCCGAGGTCGTCGAGACGCCCGGAAACCCCGTGGTGTTCGGGCGCATCGAGACCGGCGCGAACAACCCGACCGTCTCCATCTACAACCACATCGACGTGCAGCCGGCGAACCCCGAGGAGTGGCACAAAGCCCCCTTCGCCTTCAACAAGGACGGCGACAGGTACGAAGGCCGCGGCACGACCGACGACAAAGGGCCGGCCATCTCCGCCATGACCGCCGCGCGCTACAGCGCAGAGAACGGCACCCCGCTCAACATAAACTTCATCTGGGAGCTCGAAGAGGAGATCGGCAGCCCGAACTTCGAGCACTTCATCAGGAACAACGCCGCGCGGCTCAGGACCGACTCCGTGCTCGTGAGCGACACGATATGGATATCGCGCAGCCGGCCCGCGATACCTTATGGCCTGCGCGGGGCCATGATGCTGACGATGTCGCTCGAAACGGGCGAGAAAGACGTGCATTCAGGGCTCACGGGCGGCGCGGCCCGCAACCCAATCGGGGAGCTTTGCAAGGTAATCTCCGAGTGCTATGACGCCGACACGGGGCGCGTGAAGATCAAGGGGTTTTATGATGACGTGCTCCGCGCCACCAAGAAAGAGGTGCAGAGCTTCCTCGACTCGGGCTTCACCCCGAAGAAATTCAGGGCGGCCCACGAACTGAAGAAGCTCCGCTTCGACGACCCCGCGCGAGTGCTCAAAGCCATTATGGCCGAGCCGACCTTCGAAGTGCATGGGATCACGGGAGGCTACCAGGGGCCGGGCGTGAAGACCATCGTGCCTTACCGCGCGCAGGCGAAGATAAGCACGCGCCTCGTGCCGGACCAGGACCCGAAGAAGGTCTTCAGGCTGATCCGCGATTTCGTTCGCGAGCGAAACCCCGACGTTAAGACCGAGTTCATCTCCGCCCTGGAGCCGTACCTCGGGGAGTTCTCCGGGCCATACGCGGACGCGGCGTCGGAGGCGATGAGGCACGCATTCGGACGCCAGCCCGCTTTCACGCGCGAGGGCGGGTCGATAGGGGCGGTCGTCACCATGAAGAAGTACCTGAAAGCGCCCATCGTCTTCCTCGGCCTCTCTCTGCCCGAGCATGGGTATCACGCGAAGAACGAGAACTTCGACTGGGGCATGGCCTCGGGAGGGATGAAGATGTTCGTCCGCTACTTCGACGAAATCAGCCGCCTCTCAAGGTGAGCCCGTCGGCCAGAGCTTCCAGTCCCTCGCGCCTCTTCGCGAACGTCGTCGAAGAGGCGCGAGGGACTGGCCTCTAAAATTGATGCTCCTCTGAACCAAAGATATTTCGATGCGAAAGATATTACTGGCGGCGCTGATCCTCGCGACCGGTGGCGGGATTTTTCTGTTCGCCTACCTGGCGCTTAAAACGAAGCCCGTTCCGACCTTGCGCGACGGCGTCGGAGTCGTCACGACGCTGGCGGGCGCGGGCCGTCCGGGTCTCGAAGATGGGCCGAAGCGCGAGGCCATGTTCAGAGACCCTTTCGGCATAGCGGCCGACGAAGACGGCAACGTGATCGTCTCCGACGCGGGCGCGAGCAACCGCATCAGGCGCATCACGCCGGCGGGCGCGGTCGAAACTATCGCGGGCTCGGAAGAAGGCTTCTCCGACGGCGCGGCCTCTTCCGCGTCGTTCAACACCCCCTCGGGCATCGCGGTTGACGCGGACGGGAACATCATAATCGCTGACACTTCCAATAACCGAATCCGCAGGCTCGACAGGAAAGGACAGGTGAGCACGATCTCGGGGAGCGGGAGAGCCGGCTACAGGGATGGGCCCGCGCTAGAGGCCGAGTTCGACGGGCCGATGGGGGTCACCGTAGACGAGGGCGGAAATATATTGGTGGCCGACGCCTACAACGACCGCATTCGCAGGATCACCCCCGAAGGGGAAGTCTCCACGGTCGCGGGCTCCGGCGTTCAAGGGTTCTTAGACGGCCCGTCGGGGGATGCGAAGTTCGACACGCCCTGCGGGGTCGCGGCAGACCAGCATGGAAACGTCTTCGTGTCCGACTCTGGTAACGACCGGGTCAGAAAGGTCACCCGACAGGGCGAGGTGATCACGATTGCCGGCGGGGAGCGGACCGAAGGCGGAGCGCCCTGGAACGAGGCGAGCCTTGATAAGCCCATCGGCCTCGCCATGACTCACGACGGCTTCCTCTTCGTCGCGAGCGAAGGGGGGCAGGTTCATCGCATCAGCCCCGAAGGCGAAATAAGCCTTTTCGCCGGCTCGAGGTCCGGCTACGCGGACGGCCCCGGCGCTCTGGCGAAATTCAACGGCCCGTCGGGAATCGCCGTGGACCGAAAAGGGAACGTGTACGTCACGGACACGCAGAATTATTTGGTCAGGCAGATTGCCCAGGCCAGCCCCGCCTCGGTCACGACCTCCGAGGCGGAGCCGGTCATCTTCCATCAACCTCCCACCGATAACCCTGATAATTCCGCGGAAGACCCTGATCCTATTGTCCCGCTATTGTCGGCCGAGAGCCTCGGAATCGGGGCGACATTTCCCTGGCCTCTGAACCCCCAGGATCAGGCGCACGAAGTGACCGGCGTTTTCGGGGAGGCGAGGGGAGCGCCCGGCGGGGTCGCGCTCCATCACCTGCACAGCGGCCTCGACGTTCGCGGCAATATGGGCGAGTCGGTCGTCTCCGTGCTCGACGAAAAAGTAAGCTCGCCCGTTCCCGCGTGGGGCCTGGAAAGCACGAACGAGGGGATAAGGATCGGCGTGATGAGCTACATCCACATCCGAGTGGGCCGGGACGTTAAGTCTCAGGTGCGGCCCGGCGAGAGATTCAGGCCCGCGTACGACAGCGCGTCGGGAGCCCTCTCGGCCATCCGGGTGCGGCGCGGGACGCGGTTCAGGGTCGGAGATTTCATCGGCACTCTCAACCGCCTCTACCACGTGCACATGAACCTCGGCCCCTGGAATGCGCAGGCCAACCCGATCTTCATCCCGTTCGTCGGGTTCAAAGATACGGTCGCGCCTGTCATCGAGCCGCGCGGGATCGAGGTCGCCGACGCCTCAGGGAATGTTCTGACCGAGAAGCGCGACGGCCGCCTGCTCGTGCGCGGAGACGTGGACATCGTGGTCACGGCGTATGACCGGGTCGATGGCAACGCGGCCGGCCGAAAGCTCGGGCTCTACAGGGCCGGGTACCAGTTGTTGAAGGAAGACGGCACGCCTTTGCGGGGCTACGAGCAGCCTCTCGTGAACATGGAGTTCAACCGGATGCCGGGCGGCGACGAGGCCACCTTCGTGACCTTCGCGCGGGGGAGCGGGGTGAGCGCGTACGGGACCCCCACAAAATTCAAGTACATAATCACGAACCGCGTCCGCGACGGGGAGGCCCGCGAGGGCTCCCTTCAGACGCCGCGAATACCTTCGGGGAGGTACTTGATAAAGGTATTCGCAGAGGACTTCGCGGGGAACAGGGCGGTGGGGGAAGAGACGGAGCTTGCCGTCATAATTGATAACCCATAGGCCAGTGTCATCTAAATAACAATTTCTCGACAAATCAATCGCGTGCTGGTAGTATAGCGGGCGTTCTGATCGGGGGGGCCTGCGGCCGCCGTTATATGTGTCAGGGGAGCGCGTCTGTTCTGTTCGGAAGTGTCTGAAGAAATTCTCTGCTCGACTCTCTGCCGGATAGCGAGGCGGGTCCCAAGAACTACCTTACTAAAGAAACTCAGGAGATAGAATGAGAATATTCGTTGGAAATCTGTCGTACCAGACGACGGAGAACGATCTCACCGACCTGTTCTCGCAGGCTGGAGAGGTGGAGTCGGCCACGATTGTAACCGACCGGGATACGGGGCGCTCGCGCGGCTTCGCCTTCATCGAGATGGACAAGGACGCCGGGGCGAAAGCTATTCAACAGTTCAATGGGTACGAGCTGAACGGCCGGGCCATCAACGTGAACGAGGCGCGCCCTCGCCCTGAACGCGGCGGCGGAGGCGGCGGGCGCGGTGGCTACGGCGGCGGCGGAGGCGGCGGGCGCGGACAGCGCAGAGAGCCAAGGTGGTAAGCGTCAGGGGTCAGTCGTCAGGGGTCAGTCGTCAGGGGCCGGGAGTCAGGGCGGGAAATCGCAGCCTTGACTCCCGTTAGTGATTTGAAACTCTCTTTACGGAATCGCTTTCGAGTAAATCAAAATTACGGGTCCCATGCCTGGCCCCTGACTCCCGGCCACTGACCCTCCCCTATCAAGTTGATGCGGCGTGCTACTTCACGCCCGCCTTCCTCAACATCTCTTCGCGGCGGGCTCTGAATTCGTTGCCCGGCTTCCACTCGGGGTACTTATCCGTACTCGCGACCCGGTAGCCGACGTTGAAAAGGAGCCTCAAATCTTCCACCATACCCGACAGGTCCCACTGGTCCGTTATCTCGTCGGCGGGCTTGTGGTAGCGGACTTTCAGGTACTCGTCACTCTTCTCCGCCCCATACCCGGCGGGCTTGCCGATGAACTCGTTGCCCCCGTCGGCGTAGAGCGCGGGCACGCCCTGCTTGGCGAAATTGAAGTGGTCGGAGCGATAGTAAAAGCCCTTCTCCGGCTCCGGGTCTGACTTGAGTACCCGCTTCTGAGTCGAGGCGGCTTCGGCCAGCACGTCGTCAAGGGTCGATGCCCCATAGCCGACCACGATCATGTCGCGCGTGCGGCCGAAGACGTTGAGCGCGTCCATGTTGATCGCGGCGACGGTCTTCTCGAGCGGGTAGATCGGATTCTCCGAGTAGTGCTTCGAGCCGATCAGCCCCTTCTCCTCGGCCGTGACCGCCAGGAATAGGATCGAGCGGCGTGGCGGTTTCGGCAGGGCCTTGAACGCGCGCGCGATCTCGATTAGGGCGGCGGTCCCCGTGGCATTGTCTATCGCCCCGTTGTAGACCTTATCGCCCTCGGCGTCGGGGAGACCTATGCCGAGGTGGTCCCAGTGCGCCGTGTAGATCACGTACTGGTCTTTAAGCTTCGGGTCGGACCCTTCGATCTTTGCCACCACGTTATTCGAATCGCTGCGGCGGATCTTGTTCTCGACCGTGAAGTGCGCGTGCGCTCCGAGCGGGACCGGCTTGAAGTCTCGGCTCAGGGCCGCGCGCTTCAGAGCGTCGAAGTCCTTGCCCGCCGTCGCGAAAAGCTCGCGCGTCTTGTCGAGGTGAATCCACCCCTCGATAGGCACGCGCGACATGTTGTTGTCCTTGGAGACGAGGTCGAAATTCTCTATGGTGAAGCTGCCCCTCGGCACCTCCCATCCGTAACCGGCCGGGACCGTCTCGTGAACGATGAGTATGCCGGCGGCCCCTTTTTCGGCGGCGATCTCGTACTTATAGGTCCACCTGCCGTAGTAGGTCATCGCCTTGCCGCCGAAAGTCTTCGGGTCGAGCTTCGACGGGTCCGAGGGGTCGGGCACGGGAGGGTCGTTGACGAGCATCACCAGCACCTTGCCGCGCACGTCAACGTCCTTGTAGTCGTTCCAGTTGTACTCGGGCGCGACGACCCCGTAGCCGACGAAGACCATCTCCCCGTTGAAGCCTTCCTTCTCCACCATGCGCATCGTCCGCGCGACGAAGTCGTCGGGGTACTTCAGGCTGATGTTCTTGCTGCCCGCGTGGATGTCGAGCGAGCTGGCCGTGCTCGTAGTTATGCCCACGAGAGGCACCTTCTGGAAATAGGTGCCGTCGGTGTTTCCGGGCGCGAGGCCGAGCTTCTTGAATTCGTCGGCGAGATAGTTGATCGTCAACTCCTCGCCCTTCGTCGCCGGGGAGCGCCCTTCGAAATCGTCGGCGGAGAGAGTCCTGATGTGTTTCATCAGATTGTCCGCCTTGATGGCTTCGAGAGCCGCGGGCGGAGGGTTCATCGCCCCTGACGTGCTCGCCGCGCGCTTCTGGCCGACGCCGCCGAAAGCGACGGCAAAGATCGAGAGAAGGGAACAGGCCAATAGAAGAAACCGATTCATCGTTGCGTTACCCCCATTATATTTTTGGACGTGGAAGTATTCTACAGGGGTCGGCGGCCGGGGGCCAGGGGCCGGGGAGTTAAGACTTGAGACCCTCTTTACAGAATCCCATGTCACCTCCCACTTCCTCCCCTGACTCCTGATCCCTGATCACTGACCCCGGCTCGTCTCAATCGCGTTGAAGAGGAAGGGGAAGGAGGCGACGCTCTGGCCCCTGTACTGGGGCCTGTAGGCGAACAGTATGATGCGGCCCTTTCCTTTTTTCACTTCCACCAACGCGCCTTTGCCCGCGAGCTTTTCGGCTCCGAGCAGCCACCCGCTGAGCAGCAGTTCTTTCGCGTCCGCGAAGCGGGCTATCACGCGCGCGTTCGCATTCTTCGGCTCGAAGGCCGTGCTGGTGTCGACCCGGCGGTCTTCTCTGGTGTCGCTCTCGGTCTCGAACCACGCGACGGTCTCGTCGCGCGACGACCCGAGGGCCGGGACTCCGCGGGCCAGGCTGCTCTCCGGGTCGAACTTGATCCTGAGTATGGAGCCGGGGCAGTAAAAATCCCTCGGGGCGACGTTCTCCAGAGCCTTGGTCACGGGCGCGCCGAGTTTTTCTATCGCGAAGTCCGACGCCCCATTGAGGGTGATGACGGTGCCGCCCTCCTCTATGAACTCGTTGAGCGCGCGCACGCCCGCGTCTCCGATGCCGCCCGAGATCTCCTCAGGGTAGCGACTCTTCGCGAGGCCCTCGACGATCTGTCGCGGCCTCTGGTCGGGGATGAGGATGCAGTCATATTTCGCCCGCAACCCGCCCCCGCGAATCTCTTTATCTAACAGGGAGGTGTACTTGATCTGGTGCCGGTCGAGGACCCACCGAGTCCAGCCTTCATCCATCGACGCCTGATAGCTCCTGTAGACCGCGAGCCGCGCCCCGCCCGCGCTCAGCGCGCTGGGATTCGGCGTGGCGGGCTTGATGTCGCTCAATTGCGCGGCGAACGGGGCATCCGCCTGCACCACGTTCACCCCCATCAACAGGGGCAGGGTGTGAGCCGTCACGTCGTAAGGCCTGCGCGGAGGCCCGCCCGGATACTCGCGCAGGTCCGGGTACTGCTGCGGCTCGAGCAGAGTCTTGGCGAACGCGCCGTAGGGCTGATTCATTAATATCACCCTGGTCCCCGCGGGGTACTTCGCGCCTCCGGCCTCGAACCCGGCGGTCGCGGCCTTGATCTCGACGCCCCCGCGCGCGAGTATCGACTCAAGCCTTGAGAGGCCGAACCGCCTCCACTCGCTGTCACTCTTCTGCGGGGGGATGATGAAGGCGAAGGGCCCTCCGTCCCCCCTTTCGCGCACGGCGTCCCTGCCTATCCGGTAGAAGTCGCGCAGCCACCTCTCGCGGTGCCTCGCCGCGTTGCGCATCAGGGCGAAGGCCCCCGACTGCTGGTAGCCGACTATGTCGGCCAGACGCCATTCGCCGCCCTTCCACAGGAGAGGGTAGTTCCAGGTCCGCACCTTCGGGTCGACGTTGACCTGAGGCGTCTGCCTGTCGAACGGCACCGTGATGGGCGAGGCGAGGCGGGCCGACGCCGTCTCGCTCAGAATGCGGATCCCCGCGTGGTAATGCTGGTAAGCGCGCGCGGGCGTCCAGGCGTCATAGACTCCGTTGATGACCACCCCGGTCCTGCCTTCCGAGATCATCTCCCATGCCATCGACGAGCCCATGAAATTCACCCCGGCCTGAATCAGAGGGGGGACGTTCGGCTCCCACGGCTCGACGTAAGGGGGGATGAAGAACCGCGTGCCCCTCTCCCCCTGCTGGTGTATGTCGTGGACGATCTGCGGGTGCCACACGTTGTGGACCTTATCGACGGTCATCTGCGTCTCGACCTGCGTGAAGGCGTACCAGTCGCGGTTGTTGTCGTGTCCCGTGTAGTGATGGTAAAGCTCCGGCGGGCTGGTCCCCTCGGCGGGGGTGCCTAACGTTTTGTCGTACCAATTTTTCACGATGTCTACGCCGTCCGGGTTGAGCGAAGGGACGAGCAGCACTATCGTTTTGTCTAAAATGTCTCGCGTCTCCGGCGAGTCGTCCGAAGCGAGGCGGTGGGCGATGTTCATCGAGACGAGGTTCGCCCCGACTTCGGTGGAGTGAATCCCGCAGGTGATCAGCACGATGGCGCGGCCCTCGGCGATCAGCCTGTCGGCCTCGGCCTGATTGCCCGCGAGGGTGCGGGGGTCGGCCAGCCTCCGCTGAATCTCCTTAAACCGGTCGAGGCGCGCGAGGTTCGCGGGCGACGATATGATCGCGAGCAGGAAAGGCCGGTTCAAGGTCGTCTTGCCCAACTCCTGAAGGACCACGCGGTCGCTCGCCCGGTCGAGGCGCTTGAAGTAATCCACGAACTGATCCCAGCTCGCCAGCTTCCGGTCGTCGCCGGGCGTGAAGCCCAGCACGTCGCGCGGGGCCGGGACCCTAGCCGCGGCGCTTGCCGCCCTCTCCGCGCGCTGCGGGCCGGCCGCGATTGTTTCGGCCGCGCTTCCGGGGTTGTAAGCGCCGAGCAGCGCCATGAAAAGAATGAGGGCGAGCCTCTTCCGGTGAGGCCGGGTTCTTATAGGCATTGGTATCTCCTGATTAGCTCGATCAACAAGGGTCGTTTATGGAACAGGCTGCAAATTATTTAAAGAGGCTCAACCGCTACTCGACCATCGCTACTCGACCATGCGCGCGTAGATTGCGCCTCCCCCGACCGCCCAGACGTGGTTGAGGTCGGCCCCCGCCAGGCGGTAAATCGGGAGCTCCTGCTCGAAGATGATGGGCTCACTGAACCAGGACCTCGCCCCGTCGGGGGTGTGATAGATGAACCGGCCGCGATTGGTGGCGGCCCACCCGACCGTGGGGCTCAGGAAGAAGATGTCGTTGACGCCGGAGTCCGCGACTATCCATCGCCGCACCCACGTGGTCCCGCCGTTGTTGGTCCCTAGCGCGCGCCCCGCATTCGCCTCGTCGGCTGAGGCGCTCGCCCACCCGTTCTGCGGGTCGAGAAATTGTATGCCCGTGATCGAAAACCTCTGGCCCATCTCGCCGGTCGTCCTCGCGCTCCCTTCGGGGACTTCAAGCTCGCTGCGCTGCTGAACCCAACTCGTCCCCCCGTCGGTGGTCTGGTAAATCGCGCCCCTGTAGCCCGCCGCCCATCCCCTCGATTTATCGAGAAAAAAGACGTCGCGAATGGTTACGGGCAGTCGCCGCGCGGACTTCCATGTGGCGCCGCCGTCGGTCGTGGCGAGCAGGTCGCTCGGCCCGCCTTCACTCTCTTCGTCCTCGGGCAGGGGCGTCCCGCCTCCCATCCACCCGTTGCTCGAATCGACGAAGAAGATGCAGGATGGCCTCTGCTTGAAGGTGAGCTTCTGGGCGCTCCACGAGGCCCCGCCGTCTACGGTCTTGAGCACGACGCCATTATCCTTGGAATCGAGTCCCACGGCCCATCCTGTGTTCTGATCGACGAAATGAATCCCGTTGAGCGTGGGGATTTCCATGCCCGGCGGCCGGACGACCGTCTCTTTCCAGTTGCGGCCGCCGTCCGTGGTGTGGACGACCACGCCCGCGCGGCCCTCAGCGTTCTTCGAGTCGGGCATGTCGCCCGCGACGAATACGACCGAGGGCGATACGACGGATATGGAAGCGTAAGAGAACACGCCGAGGTTCGGGCCCGCGTACCCGGCGGACGACGGCGAGCGGAATTGCGCGACCCACTTCGCGGCCCTCTGCGGGGCGGCCGTCTGCGCGACGGGGTCCGCCTGATTACTGTTCTGGTTAGCGCTGGTGCAACCCGAAGCGGCGAATGACAGCAGGCACAGGGCGATCCACAGGGCACTGGGCGTCTTTTTCTGCATTCTCGGTTTCCTCGGTCCTTCCCGAAAAAAGAGTGAAAGAGCGTGATATTAGCAGAGGTCAGGGGGCAGGGGCCAGGGACCGGAGAGGAGGGGGCCGCGCGCTCCGGGGCTTATGAGAACCGGGGCGAGAGCTTCAGGCCGAATTTTTCGGCGAGCTTCAGGAACGGGCGGCGCTCGTCTCGGCTCAGGCAAAGGGAGAAGGCTAGCGCGCCGTACGGGACGAAGAGGACCGCGATCTCTAAGAAGAAGGCCGGCAGGGAAGAAGGCGCGCTGTATCCCTTCAGCAGCAGCAGGGCGGAGACGAACGGAATCTGCATCAGCAGGGGCATCGGCACCGCGCGCCTCAGGTATTCCGCGAGGCTGAGATTCAGGTGGTACTTGATATAGATCACCAGCACGACGAGCGTCGAAGCCACCATCGGTATCGTCGTCCCGAGCGCCACGCCGACGAGCCCGTACCGCTTCACGAGCAGGAGGCTGAGCGTCAGGTTGGCCGCCGCCTGCCCGCACGTGAACCAGGCGACTATCCTGTGCTTGCCGCGCCCGAGCAGGATCGTGTAGGCCGGCATCTCCATCAGGTTGAGCAGGCACCCGACGGTCAGTATGGTCAGGATCACCGCGCTGCTCGCGTACTGCGGCCCCATCCACAGCGATATGAAAGTGTCTCCCATTACGAAGAAGACGGCCGACACCGGCAGGGCGATCAGAAGCATGTACTTGGTGCTGATGATGAGCAGCTCGCTTATGCCCCCGTGGTCGTTGCGCGCGTCGAGGTCTGATGTCGTCGGCGCGAGGACTCCGACCATCTCCTCCACCAGGAGCCGGAGATAGGAGACGAGCCGCCCGGCTATGAAGAACGCCGTCACCGACGAGGTCGAGAGGAACACTCCGATGATTACGGAATCGGAGAAGTAGATCATCTGCTTGGCGCAGGAGATCATGAAGACGAAGACGCTGTAGCCGAACAGCTTCCTAAGCTGTGAGGTGTCGAAGTGCTCCCGCGCTATTCGGATGTTCGGGTTGAGCCTGAAGGCCCACCGGACGAGGAAGGCGAGCCTCACCATGTCGAACGCGAAGGTCGTGATGGCGAGCCCGATGATGCCGTAGCCCTTCAGCGTGAAGATGACGAAGAAGGCGCTGCGGGCGAAGATCATGAGCGACGTTATGGTCGCGTCGAGGTCGTACCTCTGGTAGCCTCGGACCACCCCGATGAAGACCGCGGCCGGAAAGCCGATGGCGAGGTTGATGCCCGCGAGAATCGCGACGGCCGCCGCCGTACCGGAGTCGAGAGGCGAGTTGAACAGGGTGTTGAAATTGAAGGCGACCGTGAAGCTGAAGACGAGCGAGGCGAGCCCCATCAGTGAGTAGACTATCAGGCTCCCCGTCACGAGCCGGTTGAGCGCGTTCTGGTCCCCGCGCGCCCGGTACTCGGCCACGAATTTCACTATCGAGGGCGTCAGCCCGAAGTCGAGCAGCCCCAGGTAGCCGACCAGAGAGCCCACGAGCACCCAAACGCCGTAGACCGAATCGCCGAGGTGCCCGACCAGAAACGGCGACATCATGAAGCCGACCAGCAGGGTCGAGGCGAACGCGGTCCAGTTCATCAGAACGTTCTTGATGATTTGAGAGGATCGCTGCCCTTCTTTAACTTGCACGACGCCCCCGTCCGGCCCACCGCCTCGCCTGTGTGTGACCTGTCCCAAGCCGGCCGATGGAGGAAGACTCGCCCGAGCGGGGGCTCGTGCATTCTGAAACCCGTTTATGAATATGTCGCCGCATATGTCCCGCTTGAAGGAAATGTCTAATCCTCGCCCCGTTCCATTTCGGGCTCGCGGGCGGGTCTATCTTAAGATAGAGCGCGTTTCCGGCAAGAGTAATTTCGTGAGTTCAGGGGGAGAGGCGGTAAAAGTAATAACCGGTCTGCCCGATCCTTTGCCACCCTTCTCCGGGGAAGAGTAGGGGGAGGCCGTCCGCGACTATCACCTCGGCCCCGGCATTCGCAAATATATTTAAGACCCGAGCCCTCACCTCTTCGCTCGCGGTCCAGAACCTGTCCGCGTCGGCCGCGGGTATCTCTCCGAGCGGGCCGGGGGAGGCGATCTCCGCCACGATCCGCACGCGGGCGAGCCGCGCCCAGTATGCGCGGAACGAGTCGCCGATGACGCCGACGCCGTCGCCCTGGTCGACCCCCATCTCCGACAACGCTCGGGCCACTTCCGCCTGCGCGCGCGCCGATTCGCTCGGGGCTTGCACGGACTTGAAGAGAATCGAGGCGGACAGGGGGAGTAGCAGAACGACCGCGAGCGTGACGGCCGCGCTTGCCGGGGCCCTCGCCGGAAGCCCGCGCGAGCGTGACAGGCCCGCGCGCGACAGAGCCGCGCGGAACAGGCCTGCCCAGAAAAGCACGACGAAGGGCGCGACGTACCTGGGCTCAAGGTTCACGAGAGAGTACATGGCGAACGCCGAGAGCGCGGGCGCAAATAAGAGCCACTGGCGCGCGAGGGCTTTCAGGAGCAGGCGCGGCCTTCCCGCCAGATAAAACAGGAAGAACGCCATCGCTATGAGAACAATCTGGGTGTTTATAAAAATGTCCCACCAGATGAAGGCCATCGACCCGAGCAGCCGGGCCTGCCCTTTCAGGTCGAACCGGGGCTCGACGCCTTCGTACCAGTAAGACGGGTCATACCAGGGCGGGTAAGTGGCCCGGATGGGCGCGGCGAACTCGTAGACATCCGGCGCTTCGTGAATCTTTCTCGTGGGGTGAAGGGGCGCTCCGTGGCCGTGCCCCTCGCCCTGCCAGTGGACGAAGCGCGTGACATCGTTGACGTACCATGCGTAATTGAGCCTCCCGCTCTCCCCGAAGCTGAACCGGCCCTTCGACGCCGACAGGGCGACTATCAGAGGCGCGCACGCCGCGAGGAAGACCGCCCCCGCGAGGCCGACGCGCGGTAGGGCCTTGCGGATGCTTCCCGAAGCGAACCCGCCCGCCAGCAGGAAGACGAAGCCGAGTAAAAACATCGGGGCCTTGGCGAGGTAGCCCGCCGCCAGAATGAGGCCGAGCAGCGCGAACACACCCTTCCCCGAATGCCCTCTCCGAATCCTCAGGAGCAGGCCCGAACCGACGTAGACGATACAGGCGACGATCATATCGGGGCAGGTCAACTCGAACGGGATCAGCACGAGTGAGACCCAGATGAAGAGCGTGTACCCGACGACCCTCCACACCCATTCCGGGGGCCGCGCCGACACTTCGCCCGAGTCCCGCGACATCTCGCGCATGAAGTATTCGAAGCCGGCGAGCGCCGCCAGATATATTAGAAAGTTCACGAAATGGACGAGGGGGAATTCCAGGCCGGGGCCGGGCTTGACCAATATATTGGCGAGCCCCAGAATCCAGGAATACATAGGGCTCCACTGGGCGTTGAGGGCCGTGCCCCAGTCGCCTTTCATGTAGGCGTCTGCCATGTCGAGGTAAGAGATCCCGTCGGGATTCATCGCGTGGCGCACGGCCCATGCGTGCGGGAGGCCGAGCGTCACCGCGATTGCGCGGAACCAGAGCGTCACGCGGCGGAGCAGTCGAGTCTCGCCCGCCGCCGCGACCGCGAGGTATGATGATGTTCCCGCGAAATCGACTTTCTGCATCTCGGCCCAGGGCCGCGCGTTTAAAGACCTCTGAAAATGGCGCGCGATGCCCTATCTCCTGAAATGAGGAATGCTGCGGGGATTCCTTAAGACCGGATGGGTCCGAGATGTATTCTTCGTCACCCCTCAGCCGCAGGGGAGGTCGTCGGGGCAACCGCGCTGGCGAGGGGACGGCCTGAGCTGGCCCATCAGCATCCCCGCGAGTATGAAGGCCGCGCCTAATATAAGAGGCAGGGTGATCGATTCGCCCAGCACCAGGGTCGCGAGAGAGAGCGTTACTATCAATTCGAACGTGCCTATCTGCGACGCCTCGGCGCTGCCCAGCTTGTCGAGCCCGGAGAAGAACGAGAGCAGGGCCACAGCCGTCGAGATGACCGCTATGGCGAGCACCAGCAGCCACCCGCGCGCCGTGATCCCTCCGATGTGCGAGAGCAGGGGGCCGCCCATCAGGGAGAACCCGACCGCCGCGAAGGTCGTGACATAGAGCGCCACCGTCTGCGGGTTCAGATCCTTCAGCAGCCGCCTCGACGTGACGACGTATGCCGCGTACCAGGCCCCGCCCCCGGCGGCGAGCAGCACGCCGATAGTCAGGTTGCCTCCGAGCGAGCCGAACACGCCCACCGCGACGCCCGCGAGTATTACGAGCGCGCCGGCCCACAGGGCCACTTCGGGCCGCTCCCGCGAGACGACCCAGTCGATGAGGATGACGAAGACCGGGTAGATGAAAAACAGCAGGCCGGATACCGAGGCCGGGGTGCTTTCGAAAGACTTGAAGACCAGGCTTGAGAATATACCGTAGCCCGCGAGCCCCAGCGCCGCGCATGTGGCAAGCTCCTTCCGCCCGATCCGGATCAACCTGCGGTTCGAGATCAGAAAATAGAGCCACAGTACCGCCGCCGCGACCGCGAACCTGAGCGCGAGCAGCGTGGACGAGTCGAGCCCGGAAGAGTAGGCCAGCTTAGCGAAAGTCCCGATAGCGCCGAAGCAGAAGGTCGAAAGCAACACCTGCGCTGTGCCGAGCATCCGGGGGGTGATCCGCGCCGGTGATGAATCATCTCTTTTTATTATGGTCAATGCACTCATGTTTAAAACCCGTTTCCTTTTCAGGTTTTAATTCTGAAGGATGCGGCCCTCGCTCACAATGGGTGATGGAACCAGCCGCATGGCCCTTCGTTTGTGCCACAAGCACAGCAACGCCGGGCGGGGGTGTTATTCCGGGGATTTATTCCGTAACTTCAGCAGGCGGCGGGCGCGGAGCGCGACCTGAAGGTTGAGCCGGACTTCGGGGTCGTCGAGCCTCCGGCCGAGCAGCTGGCTGATGCGCTCGACCTGGTAGGTGATCGTGTTGCGGTGAAGGTTGAGGGCGCGGGCCGTGGCGCGAAGATTGCCGTTCTGGTCCAGAAAGGTCTCAAGCGTCGTGAGCCACCCGGTCTGATGCTCGCGGTCGTGGAGCGCGACGGGGCTCAGGTAGTACTCCGAGAACCTCTGAAGCTCGCTCTCCTCCGTGCGCAGGAGCAGGCGCCAGACCCCGAGGTCGTTGTAGTGCCTCACGATGCCCTCGTCGTTGGTGATGCCTGCTATGAAGAGCGCGTCCTGAGCCTCGCGGTAGCTGGTGGGGAAGTCGGACATCTTCCTGACGAGCCGCCCGGCCCCGACGCGGATGGGCTCCGAGGTCGTCTCTCGCAGGGCCGCGTCGAGGGCGTGGGCGAAAGGGACGGACGACTCCTCCCGCGTGCCGAGGGGGACGATGGCGAGCACCCAGTTTGTCAGGCAGGCCATCATCGCCCGGCGGGGTGAGCGGTTGAGCGCTCCCATGATCTCGCGGCTCTCTTCCTCGGTCAGGGATTGCTCGAAGCTCTCGCCCGCCCTCTGCGCCAGCAGCAGCGCGTGATTCTGCTCCGGCTCAAGCCCGAGCCCGCGCAGGCGGGCGAGCGTCTCCTCACTTTCGAGAAGGTTACCGGCGAGCAGGGCGTCGATCAGGTAATCCTTTTCGGCGTTGAGCGACCGCGCGGCGAGCCTCCTGAGGATGGCCTCGGTGATCTCGATGAAGGCGATGGAGCGCGGGAGTTCTACCAGGGGCATCCCCGCGAGGTCGGCGATCTCTCGCATCCGGGGGGTCGTCTGCGGGAGGTATTCCTGCACGGTGATGAAGACGGCCGCGATCTTCTTCTCGACCGCCTGAGTCATGTACTTGGCCTGCGCCTGCGGGTCGTTGTAGATGCCGAGGCCGGAGGTGATGAGCAACTCGCCGCCTTTCACCCATTCCGTGATGTCGGGGAGGTCGATGATGTGGGTCCAGCGGATCGGGTTGTCGAGTCCCTGCTCTCCGGCTACGACCTTCGCGTCTTTCAGCACGTTGAGGGAGAGGGCTTCGCGTACGGTCAGGCTCATAGCGCTAATTATGCCGTAAGAGCATGCGAATCATCCATACAATCGCGGGGCTCGCTGTTCGGAGGCAGAGTGAAAACGGGGACGGGGGCGGGTTCAGGAGAGGCTCTTGATCATCAGGTAGCCGTCATCCCCGCTCGTGTAGTAGCGGGGCATGCGGCGCACGATCCTGTAGCCGAGTTCGAAGTAAAGCTTCTGCGCCGGGTCATTCGTCGTCCGGACTTCCAGGCGGGACGTTGTTACTCCCCGCTCGAAAAATCCCTTCTCCACCGCACCCATCAGGCGGCGCCCGTACCCGCAGCGGCGATGCTCGGGGCCGACGCCTAAGGCGACGACGTGCCCCGTGCCGTCGGGTTCGAGCATGCCGACGACGAACGCGGCCATCTCGCCCGAGGGAACGGTCAGCTTGTAACACACGGACTGGCTGTGCGAGAGGAGGTAGCGGATGGTCTCGCGGTCGTACGCCTCCCCGTCGGAGAAGCAGCGCTGATCGAGTCGCCAGCACTCGTTGAGGTCCCCGTAGCCCATCAACTGAACGACGGCCTCGGGCGCCGTCAGGATCGACTCGGTATTCTCTTTTCGCCGCCTCTGCCACATAAACTGTTTCGCGGGCACACCGGCTCGCGCGAACGAGCCGGTGTAGGGGGTATTTCTCTAAAGAACTCGGGTTATGGTTAACGATTCCCCCGTATTATACGCCAAGATGCTGCGCCGCGCACAAATCTATTTTGCAAAATGAGAAATCGCTCCCCGGACCGAGGGCGGAGGTCAGACGGCCCCGCGGCCGCGCCTGGCCCTCGCCCTCCGACTGCTCAACCTCTTTATGGCGCGCAGAGCCATCTCCCTCTCTTCGTGCGAGAGATCGACAGCCTCCTGGACGATATTCATCAGCTCGGGGCTGATCAGAATTTTCTGCATCAACTCGAGGGCGTGATGGGCGTATGACGTGTCGGCCGGGTGAGGGATGCCGGCGATGCCGGCGGGCAGGCCGCACGCGACGTGGAAGAGTTCGTCGGGGCCGACCCCAAGGCCCGCCGCGAGCGCGACCACCTTCTCGACCGATGGGTTCTTCGCCGCGCCGCTGATGATGCCGCTGACGTACCCGTCGGTTATCTTACCTTTCGATCTGATCTCAATGTCTCGTAGTTTGAGGCCCTTGAGCCTCATGATTCTTCGGACGTAATGACCCAAGTCTTCTGTGAGGGAGTTCGTCATTTTTTGCTCCTGATAGGGACATAGACCTGGTTGGCCCAAATGTAATAAACAAAGGCGGAGAAGGCAACCGCGAATTCATAAAAATGCCGGGTCGCGGGCGCGTCGTTTACATTTTCTTATGGCCTCGCGGGCCTTCCCGCCCTCGCCCAAGGGAGGGCGCTTTCGATATTCGAGCCTATTTGACTTCTAAGGCATGGTCGAATAGGCTTCCCTTCGCGGCTCTTGCATGCCGCTACTCTCAATGATTCATCGTGACAAAATTTTGACCGCGCTTGAAAGTCGCCGAGACGAGTTCGTCATCTTCGAGGACGAGCTTCGCGACCAGTACGCGACTTACAGGAAAGCCCTGCTCGACGCCGCGGCCCTCCCCGCCCCCGAGCTTGAGGCCAGACTCTCGGGCCCCGGCCCGGTCGGCGCGCGGCCGCTCGAAGGGTTCTCGGGCGGCTCCGTCGTCAATCGGTTCGGCGGAGGGTGGAAAAATCATGAGGAGGCGCGGGCGTGGGCTTTCGAGACCCTGCTCGGCCGCACGACCTTCGCGGCCGACGGCAGCCAGATCCTCCCGACCAAAGATTACTCCGTCCCCGTCGCCGCCGTGCAGGTCGGGTGGTTCGAAAACCCGCACTCGCCATCCGGCGCTTACATCAAGGACACTTCGTTCGAGATACTCACCCCCCGAGAGATAATGGTCCGCACCGGAGGCGCGACCGAAGTGTCCGAGCAGGTCGTCCACCGCCGCCGGTACGAGCGCGAGGTCGGCGCGGTGATAAGCTACCTGAACGGCGCGCGCACCCGCGGCTTCGAGCCGGAGCGGCCGCCCGTCGTCTTCTTCGACAGCCTCCTGGTCATCTCCTTCGTAGAGATTCTGCCCCCCGACCAGAGGGAGGCGTACGTCAGGGACATAGTCTCCCTGCTCGATGCCTCCGAGAAGTCGGGCGTACCCCTGGTCGGGTACGTGGACACGAGCTTCGCGCGCGACCTGGTCAACATGCTTCAGGCGGCTTTCGACCTGGACGACGCGCCCCGGATCAACGACGCGATGCTCGTCTCGCCCGGAATGCTCTGGGGCGATCGGACCCCCCTGTTCGTCTGCGCGCGGCAGGGCGTGCTCGACGAATACCCCGACGCATGGCAGAGAGGGATAGGCTTCGTCTACCTGAAGACTTCGGGCGACGCGCCGCCTTCGCGCCTCGACATTCCTCTGTGGGTGTACGAGCGCGGGCTGCTCGATTACGTCCTCGACACGGTGCGCGGGGAGGTGGTGGTCGGCAACGGATACCCTTACGCGCTTGAGGCCGCCGACGCCTGCGCCGTGCTCGATTCGCGTGACCGCGAGATGTTTTACGCGCTCTTTCAGGAGTTCGCGGGCCGCGCGAGCCTTGACCTCCACGTAGCCAGAAAGGCGATCAGCAAAGCGCACAGGAGATGAGATACGTCTGTTGGGTGGCGGGCATATGAGAATAGCAAAGATAGTCAAATCGAACTCGCACATCGATTACATAGGGAGGGTGCTCGACCGGCTCGATTCGCCCGAGCCTCCCACGCCGGGGGATTACAGGTTCGGGCAGTTCGTCATCATCAGGGACGACTCCTCGAACATGGTCGGAGTCATCTACAACTCTCAACTCATCAACCCCGAGTATGGCAGGCTCGGCCCCAGGCTCTCAAGCTCGATGGACATGAACGCGGTCTTCAGCCCCGACCTCGTCAACGAGCAGGGGGTCCTGATCGGGATACTGCTCGTCGGCTGGATGGACGGGGAGGGGACGCCCCGGCAAGGGGTCCCGCGCGCGGTCCTGCAAGTCAATTCCGAGGTCTCTCTGATGGACGACCGGCAGGTGCGCGCCTTCCACACGGGCGCGAACGGAAGGCTCGCGCTAAGATATTATTCGCAGGTGCTCACGCACGCGAAGCAGTTCGCCCCGCAGTTGTTGCTCGGAGTGCTCGAACAGCTCGAAAGCCTCTTCGGGGGCGAGGCCGGGCCGGAGCTGTCGGTCCTGAGGCGGACGCTCAACTGGCAGCTCGTGTTTCAGAACAAATCGCTTTGAAGGTCGGCCGAAGAGAGGAGCGGAATGGTTGAAATAGACGGCGGGTCTCTGACTCTCGAACAGAGCGCCGCGGTGGCGGACGGGGCCGAGGTCGCGCTTGCGGCGTCGGCGGCGCAGCGGGTGTTGACCGCTCGCAGGTTCGTGGAAGAGATTATTGACAAGGGCGAAGTGGTCTACGGGATCAACACCGGTTTCGGGGCGCTCTCGGACGTGATGATACCGCCCGACAGGCTGCGGGAGTTGCAGGTGAATCTGGTCCGCTCGCACGCCTGCGGCATAGGCGAGCCCCTGCCGGAGAGGGCGGTGCGCGCGATGATTCTTCAGCGCGCGAACGTACTGGCGAAAGGGTTTTCGGGCTGCCGCGCTCTGGTCATAGAGTCCCTGCTCCGCATGCTGAACGCGGGCGTCCATCCGGTCATCCCCTCGCGCGGGTCGGTCGGCGCTTCGGGCGACCTCGCCCCGCTCGCGCACCTCGCGCTCGTGGTGATCGGTGAAGGCGAGGCCCTGTACCGGGGGGGGCGAATGTCGGGGGGCGAGGCGCTCGCCCGCGCGGGACTCACGCCCCTTTCGCTCGAAGCGAAGGAGGGGCTCGCCCTGCTCAACGGCACGCAGGCTATGACGGCGGTCGGAGGGCTCTCGTTGATCGCGGCCGAGCGCTTGGCGAACGCGGCCGATTTCACGGGGGCGATGTCGCTCGAAGCGTTGAAGGGGACGCCCGCCGCGTTCGATTACAGAATCCACGCGGTGCGCCCTCACCCCGGCCAGATGGCGAGCGCCCGCAGGCTCAGAGAGTTGATCGAGGAGAGCGAGATTCGCGAATCTCACCGCGACCACGAGGCAGACCCGAGGGTGCAGGACGCTTACTCTCTTCGGTGCATGCCTCAGGTTCACGGGGCCGTCCGAGACGCGCTCGGCCACGCGCGCAGGGTCTTCGAGGTGGAGATCAACAGCGCCACGGACAACCCGCTCATCTTCGCCGAGGCGAAAGAAGTGATCTCGGGCGGGAACTTCCACGGCGAGCCTCTGGCGCTCGCCCTCGATTACGCGGCGGTCGCTGTCGCCGACCTCGGCACGATCTCCGAGCGGCGCGTGGAGCGGTTGGTGAATCCCGACCTGTCGGGCTTGCCCGCATTCCTCACCCCGAACCCCGGCACGAATTCCGGGATGATGATCGCGCAGGTGGCGGCCGTCTCTCTCATCGCCGAGAACAACGTGCTCGCGCACCCGGCGTCGGTGACCAACCTGCCGACTTCGGCCAACAAGGAAGATCACGTCAGCATGGGCATGACTTCCGCTCTGAAGTTCGATCAGATAGTGAAGAACGTGGAGATCATTCTTGCCATCGAGCTGATGTGCGCCGCGCAGGGGCTTGAGTTCCTGAAACCCTTGCGGCCGGGGCCGCGCCTCGAAAATGTATACTCCCGCGTCAGGGAGGTCGTGCCCGCGCTCGATAAAGACGCGCCGCTGTCCGGCTACATCGAGGCGCTCGTCCCGCTCGTGCGCGAGCTGGGCGATGAGTGAGGCAGGGATGCGGGAGGAAAAAAATGAAAGCGGCCCGTTCCCAGGAGAGTTAATCGCGGGCCGCTTTCACAAAGGAAGCAACTAGTGAAGCAACGATGATCAATGGAAAAGTACGATAACCGCATGGTAAACGCTGACCATCGCGTAGACGGCTACGGCGAGCTGAATACCGATCCGCGCGGTCCGCAGGTGAGCGAAGGTATAACATACCAGAAGGCAGAATGCCGTGATCGACATCTTGACTATGAAAAATAAGACGGCGTTCTGCTCTATGAGAGACTCCATAAGCGGGTTGCCTTCGGCGGCGACGCCGCGCCCGATGTGCTGCATCGTGGCTACCGCATCATACCCGGACATTGCGATTGCAGCGAGCACGTACAGGAAGAGCTTCGGGTTCTGCAAGTGCTGAACTAGCGCATCTGTTCTAACCATAAAGACCTCTTCTGCTCAGTTATGTCGAGCGCGAGCGGGAATGGGGCTCCCGTATTTCCCGCGCTCGGATACTTAAACGCAATGACAGTGCCAAAGATACTATTAAAAATTCGCGAGATCAATTACCTGCTCGGGGTATTTTTCAAAATAAATTGCCCCCGGCTCGGCGCGCTCCGGGCGGTTCGGCGCGGCTCTTTATGCGTGCTAAAATCTTGCGGCGGATTCCCGGTTTCATTCGCGGCCGGTAAACGGGTTAACAGAGTAAGGAACCTATGAGCCAATCTAAAAGAGTGAGCGCGCCGCGCGGGCGCGAGATCAGTTGCAAGGGATGGCACCAGGAGGCCGCCCTCAGAATGTTGATGAACAATCTCGACCCCGAGGTGGCCGAGAGGCCGGACGAGCTTATCGTCTACGGGGGCACGGGGAGGGCCGCGCGCGACTGGCGCTCGTTCGAGGCGATAGTGAGATCCCTGCGGGAGCTGGAAAACGACGAGACGCTCCTCGTGCAGTCGGGTAAGCCGGTCGGCATCTTCCGCACGCACGAATACGCCCCGCGGGTCCTGATCGCGAACTCGAACCTCGTCGGCCAGTGGTCGAACTGGGACGAGTTTCACAGGCTGGAGAGACTGGGCCTCACCATGTATGGCCAGATGACCGCCGGGTCGTGGATATACATAGGCAGTCAGGGGATCGTGCAAGGCACGTTCGAAACGTTCGCCGCCGCCGCCAATAAACACTTCGGAGGCTCGCTCGACGGCAGGCTGGTCGTGTCGGGCGGGATGGGCGGGATGGGCGGCGCGCAGCCTCTGGCCGCGACGATGAATGGGGCCTCCTTTCTGGGCATCGATGTCGACCCCGCGCGAATCGAAAAGCGGATCAGGACGGGCTACTGCGATCATTCGGCCTCAAGCCTCGACGAGGCCCTGCGTTTGATCGAAGAGGCGCGCGGGCGCGGCGAAGCGGTCTCGGTCGGCCTGGTCGGGAACTGCGCCGACGTTCTGCCGGAACTCGTAAGGCGCGGCATCGTGCCCGACGTGCTCACGGATCAGACCAGCGCGCACGACCCTCTGAACGGCTACGTTCCTAATGGGCTCACCCTTGAGGAAGCGCTGGCGCTGCGGGCGGAAGACCCGCAGGAGTACACGCGCAGATCGATGTCCGCGATGGCGGCTCACGTGCGGGCGATGCTCGACCTGAAGCGAATGGGGGCCGTGACCTTCGATTACGGCAACAACATCCGCACGCAGGCGAAGCTCGCGGGAGTGGACGACGCCTTCGAGATTCCGGGCTTCGTCCCCGAGTACATCAGGCCGCTCTTTTGTCAGGGGCGCGGCCCGTTCCGGTGGGCCGCACTCTCCGGGAACCCCGAAGACATTCGCAGGACGGACAGCCTCGCGCTCGAACTCTTCCCGGACGATCAGGTGCTCAGGCGCTGGCTCGACCTGGCGCGCGACCGCGTGAAGTTTCAAGGCCTGCCCGCGCGGATATGCTGGCTAGGGTACGGTGAGCGGGCCGAGTTCGGGGAGGCGATGAACGACATGGTTCGCACGGGCAAGCTCGACGCCCCCATCGTCATCGGGCGGGATCATCTTGACACGGGCTCGGTCGCCTCGCCCTACCGCGAGACCGAAGGGATGCTGGACGGCTCGGATGCCATAGCAGACTGGCCTCTGTTGAACGCTATGCTCAACACCGCGTCGGGCGCGTCGTGGGTTTCGATTCATAACGGGGGCGGCGTCGGGATCGGCTACTCGCTGCACGCGGGGCAGGTGACGGTCGCCGACGGGACGGAGGACGGGGCGCGGCGGCTGAACCGCGTCCTGACGAACGACCCCGGAATCGGAGTCGTCCGTCACGTGGATGCGGGGTACGCGGAGGCGGAAGAGACCGCGCGAGAGAAGGGGATCAAGATACCCGGAGCCCGCGATTGATCATGGAAGCCAGGGCCGGCGCGCCTACTCTCTCTCTTCCAGTCTGCTGACGCGCCGGCTCGTGTTGATCGCGAGGTGGGCAACCTCCTCACACAGCTTTCTCGTGACCTCGTTGGCCACAATCAGGTTGTTGAATCCCTCGCGCATCTCGGATTGCAGAATGTTCACGACCCCCGTGAGGTCCCGAACGTCTCTGGTCAGGCTCTTCTGCCCTTCCGTCAATTCGCCGATAGATTCTCTCATCTCCCCAACGGATTCTCTCAGCTCTCCGATAGCTTCTGTCAACAGCTCTATATCGACGCTGAACTTCGCCTGCTGCTCGACTATGAAATCCATCCTGCGTTGAATGTGATCCTCGCCCATCGTTTTTCTCTTCCCTAAATCGGGATCGGGGACCGCCTTCTTATTCAAAAGCAAAACGCGCGCGGGGTCAACCCCTTCGTCTAATCGCGCCTGACGTACGCGCGGATGAAGAAGGTGCGGTCTCCGATCTGAAGGTTCGGATTATGGTCGAGGCCGAAGACCGCTCTCTGCTCGAAGTTCTCCTCTATCCACCGCATCAGGTCCTGGTAGTAATCGCGGCCGAATATGGTCGCGGAGAATTCGAAGGTGGGCCGGTTGGTGATCAATATCAAGCGCGTGTTCGAGTCGGTCAGCTGCCTGATGACGCGCCGCTCCCCTTCTTTATCCAGAAAACCGGGCGTCGTGATCTCCTCGCGCAGGGGGTGCGGGCGGCCCGTGAAGAAGTTGAGCGATGTCCCTTCCGGCATCACCGCGACGTACTCCCCGGGGGCCGTCTCCCGATCTATGAAATCCATCGCCTCGCTCATCGCGGTGCCGAGGTCGGAGACGGTAATCATAGTCCCTCGGTCCGTCACGAGCGGGTACGTGCCGCCGGACCTGTACCGGTAGGCGATGACCCCAGATGTTACGATGATCCAGATGAAGATTATGCCGAGGGCTATGTTGCTCGCAGTCCTCCGCGCCTTCTCATTTCGGAACGGGTCGCCGAGCAGGTGCGCCCATGCGCTCGGGTAGAGCATGTAGGTGAACAGAATGACCGAGCCGGGCAGGAGGTATGAGCTGTACGCCCCCCCGCTGCGGACCCGGAGAATCACGCGCGCCAGGCCCGCGAGCGCGAAGGCCGCGAACGTTATCAGTATGATAATTTCGCCCGACGCTTTGCCCGACGCCGAGAGCTGCTTCTGGTACCGGATCAGAGCCGCGACCAACAGCCCGGCCAGCAGCAGGGGCATCCCCAGGTAAGGGCCCTGGTCGTACTGCACGGTCCCGAGCAAAGGCGTAAGCAGGAAGAGAAGAAGGGACGCCCCCAGAAGCATCCAGAGTTGCGGGTAGCTTATCTTGCCGGAGTCGGCGGCGGCTTTCGAGTGCTCGATCACCGAGGCTTCGTATGCCCCCCTGCGGGTGAAAATGAGGCTTAACGTCCCTATGGTAATGCCCAGAGCGGCCATCCTCGCCGCGGCGCTAATCATGCGCGCGAACGATTCGCCGGGATGATCGAAGCCTGAAATCCACTTGTTATAAAAGATCAATTCCTGAGGGAGGTTCTGAAGAAACAGGAAGCTCTCGTTCGAGAGCGTGTGCCACCCGACGCGCGCCACTATCATTCCGTAAACGGCCGTGACGACGACGATGGCCGGGAGCAGGTAGATGACCGCATAGGACGCCGACCGGCGGAGGCCGGGGTAGGCCGTGAGGCCCACCGCAACGATGCCCGCGATTATGGCGGCAAATCCCATCTCGGTCTTCGCGAGGATGGTCACCCCGGCGACGAGGCCCGCCCCCATCAGATAGTAGTTCGCCGCGAAGCGCCTCCCCCCCGCCTCCTCTGCGTCCGCCGACCTGCGGATGAAGCACACGAGCAGGGCCAGAGAGATCAGGCCGAGCGCGCAGCCATGCAGGGCCGAATACGAGTAGGGGAGTACGTAATTGCCCGCCTGCTTGAACGCGCACATCCAGATGAGGCTCAGGGTGGCGGCGCTCGACGCGGCCCGGTCCATGAGCTGGCGCGCCAGCCAGTAGACCAGAGAGATGATGACGACGGCCGTGATGATCCCGCCCGCGTAAAGGACTCCCAGCGAAGGGCCGAACACCTCGTACAGGAAGGAGTTCAGGTAGGGCGACAGAGGCCCGTAGATGTGGCGCACGTCGGAATAGAGCACCTCACCGCGCGCGAGCCTGAGCGGCTGATTCATCTCGCGCCCGCAGTCCACGAGGGGATTGCCCCATCGCTCCCATGAGACGGCCAGGCCGTAGATGAACGAGACAGCGATGAGGAGGACCCAGAAAAGGTCCCTTCTGTCTATTCGAGATGTCACGATGAAGCGCGATTATAGGCGATTGCTTGCTTGAAAGATAGCGCAGTTTTCAATTTTCAGCCTCAAGAAGCGGGGCCGAAAATCGAAAGCCGAAAACGGTTCTCCTTAACCAAAAGCTGCCCGGTTGTTATACTCGTCATGGCTATCGGGCATTCGTTCGGATTTCCCGGCAAAAGGTGAGAAATTTATATGACTAAGCTCGGAACTGACAGATCGGATGAGTTGTTCGAGAAGGCGCAGGCGGTAATCCCCGGAGGCGTCAACAGCCCCGTCCGCGCGTTCCGCGCCGTCGGCCGCGCGCCCCTCTTCATTCAATCCGCGGCCGGGTCGAACGTCGCGGACGTTGACGGGAACACTTACACCGATTACGTCGGCTCGTGGGGCCCCATGATTTTGGGCCACGCGCACCCTGTAGTGATCGAGGCGGTCCGCGACGCCGCGTCGCGCGGGACGAGTTACGGCGCGCCCACGGAGATCGAAATAGAACTTGCCGAAGAGATCATATCGGCCGTGCCGTCGATTGAGAGGGTGCGTCTCGTCAGCTCGGGCACCGAGGCCACGATGAGCGCCATCAGGCTCGCGCGCGGCTTCACGGGCCGCGACATCATCGTCAAGTTTGAGGGCTGCTATCACGGGCACACCGACAGCCTCCTCGTGAAAGCGGGCTCCGGGCTCGCGACGTTCGGCACCCCCGACAGCGCGGGAATCCCGGCGGACTTCGCGCGCAATACTATCGTCGCCCCCTTCAACGACGCGCCAGCGCTTGAGCGGCTCTTCGGAGAACGCGGGGGCGAGATCGCCGCGGTGATCATCGAGCCCGTGGCCGGGAACATGGGGTGCGTGCCTCCTCAGGCGGGCTACCTCGAAGCCGTGCGCGACGTGACCGCGCGCCACGGCGCGTTACTGATCTTCGACGAAGTGATGACCGGCTTCCGCGTCGCTTACGGGGGCGCGCAGCAGCTCTACGGCATCAAGCCCGATCTGACCTGCCTCGGTAAGATCATCGGGGGCGGGTTGCCCGCGGCGGCCTTCGGGGGCCGCGCGGACGTGATGGACCGCGTCGCTCCCGTCGGCCCGGTCTATCAGGCGGGGACTCTCTCGGGGAACCCCCTCGCCGTCAGCGCGGGCCTCGCCACGCTAAGGCTGCTGAAAAAATTCGACCCGTATGACGAGCTTGAGGAGCGCAGCGCCCGCCTCGAACGGGGCTTGCGCGATGCCGCGGGAGAGCTTGGCATCCCCGCGACCGTGAACCGCGTGGGCTCCATGCTCACGGCCTTCTTCACCGGAGGCCCGGTCACCGGGTGGGACACGGCGAAGAGATCGAACACCGAGCTTTACGGCCGCTTCTTCCGGGCTATGCTTGAGGAAGGAATCTACCTCGCGCCTTCACAGTACGAGTGCGCTTTCGTCAGTCTCGCTCACACCGACGAAGTCATCGACCACACGGTAAAAGCCGCTCGCGCGAGCCTGCGAAGGCTGACGGAGTGATTCCGGCTTCGGGGGATTAATCGGGATCAAATCGAATCGAAGACTATCTCTTCGAGGACGAGGGCGGCCACTTCGTCAGGCTTCGCGCAAGCCCCGTCCTGCTGCACGTCGAAATAGTAAGAAGAGTACTCGCGGTCTTCTCTCACCCATTCCAGAAAATCCCGAAAGCTGAAGTCTCGCTTTAACTCTCGAATCTTTTCGGGAAGCACGCGGGCGCGAATCTCGTCATGCCCCGTTCCAAGGTCGCGCGCTTTCGCGCACTCTTCGATCAACCGCGAGATCAGCGCCCGGTACATCTTTTATAAACCCGCCGCCGCGCCGCGCGGCGCCCTCGCTTCTTTGACCCGGCCCTCCACCTGCGGGGAGATGGTGCCCCTTTTCCTGATCGCTTCCATCACCACGTCCGGCTCGACGGGGCCGTCCTCGGGCTTTATGAGCACTTCAGCCCCTTCGAAGTCGTACCCGTCGCCCCCTCCCAGCACGTAAGCGCTCAAGGCGAGGGTGTACGTCTTTGCGGGGTCGGCCTCGGCCCCGTTGATCTCTATCTTTGTGACGCGAGAGCCGACGGGTTTGCTCGCGTCGTACTCGAATTTCATGCCCGAGACCTGCGGGAAGCGGCCGTCCTCCTCGCCCGCCACGCTCACCCCATTTTCGAGCAGGCGCTTGAGGTGCGCGCCCGTGATCCGCACTTTGACCAGAGTGTTCTCGAACGGGAGTATGGTGAGAACGTCTTTCTTGCTGATCTCCCCCGGCCCGTAGGTCGCGTCCGAGCGGATGCTGCCGCTGTTGACGAGCGCGAGGTCGGAGCCGAGCGCCTCGCGGTAAACGTCGCCCAGAAAGTTGCCGAGGTTGGACTCTTCGCGCCGCACCACGCCCGCGCGGGCTTCCAGGACGACCGTGGTGTTGCCGATGACCTCTCCGAGGCTCCTATTCAACTGCTCTTCATACCGCGCGACTACGGCCGCGACTTTCGGGTCTTCTTTGATGGCGTCCGTGACCGGGACGGCCTGCCAGTCGATTGACTCGACCGCGTAACGCGAGGCGCGGGCCTTGCCTTTCGCCGTCCCGCGGCGGCGCGCCACGAGGTTGAAGTCGATCCGGCCCAGGTTCCGCGCGTCGGACCCCATCTTCAAAATAGGGGTGCCGCCCGCCATCGATTCCAGCAACTCGTGCTCGTGGCCGCCCACGATCAAGTCTACGTCGGCCTCGGAAGCGAGCCTCTTATCATCACGCATCGGCAGGTGGGTGAGGGCGACCACGATGTCGACGCCCTGCCTGCGTAACAGGCTCGCCACCCGCTTCCCCACCGCGATTGGGTCCTCGAACCGGACCTGCGGTCCCGGATTCGACATCGTCCCCGTCTCCGAGAGCAGCAGCCCGAAGACCCCGACTCGGACGCCCCCGACCTCGCGGATGATGTAGGGCTGCGCGCCTCCGAAGGGCTTCCCGGTCTTCCTGTCGAACACGTTCGCGATTGTGTAGGCGAAGCGGGACTCCTTCATCCGCGCGAGGAGCACGTCCGGCCCGAAGTCGAATTCGTGGTTGCCGAGCGTCGCGATGTCCAGGCCGGCGGCGTTCAGGGCCGAGACCATCTGCTCGCCTTTGAAGAATCGCGAGGCGACCGAAGGCGAGATGAAGTCTCCCGCGAGCAGGAAGAGCGTGTTCGGCGACTGCCCGCGAATCTGGCTCTGTAACGTGCTGACCCGAGCCATGCCCCCGCGCTTGCCCCTGTCGACGGGCGCGGTCTGGTAGACATCGTTGAGCTGTAAGATGGTGACTGTCTTCCTGGGAGCCTCGGGCCCCTGCGAGCCGAGAACGGCGGCGGGCAGCAGGGCGGCCACCAGCGCCAGGCGGAGAAACATGCTCATTGCCATTCTTCCCCTTTAATTATTCTCTTTCGCCCTCTCCCTCGCCGGGTCGAGATGCCTTGTCGTGTTCTCCGTGACGCTCGGGGGCGGGAAGATCGGCCCCGTGTTGCGCGGCGGCAACTCTTCAGCGCGGGGGGGCTGAGAGTATTGGTCCTGTGGGTATAGATTCTGAGGATACTGTACCGGCTGTTGAGAGAACGGGAGGGTCGCCTTCGACTTCCCCTGATTGTGGTAGCTTATGATTTCCGCCACGCCTTTGCCCATCATCGAGAAGGCCGGGAGCAGCATCCAGAACCACCATATCTTTCCCGCGGGCGCGAAGAAAAATACCGCGAAGGAGACCAGCAGGAAGCCGATGCCCGTGAACGTCTGCATAATCCCTTCTGACAGGCTGGGCGGCTTTTTTTCCTTGCGCCTCTTCCCCCGATGGGTCGTCCGGTCCTCCGGCAACTGGCCCGTGAGCGCCTGGGGGACGAGGCTGAGATTCGCCCCGCAGGACCTGCAAAACTTAACGCCTTCGGTATTGACGGCCGCGCAATTCGGGCAATACATAAACTCACCCTCCCACCTTCGCCTGTCTATCCAACCCTTGATTGGAGAGCATAATCGTTTTCGTGGTTACATTTCAATGATGCCGCGTGCGGGAGGGCCGGCCGAGGAAGGGAGGCGGGGCCGGCCCGGGCGGACCGGCCCCGGGGGTTATCAGTTGCCGTCCAGCCGGTCGGGGCTTATGAAGACGATCTCGACCCGCCGGTTGAGCGCGCGGGCGCGGGCCGTCTTGCTCGAAGAAGCCGGGACGCTCGACCCCCGCGATTCGACCCTGAAGTTATTCCTCGGGACGTGGTAAGCCGCGATGTAATCCGCGACCGCTTGCGCCCGCCCGAGGGCGAACTGTTCGGCATTCGCCCGCGCGTCGGAGTGGCCCTCGATGGTGAATACGATGTCAGAATTGGCCGCCAGAGCCTGTCCCAGGGCGTCCATCTTCGCCTTCACGGGCTTCCCGAGGGAGGTCTGATTCGGGACGAAGTAGTTATCCGAGAGCACGAGGACGAAGCCTTCCGCGGTCGGCTTGACGGTCCCGGCCTTGGCGAGGGCCGTCTGTAGCTCCGCGAATTTGCGGCGCCGGGCCTCGGCCTCGGCGTTCTCGCGGTCCCTTCTCTCGATCTCTTCGATGCGCGAGTTGGCGCTGGTGAACTGGGACTCAAGGGAGGTGATCCGCTGGCGCGCGCCCGTAAGCTCCGTGCTGGTCTGCTCTATCTCCCTCCGCAGGCGGTTGTTCTCCGCGAGTAGCTGCCTGTTTTCGGCGCGCGCCTCGGCGGCGTCGCGCATGGCTCGGGCCAGCTGTTCTTCGGCATTCGTGCGGGCGAGCTCAGAAGCCCTTAGCCTCGTGTCGACGTCGCTAAGCTTCGATTCGAGGTCCGAAGCGGTGTTGGTCGCGCGGCGGACCTCTTCGTCGCGCCTCTGGATTTCGGCCCTCCGCTCGGCGGCGAGGGCCCTCTCTTCCGATATATCTCGCGTGCGCACCGCGAGGGTGATGGCCTCGCGAGAGACGCGCCCGACTTCGTGAACGCTCGCGCCCTGCCGGAAGAGGTCTTCGGCCTGTTCGAGCGAGCGAGTGGCTGACCTGAAATCGTTGGGGTCGTACTTCTCCCCGTCCGCGAGCTTGGCGATCTGGACCGCGCGCCGGGCCTGCAATAACTCCATCGGGGTCTTGTTGTAATTGCGCTCGGCGAGCTCGGGCACGGACGAGTCGGTGTAGAACCTGCCCGAGTCCCCCGTGAAGTAGACTTCGCTCGCCTGCACCTGCACCTTGTTGGTGACCGGCGTCAGGTTCTCGAGTATCACCATGCGCGAAGGGAGGCGCACCAGGTAATGCGGCTCGGCGGTGATGATCATCGCGAAGGTCTGATGGGCCGTCGCCGTCTTCAGGCGGGCCGAGCTGCCCGAGAGCCTGAACTCGCCCAGGTTATCGACCTGGCCCGCGGGCGTGATGGCCCAGAGGACGTAGGTGTTGTAGTCGGCCCCGAAGTTGAAGGCGGGAATCATGTTTTCGACCGTGATGTCTATCTCGCTGGTGTTTCGCTTGCGCCAGCGCTCGACCGTGGCCTCGGCCTTCGCGTTCGGCCTGAGCGTCGTCCCGGAGAAGAAGACCTTGACCGGGTCTCTGAAGTAAGTTATCGCGATGGTTCTACGCCGGAGGTCGCCGCCCTGCGCCCTCGCAATATCGGCCGGCGCCAGGGCCGACAGGAGCGCGACTGCTGTGAGTGAAAAGATCGAAAACTTCTTCATATTTAATCCTCTCCAAAACAAGATTGCCCTATTCCAAAATCCGGAATGTGCGGTCAGCGGACTTATCCTGCTCATTTGATAGTCTTAAACGCCGGTGATTTTACGAGGTTTCACGATCTTGATCTTACCAAGCGGTCATACGGAGAGACAAGCAAGGACAGGAAGGGCCGGGCGGCGGGGGTCTTTGTCCGCGCCCCCTCCATCTTTAGGAATCTGTTCACTATTGGCGGGTCACGCGGTGAGGAGGTCGGCGGCGTCCGCGCCCGAGAGCACCTGCCCGAGCACCGCAGTGAGGTCGTCGAATTGGACCGGTTTGAAAACGGCCCCGTCTATCAGGTGGCTGTTGTTGCTCAGGATGCTTTGGGGCAGGGCGTAGCCCGTGGTCAGCAGGATCTTCGTCTCGGGCCAGCGCCGCCGTATCTCTCCCGCGAGCGCCCACCCGTCCATCTCCGGCATGGACAGGTCCGTGAAGACGAGGTCGAACAACTCGCCCTCCATCCTTTCGAGCGCCGCATGCCCTCCCGTCGCGTGCTCCGCCACGTGCCCGGCCGAGCGGAGCATGCCGACCAGAGCCTCGCGCACCCCCGCGTCGTTATCGACCACGAGCACGCGCCTCGACCCCACCTGCTCGGTCGAATGGCGCGACTCCCTCTTGGAAGAGTTCCTCGCGGCCGGGAGCGTGATGACGAAAGTAGAGCCCTTGCCCGGCTCGCTCTGGGCCTCTATGCGCCCGCCGTGACGCTCGATTATGCTGTGGCTCACGGCGAGCCCGAGGCCGGTCCCGGTGACGCTCTTGGTGGTGAAGAACGGCTCGAATATCCGCTCGCAGACCTCACGGCTCATGCCGATGCCGTTATCGATGAACTTGATCGTCACCTGCTTGCCGTTCGATTCGGACGTGACGCGCAGCTTCCCGCCCTGCTTCATCGCGTCGAGGGCGTTGAGGATGATGTTGACGAAGACCTCCCGAAGCTCCGAGGCCGACCCCCGCACGATGGGCACGGGGCGCAGGTCAGTCTCGACTTCGTACCGCAGCCCGCGCGCCTGCGCGTCGTCGCGCCACCGCGCGCAGGTGAGGTTAGCCGAGTCTTTGATCAACTGGTTGATGTCGATTGATTCGTGGACCGCGCCCTCCTGGTGCAGTCCGAAGCCCTGAATGCGCTTGACCGTCTCCGACCCGTCGAGCGCGGCCCGCTCGATTATGTCCAGACGCTCCAGTATGCGCTCGTCCGCGCAGACGCGTTTGATGAGCTGCGTGTGGCCGAGGATGGCCGCGAGCGCGTTGTTGAAGTTGTGCGCGACGCCCGAGGCCAGCTGGCCGAGGGCGCGCAGCTTTTCGGCGCGGGCCGCCCGCTCGCTCGCGAGCCTCTCTTCGGTGATGTCGCGGGCGATGGAGAGGACGCTCGTGACCGTGCCGACATCGTAAATCGGGGTGTAGGTGACGAGCAGCAGGCGCGCCTCCCCGGCCTTGCTGAGCCCCCGCATCTCGAACGTCTGCGCCTCGCCGGCGAGCGCGCGGGTGAACCGCTCCACCGCGATCTTCTTGTCGCCGTGCGGGATGAATTTGCGGTAATCGCTCCCCGTAAGCTCCTCGCGCGAGTAGCCCGACAGGTTCGTCAGCTGCTCGTTGAACCATATGAAGCGGCCTTCGGGCGAGAGCGCGAATATCGCGTCGTTGGCGTGTTCGATGAGCTTCACGAGGAACCCCCTCTGCTCGCGCGCGATGGCCTCGGCCGCGCGCAGCTCCGAGAGGTCGCGCACGATGCAGACGGCGCCCGCGTTGTCCCCGCCGCCTTCCGACTGCCCGCCCGGCGGCGCCTCTTCGCCCTCTGTCAAATCGCCATACAGATTCGTGAGCGGCGCTATGGTCACGAGGACCGGGCGCTCCATCTTTTCGGGGACCAGCTCGAACGTAACGGGCCGGCCCGACTCCATGACCTGAGCGACGCGGCACCCGTCGCCTTCGATCCCCTGAAGGAGGGTGCAGCAACGCCTGCCTATGAGGGCCTCGGTCTCGGCCCCCTCGAAGGCCGCGGCCGCTTTGTTGGCGCGCCTGAGGAGCCCGCGCCGGTCGAAGATGAAGATGCCATCGGTGAGCGCGTCGAAGGTGGCCTCCCATTGCACCTTGCCGCGCGAGACCTGCTCGAACAATTCCGCGCGTTCGAGCGCGATCAGTATCTGCCCGCCCGCCGCGCGCATGACTTCGACCTCGTCGCCGGTCCACTCGCGCGGCCCGCCCCTCATCTTAGCCGTGATCGCAAGGCACGGCTCGTCCTTGAAGAGTACCTGCACGGTCAGAAAGGCGGACGTGCCGGCCGGCCGGAGGAAGGCTTCGAAGTACGGGGCGAATCTCGGGTCGCCTTCCGCGTCGTTGCAAACTATCACGCCGTCGCGCGACATGGCCTGAAGTCCCGCGAAGTCGCGGGAGTTATAGTGCCTGTTCGATCTGCTGAAGCTCCCGTCGCTGTATTCGCAGTCGACCGTCCACATGTCGGAGTTGTCGTCGCGCCTTGAGATTAAGATCGAGTCGGCCCCCAGGTGCTCCCCGAGCTCGCGGGCGACGAGCGGGAATATCTCGTCGAGCCTGTTCGACTGGTTGATCCCGTGGATGATCTGGCTGATCAATGCCTCCATGCGGGCCGACTGCTTGGCCTCCTCGAACAGCTTGCTGTGACTTACGGCGACCTCCATCTGGGCCGTGACCGCCTCGACCAGGGCTATCTCGCTCGCGGTCCACTTGCGCTTCCTGTCGGTCTGGCTGATGGAGAGGGTGCCCCAGATCGAGTCGTTGATCAGGATGGGGCATATGATCTGCGAGAGGCTGTAAGGCTGCACGTGCCAGCCTCTGACCGTGGGCGCGAGCTCGGGGTTGGCGGCGACGAAGGCGTGGATGTCGTCTATGACCAGAGTGTCGCGGGTGTCATTCAGGTAATCGTATATGTAACTCGCGGCCATCGTCGGCACGTCGGCCAGAGACAGCAGCGGGTCGCTGAGGTGCTCGGCCACGACCACCAGCTTTTCGCCGACTATTTTGCGAAAGCTCGTGCGGCTGGCCCCGAGGGCCCTGCCCACCTCTTCGACCGCGACCTGAAGCGTCTCTTTCAGGTCGAGGGAGCGGCGGATCGAGGCGACTATCTGATTGACGAGAGCGGCTCTGGTGGCCGATTCCCTGGCTTCCTTGTAAAGCTCGGCCTGGCGGATGGCGACCGCCGCCTGCTCCGCGACCGATTGCAGCACGTCCATCTCCCACTGCGTCCACGAGTGGCGGCTCTCGCAGTGCTGAAGGCCGATGAACCCTATGGGGCGGCCGCCGAGCCGGATGACCGCCGCGAGCATGGACTTGACCCCGCTCCGGCTGAGGTACTCCCGGAAGGGCGCCAGCTTTGGGTCCGTCTCTATGTCTTCGGTCGCCACGGGGCTCTCGTAGGTCAGGAGCGTCTGCATGTGAGGGCTCACCGCGGCCGGAATCGTGCTCGGGAGCGGGGGCCTGTTGCGGCAGCACTCCGACACGTACTGGTGCGTGACCGTCACGTATTCCGGCAGAGGGTCGGGGAGAAGAGCCAGCCTGCACCGGCACGCGGAAAACGCCGCGCCCAACTCGCTCACGATGGCATTCAGCACCGCGTCGGAATCGAGCGAGCTGTGGACCGCCGAGCTTATCTTGCTGATGAGGGCTTCGCGCTCCTCCACGCTCCGGGCCTTCTCCTGCGCCTCCGCCTGCTGGATGGTGAGGGAGAGCAGGGAAGCGACTGCCTGCACGAACTCTTTCTCCTGCCTCGACCAGCGGCGTCTCCTGTTCCGGTAGACCACAATCGCGCTCACCTCGTGCGCCGAGAGGTTGAGCGGGGCGATCAGGATCGACTTGAGATTCAGGTCGCGCGCCAACCCTTTCAGGCCGTGCGACAGCAGGTCCGTGATCTTCAGGTCCGCCGACACGTCTCCGATCTCAGTCACCGTCGGCCGGTCGCCGGCCCCGCGCGCGATCTTGACATCGACCAGAGCGAGCCTGTCGCGACTCTCCGCGTCGATGTCCGGAGAGCAAAAGGCCGCGCGGCTCCTGACCCCGTCCTTGTCCTGCAAAACGACCGCGCAACGCACGGCTTCGAGCGAAGCCCCCAGCTCTTTCGCGCAGGCGTTGAGCACCGAGTCGAGTTCGAGCGGCGAGCCGGGCGCCGCGCCCAGACGGTTAACCAGAGACCAGTAGCGCGACGTGTCGTCGCGCTCGGGAAAGAGTCTTCTGGTGATCGAATAAACGCTCATCATAATCGTATCTTGGAATTGGTGACGGAAGCCTTACCTCTTAACGGGAGCTTCACCTGCGCCGGGTTCGACCCTCAACCCCGGTTTAAATCGTTGCCGTCGCCCTTCATGGTCAGGATCGAGTACCGGACCTCGCGGCCCGTCAACTCATCCCTCATCATCAGGCCGGGCTCGGTCGCCGCCTGCTGGATCTCCGCCCAGGAATCGAGGGGGATGGAGAGGAAGGCTTTGACCACGTCGGGGTCGAAGTGCCGCCCAGCACACTGGGCGAGCTCGTCGGCCGCCGCTTCGATGGGGCGGCCCGCCCTGTAAGGCCGGTTCGAAGTGATCGCGTCCACCGCGTCCGCGACCGCGAATATTCGAGCGCCCAGGCAGATGCGGTCGCCTTCGAGCCTGTTCGGGTACCCCGCGCCGTCGTAGCGCTCGTGATGCTGCGCCACTATCTGGGAAGCCCCCGAGAGGAAGTCTATGCCTTTCAAAATCTGCGAGCCGTACTCGACGTGACGGCGCATGAACGACCACTCTTCTTCGGTGAGCGCCCCGCGCTTGAGCAGGATGGAGTCCGGCACGCCTATCTTGCCGATGTCATGCAGCAGGGCCCCGTGTTCGAGCGTGATCAGGTCGGTGTCGCCCAGCCCCAGCTGCCTGCCGAGGCGTATGCAGTAGGCGACGACCCGCTCCGAGTGGCCCTTCGTCTCAACGTCGCGGGCTTCGAGAGCCGCCGCGAGCGCGCGCAGAGTGGCGCGGTAATTGACGTAGAGTTTTTCGAGCGTCAGGTTGAGGCTGCTGTTCGCGTGGCTCAGTTCCTGGGTCCTCAGGCCGACCAGTTCTTCCAGGTGTTGCTCGTACTGCCGGTTCGCCTTCAGCAAAGCCTGGTGCCGGAGCGCGCGGTGCACGGACGCTTCCACGTCCGAAAGGTTGAAAGGCTTGGTCACGTAATCGAATGCGCCGCGCCGCATGGCTTCAATCGCGCTCTGGATGTTCAGGTTGCCGGAGATCAGGATGACCACCGTGTCGCGGGCGAGGCGGGTGACTTCCTGAAGAAGCTCAAGGCCGCTCATGCCGGGCATCATTATGTCGGAGAGGACGAGGTCGTAAGTCTGCTCCTTGAGATACTCCAGGGCCTCGACGGCGCTCGTGGCCGTCCTGCATTCGTGCCGCTCCGAGAGGAGGGAGTAGAGGACTGAAAGGACGTACTCTTCGTCGTCAATTATCAGGATTCTTGCAGGCCCGTTCTGACCCTCCGCAAACGATCCGCCTGTGAGGTCACTCATCCGCTTTCCCTTTGCCGGCCATTTCTTAAGCTCAGTCTCCCCTATCAGCGCGCGTCCCACACCTTACCGAAAGCGCTGCGCGCCTGATAGTGTTCGGGGTTCACTCTTCTTTGTGTTGAGAGCTTCCAGATGATTCTTAGGGGTCGCGGGCGATATTAGATCAAGCGGGGCCTTTTTGCAACACTATTCTAAGTTGCTTTGTATCTTATCCTACGCGGCCATTTCCCGGGCCTTCACTGGCCGGATGCGTAGTCGAGCTTCAGGTACCGGCTGGCATCCCCGACGATGAAGATGAAGTCCTTCCCGTCGGCCCTGAGGTGGGCCACGCCTTCCGGCTTCATGCCGGGGTCGATTGCGACCTCCTCGACGGGCGTGGAGCCCGGATGGCTCGGGTCCGTGCCCCCGTCCCACACCCAGAGCTTGAACTCGGTCTTCTTCTGGGTCTCGGTCGCGCCCGCCAAAATCAGGAAAGCCTTCAGGCGGCTGTCGTAGTGAATGTCCCGGATGCCGAGCCCCCCGACGCTCAGGGGGATCGCCCCCGGCCCCTGTACCGAGAGGTTCTCGCCGGAGAACGGGCCGCGAGGGTCGCGGAGTCTCAAGGGGATGAGCAGGGCCTGGTCGTTAACGACCGGAGAGCGGAGGGCCAGAATTAGCCTCTCGTGTACCGGGTCCCAGGCTATGCCTTCGATGTTGAGCCCGCCTTCCGCGCCCGGCAATTCGCCCGCGCCTTTCAAAGCCGGGACGTTCCCGATTAGAAAGCTCCTCAAATCTCCGATCACCTCGGCCTGCCCCTGAACCGTCTGGCTCGCCGGGTCGAAGACGAATCGCGCGAGCCCATTCAACTCGCCCTTGGCCGGGTCCGATTGCGAGCTGACTACGTAGAAGTACCCCCCGCCGTAGGTGATCCCTTCCGGGTTTTCGATCTTCACGTCGAGCGGCACGGGCTTGATCTCGCCTGCCCGCCCTTCGCCGTCGACCCTCATGTAAAAGACCTGTCTCGGCTTCCCGTCATCGACGAACAGGACCGCCGCGTCGTTCGGGACCTGTATGACTCCGCTCGCCTCGTACGTGCCGCCGGGCAAGGGAACGATCCCGGTCGGCGAGGCGGAGAACCTCGACCTTCTTGCGGGGACCACGCCGCCTGTATTCGTATTGCCCGCGCCGTTGCTGGCCGGAGGAGGCGGCTGGTTAGACCTCATGAGTGTCATGGTGAGCATCACGGTGAGCCCGACGCTCAGCAGGGTGGCGAGTATGCCGCCGATGGCCCGAATGTACGCGGCTTTGACGCGCTCCTCTTCGGTCTTCTTCTTCTTCTTCTTCTTTCGCTTCTCCTCCTCGCCCTGCGTTTCCGCGACGGCCGAGGCGACGGGAGCGGCAGCCGCGGGGGGCGGGACGTGCGCCTGCCGGGGCGCTTCGACTTCCGCGCGCGCGCCGGCCTTCTCTTTATGCTTCTGCCCCGCCTGAGCCGGAGGGCTTTCTACCGCTCCCGAGGGGACGGGCGACGGGGTGGTCGGCCCGCCCGCTTTCGCTTCGGGCTCTGCCTGCGCGCGTTTGCGAATCTCCCTGACGGCGTCTTCCGAAAGGACCGCCGTGATGTTCTCCGTCGTCTCTCCGGGGTTCCTGAAGGTGAAGACCGTCTGGCCCAGCTGTATCGCGTCGCCGTGGCGCAGGACCCGCGCGCGCGTGCTGAGCCGCTCCCCGTTGATGTAGGTCCCGTTGCGGCTCCCGAGGTCTACGATGCTGTAACCGCCGTCGCGCGCGAGCAGAACTGCGTGCGTGTTGCTGACGGTCGGGTCGGTCAGGACGATGTGGTTGTGAGCCGCTTTGCCGATCTCGGTCTCCGACTTATTGATCGGGTATTCGAGCTTCTCTCCCGACGGCAAGACCCCGATGATCTTGGGGCCGTAGTGCCTGTCGATCAGGCGCGTGATCTCCGACGCGGTCGCGAGGCGCACGTCGACCGGCATGTTCATCTCGCGCCGCGCCTCTTCGACGGCTGCGGTGTCGGTGGGGTCGGCCACGGCCAGAGCCAGCCTGTTGCCTTCCATCGCTATGGGGAAGACTTGGCTCGAACGCGCGAGCCTGGAAGGGAACTGCGCCGCGAGGGCGTCATCGACCTGGGCCGTTGACAGGTCGGCGGCCGGTATCTTGAAGACCCGGCCCATCAGGTCGCGTAGCTTGTCTTCGGCGACCGCCTTGCTTTCGATCAGAGTGCGGTAGAGCCTCCGGCCGGGGTTCTCCTCCCTCAGGCGACTCACCTCGCCGCCCGAAATTATGCCTTCGGACGAGAGCGCCTGCGCCAGTGAATCTTCCGTCAGGGGCGGGGGCGTCTGGCGCGAGTGCAGGGCCAGAATGTCCGACTTCTGAATCGCCCCGGTCTCGCTGTAATCGCTCAGGCGGAACGTGAGCTTGGAGAGGCCCATGCCTATGACATCGCCGTGATTGAGGCGGCGCGGCTCCGATATGCGCTCGCCGTTAAGGTAAGTCCCGTTGCGGCTCCCGAGGTCGGTGAGCAGGTAACCGTCCGCCTCCAGTTTGATCAGAGAGTGCGTCGTGGAGACGGCCGGGTCCGCGATGACTATGTCGTTGCGCGGCCCCTTGCCCACCTGCGCCTCCGCGCTCGCGAGCTCCTTGTCGAACACGTCGCCCGTCGGCAGGAGTATCCGCAGAGTCGCCTTGCGGTCGCCGGAGGCCGGGGCGGTCTCGGCCGTGAGATCGACCGGATCAATCGCCAGCGTGTCGAGGTCGAGCGATTGTTCCCCGGTCTCTCTGGCGACGGGCTGCTCCCCCGTGACGGTGGAGGGGCGCGGCGTCCTGGCTTCGTGGGGCGTGCCGAACATCGCCGTCCCCGAGTTGAGCGAGTCTTCTTTCGCCGGCGCGTTCAGAGAGTCGTAGAAGACGCGCAGGTCGTGGCCGCACCGGTAGCAGAATCGCTGCCTTTCGCGCGAGATCGCGGATTTGCATTGCGGGCATGCAAGGGTCATATAAACGTGCCTGTCCTGTTCAACGATGAGAGAAAGTCTTCAGCCAGTCTTCACTTCTTTATTATGGATTCTACAACAGCCGTATTTCCAGTATCCGTTTACCGCTTGCCTGCAATATCCCGGCGTAATACTTGGAAAGGTCGCTAGTCGCGCTAGTGGCGGAGTATACCGGCTCGCCATGTCAAAATCAAGAAACCGCCCCTGGTTTTAATGTTTGACAGGGGTAGGGGCGGGGTCTACAATCAAGAGCGTTAAAGATCACCAACCTGAAGGAGTAAACTCAATGGCCGGTTTAGGAATGACTGAAATACTGATTATCTTACTGATCGTCATCTTACTATTCGGAGCGCGCCGCATACCCGAGCTGGCCAAAGGACTTGGCGAAGGCATTCGCAACTTCAAGACCGGCATGCACGGGAAAGACGGGCGCGAGATCGAGGATCATAAGTATCGCGACGAGGCCGAGCGACGGGAAGAGAGCCGCAGGTCGGCCTGATCCGTCGTTCAATCTTACTTTCTTGATTCTGGACGCAACGGATTCTCGGTAATGATCGGCTGCTAGCCCCGGCGCGATCAAAGCTTCAACAAACCTTCTCCCATATAGACGCATTCACCTCCGACCCGCACGGCGGAGAACTCTTCGGCATCGCGGTATACCTCTATCCGGATGAAGCTGGGGCGGCCCATCTCCATCCCCTGCTCGCTGATGATCGGTTGCCCGGACCGGGCGAGGCCGTGCTTTACGAGGTAGCAGCCGAGCGGGCCGCTCGCCGCGCCGGTCGCGGGGTCTTCCGCTATGCCCATGGCGGGGGCGAACATTCTGCTGTGGACGGTCGAGCCCGGCCGCTCGACCTCCCGCGTGAATGCGAACACCTGAGGGGCCTCGGAGTCCTTCAACACCTCTTCCCAGATGTCCAGTCTCAGCCTTATCGACCTGACGGCCGCGAGGTCCTTTATGGGGACGTAGAGGAAAGGCACCCCGCAGGAGACGACCTCCGCGGGCAGGTCGGGGTCGAGCCCCGACTGATCCGTCGACAGCAGGGAGGCGATCGCCTCCCTGTCCAAGGGCGAGTCCGAGAATTTCGGGAGCGGCTGTTCCATCGTTATCTTCGATGGCTCGCCCCCCGTAAACTCGACGCTCACGCGGATGACGCCGACGCCCTCTTCGAATCGCACGGTCGCGGCGCCTTCGGACGGGTCGATGAGCCCCAGGCGGGAGAGCAGGAATGCGGTGCCGACGGTCGGGTGCCCGGCCATCGGGAGCTCGGTCGCCGGGGTGAATATCCTGAGCCGGAAGTCGCTCGCCGGGTCCTCGGGCGGGAGGACGAAAGAGGTCTCCGAGAGGTTCAGCTCGCGGGCGATTTTTTGCATCGTCTCGGGAGAGATGCCGCGGGCGTCCGGGAACACGGCGAGCTGATTGCCGCCGAAGGCCTGAGTCGTGAAGACATCGACGAGGTGATAACGGGCCATCTTAATCTTTTCTCCGTTTGATGAAGGTACGGGCCTGGAGGGGAGGGGATCGCCCGGGTCAATCGAAGTCGTCCGTGAGCGGCTGGCGTCCGGCGAACCCTGCGTCAATTTCATGCCACCAGCCTATCTCGTCTTCGTCGGGCCGCCAGCAAAGGTACACTATGCGGCCATCCCTTTCGTGAGGGAAGTCGACGAGGCCGGTGCGAAAGTCCTTCACGTGCACGCCGAGAAGCTCGACTTCCTGAACCGCCTCGCTGAAGGCGATCAAGTGTATCAGGTAGGTAGGGCCGAAGGGGCTCCCGCCGCCGAACTCGGCCTTGGCTCGCGCGCGGTCAAGCTCCGTGCGCAGGCGCATCAGGGCCTCGCGCTCGCGCGCGATGCGCGCGAGCAGCTTCCGCAGGCGGGGTATGAGGCTGCGCGCTTCGCTCAGCGTGAATGTTCTCTCTTCACCTTCGTCTCCGTACATGTTGTCTCCAGGGCCTGAAGTCACCATGCTCTATTATTTGCCTGCCGAGGTCAAGGAAGAGGGCGTTTTCAGGCTATTTCCTGTGGCCGATGGGATAAAAGCCGGGCAGCTCGATCGGGAGCCTGCCCTTGAACTCGATCTCGCCGAGCACGGCCCTCAAAGCCGCCTCCTCGGCCGCCGGGTGATACTCGTACGCGAGCACGTACGTGGGAATCTCCGGGACGGACGCGATGAGGTAGGGGCTGCCGTACAGCACGAAGGCGAAGGGCTTCTTGAGAGTGGAGAGGTGCCTTAACAGGTTGACCTCGCCCTCCGACATGTCGATTGAGCCTTTCGAGTCCGACACCCTTATGAAAGCGTTGACTATCACCACGTCCGACAGCGCGGCCATCTTCCTGATAAGGCCGAACTCCGGAGGGGCCGTCTGGTCGGAGACCGCGACCGCAGTCACGTCCGTGTGGCGTTTCCTCAGGGCGTCCTGAAACGCGAGGCCGGGCGTGCCATCCCTCCACCCTTCGCCGTTATCGACCATCGATATGAAGAGCACTTTCTGCTCGGGCTTCAGGCGCAGGGGCAGCGCGCCCCGGCTGTCGCGAACCAGAGTGATCGCGCTCTCGATGATCTGCGTGGCGACCGTCTGATTCTCCCGGCTGCCGAGGGCGCGGTCGAGGTTCGCGATGTCGGCGAGTCTCTCTTTATGAAGCCCCAGGCGGGCCTTCGCCTTCAGTATCCGGCGCACGGACTCGTCGACGCGCGCCCCGGAGATTTCGCCGCTCTCCACCGCGCGCCTGAGGGCGTTGAAGGATTTCTCGACGTTTATGGGAAAGAGCACGACGTCGGCCCCGGCCTTGATCGCGCGGACCGCGGCCTCCCCCTCCGGGTAGCGGTCGGCTATCCCGAGCATGTTCATGGCGTCGGTGAATATCACGCCGTCGAACCCCATCTCTTTCCGGAGAAGGTCGCCCATCAGCCGCGACGAGAGGGTCGCGGGCAGCGAGCCCGTCTCGATTTGAGGGAGGGCGATGTGGGCGCTCATTATCCCCCCGACGCCCTCGGAGATGGCCCCCCGGAACGGGGGGAGTTCGACCGAGTCGAGCCGCGCGCGGTCTATGTCGATGGAAGGCAGGGCGAGGTGCGAATCGATTGAGGTATCGCCATGACCCGGGAAGTGCTTGGCCGTGGCCATCACGCCTTCGGATTGCGAGCCGCGGATGTAGGCCCGCGCCATCCGCGAGACCGCCTGCGGGTCGCCCCCGAATGAGCGGATGTTGATTATCGGGTTTCGCGCGTTGTTGTTGACATCGACCACCGGGTAGAAGTTGACGTTCACCCCCAGGGCCCGCGCCTCGCGCGCCGTCACCCTCCCGGCCTGAAACGCCATCTCTTCGCTCGCGGTCGCGCCGATGGCCATCGCCCGCGGCAGGCGGGTGGCCCCGGTGAAGCGCAGCCCCACGCCCCCTTCGAAATCCGCCGTGATGAACAGAGGCGTCCGGGCCATCTCCTGCATGCGGCGGATCAGCAACGCGGCCCCGGCGGGCTCATGGATAGTGGATTGCTCGCCGAGCAGAAGGTAGCCCCCGACATGGAACTCCGTTATGTCGCGGCGGACCTGCTGGAAGGCTTCGCTGTCCTGGGTGCGGAACATCCCGACAATCGCGGGGACGATCAGCTGCCCGATCTTCTCGTCCATACTGAGCGAAGCCAGGGTCTTCTCCACCCACGCGGTCTGCCCGGCCTGCTCGACCTCTTTATTCTGCGCGCGCGCGGCGTCGGGCAGGGAGGCGAACAGGTTGGGGCCGCTCGCGAATATCAACGCCAGGATGATTTGCCTGATATATCTCACGGTGTACCTCAAAGGGCTTTCCACAGCTCGATTTCGGTGGCCCCGTCCAGCAGGTCCGCCGCGCGCGCGCGGAATCGCCTGATGTGCTCGGACTGCGAGTGGGTTTTCAGGTGTGCTTCGCTCTCCCATCTCTCGTGGAAGAGGAAGCGCGAGGCGTCCTGCAAGGACTGGTGCAGGTCGTAGTTGATGCACCCTTCTTCGGCGCGGGTCGGCGGCACGAGGCCAAGAAGCTCCCGCTTGAGTTCTTCTTCCATGCCCGGCTTTGCCTTCATGCGGGCGATGACCGTCAGCTTGTCCGACATCCTATGCCCCCTGTTCGAATTTGAATGCTCCGCCTGAAACTTATAAAGCCAAAGCTCTGCCCAGATCAATCGCAATCGGCCCATAATGCAATCCGCGTCGGGCGCGCGGAGATTCGAATTAATGCTCGAAAACATGCGGCGACATACGGCAAAAGAACCTGTGTCGGGAAAAAAGGTCTGAACTCTTGCCGGAAGGGTTGATACTTCTCAGTTCAGAAGGGCCTCGAAAGGTGGCTATTTGGTCGCAAGAAGACTTTCGACTGAAATATCTTCGTCTATATCTTCCCAGTGAATACCTATGCCGCCGCCGATTAATCGCCATTCTTTCCGCTGCTCCGGCGTCGCATTCACAAGACGCGGGAACCACACCAGGGGCACAGATATCTCACGCCCATCTACCAGAACGACTCGTAAGGCGTCTTCTGTGCAAGTGACATCCGCCGCGAGTGGCTCAATGTTGACTGCTAAGGTGCTCACGGTATCTCTCCTCAAAGGAATCTTTGTTTTCTTGAACTAGCTTCTGTATCGTTACCCTTTGACTTTAAAACAGTAGGTACGCAATCAGCTTACCCTCAGAAGGGAAGCATTGGAAGGCGGTGCTAGTCATAAGGCCGCACAAAGACTGAGTTGACCGGACCCCTGACCCTCCTGCTTCAATCGTGCGCGGCGGCCTGCTTGCGAAACCGGGCGCGAAAGGTCGAGCCCGCAAGCTCCATGCCGGGCATTATGGAAGAGGCGCACGGTTGTTGCCGTGCGCCTCGGGGCGAGTCCCGGCCATTCTCATTGGCAGTTCCTCAGACACCTGTTGCGTTGAAAGTTGCAGAAAGTCATGCAGGCCGAGGGCTGGTCTATACAACCGATCTGGCATTCCTCAAATTGCTGTTCGCATTCCTCGCAAGTGATGAACGCCTTGACTGTCCTCTCGGCCGGGGTGAGAGGCATCCCTATCAGCCCTACGACGAGAAGGCTGAGGATGATGAGCCTGCCAGCGTGTCTTTTGATCTTCGAAAGGAACATAGTAACCTCCTAAGTTTAAAGGTACGGTTTCGGCTTGCTTCGCCGCTTAATGGATTTGCGAAGCAGGGATTTGGCTGGCTGCTATTTTAGGCTCAACGGGATTAAATTGAAAGTGTTCGGCAGTATTTATTACACAAGTCGATTTATAGGCTTCGCAGGTATTTCATGGCCTCCTGCTCTTCGTTCGAGGTCCAGCCTTCGTCCAATGTCTGGATCAACACGTTACGCAGGCCGGGGTTCGCCTTCAACATCTGACTGACTCTGGAATCCCTTCGCGCTATGCCGACGTACTCCAGGACCACGTCGTCAGCGTCCGTGCCGTAGTCGTTATTCAGGCTCGCGAACACCCTCTGCACGAAGGCCGGGTTCGCGTAGTATTCCTTCGCCAGGGCCTGCGCCATGCCCGCCTCATCGACGCCCGTCCAAAAGCTCGTGAACCGCCCGACGAACTGCTGGGTCGCCGAATCGCTCGTGCCCACAGCCTCGACATAGGCGTGGTCCGCCAGCAACGCTCCGAGGATGCCGCCTACTATGATCCCGACCGCTATCCCCGGAGGCCCCGCCCAAACGCCCCCGGCGGCCCCCATCGCGGCCCCCCCGGCGAATCCCCCGCCGAACCCACCGGCGATGTTCGCCGCCTCGCGCCCGGTCTGCCACCATGGGTTTTCCGCGGTGCCGATGTTGTAGGCCGCGATGGCGAAAGTGGCTAGCCACAGCCCCCGAGCCGCCCACCGCATGCGCGGGATACCCTTACTCACCCCCGCCCGGTTTCGCCCCGAACTCGCGATGACCTCCATTAAAACCTGCCGCTGCTGGTCGCCCGTCAATTTATTGAACGGCCCTTCCAGCTTCAGCTTTGCCATCGTCTTCGTTATCACCTCTTCGAGCGTCAGGCCCTTCGTCTTCAGTTTCTGAGCGAGTGAGCGCCCCAGATCGTAATCCCGCAGCCGCCCCATTTCCATGATTTCGTTACGCATCTGGTTCGCGATTTTGGCCCCGTTTGCCGCCGAAAGCTCTCCCGACTCCACGGCGGCCCGGATGCTCTTGCTCATCTCCGAGATTTGTTCGATGTACGCCATCCGAACTTCTGCCATTTTCGCCAGGCGCAGCGCAAAGTTGTTCGCGGCTATCTCCAGCTCGCGCAGCGCGACTTCCAACTCTTGATCGGACATCAGGCACCTCCTTTACGCACCTCGCGAACGGCGAGTTTATGCGTGCTCAGAAGCTTCTTATACTTCCAGCCAGCCGGTAAAAATAGACGGACCCCCGCCTCATTACTCACCTCCAGCCGGTAAAAAATTTCATTCTTGAAAAACTCGAATTCGACCCAATCCTCGCCGCTCTCTCCGATCTTCAGAATGCCGGGGACGAAGACGGCACCCGCTTCGAGCGAGTCTTCGATCCGGTCATCCCGCCCGAGTAAGTACACGTGCAGCCCTTCGTCGTAAGGGCTGTCATCCGTCAGCCAGAGCAGCACTCTCCCATCGCTCAACTCGAACTGTGCTTCCAGGATTACGCCATCGACCTCGACGGGCAGCGCTCGGCCGTCCCGCTCCAGAACCGCTCGGTGATTCTCTCTGTCCGAAATAAACAAGGAATATAGATTTACCTTTCGCATCCCGGCCCCTTAACGTCGTATCGTGTCCCGACCTCTGTGAGTCTGAGTATCGCCAGTCGAACTGTGCCCTTACCCATAATAGACGCATTTTCTTCAAAGACACATGTCTTTAAATGTGGAGTACGCGCATGGCAGCGCGGTCGGATTCGGGCGCGGCGCGGTATCAATCAGGCGATAGGGGAGGGGGAAGATAGATTGTAAGCCGCTATCTCTCGCGGGGCGTAGATTACTCAGCAAACTTAGGAAGGGGTCCTCCTTGAACAAACAGGGCTCGGGCTATAACATAGGCTTTTGAAACATGGCGGCGATGCGGGCGCTGGTCACTTCGACGCTTGTCCAATCCTCCGCCGTCTCCGGCGGGTAATATCGAGGTTCCGATGATGCGAAAACTTCTCACAGCGGTTGTCATCAGTCTTACCACGGCGGCCTTCGGTTGCGCGAAGCCCGAAAATGCCAACGACGGCGGCAACGCGAACAGGCCCGCCGCGGCCGGCGCTAACGCGAACGCGAACGCGAACCGTGGCGAAGGGGACCGCAGCGACGCCTGGATTACTACCAAAGCCAAGCTCGCTCTGATAGCCGATAATCGCACGAGCGGATTCGCCACCGACGTTGTAACTCAGGATCAGGTCGTGACTCTCAGCGGCAAGGTCGATTCGGAAGAGGCGAAGAGCGCGGCGGACACGGTCGTGAAGGGCATCGAGGGCGTCAAGAGCGTGAACAATCAACTTCAGGTCGTCCCGGAAGAGAAGCGGCAGGAGGTCAACGCGAAAGACGAGAAGATAAACGACGACGTAGAAAAGGCCCTGGATTCGGACCCCGACCTCCAGGACCTGAGCCTCACCGTCGAAAGCAACGGCGGCGTGGTGACCATGCTCGGGACCGTCAGCTCCGAAGAAGAGTTGCTGAAGGCGGCGAGGGCTCTGCGCAGGATCCCCGGCGTGAAGGCGGTCGTGACGAGCGCGGTGACCGTCGAGAAGAATTGAGCGAGAAGTATCGAGCCGGAATTAAGCGAGCCCCTTAATTCCGGCTGGTGAGCCGCTAGGCTTTTTTCGAGCCCGGTCTGCCCGATCTGGAAACCTGTTTTGAACTTCGCGAGCTACTCCCGACCGTCTTTTTCCTGCCCGAGGTGATTCTGATCTGGCACTTCGACTGGCTGAGTTTTATAGCCTGCCGCGTGCTCCGGTAGCCGTGCTTCTGCGGGTCGGCCTCGAAGTGCGCGGGGTCCGCAAGGCCGTACCTCCATTTGAACCCGTTCCTCGTCATCACCTTGACTATCTTTCGGCCGCGCGGGGTAAGGCGCTTCGCCCCGCGCGGACCCGAGGCGACGCCCGATATGTCTACCGCGAACCCCGCCTCGTGCAGGGAAGAGCCCGGAGGCTTGGCGTAGTAGAGGCCGGGATGGGCCTTACGGCACCTGCTGCTGCGCGAGCATTTGTGCAGCCTCGCCTGGTGCTCGGACGAGCGCCACGTGCTCGTGACGACCGGCTTGATGCCTGACCGTTTCAGGTCGCGCATGGCGGTGTTGAAATTCTTCTTAACCGCCGGGTCCATGTAGCCGGGCTGCTTGCAGGGAGCCGCCTTCGCCGTCTTGGAGCGCGACGCCTTCTTCCCCTTCGGCGTTAAGTTGCAGGTGCCGCAGTTCGAAGGCTCGCCGCGGGCCGGACCCCGCGAGGCCATCTTCGACGCGCCCGCCGCCCGCGCCTTCTTCGAGGATGTTGGCTTACGGCTTTTGGGTCCGGCCATCGCGGCCCCGGTTTGAATGAGAGCTACGCCCGTTACAAAGATGATGAGGAAGGCGAGGCTATTCCGCCCGATTGAATTTGATCCCATTGATGTTTTCCTATGGGCTTTTAACTTGAGGGGCTTGTCCGACGCCGAGCCTGGGCTGGTTGGCTCTGCGACTCAATGCGGAGATAGTATAGACCATCGGCCAACGCATTCTCCGCGGTCCTGCTGGTAGATCGCTTTCGCGCCGCTCGATTGTACACCGACGCGCGGAGGATTCAAACAAAAATCACGGGGCTTTCAGGACCGTCGAAGCGAAGCACCGGCTACAGGCCGCGTACCCGGCGGCCCGCGATTCCGTGACCGACATGGCGCGCCTCTTCTTTCCGAGGTCCGAGCAGCCGGGTTTGTGATAGGTCCGGTCCCCCTGGGATACGAAGACGGCTTGATCCGATGCGACGGAGGGCGCGGGTGAAGAGCCCGAAAGCGCCGGGATGTTGGGCCCTACCTCCGAGGGCGGGAGCGGCGAAAGCTTCCGCGCCTTCTCGTCGCCCGCGGCGGGCGGCGGGGTCGCGGAGGCGAGCGCGCCGGCCTGCCCCCACACTCCGCGCATGGCCTGCATCGCTTCGCGCTCGAACACGCGGAACTGGTCGGCGAGCTTGAACGATTCGCCGCCCCTTACAAATGCGTGGCCTTGCCTTACCATCTCCGCGTTGAAGAGCGACCCGTCTTCGGAGTAGACGTAAGCGAGCGAGCGGCCCGCCTCGTCCTTGTTCCCGCGCGCCTCATTCGCCGGGTCGTATTCTATCTTCACTTCCTTGCCGAGCAGGGACTTCTCCGCGAATGCCAGAGCGTCCTTCGCGTGTGCCGAGTAGCCCTCCGCCGGCGCCTTGCCGTCGGGGGACTCGATGCCGATGAGTCGCACCTGCCCGATGGTATCGACCTCGATTGTGTCGCCGCGCAGCAGGCGGCTCACTCGAAACTTGCCGGAGGGCCGCGACTCTTCCTGCGAAGGGGCCCTCGACGCCTCGGCCCTGGTTAAAGGGGACGGCTGTCTCGCCTCTTTACCCGCCAAGTATTTCGAGGTGGCGAAGCCGAAGATGAAGCCCGCGACCAGAGCGAGCCCCACGTAAACTCCCACGCGGCGCTTATCGACGCCGATGTTCCACCTGGTCGGCAACTCAACCGGACTCGATTCCTGTTTGCGTAACGGCAGCATGATTTTTACTCGTCAAGCGGGGCGCGTACCTTCTCGAACGGAGAGTTTCGAACTCGCCATCAATCAGGTGTCAAATAATTCGGGGATCAGAGTCGTGAGAAAAACTCACGGGTCGAATTCTCTCACTGCCGCGAGCCGCCAGTCAATAATGAACGATTGAAGCGGGCGCGGGCGAATATCGGAGGGGGTCAGCGCAAAAGAGCGCCCGCGGGCCGGAAAACCAAATTTTCCTAATAAAACAGAGGGTTTTCCCTGATTTTTGGTTGCAACTTCTAAATGAGTGTAGTAATCTTCGCGTCGCAGTTAATCCCCTGTTTTGCTGGCTCTCGTGGGGCGGCCAAAGCAGGGGTTTCTATTTGAGCGGCAACCGTGCTCGCGCCTTCAGGTTGTAGTCGCCCGGCCGCGCCGCTTTTGAAATGCCTGTGCAAGGGCACAGAGATTTAACAGTAAGGAGAGAGAGACTATTCTATGGCAACAGCAAAAGCAGGAAAGAAAATGTCAAAGACGCAGCTCGCGACGGAACTCGCGGAAGCGACCGGCACCAACCGGAAGACCGCGACCCAGTTCATCGAAACCCTGAGCGATATAGCCTATCGCGAAGCGAAGAAGAACGGCGAGTTTACCGTTCCGGGCATCGGCAAGCTTGTGAAGCAGCAGCGCAAAGCGCGCACCGGACGCAACCCGGCCACCGGCGAATCGATCAAGATTCCCGCCAAGACCGTGGTCAAGTTCCGCGTCGCCAAGGCCGCGAAAGATTCAGTGCTGGCAGGAAAGAAGTAGGTCGGACCGTCTCGGAAAATAGAACGCGCGTATTAAATAAAGCGGAGCGCGTCGGCTCTCGGAAGATGAAACCTCGCATAATCGGTGACCGGCCGTCGGTGGTCTGTGCAATCAAAACCGGCATTATTCATCCGATCCAACAGACCATCGCACGGCCGCTGCCGGTTAAAGGCAACGGCCAGCGCCTTAATCAAAGACGCCCCACCCCCGTACGAAAACACCCCGCCCATGTCTCAGAACTTGCCTCCCGAGTCTCCCTTACTCCGCCGGTGAGCGGGCGAGCCAGAAGGCACAGGTCTTGCTGATTAATAAAGCTTAAGTCGTGGTTTGCAATTTCGCGAGACCCCGTCGCGGGGCTTGGCTCGTCTGTCGTTAACGGGCGGAGCCGCGCGTACAGCCCGCGGTGTTGTTCTTTCAATGTCCTCTTAAAAAACATCCAGGCTGTCTCGACAACCAAATAATCAGCATAGAGAAGACACGGTTAAAGTAGCGCCGCGCGTCGGAAAAGAATACGGCGGCGAGAACGGCATTCGTAAACAGGCCGGGAACTCGGGAGGCGTCCGGCTATTTCGCGAGACGGGCTCCTCGACCGATGGCCTAGAAAGATAGGTGAATATGGCGAATCAACAGAGCAGGCAGGCAACCGCGCCGGGTCGCATAAGGGACAAGGAAGGCGATGCTAGCGCGAAGCCGCGCGAACAACAAGGCAGTCTAGAGAGACCGGATACGCGGCGAAGGTTATACGGGCGGGGCAAAGACCTCACCCCGCAGCTAACGCAAAGGGACGGGGGCGCGGAGCGACTCGCCACGGGCCTCGGGTGGTTCAGCATCGGCCTCGGGCTCGCGGAGATTCTCGCGCCCAAGGGGCTTTCGAGACTGATCGGCCTCGAAAAGAATCACCCCATTCTGCTTCGCGTGCTCGGCGCGCGAGAAATAATGGCAGGCATCGGCATCCTCTCGGAGCGAAGGCCCGCGGGCTGGGTCTGGTCGCGGGTTGCGGGCGACGCTATGGACCTCTCCCTCCTGCTGGCGGCCTACATGAACCCCGACTCGAACAAAGCCAGGGTCACGCTCGCGACCGCCTCCGTCCTCGGGGTTACGGCCCTCGACATCTACGACGCCCAAAAGCTCGGGGCGCGGCCCGGCGCGCACGGCGGCCTCTCTTACGTGGAGACCTGCACGATCATGCGCCCGCCCGAAGAGGTCTACGGGTTCTGGCGCGACTTCCGCAACCTGCCGCGCTTCATGAATCATCTCGAATCCGTCGACGTGATAGACGAGAGGCGCTCGCACTGGGTGGCGAAAGGCCCGCTCGGAGCGACCGTCGAGTGGGACGCCGAGATCACGGACGATACGGCGAACGAGTCGATCTCGTGGCGCTCACTCGAAGGCTCGGAAGTTGACAATTACGGGACGGTCCGCTTCACTCGCGCCCCCGGAGACCGCGGCACCGAGGTCAGGGTCGAGATAGAGTACAACCCGCCGGGCGGCGCCCTCGGGGCCGGCATCGCCAAGATATTCGGGGAAGCGCCCGAGCAGCAGGTTAAGGACGACCTCTCCCGGTTCAAGCAGGTTTTGGAGATTGGCGAAGTCGTGAAATCCGACGCCAGCATCTATTCGGGCCCGCACCCGGCGCAGCCTCCGGAAGGCAACGTTGAGTAGGTCGCGCTCGGGTCGGCGGCCGCCCGCCTCCGGGCCGCGGCCGCGGTCACTGGCGAATAGTTGAAAGGAGTGGAAATGAAGGCGAATTGTTGGATGAATATGCGCACGGTGGAAGTGCAGGAAGTGCCAGACCCGAAAATCCTGAACCAGCGCGACGCGATAGTGAAGATTACCTCTTCGGCTATCTGCGGCTCGGACCTCCACCTTTATAACGGCTTCATTCCGGCGATGGAACCCGGAGACGTTATCGGGCATGAATTCATGGGCGAAGTGGTCGAGGTCGGCCGCGAGGTGAAGAACCTGAAAGTGGGCGACCGCGTCGTCGTCCCATTCCCGATTGCGTGCGGCAACTGCTGGCACTGCAAACACCAGATGTTTTCGCTCTGCGAAAACTCCAACCCGAACGCTTGGATGGCCGAGAAGCTGTTCGGGTATTCTCCGGCGGGGATCTTCGGCTACTCGCACCTCACGGGCGGGTACGCGGGAGGGCAGGCCGAATACGCGCGCGTCCCGTTCGCGGACGTGGGGCCGCTCAAGATCGAAAACGGATTTACGGACGAGCAGGTGCTGTTCCTCTCGGACATATTCCCGACGGGCTACATGGGTGCCGAGATGTGCGACATCAAGCCCGGCGACACCATAGCCGTCTGGGGGTGCGGGCCCGTCGGCCTGTTTGCCATAAAGAGCGCCTTCATGCTGGGGGCCGAGCGCGTGATCGCGATAGACCGCTTCCCGTACCGGCTCCGCATGGCCCGCGAGCATTGCGGCGCGGAGACGATCAACTATGAAGAGGTCAGCGTGCTCGAAGCGTTGAAAGAGATGACCGGGGGCCGCGGGCCCGACGCCTGCATCGACGCGGTCGGCATGGAGGCGCACAAGCCCGGACTCCTCGGCGCTTACGACCGCACGAAGCAGGCGATGATGCTCGAGACTGACCGCCCTCACGCCCTGCGCGAGTCGATCATGGCCTGCGCCAACGGCGGCACGGTCTCCGTCATCGGGGTCTACGGCGGGTTCATAGACAAGTTCCCGATAGGCTCTCTCATGAACCGGTCCATCACCATAAAGTCGGGGCAATGCCACGTCCACCGTTACATGAAGCCCCTGCTCGAAAGAATCAAGAACGGGGAGATCGACCCGAGCTTCGTCATCACGCACACCATGAGTCTTGAGGACACCCCGCAAGGGTACGACATCTTCGTGAACAAGCAGGACGAGTGCGTCAAGGTCGTGCTCAAAGTTAACTGATCCTTACGTAGAACGCGGGAAGGGCATGGATGGGTTTCAGTCCGTCCATGCCCTTTCCCATCGGCAGGCTGGCCATCCCGACGAAAGGGGTGGCCGGCAGTATTACTCATTCAGGGTTGGCCGAGCGGCTTGACTTCTTTTCTCAGGCGCGACTCCGAGTAGGCGACCCGGAGGATGGTCCAGACTATTCGGAACCCGGCTTTGATCGACCCCCTGACCGTCCCCGCCACTTTCGATTCGCCGGCCGCGCGGTTCCGCCACGTCACCGGCACCTCCTTCACCCGGAGGCCGCGAGACGCGGCCTTGGTTTGCATCTCTATCGACCAGCCATAGGTCTCTTCGCGCAGGTCTAGCGAGTCGAGGGCCGCGCGCCTGATCGCGCGGAAAGGCCCCATGTCCGTGTACCTGACCCCGTAAATCAGCCGGATCATTCGCGAGGCGAGCCACGAGCCGAAGACCTGCACGGGCGTCATGGATTTATCCTCGCGGTTCCCGAGGAGGCGGGAGCCTAACACAAAGTCGTACCCATCCTTGACGAGGGGCTCGATCAGCAGGGGCAGTTCCGCCGGGTCGTCCGACAGGTCCGCGTCCATTTGAACGATGATGTCGCAGTGGGGGGAGACGCTGTCGACCCCCCGGCGGCACGCGCGGCCATACCCCCTCCGCGGCTCGGACACGACCGTCGCCCCCGCGCGCCTCGCTTCGTCCGCCGTGCGGTCGGACGAGCCGTTGTCGACCACTATGATTTCCAATACGTGCCCGCGCGGCACCGCGCGGACCGCGCGGGCGATCACCTCTTCTTCATTCAGAGCCGGTATGATTATCGAAACGTTCGGCATGCGTTGGCCTTCGGAACGAGTCGGGGATATTACTACCCGCGCCCGTTTCTTTCAAGCTACGCCATGCCCCTCGGCTTGAGCGCCGCATCGCGTCGGTGGTTAAATCGTTTCATGGCTTATAAGCAGCCGCGCTCGGTACAGGTGGTGCTCTTCGCGGAGGGGGATGAGGGGCGGGAGTTCCTCCTGCTCAGGCGGGTCGCGAGCTTCGGCTCTTTCTGGCAGACGGTCACCGGCTCGCTTGAGGCGGGCGAGACCCACGAGCAGGCCGCCATCAGGGAAGTGATGGAAGAGACGGGCATCGCGGCGCGCGAAGAAGACCTGATCCGCCTCGGGCTGGTAAACACTTTCGAGATCCCCCCGCCGTGGCGGGCGCGGTACGGGCCGGGCGTGACGCACAACGAAGAGGTCTGCTTCGCCCTGAAGGTCCGTAGACTGGAGCCGCGCATCGACCCCTCGGAGCACGACGCCTTCGCGTGGGTGAGCTTTGAAGATGCCTTGAAGATGTTTTACTGGGAGAGTAACAGGCGGGCCTTCGCGGCGCTCGGCGGGATGTTTGAGAGCCTCAAAGGTCGCGTCGATTCATGAAAAAAATCTCCTGTGACCCCGTCACGTGCGCGAAGTCAGGAAGAGGTAGAGCCCGCCCGCCCCGAAGAGCATATTCGGCCCCCAGGCCGCCAGAGTCGGTGGCAGCATCTCGTAGCGCCCCATCTGCTCGAAGAGTCCGAGCAGCCCCCAGTACGCGAGCCCGATTGCGATCCCGAGCGAAACCCCGTAGAGAGCCCCCCGCTTGCCGACTGAGAAAGAGAAGGGGAGGCCCACGAGAACCATGACGAGGCAGGTCAACGGGAAAGCGATCTTGCTTTGCAGGGCGATCTTCAGGTCGAGCACGTCGAAGCCGGAGCGCGAGAGGTCGGTTATCTTGCGCCTCAACTCGGCCACGGTCATCGAAGCCGAGCCGCGCGGGTCCTTCTTGAAGTACTCGGGGTTTTCGGCCACCTGAATGCGCCGCTCTTTGAACTGCTCGAAGCCGGTATTCCGGTCGTCCTGAAACGTGCGCTCCCAGCCGTTTTCAAGGACCCACTCCCTTTTCGCGCTGTCCCACGACGCGCTGCGCGCGTAGATGCGGCGCTTGATGCTGAACGGGTCTCTCGAAAGGTCGAGCACGTTCAGCTGAAAGAAAGAGTTCGTCGCCACGTCGAAATGCGCGTAGTTGTAGATGCGAGAGTCGACGCCGAATATCCACTGGTTCGTGGTCTGGTAGAAAGTCTGAGGGGGCTCCTGCCCGCTGCGGATCAGGTGCCTCAGGTTATTCTGCCGGCGGTTCGTGAACGGCAGTATGTAATCCTGATTGACGAAGATGAAGGCGGACATCAGCAGGGAGGCCAGCAGGGCGGGCGCGGCCAGGCGGAAGATTGACTGGCCCGACGCCTTGAGCGCGATCAACTGGCTCGTCTTCTGAAGGATCCCGAACGTCACCATCACCGCCACCAGGGCCGAGAGGGGCGTCATGTAATTGACTATCATCGGCAGGAGGTAGATCAGGTAATTCGCGACGACCGTCCACTCGATGTTATGCCGGGTGATGCTGTTGAGCAGTTGGAACAGAGTGATGATGATGAAGAGGGCCGAAAACCCCGCGAGAATGTAGACGAAGAACCGCGCCATGTCGGAGAGGATGAGCCTGTCCACGAGCTGGGCCCCCGGCACGCGGCTGAATAGCCCCGTCCTCCTTCGCCTGGCCTCGCCCGCCGCGCCGGACGAGTTCCGCGCCCGCCCGTTCGATGAATCCGTGACCGCTTGCAGGTCCGACTCTTCGCCCCCATTCTTCGCGGGCGTCCAGTAATGTCTCAGGCTGGCGAGCGCCGAAAGAGCGTCCGAGCCGGGCTTCCTTTGCAGGTAGATGACGAAGACGCCGACGGCCGTGAGGACGATGTTGGCGAGCCAGATGCCGAGCCAGATGGGGACCCTGCCCGCGGCGGCCGCGTGCTCGCCGGTCAGGGCGAGCAGGTAGTAGACGATTGTGATGGCCAGCCCGAGCAGCAGGCCGAAGGAGCGCCCCGTGCGAATGTTACTGATCCCGAAGCCGACTCCGAGCAGGGCGAAGACGAGGCAGGCGGCGGGGAGCGAGAGGCGCTTGTGAATCTCCGCGCTCCACTCGCGGTAGCCTTCGGGCGGCGGCGAGTAGCTGAGCAGTTCGCCCCATGTCATCTCCTCGACCTCGGGCGGCTTTTCGAACGAGCCGGCCGCGCCCTCTTTTTTATCGTCGGTCACTTCGATGCCGAGGGTCATCTCCTGAGAACGCGCCATGGTGTAAGGCTGCTGGGCGCGGTTCCGCCTCCGTTCCCGCTCCGGCGCCCCCTGCGCGCCGGCGGCCGGCGTGTTGCCCTGAGCCTCGGGCTGCGCGACGTTCGCTTCGGGTTGCTGGGGCTGATCCTGTACCGCCGGCGTCGCGCCTCTGGAATCGCTCGTCCTGTGGACCGACACTCGTTCGAGGAAAAGCTCGGGCATCTTCTCGCGCTCCCCCTGCCTGAGCGACCCGCTCGACGCCGTGTAGATGGTCATGTTCCGCGGGTCGTCATCGAGGTCGACCAGCAGGATGTTGTGCCACATGTTGTTGGTGCGGTCTATGTCTTCGATGTAGATGACCTTCTTCGGAATGCTCTCTTCGAAGACGCGCGGCTTGATCTGCGTGTTGAGGGTCTCAAGTATGAGCGGCTGGTCGGCCTTCAGGTTCGTCAGGTTCCGCACGGAGACCGGCAGCACTTCGAGAGTGATGTAGAGCATCACGCACGACACCGCGAGCGCGAGCGCGATGACCGGGGCGAGCATGCGCAGGCGGCTCACCCCGCTCGCCCCGAGCGAGATGATCTCGCTGTCGCCCGACAGCCGCCCGAGGCCGACCAGAGTTCCGATCAGGAGAGATATCGGGAGAGTGAAGACGAATATGCCGGGAATGATCGCGGCTATCATCCTCCACAGGGCGTCCATCGGCAGACCGCTCCGCGAGGCGACGACCAGCAGTTCGGTGAACCTGCTCGCTTCGTGGAAGAAGATGATCGCCGTGAGCAACAAAAGCCCGAGCA
>DASQDI010000013.1:0-38382 GCA_035634255.1 Blastocatellia bacterium
CTAATAGCTTCATTTATCGAGTTTTCAGTCTGGCGGTAAATATCCACAGAAGCTTTAAATAAAAAGGATGCCTGATCGAGCTGCATTTGCTCGAACTTTATATTGCCCAGCCCCGTAAGGGCAGCCGCTTCAGAATCTTTACTCGCGGTAGCTCTCGCAATTTCTAACACGCGGCTGTAATGCTGCTGTGCCGCGGAATACTCTGCGATAGAGTAAAATATATTTCCTAACCGGAGTTGCAAACTTTGCTCTGCAAGTAAATTGCGCCGGGCGGCAGGTAATGTTTCATAATCCGTTAGCAGACTTTCAATGGCCGCAATCCGTCCCCTTTTCTCTTCCTGGGTTAAATCAATGATAGAAATTGCACCCCCGCTGAGGAGGGAGCTAGCCAGTCCCGCGGTCTCGTCAGGTGTTGCAGCAAAAGAGTAGACTCCCGAGCGGATCGAGAAGAAGTCGGGCGCGCCGCGTATTATTGCCGTGAGCACGTACTCTGGAACCCACAGCACGAGCGGGCGACCGAGCGCATTCGGGAACGAGTTGCGTGAGGCATTCAGATTCGCGACGAACGGGGTCAGGTGAGCTTCGGCGGCAACTGGCAATGAGTATTCAAGGCCGGAGACGAACACGGCATCGATTGAATCATCGGTTAAGCGGTCGCGCAGCGCGTCGAGCAGGTGCGGGACGGGCTCCGTGAAGTGAATCTCCCGCACTTTAATTTCGGGCAGTTCTTTTTTTATCTCTGAGATGAGCCGCGCGCGAAGGTTGGGCTGATTGCATCGCGCGAATATCAGGCCGAACCCTTCGGCGAAGCTCAGGGCCCGAGTCATGGCGCGCAACTCGGTTTGCTCGTCGAGCACGTTGGCTTCGAACGGATCGACCTCTGTGAAAGGATCGGTGCTCATTGCGGACCTTCTTCGGTTTTTGGCTGTTGCGCGGCCTTGAATTTTTTCAGCTCGCGTATTATTGGGTTCACCGCATACCATGGCTCCGCGACGGCGAACGGGTCTTCGTCGCCTCCGTCTATGTACTCAAGGACGCTCAGGTTTTCGAGCATTATTAAGAAATCCAAATCCCCGTTGGCGATCTCCTGATTCGGAGACCGCTCAAGCTCGACCAGCTTGTCCCAGTGATGCTCGGGGATGGCGGTGCTGTAAGTTCGAACGCTTTGCTGCACCGCCCTCTGCGCGGCCTTCAGGGAGATGGGTAAATCATCCGAGTAGGTGCAGGCATTCTGAACGAAGGTCATAAGGTTGCGGACATGTCCGCCGCTATACTTCAAAAGAAACTCAAGCGCGTCGCGTTCGAAAACCTGACCAATAGCAAGCCCGCCCAGTCTTTTTTGCAGCAACTCTCTCAACCCATCTACGCCCTCTTCGAACGGATCGCGCGAGCCGCGCTTTATCACCTTGATCATCGGCAGGACGAAGAGTTGCCCATACCGCTGCTCCAACTGAGGCCCATCGGCCGAGCGCACGAGCCTGAGCGGGACCGTGTAGATGAAGTGCGCGTTCATCCCGGTCAACTGGGTGTACCTCTCAAGGAAAAGCTCGCGCTGCGAAGGCAGCCCCTCGTCGAGGCCGGCTATTCTGCGAATCTTTTCGAGATTATCGAGTATCATCACGATGTCCTGATAAGGCTCTTTGCCGGGGCCGACATCATATTTCTTGATCGCCAGTCGCGCTTCATCAAAGACCAGATTGATCTCTTCGAGCATCGTGGACATCTTAGGCTCAAGCTTTTCCCGCACTCTCTTCCGAGCGTCGGGGTCTTTTTTGAGCCGCTGGATTTTTAGCTTCGCGTTCCACAGCGGCAGTTCGCCTTCATTGATCTCGACTTCGCTCAGAAAGAATTCTTTGATTTCATTGATCCGCTTTACGAAGTAATTGTCTTTTAGCTCGATGCCGAGCTCTTCCTTCAGAGCGTCGGCCAAGTCTGTAATTATCGCGAGCAGTATGTCCGTGGGGGTAACGTCCTAATCATCAAGATAATCGCTCACGTCGATGAGGATGGGAAAATACCTGGGATGATAAGGTATGTTTTTGGTAAGCACGCGCCGTAGCTGTTCGAGCTCGGAAGACTTGCCGCAGCCGATGTGCCCGGAGAAGAGAAAGCTGATGTGTTGATCCGTCAGCCTGAGTCTTCTGAGGAATTCCTGGGCCAGCACGCTTTCGCCGCGCGCCTCCGCACAACTGCAATAATGCTCCGAAGAGGCAGGTTCGTATGGATCGCAGGCGTTATAAATCTGCTTCAGCCGATTACTCATCAGGATATCCCTCTCGCGAGAGTCTATCGTGTTTGACCTTGATACGCATGGTGGCAAGACTGATTCGCTGCGTCAATAAGATTCTACTCCTTGAAAATGGCCGGGGCGTTCGCGAGATTGCGAACGCCCCGGCCTATTTAAGTTCTCATGCCGGAAGGGTGCTTACTGCTTGACCGGTGCCGGGCGGCCGTTAGCCTTCTGATAATTTGGATAAGCCGGCCTCTGGTACTTCGGCGTCGGGTTCTTCCTGAGCGACTCCATCACGACTTCCACCGCCTTTTCAAGCTGAGGGTCGCGCCCCTGTATCCAGTCTCGCGGCTCGAACTCGACTTCGATGTCGGGCGCGACCCCGTAGTTTTCGACCTCCCACTTGCCTTCGAGGTTCCAGAAGGCGACGCGCGGCGCGGTGATGAAGCCCCCGTCCATCAATTGCGGCTCGCCGTAAATGCCTACCAGCCCGCCCCACGTGCGCTTGCCGATCAGGGGGCCGAGCCCGGCCTTCCTGAAGTACCACGGCATCGCGTCCCCGCCGGAGCCCGCGTACTCGTTGATGATCATGGCCTTCGGCCCGAAGATCGAGCCGACCGGCGTGGGGAAGTCTTCGCCCTCCCGCGTGGACCAGTAATTCATCAGCGGCCTACGCATGTAGTCAATGATGTAATCGGCGGCCGTCCCTCCGCTGTTGAAGCGCTCGTCGATGACCGCGCCCTCCTTGTCGATCTGCGCGAAGTAATAGCGGTTGAAATTGGTGTAGCCTCCGCCCGCCGTGTCGGGCAGGTAGACGTAAGCGATGCGGCCGCCCGTCATCTGGTCGACCTTGCGGCGGTTGCTTTCGATCCACGCCAGGTTGCGCAGACCGACTTCGCTCGCGACCGGCACGACCGTCACTTCGCGCGAGTTCGCGCCCGAAGGGTCGCTCCCGACTTTGATCAGCACGGACTTGCCGGCCGTAGACTGGAAGAAGCTATAGACGTTGTCGGTCGAGCGCACCTCCCGGCCGTTTACTGCCAGCAGGTACTCGCCCTCTTTCACGTTCACGCCGGGCTGGGTGAGCGGCGCGCGCAACTGCGGGTTCCAGTTCTCGCCATTGTAGACGCGGGCGAAGCGGTACCGCCCGTTCTCGATCTTATAATCGGCCCCGAGCAGCCCGCCCGCCACGCGCTTCACGTCGGGCAGGTCTCCGCCCCCGACGAAGAGGTGGCCCACGCTGAGCTCCCCGAGCATCTCTGAGAAGAGGTAATTCAGGTCATTGCGGTGAGCCACCTGGCTCAGGTAGGGCTCGTACTTTTTCTCCATCGCCTTCGGGTCGAGGCCGTGAAGGCCCGGATCGTAGAAGAAGTCGCGCTCGATCCTCCAGACTTCGCGGTACATCTGGTTCCACTCGGCGCGCGGGTCCACGCGGACTTCCATCTCGTCGATTTTGACCGCGCCCTCTCCGGGCTTGACCGGCTGGTTCGTGGCCGCGATGAAGAAGCGGGGCCCCTGGCGGTAGAGCATCTTTTCGCCGTTGGCCGAGAGGTCGAAGAAGCTGACGTTTTCGAGGACCTTGTCGAGCTTGCGCTTCTCCAGGTCGAACTTCTGAATGAGGAGGGTGCTGGGCCCGGCCACGTTATCGACGTTTTGCGCGAGGTAGACCGTGCCGCTCTTGCCTGCCAGCATGCCGAGATAATTGGCCCGAGGGATCGGGAGCGCGAGCACGCGCTGGCCGATGTTGTCGAAGTCAATCGTCACCGTGACGGGCTCTTTCTTGGCCGGAGGCTTCGGCGCTTCGGGCGTCTGCGCGGGGTCCTGAATCTTCTCCTCGTCGCTCTCGGGCGCGAGCGGCGAAGGCAGGTCTTTGCGCAGAACCACGAGGTAGGCGTTGCGCGTCACGGAATGGCTGAAGCTCGACATGTCGAGCCAGCCGGTCGTCGGGCCTATGTCCGTGCTCGCGGTGAAGTAGATGTATTTGCCGCTCTTGTCGAACGAGGCGAAGCGCGCGTCGCTCAACCCGTCGGTGACCTGATTGGTCTTGTTCGCCTCTACCGAGTAGACGAAGACCGCATTCAAATGATTTTTCAGAATCTTCGTGTACGTCAGCCATCGGCTGTCGGGCGACCACGCGGGGTCGAACGAGCGCCACGGGTTCTCGTAAGTGTTCGTGTCAACTTTGACCGGAGCCCCTTTGTCGAGGTCTATGTACCAGAGGTTGAGCCGCTTGTCCGTGAAGGCCACCTTCTTGCTGTCGGGCGACCAGAGGGGCGAGTAGTAAAAAGATGCGGGGCTGCCGAGGCTGATCTTCTTAACCTCGCCCATACCCGACTGGTCTCGGAGGTGTAGGGCGTACTCGCCAGACTCGTCCGAGAAGTAGGCTATCCACTTGCCGTCCGGAGACCAGGCCGGGTCTCGCTCCATCACGCCCACAGTGTTGGTCAGGTTGCGCGCGTCCCCCTTTTCGGCCGGGACAGAAAGAATCTCCCCGCGCGCTTCGAACACCGCGCGCGCGCCCGTCGGAGAGAGGGAGGGGTTGGTGACGCGGCTTCCCACCCTTTCAAAACGGGGCCGCACGCTCGGCATGTCGCCCTCGACCCGAATGTCTACTCTGCGCCCCTTGCCCGACTTAACGTCGAGCAGGTGGATAGAGCCGAACTGCTCGTAAACAATCACCCCCGGACCCGCGGCCGCCGACTTGATGTCCAGGCCGCCGTTCTGCACGACCTGCGAGACGCGCTTCGTCGCCGTGTCGTAGGCGAACAGGCTCACGGGTCCTTCCCGGTCCGAGAGGAAGTAGACTTTGCCCTCGATCCACATCGGGTTGAAGTCGTTCGAATTTTCGCGAGGCACCCGCTCGATGCTGGAATCCGAGAGGTTCGCGAGCCATATTTTGGTCGTCTGTCCGCCGGCGTATCGCTTCCAGTTTTGAAAGGCGCGGGCCGTGGGCAGGTAGGCGAGGCGCGAGCCGTCAGGCGAGTACGAGCCTTCCTCAGCCATCGGCAGGGGAAGCTCCACGGGGAAGCCCCCGTTAACGTTCATCGTGAAGAGGCGTCCGAACCGGGAGTAGCTGTTGCGGCCCGAGCGGAAGAGCACCTGCTTGCCGTCGGGGGTCCAGCCGGAGACCAGGTCGGGGCCGGGGTGATAAGTGAGGCGTCGCGGGACTCCCCCTTCCGATGGGAGGACGTAAATGTCCACGTTCCCGTCGTACTCGCCCGTGAAGGCGATCATCCTTCCGTCGGGCGAGAAGAGGGGGCTGGTCTCGGTCCCCGCGCCGGTCGTCAGCCGCCGGGCGCTGCCCCCATCGCGGCCGACTATCCACAGGTCGCCCGCGTAGACGAATACTATGTGCGTCTGGCTCACGGTAGGCTTCTGCAATAGAGAGGGGCTCCCCCCCGCTTGCGCCGCCGCCGCGACCTGCGCCGGTACGAGCAGCAGGAGGATCATTAAAATTCTTTTCATTACGCCTGTCTCCTTAAAGACGAGTTTAATTCGGCGCGGAAGGGCGGCCTAGAGGGCCACCCATGGAGATGACTCAGGTCCGATCCCGTTAACCCGCGACCCTTTTGGCAAGGTGGTTGCCGCCCTGGTGCAGAGTCAGGCTCGGGACGTTGCCGCCCTCGTCCCTGTTGAAGGTGATGCCGATGTCTTCCGCGTCTTTGATGTAGAACCTCGTCTCCGATTCGGCCGCCAGACCCATCTTCGGCTGGCCGGTCGGCTTGACCCAAAGCGAGTCGTTTTCGAGCGTGACTTCGAGGACGAAGCCGGGCCTCAGCTCGTACTTGCCCACGTAGGGGGCCAGCTTTTTAGGGTCGACTTTCACGGAAGCCTTCATGGGCAGCTTGTCACCCAGATAGACTCTGGCGATTTTCTTGGCCGCGCCTTCCGGGTTGAACCTGGCGAAGTTGCTGAGCACGATCACGGTGAATCGCTCGCTCGGGTAGCGGGTGATGTGAGTCCTGAAGCCCACCCATGCGCCGCCGTGGGACACCACCGGGAGCCCCCCGGCGTCGGTGACGAGCCAGCCGAAGCCGTACTTAGTGGCCGAGCCGTTGTTGAGCTTCGCGGGCGTGAATGCCTGTTTCATCGTCGCCTGCTTGACGAGCTTTTCAGAGTAGAGCGCCTGGTCCCATTTGAACAGGTCTTCGACCGAGGTGTTCACGTTCCCGTCGCCGTAGACGAGGACCAGCGGCGTGTAGTCGATGTTTCTGAAGCCCTCGCCCTCGGGCGCGTAGCTGATGGCGCGCTTCTCTATCTTCTGCCGGCTCTCGTCCATGACGAGCGTGTGATTCATGCCGAGCGGGTCGAAAACGTTCTTTTTCATGAAGGCGGGGAACGGCACCCCGGACGCCTTCTCGACTATCTGCGCGAGGACCACGTAGCCGGAGTTGCTGTACTCCCACTTCTCTCCGGGCGCGAAGCGGGGCTCCTGCAACTCCGCGAGCATCTTCACCGCCTCCTTCGAGGTCGGCTCGAAGTCCTTCCTGCCGAGTTTCTGATAAGTCGCCATGTAATCGGGGAGCCCCGAGGTGTGATTGAGCAGGTGCCTGACCGTTATTTTGGAGGCGTAGGCCGGGAATTCGGGGAAGAATTTGGTGAGCGGGTCTTCGTAGCTGAGCTTCCCGCGCTCGGCCAGTATCATGATCGCCATCGCCGTGAACTGCTTCGAGACCGAGGCGAGGTCGAAGACGGTGTCCGTGCTTATCGGCGTCTTCGTCTCGACGTTCGCCAAGCCGTAGCCCTTCCTGTGGACCACCTTGCCGTCCTGAATGACCATCACGGCGGCTCCAGGCGCGTCCGCGCGAACCATCGCCGACATTATCTCATCGACCTGCGCCGATTTCTCCGCGAGCCCGTTGGCCGAAGCGACGGACCGCGACGCCGCGCCCGAGTCTTTCATCTGGGCCGTGACGGGCGGGGCGGCCAGAAGGGCGAGCACAAGGATAATAATGGACCGTTTCATTAAAGCTTCTCCTGTTTCATTAAGTATGACGGCAGGGGCCGACCCCGATGGCCCGGCCCCTGTTTCGTTGCAGCAAGCATGTACGATTCCGGCCCGCGCTTTTATCCCTATTTCTTTTCGCCCACGAGTTCTTTCACCAGGTCGCCCGCGCCGTAGAGCTTAGAGAGCGCCTCAAGGACGGACGCGCTGTGGACGCCCACGGCCCGCCCGCCTTCCTCGGCCTCGACGTAGAGGTAGCGGTTCGGCAGCTTCTGGATGTTGCTGTCGAAGTTGAGCCCGACCAGCTCGCCCGCGCGATTGATCACGGGGCTGCCGGAGTTGCCGCCTATCGTGTCGGCCGTGTAGACGAAGTTGAAGGGCGTCGAGAGGTCTAGCTGCGCCCGCCCGTTCCTGTACCTCTCGGGCAGGTCGTAGGGCGGCTTCCCGCCGAAGCCCTCGGCCCGGTCGTAGAGCCCGAAGAACGTGGTCTTGTATGGCACGAGCGTCGTGTCCTCCTCGTAGCCGGAGACGACCCCGTAGCTGAGCCGCAGGGTGAAGGTGGCGTCCGGGTTCACGCTCTTGCCGTAGGCGTCGAATCGCGCCCTGGCGATCTTCTGCCCCGCGCTCGACTCGACGCTCTGGATGTTCGACTCAAGCCACGCGCGAAGCTCCCGCGTGACGGGCTCGACGCGGCGGGCCAGCTCGATCATCGGGTCGGTGGATTTGGCCACGGCCTCCGCGCCGCCTTCGAGCAGGGCTTTCCGCACCTCCACGTCCGCGAGCTTCGTCCCGCCCACCGCGCGCTTCGCCACCTCATCAGGCGTCGAGCCCTGGAGCGCCGCGCGCACGAAGGGGTCGTCGGGGCCCAGAGCCTTCTGCGCTTCGGCGAGCCATGCGGCCAGCATGGCCTCGTCCATCTCCGGGTAGATCGCCGCCTTCGAGAGCAGGTTGAACCTGAAGGATTCGAGCCTCGACTCGCGGAACTCGTCGTACCGCTTGTCATTCGGCTTCGCCGTCTCTTCCGAGTAGCGCACGAGCGCCGCCGCTATCGTGGAGAGCCGCGCCACGGGGTTGGTGAAGGTCGTCGTCATGAGATCGGCGCGCGACGGCGTGAGGGTCGAGAAGGCGATCCGCTTCGCCATCTTCGGCATCTCTTTGTACGCCCCGGCTATCCGGGCGGAGGCTTCGAGGTAATCCTTCTGCGTCTCCGGCTTGCGCGCGACCTCGGCCCTGAGCGCCTTCTCCTCCGCCTCCTTCTTCCCCATCATGCGCGGGTTGAGCAGGCCCGCCTGCTGGCTCGTGAGGCGCTTGATGTTGTTCTCGAACGAGCGCTGCTGGTCCGAGGCGCGCCGCGCGGCCTCCTCGCCAGTCGCCGCGTAGCGTTTGAGCGCGTCGCGCCGCGCCGTCCACACCTGCATCTGAAGAGGGTTGCCCACGTCCCTGTGGTAGTGAAGCTGCTCGACGGTCATCAGGCGGTTGGTCGTGCCGGGGTAGCCCGCCACTATGATCAGCTCGTTCTCCCCCGCCCCGGTCGGGGACCACTTCAGGAAGTGCTCGGTCTTCGCGGGCCGGTCGTTTTCGTAGACCCGCAGGAACGTCACGTCGAGGTTGTAGCGCGGGTACGTGAAGTTGTCGGAGTCGCCGCCGAAGAACGCGATCTGCTCTTCGGGCGCGAAGACGAGGCGCACGTCCGTGTACTTCTTGTAGCGGTAGAGCCAGTACTCGCCGCCGCTGTAGAGCGTAACGACTTCGCTCTTGAGCCCGGTCTTCGTGATCGAGTCTTTCTCTATCGCGGCGATCTCGGCCTTCCGCCGCTCGCTCGCCGCCGCGTCGTTCGCGCCGCCGCGCCCCGCCTGCTGCACCCGCTCCGACACGTCTTCGTAGGAGACGAGCACGTTTATCTCAAGGTCGGGGCAGCGCAGCTCTTCCGCGCGCGTTCGGGCGTAGAAGCCGTTCTTGGCCAGGTCGCGTTCGGGCGTCGAGAGCTTCCCCAGTTGTCCGCTCGCGACGTGCTGGTTGGTGACCACGAGCCCTTCGGGGGAGACGAACGCGCCCGACCCGCCGTCGTTCAGGCGCGGGGAGGCGAGCCGCACGTGTTCGAGCCACTGGTCCGAAGGCTCGAAGTTATAACGCTCCTTCCACTGCTTGCGCGGAGGGTTGTCGAAGGTCCACATGCCTTCGTCCGCGAGCGAGACGGGCACGTTTGCGATAAAAGTTGCGGCTACGAGTAGGGACAGTATTCTCTTCATCTGGCACTCCAAAAGGCGGCGGGCGGCGACAGGGCCTCGGATCGGCGGCCGCCCGCCGCCCGCCATCATTAAAAGCCCGGCTGGGTTATCGACTTCGTGTCCAGCTTGGGCGCGTATTTCTTCGCGACGTTTTGAATCTCGCCCGATTTGCCTATGAGGACGAAGACGAGATTTTCGAGCGGGAAGTGCTGCTTGATGACGCGCTGGGCGTCCGAGAGCGTCATCGCGTCGAGCTTCGCGTAATAGTCGTTCACGTCGCGCTCGTCGAGGCCGAAGAACTCAAGCTGCGCGATGGTGGACGCGAGCTGGTCGGTGGTCTCGATCCGGGTCGGCATAATCCCCTTGATGTAAGCCTTGGCCGAGTCGAGGTCCTGCTGCGTTATGCCCTTCTCGTGCAGGGCCCTGAGCACCCCGAGCGTGCGGTCGATGGCCTCTTCGGTCTTCGCGTTCTGTGTGAAGGTGGAGATGGCGAAAGGCCCGCGCACCTTGCGCTCGCTGAAGCTCGACCCCGCCCCGTAGCTCAGCCCCGTCTTGATGCGCAGCTCCGTGTTGAGCATCGAAGTGAACCGGCCCCCGAGCAGGGTGTTGATCGCGTTGATGTAGACGCGGTCGGGCTCCATCCGGTTGATGCCGGCGTTGCCGATGATGAAGTAAGTCTGCGTCGAGTCTGGCTTGTCGATCAGGAGCAGGCGCTTGCCCGCGGCGGGGGTGATCTCCGGCAGGTTGATCGCGGGCGCGGGCTTGGTCGCCCACGCGCCGAACTTCTCCGTGAGCCGCCGCTCCATCTCCTCGGAGTTGAAGTCGCCCGCGACCGCGAGGATCGCCCCCGAGGGCGCGTAATGGGTCTGGTAAAACCTGACCACGTCGTCGCGGGTGATCGCGGCGAGCGATTTTTCGTCCCCTCCCGTGGGCCGCCCGTAAGGGTGGCTCCCGTAGAGGTAGGAGGCGAAGTAGGTGCCGAGCACCGCGTCCGCCGAGTCCTTCGCCGACGCCACGCCGTCGATGCGCTGCTTGAGCAGCTTCGTCACCTCGTCCTGCGGGAAGGTCGGGTTCAGAAGGATGTCGGAGAGCAGGTCTAGCCCCTTGTCGATGTCCTTCTTGATGAACTCCGCGGTGCCGGTCGTGTAGTCGAAGGTCGCGCCCGCCCCGAGCTGCCCCCCGATGAAGTCGAGCTCGGCCGAGAGCTGGTCCGCGCTGCGCGTCTTCGTCCCCTTGCGCAGCAGCCCCGAGGTGACCGCGGCGAGCCCTTCTTTCCCCGGGGGGTCCGCGATGGACCCGGCCCTCAGGATGAAGTTGAGGCTGATGATCGGCACCTCGTGCTGCTCCATCAGCAGTACGGTCATCCCGTTCTTGAGCTTGACCTTCTTGTAAGGCGGGAGCTTCAGAGCGCCGCCCTGCGCCGAGGCCGGCGCGGCGCTTGAGGCCGCCATCAGTATGGCTAAAGATAAAATCAGAAATCGCTTCATAATATTTTAAATCCTCCGCGAGCCCTTAAACTCGCCCTTCATTCGCCCCTACTTGTTCTGCTCGCTGGCGGGGTTCTGGCCCGCGGGCGGAGCTTCGGGTATCAGGGTGGCGACCGTGCGGTTCTTCTCGTTGAAGTACTTCTGCGCGACCCTCTGTATGTCGGCCTTGCTGACCTTGTTCAGGTCGTCGGCGGTCGTGAAGAGCTTCTTGTAATCGCCGAAGAATACCTCGTAGGTCCCGAGCGTGTCAGCCTTGCCCGCAATCGTCTTCATGCGGCGGTAGAAGTTGGCGAGCAGGATGTTCTTAGCCTTTTCAAGCTCCTGGTCGGTGATCGACTGCGCCTTCACCTTGTCCAGCTCCTCGTACAGGGCGCGCTCGACCGCCTCGGGGGCCACGCCCGCCTTCGGCTGCACGGTTATGTCGAAGAGCATGGGGTCGAAGCTGAAGGTGATGCCGCCGCTGACGAACAGGGCGAGCTGGTCTTTATCGACGAGCCTCTGGTACATGCGCGAGCTCTGGCCGGATAAGAGCACCGTTTCGAGGACCTGGAGCGGGTAATAATCCGGGCTCGCGGTCTCAGGCACGTGGTAGCCGATGTTGAGCAGGGGCAGTTGCGCGAACTTTTTGACGACGACCCGCCGCTCGCCCAGCTGCTCCGGCTCTTTCGTCGTGACCTTCGGGGGCGGCGCGTTGGCCGGGATCGGCTCTATGTACTTCTGGGCGAGCCTAATTATCTCGTCCGTTTTGACGTTGCCCACGACGACCATCGTCGCGTTAGACGGCGAGTAGCCCATCTTGAAATGGTCCTTCAGGTCTTCCATCGTCCAGTTCTCGATGTCGACGGCCCACCCGATCACCGGCCACTGGTAAGGGTGCGCGGTGAAGGCGGTCGCGTAGAGCTGCTCGCTCAGCAGCCCCGAGTTCTCCGAATCGACGCGCGAGCGCCGCTCGCTGTAGACGACCCCGCGCTCGCTCTCGATCACCTTCGGGTCGAAGCTGAGGTTCTGGATGCGGTCGGCTTCCAGGTCGAATATCAGCTCAAGGGCCGAGGGCGTGAACCAGTCCTGGTAGACCGTCACGTCGTTGCTCGTGTAGGCGTTGTTGCGGCCCCCGGCGGCTTCCATCACGCGGTCGAACTCGCCCGGCCCGTACTTCTTCGCGCCGTTGAACATCATGTGTTCGAAGAAGTGGGATATGCCCGTCGTGCCGGGCCGCTCGTTGCGCGAGCCGATGCGGTAAAAGATGTACAGGGCCGCGCTCGGGATCGAGTGGTCTTCCTGCACCAGGATCTTCATCCCGTTCTTCAGCATGTGCGTCTTCACGTCGAAGCTCTGCGCCCGCGCGCCCGCGTGCATCGAAACCAAAAGCAGCGAGGCTAAGCCAAGGCTCGCCGCTCTCTTAAATTGCTCCATAAGTTTTTCCCCCGTAGGCTAAGCCAGTATTTGTGTTGAATTGAGCTGGTAAGAAATCCTAACGGATATGACTACCTCTATCAAGTGATAATCAATTTCAATCCCGAGCTCGCCTGGCCCTATACTTGTAAGGTGGCCGCCCCGCGGCATGCCGGCTCAAGGCCGGCGGCGGATCGGTTGATGACTCACTGACAGATTTTTTATGCAGACGAATGAGATGCAATTCCAGACGCGGACGTTGGCGCTCGGCGGGGCGACCTACCGCTACCTCGTGTACGCGCCCCCGACGTGGACCCGCGACCGTCAGTGGCCGGTCGCCCTCTTCCTGCACGGCGCGGGGGAGCGGGGCGACGACAACATAGCCCAGACCCGGCTCGGGATCAGCCGCGCCATCCGGGAGCAGCACGCGGACTTTTCCTGCGTCCTGGTCCTGCCGCAGTGCCCGCGAAATCGCTGGTGGCCCGAGCCGGAGATGCAGGCCCACGCGCTCAAGGCCCTCGACCAGACGGTCTCCGAACTCAACGGCGACCCGAGCCGCGTCTATTTGACCGGGATGTCTATGGGCGGCTATGGCACTTGGGCGCTCGCCGCAGCCCGGCCCGAAAAGTTCGCCGCGCTCGCGCCCGTCTGCGGAGGCGTAAGCCCTCCCCCGTTCGCCGAGGCCCTGTTCGCGCTCCCGAAACTGCCCGCGGGGCTCGACCTCTACCGCATAGTCGCCGGGCGGGTCGGGAAGACCCCCGTCTGGATTTTTCACGGGGACCGCGACCCGATAGTCCCGGTCAGCGAATCGCGCAGGATGGCCGAGGCGCTCAGGGCCGCCGGCGGAAACGTCCGCTACACCGAATACAAAGGCGTGGGGCATAATTCGTGGGAGTGGGCCTATAAAGAGCCGGACTTCTTCTCCTGGCTGCTCTCCCATAAGCGGTGAGGCAATCGTGGTCGTAGGAGCCTGAATGGGACTGTACTCGAAATATATCTTCCCCCGCCTGCTCGACTGGAGCCTGGGGACCGGCCCGCACAGGAGGGAGCGGGAGCGGGCGCTCGCCCCTGCGAGCGGCCACGTGCTTGAGGTCGGCTTCGGCACGGGCCTGAACCTGCCGCATTACCCTCCCGCTGTCACGCGGCTCACGGCCATCGAGCCCGAGCGCATGCTGGCGGGCCGCGTGGCCCGGCGCATCAAGCAGGCGCGCATGCCGGTCGAGTTGAAGCACCTCGACGCCTCCGGGCGTTTGCCCTTCGGCGATGACACCTTCGACACGGTCGTCACGACCTGGACCCTCTGCTCGATTGCGAACGTCGCCCCGGCCCTATCGGAGATCCGCCGCGTGCTCAAGCCCGAAGGCCGGTACATCTTCTTCGAGCACGGCCGCAGCGAAGACGCGAGCGTCGCCCGGAGGCAGGACCTGTTAAACCCGGTCCATAAGATGTTCGCGGGCGGGTGCAGCCTCAACCGCCCCATAGATCAGCTCATCAGCTCCGGCGGCCTGAACGTCGTAAAACTCGAACGCTACCGAATGGCCGAGCTGCCGAAAGGCTTCGGGGAGATGTACCGGGGGGTCGCGCTCAAGAATTGAGTTCGCCCGCGCGGGCTTACGGGCCGCGCTCTTGCTTGCCTTCGCGCCCCGGTTAATATATTTCATATATCTGTAGCACCCGAAGGCTCTCGACAGTGGACCTCGTAGCCTGACCCGCAGATGAATCCCGGACCGAAGGAGAGATCATGGCAACCGACGTTTTCAAAGGCATCACGATTGTAGGCACGTCCAACCAGAGCTTCAGCCACGCCATCGAGGTGGCCATCGAGCGCGCGACCCAGACTTTGAGGGAGCTGAGGTGGTTCAAGGTGATCGAGCAGAGCGGCGGGATCAGAGAAGGGGCGATAGAGTATCAGGTGACGCTCGAAGTCTTCTTCAAGCTTCAAGGCGACGACAGCGCCGGGGCGTAATCAAACCAGACCGAGGGGAACCGATGATTATGAGAAAAATCAATCGCGTGGCACGCGCGGCGCGCGGCCCTATCGCTTTAACCGCGGCCGTGCACATTCTGGCCGTGCTCGCCTGCGCGCAGGCGACGCAGCAGCCTTCGGGCGGCGCGCCCGGCGCGAAGGCCCTGGAGCATCACGAAATCTCCCTGTCCAGCCTCCCGCCCCCGAAAGCGACTCCTTCGAAGATCAACCCTCCGAAGATGGCCCCGCGGCCGTCTGACGCGCAGTTCATCCTCCCGGAAGGGTTTCAGGTCGCGACCTTCGCGGAGGGCGACCTTCAGGAGCCGCGCTGGATGGCGCTCGCGCCGAACGGAGATGTCTTTCTGGCCGAATCGCGCGCGGGCCGCGTGACGATCCTGCGCGACGGCGACGGCGACGGCAGGCCCGAAGAGCGCTTCGCTTTCGCGACGGGGCTTGAGCAGCCTTTCGGCATGGCCTTCTGGCGCGACTACCTTTACGTCGCGAACACCAACGGGGTGGTGCGGTTCAGGTACAAGCCGGGGCAGACGAAGGCGGAAGGCGAGCCGGAGAAGATCGCCGAATTGCCGGGCCAGGGCTATAATCAGCACTGGACCCGCAACATAGTCTTCAGCCCCGACGGCTCGAAGATGTACGTCAGCGTCGGCTCGAAGACCAACGTCGACGTCGAGCCGGACCCGCGCCGAGCCGCCATCAGCGAATACAACCCGGACGGCTCGGGCCATCGAATATTCGCGGGCGGCTTGCGCAACCCCGTCGGCATGGCTTTCTACCCCGGCACGCGCACCCTCTGGACCACCGTGAATGAGCGCGACCTGCTCGGGGACGACCTCGTCCCCGATTACCTCACGTCGGTTAAGGAAGGCGGCTTTTACGGCTGGCCTTACTCTTACCTCGGGCAGAACAGGGACCCGCGCCGCACCGAAGAGGCGGGCGACCTCGTCAAACGCGCCATCGTGCCCGACCTGTTAATCCAGGCTCACTCCGCCGCGCTCGGGCTCGTCTTTTACCAGGGCAATATGTTCCCGGCGGAGTATCGCGGGGACGCCTTCATCGCCCTTCGCGGCTCGTGGAATCGCGCGAAGCGGACCGGCTACAAGATCATCCGCGCGCGCTTCAGGAACGGGAAGCCGGTCGGAGGCTATGACGACTTCATCAAGGGATGGGCGCCGAGCGAAGACAGCCCCGAAGTCTGGGGCCGCCCCGTCGGGCTCCTCGTGCTGAGAGACGGCTCGATGCTCATCACGGACGACGGGGCCTCAAAGATATGGCGCGTGACTTACTCTAAAGGTGGCTCTAAAAACGGCCCTAAAAGATAGCGCGGTGATCAAAGCTCATGACTAAAGTGACGTCGAACGGACTCCGCATGGCGCGGGCGATTCTCCTGTCGCTCGCGCTCTGCCCTTTCGCGCCCGCGCCTAATGCTTTCGCGCAGAACTCCGGCGCGGCCGTTCGCGTCACGGGCGTAGTCGTCGATAAGCTCGGAGACCCGATAACGGACGCCCGGATCACTCTGTCGGGCGACGGGGCCGATCTCAAACAGGCCGCCGACCGGGAGGGCCGCTTCAGCTTCGATTCCGTGACCGCGAGAGAGGCCACGCTCCACGTCACGGCTCCGGGCTTCGTGGCGGTGAAGCGAAGCTGGCGGGCGGGCGACGACGCGGACGAGCTCAGGATCACGATGGAAGTCGCGATTACCGGCTCCGTGGTGACCGTCACCGCGGACCGAACCGAGACGCGCGTGAGCGACACGGCCTCAAGCGTGGCCGTGCTCTCGGGCGAAGACCTGACCGCGACCTCGGCCCTCACGCTCGACGACGCATTGAGGCAGGTGCCCGGCTTCAGTCTCTTTCGCCGCTCCGGCAGCCGCACCGCCAACCCGACCTCGCAGGGCGTCTCGCTTCGCGGAGTAGGGGCGAGCGGGGCCAGCCGCGCCGCCGTGCTCGACGACGGGATTCCGATCAACGACCCCTTCGGGGGATGGGTCTACTGGGGCCGCGTCCCCCGCCAGTCCGTGGGCCGCGTCGAGGTCGTGCGCGGGGGCTCGTCGAGCCTCTACGGGACCGACGCGCTCGGCGGCGTGATCAATTTCATCCCGCGCGAGCCGGCGGGCTCGGCCCTCTCACTCGAAGCTTCTTACGGGAATCAGCAGACCCCGAGCGCGTCTCTGTTCGCGGGTGGGGGCCTCGGCCGGTGGCGCGCGTCACTCGCGGCGGAGGTCTTTCACACGGACGGCTACGTTCTCGTCGACGAGGCCGAGCGGGGGCGCGTGGACGTGCCGGCAGGCGCGGAGCATTCGACCTTGGAGCTGACCCTTGAGCGGCTGCTTTCGACCCGCGGCCGGGTCTTCGCGCGCGGCTCTCTGTTCGAAGAATCGCGCGAGAACGGCACGCCCTTGCAGACCAACAGCACGCACGTCAGGCAGTTGGCCGCCGGGTTCGATTGGCAGTCCCCGCGCGCGGGCGCGCTCTCCGTCCGACTCTTCGGGGGCGATCAAATATTCAATCAGGACTTCTCCGCCGTCTCGGCCGACAGGAACAGCGAGTCGCTCACCCGCAGCCAGCGCGTGCCCGCGCAGCAGTTCGGCTTCACGGCGCAGGTCGCGCGCGCGGTTGGCTCGCGGCAGACCATCGTCGCGGGAGTGGACGCGCGCGAGGTGCGCGGCGCGAGCGACGAGCTCGGATTTTTCGGAGGGCGTTTGACTTCGGCTAGCGGCGCCGGCGGGCGCGAGCGAACTGTCGGGGTCTTCGGGCAGGACATTATTCGGGTAGCCGACGACTGGATCGTCACCGTCGGCGGCCGCTTCGACCGCTGGCGCAATTACGACGCGCTCTCGACCACGCGCCCGCTCGCCGCGCCCGGCCCGACGCAGGTCACGACTTTCGAGGACCGGTCGGAGACCGCTTTCAGCCCGCGCCTCTCGGTGCTGCACAGGCTGGCGGATAACGTGTCGCTCGTGGCCTCCGGCTATCGCGCTTTTCGCGCGCCCACTTTGAACGAGCTTTACCGCTCCTTCCGCGTCGGCAACGTCGTCACGCAGGCGAATGAAGACCTGCGGGCCGAGCGGCTCACGGGGGGAGAGGCCGGGGCCACTTTCGCGGCATTTGACAGAAGGCTGAACGTGCGCGGAGTCTTCTTCTGGAGCGAGATCACGAGGCCCGTCGCCAACGTGACTCTGAGCGTCTCGCCCGACCTGATCGTGAGGCGCAGGGTGAACCTCGGGCGCACCCGCTCGCGCGGAATCGAGGTGGAAGCGGACGCGCGCATCACGAGCAGCATCGTGGTCTCCGGCGGGTACCTGTTCGCAGACGCGACGGTGCTAGAGTTCCCGGCCAACCGCGAGCTCGAAGGCTTATGGCTCCCGCAGGTGCCGCACCATCAACTGACCTTTCAGGCCCGGTATATAAACCCGTCGAAGATGGTAATCGGACTTCAGGGCCGCTTCGCGGGGCTCCAATTCGACGACGATCAGAACCGCTTCGAGCTGGAAAGATTTTTCACTCTGGATGCGCTGGCTTCCCGGCCCGTCGCCCGCGGAGTCGAGGTCTTCGCCGCCTTCGAAAACATATTCAACGAGCGGTATTCAATCGGCCGCACGCCCGTGCGAACCGTCGGCCCGCCCTTCCTCGCCCGCATCGGCATACGTGTCGACATCGGCGCGAAGTAGAGCCTTGAAACCGGCTCCCGCAGCCCTTTTGACGGAAATTCAATCGGTCACCCTCGCCAGTGACTCCCGCGCATTCTCGGCGTAAGGTGATCGCAATTTTTCAAAGATTCTCAACGCCTCACTAAACAGCCGCGCCGCCTCCTCTCTGTTTCCTTCTGCTTCAATAAGCGTTCCCATATTGTACAGCATTAAGGCAATATTACCCGGATCTCCGAGCCTCTTTGAAATATCTAAGCTCTCATCGTAAAGCCTGCGGGCCTGACCGAAATCTCCTTGAACTTGTGCTATTGTTGCCAGATTGTGCAGCGTGATGGCGATGATGCTCCAGTTGTCGAACTGCCTGTTTATTCCCAAGCTTTCATTATAAAGCTTGCGAGCTTCGTCCAACTTGCCTTGGGCCTGCGCTAATCTTCCCAACTCGTTCAGCGTGCTCGCGATGCCCCTCTGGCTACCGAGCTTCTTAGAAATCTCGATGCTCTCGTTGTAGAGCCTGCGGGCTTCGTTCACTTCGCCTTGATCTTGTGCCAATCTTCCTAATTCGTGCAGTGTGATGGCGATGCCGCTCTGATTGCCGAGTTTCTTAGAAATCTCGATGCTCTCAGTGTAGAGTCTGCGAGCTTTGTCCAACTCGCCACGGTCCTGATACGCCATAGCCAGGTTGTGCGCGAATAAGGCAACCTGTTCTTCAGATTGCGAATTACGAGCGGCTTCCAATGCTTGTTCGCCATATCGCGTGACTTCATCCCAATAGCCGCGTAAGTACAGAACACTGTTTAGTTGCCAGGCAACGATTTTAACCATCATCATTACCGTCGGCCAATCTTGTTGACCGAAAGCCACTTCGATTGCACTTAACAAATTATCTTTCTCTGATTCTAATGCATCATGGTTTTCGGCAGTCAGTTCCGCACGCGCTTCGGAATAACTCAGGAAATATTGTGTAAATCGACTGCGGAATTCAGCAGCACGCGCATCTTTTGATAAACGCGCGCTTGCGAAATCGCGCGTCAGACCTTCAACGGCTAATCGGTTGCCGATGTCAATCGACTTTATCAAGCGAAGTGCGGCCAGCCGCTTTACTGCTTCGTTCAGGCGATCAGTGTCTTCTCCGAAGCCGGCCACTTCCGCGAGCGCAACGCGGGATGCGCTCGGCACAAAGAACGAGAGCGAGAGCAACGCATCCCGCCCGTCATCGGTCAGTTGCGGCAGATCGAAAGAGCGATCAAACACGCGCGTGGCGGCGTCCCCTTTGCCCTTTGATAAATCGCTCAGCACTTGATCGTAGGATTGGGCCAAATCAATCTGGCCCACGATCCACCCGATGATCAAAGGATTGTATTCGGCTGCCTTGCTTACGCTGTCGAGGTCCAATCCTTTAAAAGTATCAGGGTCGTTTGCCTGCTCAATCAATCTTTCAATGAAGAGTCGCGCTTCCTCGCCTGTCATCTCATCAACACGAATATTTAAGACGGCGGGAATCCTTTGCCTCGTCGTTATCAGCGAAGGGCACGGCGCGGATTTCGAGAGCCACGATATGCAATTCTTTTGCTCGGGGTCGGATACCGTTTCGAAGTTGTCCAGAACAATAAGGGTCAGTCCATCGGAGAGGACTGCTTGCAACGCTTCTTTCTTCGCCTCTAACGTCTCCTTCCTCAATTCATGCGCTCCCAGTTGAGAGGCGATATCGTCGAGGAGCGTTGAAAGACTGAAATCTTCGCGACCGTCGGCGCTCGCCCACGCAATGCGATAAGTACCAGCGAGCGCTCTGATCGTTTCCACCGCGAGCGTGGTCTTCCCCCTGCCCCCATCGCCGAACAACACAATCAGGCCGCTCTGTCTGCGCCTGACGGCCTCAAGGATTTTCCCGAGCATGTCTTTACCGTGCTCGTCCTGACGGCTGACGAATTCGACCGAAGGCTCGGGAATCGGCGCTCGCAGCACTACACTCAAGTCCTCTTTCTCGCTTTCACCTCTCGGCAGCGGGTCGTCGCGGATCACCGTCAGAAGTAAACGGTAACCTGCTTCGTACGCGCTCGCGTCTCGGAAATCGATTCGGGAAAGTTGAGCGAGAAAAGTGGGAGGCTCGCAGTCTTTCAGATAAATCGGGATTACGCGATCCCCGACTTCTTTCGTCGAGATGTATGTCGCGCCGAGTCTCTCAAGCTCGACCCAGTCTGATTTCAACGATTCGGGAGACATGACAATCCCAACTTTGCGGCTTTTTTCGAGAGCCTCTTCCATTATTTTTAGGAATGGCTGGCCGGGGCGAATGTCCCACGGGGCAAAGAAGACTCTGAGCTTTCCCCCCTTGTGAGTCTCCCGCTCTAACCTCGTGGCTAATTTCCTGGTCCACTCTTCGTCCGCGCGGTTGTAGCTCAGGAAAATGTCGAACTCGAATTTTTCAGGCTCGGTCATGTCTAATTTCCGGGATCGTGTTTTCGGTTACGGAACGCGGGCGGGATTATATCAAACCACTCGATCAATCACGATCAATCATTCACGCAAACAGTCGCGATGCTGTTGTCAGGCTCCGAGGTAGGCCGCGCGCACCCGCTCGTCGTTCAGCAACTCTTCCCCCGAACCTTCAAGGACTACGCGGCCGTTTTCAAGCACGAAGGCATTGTCGGCAAGCTTCAGGCTCTGGTGAACGTTCTGCTCGACCAATAGTATCGTGATGCCTTCGCGGTTGATGTCTCTGATTATCTCGAACATCCCTTTGACGACGATGGGCGCGAGCCCCAGGCTCGGCTCGTCGAGCATAAGCAGGCGGGGGCGCGCCATGAGCCCTCGCCCGATGGCCACCATCTGCTGCTCGCCTCCCGACAGGGTCCCCGCGAGCTGACTCTCGCGCTCTTTCACGCGAGGGAATAACGCGAACACTCGTTCGAGCGACTCCGCGCGATTGTTTCGCGCGTCCCTCGTCACGGCTCCGAGCAGGAGGTTCTCTCGCACGCTCATCAGGGGGAACAGCCTGCGGCCTTCGGGGACGTGCGCGATGCCGAGCGCGGCCACTTTGCTCGGGGCGAGGCGGTCTATCTTTTCCCCGTCGAAAAACATCTCCCCGCTCGCCGCGCGCACGACGCCCGAGATCGCCTTCAAGGTCGTCGTCTTCCCCGCGCCGTTCGCCCCGAGCAGGGTCACTACCTCGCCCCTCCGCACCCGCATCGTCACGTCCCAAAGGACCTGAACGTCGCCGTAGTGAGCCGTCATGCTCTTAAGCTCAAGCAGTATCTCTTCCAAATCACGCCTCCGCGCCGATGATAGTAGCAGGTGCCAGGGGCCGGGGCCAGCAATCGGATTTCAGTGTGGAATTGATGCCTTCTGAATCCTGAGGCGGAAACTGACCTCTGGCCCCCGGCCCGCGTCTCTGTTAAACTTCAAATCAAATTTAACGTTGCGAGAGCGGTAATCTTGAAACCTGACGGGAAGGGCACAACCAGAGGTGGCGGAAGGTCGCGCGCGGTGGCGCTCCTTTTGCTCGGCCTGTTCGCTCACGCGATCCTGGTCTGCGCTTTTCATCATCACTCCTCGGACAGGGGCGATAATTCCCGGCCGAGCATCGTCTCCGATTGCGGCAGGCACTCGGAGCACGTGCCCGTATCCAAAGAGAGTTCCAAATGCCTCTCGTGCAGGTTGCAGAGCCACTTCCTTTCTGACGTGCGCTCGCCCGCGTGGGTCTTCGCCCTGGCCTCGGGAGTCATCGTCTCCGAGCAGACTCAGCCGGAACTGCGCTCTTATAAAACTCCGCTCGTCCTCTCCGACCGCGCGCCACCGCGCGCCTGATCTTCTCCCAATACTCGCAGTCACTCGCAGTCTGCGCGCCGGAAGCGCCCGGCTTTAGAGGAGCAGGCCGCCGGTCGTCTCGGACGACGCGGCAGGCTCGCGCGCCCGAGCCGGTAGCCCGCGCACAGACCGCACCGACTCTCTAATAATCGCGATCTATTTCAGGAGAATTTCATGAAGGCGAAAAAGTATGCGGCGGCTCCATCGATCCGGCTTTCGCTCGCGGTCTGGCTTTCGCTCGTGAGCGCCATCCCGGCGGCGGCGCTCGGGCAGGCGTCGGGCACTCTGCGCGGCACGGTCACCATGCGGGATAACGGGACCCCTCTGCACAACACGATAGTCACCATCGTCCAGCTCAAGCGCTCGGTCGAGACGGACGAGAAGGGCAATTACGAATTCACGCAGGTGCCGCCCGGCAGCTACAGCGTGCTGGCGCACATGGAAGGGTTCCCCGACGCGGTCGAGGGGGCGCAGGTTTCGGCGGGCGGCACGACCTCTCTCGACATCCAGTTGAAGCTTTCAGGGATCAGGGAGGAGATAACCGTCACGGCGACCGGCAGCGAGCAGAGCACCTTCGAGGCCCTTCAGACCGTCACCACTCTCGACTCGGCCAGGCTCGTCGAAGAAGGCCACCCGTCGCTCGGGGAGGTGCTCGATAAGGAGCCGGGCGTCGCGAAACGCAGCTTCGGCCCCGGCTCGGCGCGCCCGGTGATTCGGGGCTTCGACGGGGACAGGGTGCTAGTCCTTCAGGACGGCGCGCGGCTCGGCTCGCTCGGCTCGCAGTCGGCCGACCATGGAGAGCCGGTGGATGTTCTGTCGCTCGAAAGGCTCGAAGTCGTCAAAGGGCCGGCCACTCTACTTTACGGCAGCAACGCGATTGGGGGGGTGGTCAACGCCGTGACCGGGCACGACTACGCGCACGAAGGCGTGCGCGGTTATTTCACGGCCATCGGCGGCACGACCAACGACCAGGGCGGGGTGAGCGGCGGCCTCGAATACGGCACGCGCAACTGGATGATCTGGGGCAACGGCTCGGGCCAGCGCGCGGGCGATTACGACACGCCCATCGGAGAGATCCCGAACTCGGAGACCCGCACGGGCACGGGCCTCGTGGGCTTCGGCCATTACTCCGACAAGACCTTCTTCAGCATGAGCTATGGGTATGACAACAGGCGCTACGGGGTCCCGTTCGCCTCTCTGTTCGAAGGCGATGAGGGCGAGCCTGAAGAGATCGACGTTGCAATGCGCCGCCACGAGGCGCGGTTCAACGGGGGCTTCCGCGACCTGGGCAGGGCCATAGACGCCTTCCGCCTGACCCTCAGCTACAGCGATTACCGCCACAGGGAACTGGAAGGCGAGACGGTCGGCACGGTCTTCAACAACAAAGAGTTCAATTACCGCGGGGTCTTCGAAGAACAGAGGGCGGGCAGGTTCGACGGGAGCTTCGGCTTTTCCGGCCTCGTCCGCAGTTACGAAGCCGTGGGGGCGGAGACGCTCGCCCCGCCCGTCGATCAGAATGTGTTCGCGGTCTTCACTCTTCAGGGGGTCGAGTTCGAGCGCTTCAAGCTACAGTTCGGCGGCCGCGTCGAGCACACGGGCTACAACCCGACGGGGCTCGCAGAGAGGTCCTTCACGGGCTTTTCGGGCGCGGCCGGCATTCGCGTGCCCCTGTGGGAGAGCGGGGCGGCGGTCGCGAACTACACGCACTCTTACCGCGCGCCCGCCCTCGAAGAGCTTTATAATTTCGGGCCGCACCTCGGCAACCTGACTTTCGAGATAGGCAACCCCGGCCTCGACCGCGAGCGCAGCGACGGCATCGACCTCTCTCTCAGGCACTCGTCCGCCCGCGTGCGGGCCGAAGCGAATCTGTTTTACTACAGGATCAAGGACTTCGTCTTCCTCGCGCCGACCGGAAACATTGAAGAGAATCTGATCGAGGCCAGATACGTCCAAAGCGACAGCCGCTTCGTCGGCACGGAGATCAACTTCAACGCGGGGCTCCATCGCTACGTCTGGCTCAACCTGGGGCTCGACAGCGTGGACGCGCAGTTGACGGATTCCCGCGCGGGCCTCCCTCGCGGCACGCCTCTGCCGCGCATCCCGCCTTTGCGCGGGCGGATCGGATTCGACTTTCAATACAACGGCCTGAGCGTCCGGCCCGAGGCCGTGATCTCTAAGGATCAGGACCAGCTCTTCCCGACGGAGACGAGGACGGGAGGCTACACGGTCTTCAACGTCGCGGCCTCCTACTCGATCCCGCGACAGCATTTCGCGCACCTCTTCTCGGTCAACGCATTCAACCTCGGTGATCGCCTCTACCGCAATCACCTTTCGTTCATCAAGGAACTCGCGCCCGAGATCGGGCGGGGGGTGCGGTTCAGCTACACCGTGAGGTTTTTCTAGGGCCCCAAATCTTTCAGGGCCATGAATTTTCCAGAGCCCTTTCCGGGGGCGCGGGCGGCCCGCCCGCGCCCCCGGTGTTTCTTGTCACTCGTCGCCCGCTCGCTGTATCCTCGTGCCTATGCCCGAGCCCTTGCCCGAAGAGATCGAAGCCTACCGCGATCAGACATGGCGGCGCACGCCCGAGTTGCGGATAGAGGCGGCGCAGGACGCGGAGAGGATGATCGAGAGCCTGGGATTCTGCGGAGCCCTCACGGACGCGCGCAGGCCCGGCCCCTCGCTCTACGTCGCCGTCTGCGGGCGGCGCGACGCTTACATGCCGCGCAACGTCCAGAGGGACCCGGAGGCGAGCCTCGCCTGGATCATCAAGGATGAAGTGATGCGGCGCGGGCGCGTCTACTACGCGAAGGTCGCCAAGGGGCGCTCGACTTTCATCTCCCGCGCGCTCGTCCCCCACTTCAACGCCCTCTGGGGCATACCCCGGCGGCAGGAGTCCTCGGCGCTGTCGCCCGACGCGCGGATGGTGCTCAAGGTCCTGCGCCGCGAGTGGGAGATGGCGACCTCCGACCTGAGGGAAGAGTCCGGCGTCAAAGACCGCGCGCGATTCACGCGAGCCATCGACGAGCTGCAACGGGCCATGAAAGTTATTCCGGGAGACGTTCTTTACGAGCCTTGGTTCACCTACGTCTGGATGCTCTCGGAAGGCCGCTTCGCTGAAGAGTTGTCGATCAAGGTGAAGCGGGAGGCGGCGCTCTCGGAGATCGCGCGCGCGTTTTTAAGGGGCGCCGGGATGACCGTGCCCGGAGAGCTGGCCCGCATCACGGGGCTCTCGCGGCCCGACGCCGGCAAGGGTAATCAACGGCTCGTAGCCGACGGCACGGCGAGCCGCGTCAGGCCGGGCACGTACCGCCTCGCGCTCGTCTGACGCTCCGAGCCTCAAACGGGCGCGGCCTCGTTCTCGGGCAGGGCCGAGGCTATCCTCTCCCTCGTGAGCGCCATCAGCTCCGATATGTTCTCCTTCGAATAGCCCTCGGTGCTGATCGGCTCGTGCGCCGTGATGCGGACGGTCGCCGGGTATATTTTGATCTCGCCCTTCGGCATTATCTTGGTGCTCCCCGAAATGGTCAGAGGGACGACGGGCACCCCCGCGGTCATTGCCATGAAGAAGGCCCCCTTCTTGAACGGGAGCAGCCGCCCGTCGCGCGAGCGCGTGCCCTCCGGGTAGACGACGTAGGACTTACCCCGCCTCAACATCTCCGTCGCGGCGCGCGCGCTCTCAATCGCCGACTGTGTGTTGCTGCGGTCCACCGGCACGACCCCCATCAGGCCGATCCCGTAGCCGAACAGGGGGTACCTGAAGACCTCCTTCTTCGCCAGAAAAGCGGGGTTGCGCTTCAGGTAGGTCACGAGCAGGGGCACCTCGATGAAGCTCTGGTGGTTCGGCGTGAATATGTAAGACTGCTTCGGGTCGAGGTGTTCGAGCCCCTTCACCGAGACGCGAACGCCTACGAGCGCGAGGCCGAGCCTGACGAAGAAGCGGACCGGGGTGTAAATCATGTTCTCGTTGCCGGTGATCAAGCGGAGCAGGATGAGGAAGGGCGCAAGGAGGGCGATCATCGTGAACCAGAAGCCCAGCAGAAATATCCCGCGAATTCGTGCGATCATGCTATGTCCCTGCGCGCCCCGTCGGGGTCGGATTCAACAGCAACCTGCGCGGCCTTCCCCCCGCGAATTAGCGCAAGACTACCAGATATGTTAAGCTCTGTCATCTATCGCGGAAGCCGTGACCGGCCTGACCGCGATGACGTGTCGCGGGAGAGTTTCAGAATCATCTTTCCACCAGATCGACGAGGGGTTCTCATCCGTATGGCTATCCGCATCCGTGTCTCCCTGCTTCCGCTCCTGCTGGCGCTCTCTCTGCCGCTCGCCTTAGCGATTGAAGCCTCGGCGCAGGCGGAGGGCGCGGCACCGGCCCCCGCGAACGGGGCCGTCCCGTCTCCGCGCGCGGTTCTGGGGTTCGAGCCGGGCGCGCCGCGCCAGCTCGCCGACTGGCCGCAGATAGTCGATTACTTCAAGCGGCTCGACGCGGCGTCGGGCCGAGTCTCGGTGCATCAGGCGGGGCTGTCGACGGGCCGCCGCCCATTCATCTTCGCCCTGATCTCTTCAGAAGAGAACATCAGGAACCTCCCGCGGATTCGCGAGGCACAGGCCAAGCTCGCCGACCCGCGCCTCGTCCGGAGCCCGGAGGAGCGGGAGAGGTTGATCCGCGAGACGCCTTCGGTCGTCGCCATCACCTGCTCTATCCATTCGACCGAAGTGGTCGCGGCGCAGATGTCGATGGAGCTGGCTTACAGGCTCGCCTCGGACGATTCGGGGCCGACCTCGAACGTGCTGCGGAACACGGTCCTCGTGCTCGTGCCCTCGGTCAACCCCGACGGCATAGACATAGTCGGAAATTGGTACAGGAAAACGTTAGGCTCGAAGTTCGAAGGCACGAGCCCGCCCGAGCTTTATCACATCTACACGGGCCACGACAACAACCGCGACTGGTTCATGCTCACGCAGGTAGAGACGCAGATGGTCTCGAAGCTCTTCTGGCAGGAGTGGTTCCCGCAGATAGTTTACGACGTTCACCAGCAGGGGCAGTACGGCTCGCGCATGTTCGTGCCGCCCTTCTTCGACCCCGCGAACCCCAACATAGACCCGGTGCTGCTCAGGCAGGTCGGGGCCATCGGGATGAAGATGGCCGCGAACCTCACGGCCGAAGGGTTCAAGGGCATAGCCACTAATTCGACCTATGACATGTGGTGGCACGGGGGCCTGCGGACCGCGCCCTACTACCACAACTCGGTCGGCATCCTCACCGAAGCGGCCTCCGCGAACCTCGCGACCCCTCTGGAGATCAAGCGCGAGCAGCTGCGCTCCTCCGCGCGCGGGCTTCAGGACCCGCTCGCTCCCGCCATCAATTTCCCCGCGCCGTGGGAGGGGGGCACCTGGAGCCCGCGCGACATCTTCGACATGGAGCTGATCACCTGCCGGACCGTTCTCGAAGAGGCCGCTCTGCACCGCGAGGCCCTGATCCGTAACTTCGTGGGGCTGGCGGAGCGGGCCATCGAAGCGGGCAGGCGCGAAGCGCCTTACGCTTACGTCGTGCCCTCCGCCCAGGCCGACAGGCCGACATCAGAGCGGATGATCGACATCCTCATGCGGCAGGGCGTCGAAGTCCACCGCGCGAAATCCGACTTCACGGCCGATGGTAAGACGTATGGGGCTGGCAGCTACGTCATCCTGCTCGCCCAGCCTTACCGCGCGAACGTCAAATGCCTCTTCGAAGCGCAGACTTATCCCGACCGCAGGCTCTACCCCGGAGGCCCCGCCGAGCCGCCTTACGACGTGGCGGGCTGGACCCTGCCCATGCAGATGGGCGTGAGCTACGCGGCCGCGGGCGCGCGGTTCGCCGCCGATCTTGAGAAGCTCGAACCCCTGGGCGCGCGCGCCGCCCTCCCCGGTTCGAGCGAGTTGAAGGCGGCCCTCGCCCGCCCCGTCTCCAGCGGGACACTCTACCTCCGGGCCGACGCCAACAACGCTTACCTGCTCATCAACGAGCTGTTCAAATCGCCAGGCACGGTCTCCATCTACAGGCTGGCGCGCCCCGCGACAATCGGGGCGGCCTCTTATAAGCCCGGCGATTTCGTGATCGACTTCAACGCGCCGAAGGAGAGGAAGCTTCAGGAGATTTACGCCCTCGCGGAGAGGCTTTCGGTCGCAGAGCACCTCGGCTTCGCGAGGGGCGGGAGGGCGAACCTGAAATCCTCCGCCGACTTCTCTCCCCTCGCGAAGCCGCGCACCGCGCTCTACCGAAGCTGGATGGCCTCGATGGACGAGGGGTGGACGCGGTGGGTGCTCGAACAGTTCGGCTTCGAGCACACAAATATCTTCGACGCGGACGTGCGCGCGGGGAATCTCAGAGAGAGGTTCGACGTGGTGATCCTGCCCGACCAGAGCATGCAGCAGATCGTCGCGGGCAACCGCGCGGGCTCGTACCCGGAAGAGTACACGGGCGGGATCACGGAGGCGGGGGTGGCGAACCTCAAGGCTTTCGTGGAAGCGGGCGGAGTGCTCGTCTGCCTGGACTCGTCGTCGGAGCTCGCGATAAACCGATTCGGTCTGCCGGTCAGCAACGCGCTCGACGACCTGCGCCGCGATCAGTTCTACGCTCCCGGCTCCATCTTTCGCGCGGCCCTCGACGGCTCGCACCCTCTCGCGTCGGGGATGCCCCCGGAGGCCGACCTCTACTTCGTGAGCGGCTCCCGCAGAGGGCCGGCCCCCGAAGAGGTTCAGTCGGCGAGCCCCGCGGCCCCGAGGCAGCCGCCCGCGCGCAGGGAAGACGTGCTCTTCGTCAGCGCGTACGCCTTCGAGATCACCGACCCCGCGAGGGCGGTATCGGTCGCGCGCTACGTGGACGGGAACCCTCTGAGGTCGGGCTGGCTGCTCGGCCCTGAGCACATCGCGGGCAAGTCGGCGCTGGTCGACGCGAAGCTGGGTAACGGCCGCGTGATCCTGTTCGGCTTCCGGCCCCAGCACCGCGCGCAGACCTGGGGCACTTTCAAGCTGCTGTTCAATTCGATACTTATGGGGGCCGGCGGCCGGGACTCAGGAGTCAGGGGCTAAGGCGGGAGCATTTCAGACTCTCTTTACGGAATACCTTTTGAATTGGCCGAAAACATCGGGCCATCACTGGCCCCCGGCCACTGACAACCGGCCCCTCATCCTCCCTACACACCTTTCCAGATGTTCGCGCATGCTCGCCGGGTCGAAGTGCGCGCGGCGGCCGTGTCCCGGCAGGACCCACTCGAACCGGTGGTCGAGCAGCCTCTCCATCGAGCCGAGCTGTTCGCGCCACGAATACCAGCAGACGTTGGGCGAGGCGTATAAAGAGTTGTAAGTGTCGGACCACCAGAGGTGATCTCCCGAAAAGAGGAAGCGGTCGCGGTAGAGCAGGACCGCGTGGCCGCGCGTGTGGCCCGGCGTCGGGATGGCGAGCAGATCGGGCGACAGCTCGACGGGCTCCCGGCCCGCAAAAGGGCGCTCGATGGCCTCCGTCGAGCGGCTCATGTCGTCGCGGTGCAGGACTCGCTCGCACTTGAAGTGTTCGGCCCACTTCTCGTGGTCGGCCACGTCGTCGCGGTGCGTGAGAAACATGGTCCGCACGCCGCCGAGCTCTCGGATGCGCCGCGCGAGAGGGAGGTTGAACCGCGGGGAGTCGACCAGCACGTTGCCTTCCGGCCGCGCGATCAGGTAGCTCGACGCGCCGTAAGAAGACTCCGAAGCGAAGCCGCAGAAGTATACGTTCCCTTCCACCTTTTCGGGGAAAGCCGAGACGGCCCGCTTGATGTCATGGCTTCCGAGCGCGCCGATTGACGCGGTGGGGCAGGTGACCAGGGCCTTGAGCGCGGCCATCTCCTGTTCGGGAGACGAGGGCTGTCGATGGACTATCGACTGGTCGCCGATGTCGGAAAAGGTGTCGGGCGCTATCTGCCGGCAGAGGTCGCAGTCGATGCAAGTGCTGTCGACGTAGAAATCTCCCTCGACGTTTTCCTCTCGCCTCAGTTCGATTAAAGCCATGATCGGTCCCCGGTCTCAGAGTCTCCGTATTAATTCTAGCGCGCGGGACCGAAAACCGAAAACTCGGAACGGCCCGCGTCAGTTGATGTGGCGCGATTCGTTGGCGACGCAGCGGCGAATCTCGCCCATCACTTCCGCGAAATCCTCCAGGGTGAGAGACTGCGGGCCGTCCGACCATGCCTCCTGCGGGCGGGGGTGGACTTCGATTATCAGGCCGTCGGCCCCTATGGCGACCGCCGCCTTCGAGAGCGGGCGGATCAGGCTACGCTTCCCGGTGCCGTGCGAAGGGTCCACCACCACGGGCAGGTGGCTCAGCTCGTTGAGCACGGGGACCGCCGCGAGGTCGAGCGTGTTGCGCGTCGCCGTCTCGAAGGTGCGTATGCCCCGCTCGCATAAGATCACCTGGTCGTTGCCGTGCGAGGCGATGTATTCGGCCGACAGCAGCAGCTCTTTGAGGGTCGAGCTCATGCCGCGCTTGAGCAGGACCGGCTTGCCGGCCCGCCCGAGCCTCTTGAGCAGCGCGAAGTTCTGCATGTTGCGCGCGCCGACCTGAAGGATGTCCGCGTACTCGGCCACCACCTCCGCGTCGTCGCTCGTCACGACTTCGGTCACGATCTTCAGGCCGGTGTGCGCGCGCGCTTCGGCCAGGAGCTTGAGCCCTTCCACTTCGAGGCCTTGAAAATCGTAGGGCGAGGTGCGCGGCTTGTACGCGCCCCCGCGCAGAATCTGGGCGCCCGCCTCCTTGACCGCGACGGCCGTCTCGATCAGTTGCTCGCGCGTCTCGACCGAGCACGGGCCCGCCATCACGATGAACTCCTTGCCGCCGATTTCGAGGTCGCCCACGCGCACTATGGTCTTCTGCGGCCTGAGCTCGCGGCTCACGAGCTTGTAGGGCTGGAGTATGCGCAGCACGTCGGCCACGCCCGGCACGCAGCGCAGGGCTTGCAGGTGTTCCTCCCTTTCGCCGCTGCCCACGGCCCCGATCACCACCCGCTCTTCGCCGCGGATCAGGTGCGGGGTGTAGCCCAGGTGGCGAACGCTTTCGCATGCCTCGTTAATCTGCTCTTCCGTCGCGTCCGGTCTCATAGCTATGATCATGATCGCTTCTCCTCATTTTGAAATTGCTCATCTCTCCCCGAGCTTGGGTAGCAGCCAAGCACGCGAATGTTTTCGGCCATCTCGGCCAGGTGATCCAGCGCGCGCTGGACGTTCGAGTCCCGCGAATCGCCCGACAGGTCCAGGTAGAACATGTACTCCCACGGCCTCCCCTCAATCGGCCTCGACTCGATCTTCGTCAGGTCGATGTCTCGGAGCGCGAACGCGGCCAGCGCGCGGAACAGAGCGCCGGCCCTGTTCTTGAAGCTGAAGACGATGGAGGTCTTGCGCTCGCTCGCCCGCTCGCCCGGGGCGATCTCAAGAGGGGTGCCGGGGAGGGCGAGCAGGAGGAAGCGCGTGTAATTCTGCGGGTTGTCTTCTATGCCCTCGGCGATGACCTGGGCGCCGTAGATGACGGCGGCGGAGCGGCCCGCGATTGCGGCCTCGTCCCCGCGCCCGTTTTCGACCACCATCTTGACGCTGCCGGCCGTGTCGTACGCTTCCTTGATCGACATCTGCGGGTTGGCGCGCAGGAACCGCTCGCACTGGGCGAGCGCGACCGGGTGCGAGTAGACCGCGCGAACGTCGGCCAGCCCCACGCCGCGCGGGGCGATCAGGTTATGAATTATCCGCAGGTGAATCTCTCCCAGGATGGTCAGGTCATGCTCGATCAGAAGGTCGTAGTTCTTGAGGACCGAGCCCGCGAGGCTGTTTTCAATCGGCACGACCGCGCAGGCGGCCTCCCCGGACGAGACCGCGCGGAAGACTTCCTCGAATGTGCGGTAAGCGCAGGGGGCGGCCCGCCCGCCGATCATCGCGCGGGCGGCGGCGTCGCTGAAAGCTCCGGGCTCGCCCTGGTAGGCGATCTTTATGAGTCCGTCCTGCGTCATCCGGGCCTCCAAAAACTTCGGGGCCCGCTGCCTTCGTCTGAAGGAGCGGGCCCCGGTACTTCCTGCGATTTGCTCTCACCTAAGCAGTCGCGCCCCCCGCTCCTTTAGCGGTGCTAAAGCTAAAGCTGAAATAGCTAAAGTTGAAGCGGGCGTGCGACCGGCTCCCGGCCGTGCGGGCGTCGACTGAATTTGATCCTGACTCTCTTGAAATTATTTCAAATCGCATTCCGAGCCGCCTTCGCAAATCTGGCGGGCATTATCTTCCAAACGGCGAGGGCTGTCAAGTAGCCCGTCAATCGGGCAGAGTTCCGGTCTCGTGTTGACGGCTTCCGGATTCGCGCTCCGCTTCTATAGAATGCCGGCATGCGAAGTGCGCATGCTCGAAAGAGGCGTCGCGGCCCGGCCTTTTTATACTCGGTGCCGATAGGAGTACTCGGCGGTCTGATCGGGCTGGGCGGCGCGGAGTTCCGGTTGCCGGTGCTGGCCGGGCCGCTCGGCTATCCGCCGCGTCAGGCGATACCGCTGAATCTGGCCGTCAGTCTCGTCACCCTCGTCGTGTCGCTGGCGATACGGATCAACGCGCTGTCGGCCTCGCCCCTCGCCCCCCTGTTTTATGGGATTGCGGCGATGATCTCGGGCGCGGTCGTGGCGGCCTTCTTCGGCCCCGCTCTGGCGGGCAGGTTGTCGGACGAGAAATTAGAGCGAGTCATTCTCATCCTGCTGGTGGCAATCGGCGTGCTGTTGATCGTCGAGGGGGTCCTGCCGAAGCAACTGCCCGCGCTCCTGCCGGACAGTCGGGCATGTCACCTCGTCGCCGGCACCCTGTTCGGCCTGTTGATCGGGCTGGTGAGCAGCCTTTTAGGCGTCGCCGGCGGCGAGTTGATTATCCCGACCCTGGTATTCGCCTTCGGGGCCGATATAAAAACGGCCGGGACGGCCAGCCTGATAGTGAGCCTGCCTACCGTGATCGTAGGCGTGGCCCGCTACGCGACGCGCGGCGCTTTCGACAGCCGGGAGGATTTGACGGAGACCCTTATGCCGATGGGTTTTGGCTCCGTGATCGGCGCTCTGATCGGCGGGCTGCTCGTGGGAATACTGCCCGCCTCCGTCCTGAAGGTCGTGCTGGGCGTTATTTTGAACGTCTCGGCGTGGCGCATTTTTCGCGGCCATTCGACAGGTGATTCGGCCAAAGTCCCGACCTGACGAAAATTCTTTCACGGCATCAACGCAAGCTCAGAACATTACCGTTAATCGACGAGGACGGCCCGCCCCCACTTTCGCACCGAGTTGATTAGGAACAGGGGCGCGGCCCGGCGGAGCTCATCCTTGTGAATCACTCGCTCGTGTAATTCTCCGCGCGCGAGCAACTCGTCACGAAGCGTGCCGCGGAGCAGGCCGGAGCTTTGTGGAGGCGTCCACACCCTCCCTTCGGCGGTGAAGACGATGTTGGCGACGCTCGATTCCGTGACTTCGCCCGCCTCGTTCCAGAAGATGAGGTCGTCACAATCCGGGGGCTTACTCAATGCCTGCCCGTACGCCCTCCTGTTCGTAGTCTTGTTGTGGATGAACGGGTCGAGCCGATCTATGGGCTCGGGGGCCAGCCTCACGCGCCACACCTTCCCGGACTCATCTTCAAGCTCCGAGCTTTCAACCGACACGCGCCCGCCCTCGTCCACGAGCAGCCGCACCCTCCGCCGCCCCCGCGGATGGTCGAGCCGAGTTTGCTCCAGAGCGGAGCGGACTTCTCCTTCGTCGCACGGAAAGTTGAAGTAGCGGGCGGAGGCCGCGAGCCTTTGAACGTGTCGTTCGAGCAGGAAGAATTGCCCTTCTTCGAGCAGCATCGTCTCCAACAATCGGAATTCGGGGCGGCGCTGGTCTAGGAAGCGCGCTTTCAACATACACTCTTCGAACTCCGCTTCCGGCGTCGAGTCGTAGGTGATCCCCCCGCCGACCCCGAACGTCGCTTCTCCCGCCCGTGTGTCCAGCACCAGAGTCCGAATGGCCACGTTGAATACGCAGTCCCCTCCGGGGCGCACGACCCCTATGGCCCCCGTGTAGAGGCCGCGGGGGAAGGGCTCCATCTCCCTGATGATCTCGGTCGTGCGCACCTTGGGCGCGCCTGTGATCGAGCCGCAGGGGAACAACGCCCGCACGGTGTCCGTGAGCTTCAGGCCGGGCTTGCAGACGGATTCGACCGTGGAGGTCATCTGCAAAATGGTCGGGTACCGCTCGACATCGAACAGCCTCGACACGCGCACGGAGCCCGCCTCCGACACCCTCCCGAGGTCGTTGCGCAAGAGGTCGACGATCATAACGTTTTCCGCCCGGTTTTTTGGGCATGCGGCCAGCCGCGCGGCCTGCGAGTCATCTTCGCCCGCCCACCTGCCGCGCGGCATAGTCCCTTTCATCGGCCGCGTTATCAACTGCTCCCCCCGGCGCTCGAAAAAAAGCTCGGGCGAAAGAGATATGACCTGATGCCTCCCGAGGTCGAGGTAGGCCGAGTAGCGCGCGCCCTGCGCCGCGCCGAGTTCGAGGTACCATGACCACGGGTCGCCTTCGAACCCGCATTTGAGCGGGATCGTGTAGTTGACCTGATAGGTGTCGCCCGAGGCGATGTGCTCGCGGATCTTCTGAACGGCATTCAGGTATGATCCGCGCGAGACGAGGGGCTCCCACGCGGAAGCTCTATAATTTCCGGCCGTGTGATCTTCAGGCGGAGTTTTCGCGGCAGGCGAAGGGTGATCGAAGATGGCTACTGTGGCCAGAGGGAATCCCGAAGCGGGGTGGGCCGAAAGCGCCGCGTCGAATGCCGGGGCGGATTCGTAAGCCAGCATCACCACGGCCCAGCGGCCCCGCTCCGACTCATCTTCGGCCAGGCGCAACGCCGCCAGCACCTCAGGGAAATCGCGCGCCGTCAGGACTTCGCGCGGGGAATCGAAAGCCGCCTGCCACCGGGAGCGCGAGCCGTCGAATGATTCAAATACTGCTCTCCTCATGACTCGTTGCCCGGACGGTTGCCGCTCACACGACGGTCCCGTCGGGGATGATGCCGTTCTTCGGCACTATGACTATGCCGTCGCGGATGAAGTAGCCGCCGCCGTCGTACTCGACGCGCTTCGCTTCGTTGAGTATCCGCACGCCCGCGCCGATGCGCGCGTTCTTGTCGATGATCGCGCGGCGGATGTGGCAGCTCGGCCCGATCCCGATCCGGGGGGTGCCGTGCTGCACTTCCTGCTGCATCTCCTCCAGAGTTTGATAGAAGTCCGCGCCCATCATCAGCACGCCTTCCAGGCGCGAGCCGTGCTCGATGCGGCTGCGAATCCCGATTATCGAATCGCTTATCGTAGCGCCATTGATTATGCACCCTTCCGTGATGATCGAGCTCTGGATGCGGCAGTCGAGCAGCTTCGACCCCGGCAGGTAGCGCGGGCGCGTGTACATCGGCGCTTCCGCGTCGAAGAAGTTGAAGGGCGGGAGCGGGTGCGTCATCTCCATGTTCGCGCGGTAGAAAGCCCCGATGGTCCCGATGTCCTCCCAGTACCCGTCGAACAGGTGCGCCTGCACGACGTACTGCCCGAGCGCGCTCGGCAGCACCTCCTTGCCGAAATCCACGGCCTCGCTCATGTCTTCGAGGAGGAGCTTTCTGAGCAGCTGGCGCTTGAAGACGTAGATGCCCATCGACGCGAGGTACGGGCGGCGCTTCGCTTCTTCCGCGTCGAGCCCGAGCACCCCTGTGTCGACCCGCATCTTCGCGAGCGCTTCGCCTTTGGGCTTTTCGCTGAACTCTATCACCCGCCCCCCGTCGTCTATCTTGACCAGCCCGAAATCGGAGGCGTCTTCCTCGCGCGCGGCGGTGACGGAGACGGTCACGTCGGCACCCGTCTCGAAGTGGCGGTTCAGGAAGCGGCGGTAGTCCATCCGGTAGAGGTGGTCGCCCGAGAGGATGAGGATCGTGTCGGCCTTGTAATCTTCCAGGTGGTGTAAGACCTGGCGCACGGCGTCGGCCGTCCCCTGAAACCAGTCGGGGCGCTCCTTCGTCATCTCGGCCGCGAGCACCTCGACGAAGCCGTTCGTGAACCGGCTGAACCTGTACGTCCGCGCGATGTGCCGGTTGAGCGAGGCCGAGTTATATTGGGTGAGGATGAAGATCCGGATCAGGTCGGAGTTGATGCAGTTCGAAACAGGAATGTCTATCAACCTGTACTTACCGCCGAGGGGCACGGCCGGCTTCGCCCTCTGGCCCGTCAGGGGGTAGAGGCGCTGACCGACCCCGCCTCCCAGGATTACGGATATCACGTCTCCCGCCGCCATGATTGCTCACCTCCAAGGGTCTTCTCTTTATTTTCTTGATTGCCGTCCCGGCGAAAAGTATACCTGCCCCGTGTCTCGGGTTAAAGTTGCCATCGGTCAAAGTACGCCCGGCCTCTTCGGTCCGCTTTTTTTTCGCGCGTGCCTGCTCTATATTCAACCCTGTCGGCCGCGCCGTTCCCGCGGGGCTTGAAATTACTCGGACCCTATCGATCTTTAACAGGAGACCTTAATGACGACGGAGCGAGGGAAGACCATCTGTTTCATCGACAACGCCAACATATTTCACGGGCAGCGTGAAGAGGGCTGGAAAATCGACTGGCAGAGGCTCGCGAAATATCTCGAACAGGACGGGGAGATATGGCAGACCTACTTTTTCGCCTCCTACCACGAGCCGATGGAGAGCGAGCAGGAAGCCTTCTTCCGCTTCCTCAAAGAGAGCCTGAGGTGGGAGGTCAAGCTCTACCCGCTCGGGAAAAGGACCATAACCTGCTACAAGTGCGACCACACGACGACGCAGCCGGTCGAGAAGGGCGTCGATGTCGGCATCGCCACCAAGATGCTCACGCTCGCCATGAATCAGGCTTACGAGACCGCCATCCTCGTCGCCGGCGACCGCGATTATCTTGAGACCGTCCAGTTCATCAAGGGCCTCGGCCTGCGCGTCGAGGTCATCTCGTGGAGGGAAGGGTTGAGCGACGACCTGGCCTCGGAGTCTTCGGCCCCGGTCATTTACCTCAACGACATCAGGGACGCAGTGCAGAGAAGATGATTACCGACCGCCCTCCCGCCGGATAAAAGATGGGAATCAACCGCCCCGTTAAGATGGCCCCGGATGTCGCGCGCGCGCTTGAGGCCGGAGCGCCCGTCGTCGCGCTCGAATCCACGGTGATAGCTCACGGCCTGCCGCGCCCGCTCAACCTGCAAACCGCGCGCGCGTGCGAAGAGGCCGTGCGCGAGGCCGCCGCCATGCCCGCCACGGTCGGCATAGTCGAGGGCGAGCCGGTCGTCGGGCTCGACGAGGCGGAGCTTTCGGCATTCGCGGAAGGCGCGGCCCCCGGCGGCGGCCCGATCGCGAAAGTGGGGCTCAACAACCTCGCGGCGGTCCTCGTGAGTCGCGGGTGGGGAGCCACCACCGTCGCGAGCACTTTGCGGATAGCGCGGCTCGCCGGCCTGCGCGTCTTCGCGACCGGGGGCATCGGGGGCGTGCACCGGAAGCTGGAAGAGTCTCTGGACGTGTCGGCCGACCTCACGGCGCTCGCGCAGACCCCTCTGGTCTGCGTCTGCGCCGGGGCCAAGTCGATACTCGACCTGCCGAGGACCGTCGAGTACCTTGAGACTTCGGGCGTCCCCATCATCGGCTACCGAACGGACCAGCTCCCCGCGTTCTATTACCGCGCGAGCGGTCTCGCGGTGGACGCGCGGGTCGATACGCCCGGCGAAGCGGCCGCGATAGCCGCGCGCCACTGGGAGGCGGGCGGGGCCGGCGCGGTGCTCGTCTGCGTCCCCATACCTCCGGAGTTCGAGATGGACGCCGACGAGGTAGAGCGCGCGGTGGCCGACGCGATGGCTTCGGCCGCGAGCGCCGGCGTGCGCGGGAAGGCCCTCACCCCGTTCCTGCTGTCGCAGATGGAGAGACTCACCTCCGGCCACACGCTCGAAGCCAACCGCGCCCTGCTCGTCAACAACGCGCGCGTCGCCGGGGAGATATCCTCGGCCCTCGAACGCCTGATGGCGAATCAGAGGCCGGGCCGAGAGACGCCCCGGCAGTGAGATTTGACCGCTTCGGAAAATAGAGCCGGATTCGGATACGGCTTTGACTTACACCTCGGGATTTATATAATCCCTAATCCTGCACCTCGTTTCCTTTACCTTAGCGACATCACGGAGGACCTAATACCATGACCGCAGCAAGACCTACGCAAGCGAAACCCGGCGGCCCCCAACACCGGGAGGCTTCCCCGACCCCGCGCCCGAAATCGCGCCGCTGGCTGAAGTTCCTGATGGTCCTGCTGCTCGTGCCGGTCCTCGCTTTTATTGCGCTCGCGCTGTGGCCCGCGCCCGCCGATGTCTCGGGCGACGAAGGGACGGCCGGAGTCGGCGCGGGCGGTGGCGGCCTCCGCCGACCGTTCCCCGCGATGGTCGTGCGCTCCGACAATCCCGCGCCATCTAACCCCGCGGATGACGAGAGGGTCGAGCTCGGCCGCGCCCTCTTCTTCGACCCGGTGCTGTCGGGCGCGAATGACGTTTCGTGCGCGACCTGCCACCACCCCGACCTCGGCTTCGGCGACGCGCGCGGCCTGTCGATGGGCAAAGGCGGCCACGGGCTCGGGGCCGAGCGCGCGGGC
>DASQDI010000014.1:0-12168 GCA_035634255.1 Blastocatellia bacterium
AGGAGTCGAAGCGGACGGACGAACACGGCAACGAGTTCAGGTACAGGGCGAAGGTGGAGGACGCGGCGAGGGCGAAGGCCGGGCGGTGGGCGTGGGACGTGTTCCTTCTAGTCCGATAGCCTCTTATTTGCCCACGCAGAATGTCGAGAATATGCGGGTGAGTATGTCTTCGGTGAGCGTCTCGCCCGTTATCTCTCCGAGGGAGAAGAGAGCCGAGTGCAGTCTCAGCAGGATCACTTCTTCGGACTCGGATTGCTTCATCAGGTCGCGGGCGTCGTACAGTTTCTCAATCGCGCCCCTCACGGACCTGTGCTGTCTCGCGTCGGTGATCATTATGCCGTCCCGCTCCGTCGCGGCGTCGCCCGAGAGCCGCTCGAATAGGGCTTCGATAAGCCTCCCGAAACCCTCCCCCGTCAGGGCCGAGATGTTGAGGACTTCTAGCCCGCCCTCGGGTTCGAGGAAGCCGGGCTGGAGATTGCCCAGCAGGTCGACCTTGTTGTAAACGATTATCCTCCTGTCTTCCGGGACCTCGTTGAGCAGCCTGATGTCGTCGTCCGTGAGCGGCTCGGAAGAGTCGAGCACCAGGATCGAGATGTCCGCGTCGGCTATGGCCCTGCGGCTCCGGCCGATGCCGAGGCTCTCCACCATGTCTGTCGTCTCGCGTATCCCCGCCGTGTCTATCAGGCGCACGGGGACGCCCGAGATAGAGGCGGCCTCGTAAAGCGCGTCCCTCGTGGTCCCCGGAACCTCTGTGACTATCGCCCTGTCGCTCCCCACCAGCCGGTTGAAGATCGAAGACTTGCCAACGTTGGGCCGCCCGACGAGGGCGAGGTCGAAGCCTTCATGAATGAAACGGCCGAAGGCGAAGCTCTCCGACATCCTGCTCAACTCTTCGATCACCCTGTCGATCTTCGCGAGCAGTGCCGACGCCTCGTCCGTCGATATATCGTCTTCCACGAATTCGAGCGAGGATTCGAGGTGGACGATGATCTCGACTAGCTCATCCTTCAGGGGGGTCAGCCGCCCCGAGAGCGCGCCCCCGAGTTGCCGGGTCGCGACCCGCGCCTGGTAGTCGGTCTGCGCGTCGATCAAATCCCTGACCGCCTGCGCCTGCGTGAGGTCTAGCCTTTTGTTGAGGAAAGCCCGGAAGGTGAACTCGCCGGGCTCGGCGATTCGCGCGCCTCCGGCCGCGGCGAGCCCTAGAGCCCTCGTGAGGATCACGGGGCTCCCGTGGCAGCTCAGCTCGATCACGTCTTCGCCCGTGTAAGAATGGGGGGCCTTGAAATAGGTGCGGATTACTTCGTCTATGACTTCGCCCGAGGCCGGGTCCACGAGGCGGCCGAAGACCGCGCGGTTGGGGGCGTCGGCCGCTCGGGACTCGCTCGCGAAGATGGAGTCGGCTATCTCAAGCGCCGAGGGCCCGCTCAAACGCACAACCCCTATCCCGCCGCGGCCGGGCGGCGTAGAGATCGCCGCGATGGTGTCGCCCTTGAACATAGAGCGCCGGGAGCGCAGGGGCGAGCGCCGCGCGGGGGGCGCGCCGATTCGCCGTCACTCTCATACGGGATAGATGGTGACCTTGCGGTCGAGCCCCCCGCCCTGGCTTTCGGTCTTCACGGACGCATCATCGGCCAGCGCCAGGTGGATGATGCGCCGCTCGTTGGGACTCATCGGGTCGAAGCTGAAGGGCTTGCGCGCGGTCCTGACCTTTTCGGCAGCCTTCTCGGCCATCAGGCGCAGCTCCTTTTCGCGCCGCGAGCGGTAATTGCCGGAGTCGAACAGTATCCGGGTCTCCTCGCCCTTCGCGCGCGTGAGCACGCGGTTGCCGAGGTATTCAAGCGCGTCGAGCAACTCCGCGTTATGCCCCAGCAGCAGGGCCACATCGCCTCCGCGCACCTGGACCTTGAACCCCTCTTCAGTCTCTTCGGCGCTGGCTTCCAGATCAAAGCCGCTTAACTTGAGAACTTTATTGGTGAACTCAACGATGTTCCGCTCATCTTGTGACATCAAGCTCGTCCCCCACAGGCCTCCAGATTCAAGCGATTGGTTCGTAAATTATAAGACAGTTTCCTACGCCTCCACGACGCTCGGACTGTCTTTCTTGCCTTTGCTCCGGTCCTTCTTCTGCCCGCCCGTCTTGGTGGTCGGGAGCACCGGCGCTTCGGGCGGCTCGGCCGTGAATTTGTTTATCACGAGCTGTATCGCGACGCCCACGAGGTTGCTCATCATCCAGTAGAGCACGAGCCCGCTCGGCGAGGAGAGGAAGAAGAACCACGTGAGCATCACGGGCATCAGGTAGGTCATCATCACTCTCTGCATCTTCATCGCCGGGTCTGCCGAGGCCGGCTGCGGCGTGAGCATCGTCGCCGCGATCATCGAAACGCACATGACGATGGGCAGAATGTAATACGGGTCCGGCTTTGAAAGGTCCCGCACCCACACCATCCACGGGGCCTGCCTCATGTCCAGAGAGATCGTCAGGTAGACGAAGAAGGCCCAGAAGATCGGCATCTGAAGGAGCAGGGGCAGGCAGCCGCCGAGCGGGTTGGCCTCTTTCATCAAGGCCATCTGCTCCTTCTGAAGCTCGAGTAGCTCGCGCTCGTACTTCTTGGGGTTCTCCTTGTACTTCTTCATCCTGTCCTGAAGCTCTTTCATCCGCGGCTGGTGCTTAGCCGCCTTCTTCATCTTCTTCGAGCTGTACCACTTCAGAGGGGACAGGGCGAGGTTGATGACTATCGTGACCAGGATGATGGCCCAGCCGTAGTTGTTGCTGAACAGCTTCGCGAACCCGTCGAGCGCCTCGCCGATGACCGGCAGAAGGGGCCGCACCATGAAGGCGAATATGCCGTAGTCGATCAGGGGGTCGAGGTCGGCCCCGAGCTCGGCCCTGAGGGGCGCTGAGGCGAGCAACTCGCGGTCCTTCGGCCCCACGAAAACTTTCGTGGGCGCTTGCGAGTCCACGGGGACGGCCACCGACGGGTAGTCGGTCAGTAGGTCCCCCTCCTTGACCTGAACGTTCGTGAGCACGATCTCCCGCGCCGGCTGCGAGGGCACGGCCGTCATCGTGAAGTAATGGTCCACGACCCCGGCCCACCTGTACCCGTGCCTCACGGTGTCCGTGCCCTGGGCGACGCCCGCGCCCGCGGCCGTCCCCTCGGGGACGGAGTCGAGCGTGAGGACTTGGCCGTTCGCCTGCCGCTCGATCACGTGGGCGTAGCCGACGAACGTGACGCCGTCGGCCCCCACCACCTTCACGCTGTTCACGTCGCCCGCGAGCGGCTTTTCAATCTGTATCTGCCTGTTCTCTTCGTCCACCCGCGTTATCTTGGCGAACGCGGGGGTGATGGCCGAGCCGATGTACGCCTCCCGGCTGTCCTGAACGTTGTAGGCGACGACCTGCGGGGGCGTGCTGTAGCTGCCGAGGCTCTGCTTCTCGCTTTGGTCGCCTATGCGAGGTCCTATGACGACCGACGCCGGCTGCCCGGCCCCGCCCGAGGTCACGTCGGCCGTGACATCGAAGACCAGCCGGTCGCCGTAAAACACGAACGTCTTGCGCGCCGACGCCGTCGGGGAAGAGTAAGTGAAGGTGATCTGCTGCTTCTGATCGGCGGCCAGATCGATCTTCTGCGAACCCGCGTCCACGCCCTCTATCTGAAAATTCACCTGGTTGAGCTGCTGCGCGAGGGCCGGGGACCAGGGCGTGTGGAGCCTCAGAGGCGCTCCTAGGGTATCGAGGGCCGTCTGCGGGATGAGCTCAAGGTCCGGGCTGCCGTCCGCCGCGTGTATCTCCCGCACGCCGCCGTCGGTCTTCACCCGTTTGAGTATCCAGCTCTTCGCGACCGCCCCGCGGTTGGAGAGCGTCGCGCGGTAATAGGGGGTCTCGATGACGATCTCGCGCGGAGGCACCTGCGTGACCGCGGGGGCGGGGGTCGGAGACGGCTGCGGGCTCCTCGAAATCTGCGAAGGCGGATTGCCCGGCTGCAGGCCGGACGGCTCGGGGGCGGAGGATTCGGGTGCCACCTGCTCCTGGCTCACCGGGGGCGGCGCGGGGAAGAACTGGCGCATGATGACCGGCCAGGCCGCGAAGACCAGAGTAGAGAGCAGAAGCGCCGCTATTAATCTTATTCGCTCCATTCTTATCAGTTCAGGCGGATATTCCGCCGCTCCTTCTTAAATGCTTAATGTCTGTCCGTGCCCTGACGCTCTGTCGCCGTCTTCATTCATTCGGCCCTTCGTTCGCCATCCATTTGCCCTTCATTTGCCCTTCATTTGCCCTTCATTTAACAGGGTCATAGCCGCCCGGATGAAACGGGTGGCAGCGCAGCAGGCGCCTCAACCCGAGGTACGAACCGCGCAGGGTCCCGTGTTTTTTGATCGCTTCCATCGCATACTGGGAGCAAGTGGGCGTGAACCTGCACGACGGTGGGAGCAGCGGCGAGATGAGCAGCTGATAGGCTCGTATGATACCGACGAGAACGAACTTCACTTGTTACCCGCCTTCTTTAAAAAAGTTATGAAATCAGCTTCGAGATCGTGATAGACGGCCTCCACCAGAGGCCGCTTCACATTAATGACTATATCAACTCCCGGAGGCACCAGCCACTTGTTTCTCCGATACGCCTCGCGCACGAGCCTGCGGGCGCGGTTGCGCTCGACCGAATTCCCGATCTTTCGCGTCGCGGTAATCCCCAGGCGGGGCCGGTCGCCGGAGACCGGGAGCACGAATGCCGTGAAGTGCCGAGCCTGAAATTTCCGCCCATTCTCGTAGACGCGGCGGAAAACGTCGCGCTTGAGAATCCTGTCTTTTTTGGGAAACTGTTCGGATGCTCCACCCATGCGAAAAAACTGAGGGTCGCCGGACGGATAGACCTATCCCCTGCAATCATCCGTCAGCGCTCCGGCCCGATTAATAATGCGCCGGGGTGAGGCGCTTGCGCCCCTTGGCGCGGCGGCGCTTGAGCACGAGCTGTCCCCCCTTGGTGCTCATCCGCACGCGAAATCCGTGCGTCTTGGCGCGGCGGCGATTATTCGGCTGAAAGGTTCTCTTCGGCATAATCTACACTCCTCGATAAACGGTTCTACAGAAAAGAGTAAGGGTATCGGAAGGCCGCGCTTGTTGTCAAGTTTGCATGAGTCCCTTCCGCCCCCGCGCGCGCCGGCGCGCCGATCCTCGCCCCGGGCCGTCGCGCTTCAACTGGAATCTTCAACGCTTTTGTCTATAATCTTAACTATGTAGGGCGAAGGAGGTCTCCGACCGATGAGAGGGAGAATGATTCTCGCCGTCTTTCTGCCGATAATGCTGCCGGTCGCAACGGTTCTCGCGCAACAGAACACGATCCGGGGGAAGGTCCGCTCGACGAGCGGGTCCACGCTCAACAACGCCGTCGTCGAGCTGAGGGTGGGCGGGGGCGGCCTGCTCGAACAGACCGTCACGCGCAACGACGGGGACTTCTCTTTCAACGGCCTCGTCTCCGCCGAGTACGAGATATCCGTGATGCTGGCGGGCTACGAGCCCATCGTGCAGTTCGCCCGGTTCAACCACTCGCCCAAGGAAGGGGTCCGCGAGGACATATACGTAGAAGTGGTCATCAAGGAGAAGCCCGGCCCCGCGCTCGGGTCGCCCGGAGTCAGCTTCGCGCAGGACGTGCCCAAGGCCGCGCGCGCGGCTTACGACAGGGCGGCCGTGAAGATTAACGAAGGCAAGCCCGACGAAGCCATCGCCCTCCTGCGCGAGGCCACGGGGATATTCCCCGACTACTTCGACGCTCAGCTCGCGCTCGGGTCCGAGCTATTCCGCACGGGCAAGGACGACGAGGCGCTCGAAGCCCTCGAACAGGCGCGGCGGATAAACGAGCGCGAGGGCGCGGTCTACCACCTCTTCGGGCTGGTGATGATGAGGCAGAAGAAATTCGCCGTCGCCGAGTACGCTTTCCGCGAAGCCACCCGGCTCAACGGCTCCAACGCGAGCTCTCATTTTTACAGGGGCGTCGTCCTGATAGAGCTGGTGACGCGCACGGAAGACGAGCGCCAGAAGAAGCTCGACTTGGTGGAGGCGGAGAAGGAACTGAACCTCGCATGGGACCTGAGCAATAAGCGCCTGACCGCCGTCCACCTCCAGCGCGCCCGCCTCCACGAGCGGCGCGGCGATAAAGAGGCCGCCGCCCGCGCCCTGGAAAATTACCTCAAGGCCGAGCCGGACGCGAAGAACGCGCCAGCCATCCGCGAGGTCATCATGAAGCTCCGCGAGGAGAGGCAGTAGAGGCTCCGGGAGATTCCCGCTCATCACTCGATTTCACGCCCGTATCTATCGGCACCTCCCCCCGCGAGCTTGCGGCATGTGACGCGCTCGCAGTAGGGTTAATACATATCTGAAATTACCGGAGGATTCCTATGAAGCGGCAAATCTCATGGCTGGTCGTGATCCTGCTGATCCCTTTCAGCGCGGCTTCCGCCCAGAAGCGCGCGTTCACGATAGAAGACCTTTACCGGATTAAGTCGGTCTCCGACGTTCACATCTCGCCCGACGGCAAGTCGGTCCTCTACGCGGTATCGACCCCGGACCTCCCGCGCGGCAAACGCGAGAGCCAGGTCTGGATAATGGGCATCGACGGCCGGAACGCGCGGCGGATCACGGACGAGAAGGGCGGGAGCGGGCCCCTGTTTTCGCCCGACGGCAAGTGGGTCTCGTTCCTCAGCGCGAGGGAGGGCAGTAATAACCTCTACGTGGTCCCGGTGGGCGGCGGCGCTCCGCGAAGGGTGACGAACTTTTCCACGGGGGTGTCCGACCCGCTCTGGTCGCCCGACGGCAAGTCGATAGTCTTCTCTTCGGACGTCTACCCGGAGTGCGGGGATGACGACGCCTGCAACAAGCGGATCGCCGAGCGGTGGGAGGCAGGCCCCCTGAAGGCGCACATGGCCGACGAGCTTCTCTACCGCCACTGGACCGCATGGCGCGACGGCACCGTGACGCACATATTCCTCGCCTCCGTGGACTCGGGGAAAGTGCGCGACCTGACTCCGGGCAAAGTCGACGCCCCGCCGTTCCAGCTCGGGGGCCCTCTACAGTACGACTTTTCGCCGGATGGCTCGGAACTGGTCTACGTCTCGAACCCGGATAAGAATCGCGCCTCGTCCACTAACAGCGACCTCTGGCTGCTCTCTCTGAAAGAGCCGGGCGCGGGCGCGCGGAACATCACCGCCTCGAACCCCGCCTTCGACGGCAGCCCGAAATACTCCCCCGACGGAAGGTACATCGCCTACCGCATGCAGAAGCAGCCCGCGTACGAGTCGGACCTCTTCCGGCTCGCCCTGTACGACCGCGCGGCGGGCACGTCGACCGTGCTCACCGAATCGTTCAGGAACTGGATCGACGAATTCAGGTGGTCCGGGGACTCCAAGACGCTCTACTTCGTCGCCGAGGTCGAGGGGCAGAACCCCCTCTACCGCCTCGACCTTCAGAGCCGCAACGTCGAGCAGGTCCTCGCGGACAAGACCATCGACGCATTCGATTTCACCTCCGGCGAGTCGCGCATCGTTTACGTCAAGCGGTCGGTCGGGGAGCCCCCGGAGGTTTACGGCGCGGCCATCCAGAACGGCAAGGCTTCGACCCCGGAGCGCCTCAGCCGTATAAACGAAGCCATCGCGAACGAAGTGGACATCCGCCCCGCGGAGTCCGTGTGGGTCGAAGGCTCGGGCGGGGCGAAGATTCACCTCTTCATCGTGAAGCCCCACAACTTCGACCCGAATAAAAAATACCCGCTCATCCTGAACGTTCACGGCGGGCCGCAGTCGCAGTGGGCCGACGCATTCCGCGGGGACTGGCAGGTCTACCCCGGCGCGGGCTACGTCGTCGCCTTCCCCAACCCGCACGGCTCGGTCGGCTACGGGCAGGACTTCACCGCGCAGATATCGGGCGACTGGGCCGGCCGGGTCTACGAAGACCTGATGAAGGTGACGGATTATCTTGAGAAACAGCCCTACGTCGACGGCAGCCGCATGGGCGCGATGGGCTGGTCCTATGGCGGCTACATGATGATGTGGTTCGAGGGGCACACGGACCGCTTCAAGGCCATCGCTTCGATGATGGGCCTATATGACCTGAGGTCGTTTTACGGGGCGACCGAGGAGCTGTGGTTCCCCGAGTGGGACCTGAAGGGGCAGCCGTGGAACTCCGAGCTTTACGAGAAGTGGTCGCCTTCGAATCACGTGAAGAACTTCAAGACGCCGTGCCTGGTCATCAGCGGCGAGCGCGATTACCGCGTCCCTTACACGCAATCGCTCCAGTTCTTCACGGCCCTTCAGAAGATGAACGTGCCGTCGCGCCTCATCATCTATTCCAACGCGGGCCACTGGCCGAGCTGGTACGAGATGGCGCTCTATTACACGGCCCACCTCGAATGGTTCCACAAGTACCTCGGCGGAGGGCCCCCGCCCTGGAGCACGGAGCGGTTCCTGAGGAACGCGGTCTTCGACCCGAAGACCGGGGCGAGGATCGAGCCCGATGACGAAGATCAGGCCAAGGCCCCGCCCAACCGGCAGGGCAAGCCCGACGCGAAGCCCAGAGTCCCGTGAGCGGAGTCTCGTGAGCGACCGCGCTTGCCGACCCGAAGCCCGGCCCCGCAAGCCGGCCCCCAACCGGCCGAAGCTGAGAGCGTCATTCGCGCTTCTCTTCGGCCGGTTGTGCGGTCACCGGTAATCATCGCGGCGAGTGATATTTTTGTGAGGATCGAAAGGGTCTATGAAAATCGAATCGTTGAACATCGGAATGAAAGTGACGCACCCGCACTACGGGGAGGGCGTGGTTAAGGCCATCAACGAGCAGTCGGCCGAGATAAGGTTCGACGGGGGCGTGCGCACCGTCTCCCCCGAGGCGAGCAACCTTCAGCCATCGGAGACTATGGCCTCGGTCAGCAACCTCGAAATCCCTCTAACCAGCCTGATCTGGCAGACCGCCTCCGCCATCATCTCCGCCCTCGGGCTTGAGGAGCCGGAGTCGGTCGTCGGGCAGCTCGGCGCTCGCTGGAACGGGGGCCGGATGATGCTTCACCCCGCCGACCCGTCTCTACAGCCCAAGGAAGTGCCGCTCGAAACCTTCTTCCACAAGATCGTGATGATGAGAAACAACCTCCGCGTGCTGGAGCAGAAGATCAACGGCCACGACCGGCTGAACGACGGGGAGAAGGTGGAGATGCAGCAGTACATCACACGTTGCTACGGGTCTATGACCACGTTCAACGTCCTGTTCAGGGAGAAAGAAGATCAGTTTTAAGTCTGCTATAATCGCGCCGGTCAGTAAAAGAAGAGATGGCAACTGTAGCGCTTAAAAACCCGGAGCTGCGCATCATCCCGCTTGAGGAAGCCGACCTCCCCGCGCTCGAACGGCTCTTCGACGAGCAGTGCGAAGAATGGCTTCGGCTTTTGAAATGGGATTACTCGGGCCCGAGCCGCCTGATCCGCGAAGTCGCGCGACACCGGGAGCTCTCAGGCTACGTCGCCCTGATGGGCGACCTGACCGTCGGCTTCTCGTTCTACGTGATCGAGGGCAACCGCTGCTCCATCGGCGACATTTACGTGTCGAGAGAGTGGAGAGGGCAGGGGGCGGACCGGCTGATGGCCGGGGCCATACTCGACCGGCTCGACCGCCTGCCGCGACTGCGCCGCGTGGAGAGCCAGTGCGTGAGCGTCGGCAACTTCTCAGCGAGCGAACTGTTCGAAGCCAGGTCATTCAACCGCTACGAACGGTTCTACATGCTGTCGGAGGCGCGGGCTTTCGACGACGCCTCCGTCCGCGCCGGAGGCGAGGATGATCCTGATATATTGGTGAGGCCGTGGCGGGACGACGATTTCGGGGACGCGGCGCGGATCATCCAGAGGTCGTACAGGGGCGAGCCCGACAGCCTCATCAACAGCCAGTACCGGACCGAATCAGGCTGCGCGGAGCTCCTGTCGATCCTGACCGACCACATATGGTGCGGGGATTTTCTGCCCGACGTGACGCGGGTGGCCGTGGACCGCGCGCGCGGGGCCAGCGTGGGCGTCCTGATCGCCTCGCGCATCGGGAGCCGGTCGGGACACATAAGCCAGATATCTCTTCTGCCGTCCTACCAGAATAGAGGGATCGGCCGCCGCATGATCCGCGCCGCTTTGGGCGAGTTCAAAGGGCGCGGGTTCTCGACGGCTTCGCTCGCGGTGACGAGCGCGAACCTCTCCGCGCTCCGCCTCTACCAGTCCTGCGGATTCAGGACCGTCCACAGCTTCCCCGTCTTTTATAGGTGACCCTCATGGGGTCACGGTCAGCCTGAGTATGTTTGAGACCCTGCCCGATGGGTTGCGCACCTGCACCGTAAGCTCTCCGGGCGTCGAGAGCATCGTGGTGCCGAAGCGCCCGATCAACTCCGTCGCGCTTGAGCTGACCAGCTCAAGCGGCGTCCCGTTCACTAGCAGCTGCGCGCCCTGCTCGAAATCCGCCCCCGTCACGGCGAGCCTGAACTTATTGGCGTTCGGCTTCGTGCGCACGGGGTTTATCACTTTCGTCACCTTCTTCTTGAAGACGAACATCGATGTGAGCTGAGGGGTCTTCGGGCCGGGCTCTTCCTCCCCCGTCTTCGTCACCGAGAGGGTCTGCCGATTCGACAGGGTGCCGTCCGGGTTCCGCACTTCGATGGAGAGTGTTCGCTCGGTCGCCGTCGCGCTCGCGGGCAGGTCGGCGACGAGGTCGAAGACCGTCTCCCCCTGTCGCGTCGGGACCGCCTGACCGTCGACCAGAACCACCGCGCCCGCCTTCAGCCGGCGGCCCATTATCTTCAGGGCGAGCGCGCCCGACCCCGCGCGGACCGACGAGGGCCGCAGCGGCCCGATGAAGGGGAGGAGGTTAGCCCCTTGTCTGTAGATTCTGTAGATGTAATTGTGATGGATAGTCGAGTCCGCGTGCGGAGCGATGTCGAGCCTCGCTACGTATATGTCTCCGCTCAGAGGGTCGATGACCGTGTCGATGGGGCCGTCGAATGGGTCGAGCGCGTTGAAGCGCGCGATGGGTAGGTCCGCCTGCGTGACGCGGAAGCCCTGTTCGGGGTCCCCCTCCAGATGCACCAGGCGCAGGTCGCCGCCCACCCCCGAGATCTTCTTGAGCAGGGTGACTAGCATGAGGTTTCGGAATTCGCCCGCCTGCGGCCCCGTGTAGAAAGTTACGGATGTCGGCGTCAGGTGCCTCAGGAAAGTATGTATCGGGGCCGACACGGTCAGGCAGTTCGGGTTCGCTGTCGGGTTGCCCTCACAGAGGGGGAAGCCGTAGTTGCCCGCGGGCCTGATCCAGTTGATCTCTTCGGGCGGGGAGAGGTCTTCGCCGCAATTGCCGAACTGGCATATCTCGCCCGACCCGGCGTCGGTGGAGAACAGCTCGCCGTTTTCGGGATGGAAGGCGATGCCGAAAGGGTTGCGCAGGCCGGTCGCCACCACCTCGAATTGCGGATTGTCCACGTCTATGCGGATGATCGAGGCGTTAAGAGGGCGCTCGCCGGGGCGGCCTGGGTTCGGCGTGCCTCTGTCCGTCGAGGAGCCCTGCCCGAAGTAGAGCAGGCCGTCGGGCCCGAACCTCAGGCGGGCGGTCTGATGGTTGCCCTCGCTCGGCAGCCCGTCGATCACCACGTCGATGCTGTCGGGCACGTCGTCCTGATTGCGGTCGGGCAGTCTCAGGATGCGGCCAGTGCCGTTATTGAGGCTGCTCGTCGCATACAGGTCTCCGTTGGACCGGAAAGTGATTCCGAGGAGGGACGGTATCTGCGTCGCGTATACCTTGACCTGATCGGCCCTCCCGTCGTCGTCGTTATCAAGCAGGATCAAAATTCTTCCCGCCAGAGTAGAGACGAAGAGCCTGCCGCGCGGGTCGAAGGCCATAGATGTCGGGCCGGACACCAGGCTAACGTGAAACTCTGGCACGTTGCTCTTTTCGGCAAACTTATTGAAATTGAACCCCGCCGCCATATCGACCGGGCGCTCTATCGGGCTCATCTGTGCGCGGGTCGGGGCGGGAAAACTGACCGATGCGAGGGCGAGCGCGCCAATCGCAAACAGGCTCATTAAGAATGCAGGTCGTGGCTTCCGCAAAATGCTACACCTCTTGTCAGTCATATAAATCGACGGGAACTAGTAGCAGGGGTCAGGGGCCGGGGG
>DASQDI010000015.1:0-7269 GCA_035634255.1 Blastocatellia bacterium
GGCATGTTGAGGGCGCGGGCGAGCGGGGCCTGCTGCTTGAGGATGACGAGGCGGTGGCCCTGGTCGTAGGGCAGAGGCCGCAGCAGCACGCCGTAGATGACGCTGAAGATCGCCGTGTTCGCCCCTATCCCTAACGCTAGAACCGTGAGCGCGGCGAGGGAGAATCCCGGCCTCGCCTTCAGCATTCGGAAGCCGTACCGGATGTCCTGCCACAGCGTCTCTATCATCCTGACTCCGCGCACCTCGCGGCAGTGCTCTTTGATCTGCTCGACGCCCCCGAAACTTCGCAGGGCGGCATAGCGGGCCTTCTCCGCCGACATGCCCCGGCCTATGTTCTCCTGGATCTGCATCTCAAGATGAAATCTCAGCTCGGCATCCAGCTCCCGTTCCAGGCGGCGGCTGAAAAAGAGGGCCCGAAAGCCATGCGAAAGTTTCGCGATCATAGAGAAACCTCCCACTATGTCGTCTGTAATATCTGCGCGATAGCTGACGAGATGCGATCCCAGTTCTCGGTCTCTTCTTCCAGCTGCTTCCGCCCGGCTCGGGTCAGGCTGTAGAACTTGGCCTGGCGGTTATTCTCCGAGCTGCCCCACTCGGCGGCGATCCACCCCTGTTGCTCCAGGCGATGCAGGGCGGGGTAAAGAGAGCCCTGGTTTATGCACAACACCCCCTCGGATATTTGCTGAATCCTCAGAGATATGCCCCAGCCGTGCATCGGCTCCAGAGCCAGCGTCTTCAGGATCAGCATGTCCAACGTCCCCTGCAAAAGGTCACTCTTCGATTTGCCCATGTCTTCTCCTAGATTGTCTACAGGGGCCCCATCATAAGGGCGCTCCTGTAGATTGTCAAGAGGAAAGTAATTCGGCGGCATAGGGGCGGAGATTTTATGCGTGACGGGCTTTAAGAATGTGGCCGGAGAATTTTTATTCAGGGCGGGAGAGAAGGTTCGTGTTTACTTCGCGCGCGGCCCGCCCGAATATCGCTGCGATCTAACTAATTGGTCTTCGCCAGAGATTCGATAGCCTGCCTCTTTTTGGAGGGTCGGTCATTCATCTTCCGTCGATAATATATCACCAGCACTACGGCCAGAATTTGCCCGAGGGTCGTTGCCCAGAGCTGCCGCCATGGGGCCGGCAGGAGTACCAGCACGCTGCCGGAGAACGCCGCCACTGCGCCGAAGTATCCGCCTATCATCTTGACCAGGTGCTCGTAAAGCCAAAGGTTGGGCGAGAAGGGAAAGCTCACGGGCCACGTGAAGCGGTACAGGTCGTAGCTCGCGTACAGGACGCAGCCTCCGCCCAGGGCATAAACAACCGCAAGGTTTGAGGCGATGCCTCCCGAGGCTCCCAGGCCGGTGAGTAACACGCCCGTCATAAAGACGAGTATTGTTACCACCCAATCCAGAGTCGTAGCCCTTTGAGAAGGGCCGAGGTCCGGGCGCTTACGCCCCAGCACCCTGTAGCCTGAAAATACCGCGATGGTGGCCGACGCGGTCAGGCCCGCAAAATATGGGTTGAATTTTATGACCGTCAATACGGCGGCGGTGGTGATGACGACGGCCATGCTCCAGAGGAAGGCGGCCCCGGACCTGCGGTGCGCGGAGGACGTTCGGCCCCCGACAGGCTTGGGCATAACGAGAGCTATTAAACCTGCGATTACGGCGACAGTGCCAACCGTTAGGTGAACGGCCAGAAGTGAAAAGACGACGGAATTCATGCTGCTTACCCCACCCTTCTTTGCTCGACGGGGAGCTTTACGACCGGGCGGCCATAAAGGTTTGCATAAAGCCGCCGGATGGCCGCGCCGCTCTTTTCGCGGCGTAGTCTTTTCGAGGGTTTTGGATTATAGTGTGCGTGGCCTACCGAGACGGTAAGCTAAGAGCTTTGATCCCCGGCCTTTGAATTCCGACTTGCGAAGGAGGCAGACCGCATGGCAGCAGAAGTGAACCGACAGTGGAGGCTCGCCGCGCGCCCCGTAGGGTTTCTGAAAGAGACGGACTTCGAATGGAAGGAAGGGCCGGTCCCCGCGCCCGGCGACGGTGAGTTACTCGTGCGCAACATCTACATCTCCGTCGATCCCACGAACAGAGGGTGGGTGGGCGAGCAGGAGACGTACCTCCCGCCGGTGGGGATCGGCGACGTGATGCGGGCCGGGACCATCGGGGTGGTAGAGAAGTCCAACAATCCCGCGTTCCCGGAAGGCGCTCACGTTCAGGGGTTACTGGGCTGGCAGGATTACGCGGTCAGCAACGGGCAGGGCCTCACGCTGCTGCCGGACAACCCGAACCTCCCCCTGACCGCCTACATGGGGCTGTTCGGCCACATCGGGCTCACCGCTTACTTCGGGCTTTTAGACATCGGCAAGCCAAAGGAGGGCGACACGCTCGTCATCTCCGCGGCGGCGGGCGCGACCGGCTCGCTCGTGGGGCAGATCGGGAAGATCAAGGGGTGCCGGGTCGTCGGCATCGCGGGCGGGCAGGAGAAGTGCCGGTGGCTGACGGAAGAGCTGGGATTCGACGCGGCCATCGATTACAAGTCCGAGAAAGTACATGAGAGCCTGAAGAAGCATTGCCCCGACGGCATCAACGTCTACTTCGAAAACGTGGGCGGGAAGATCCTCGACGCGGCGCTCGCCAACCTCGCGCTCAAAGCCCGCATCGTGCTCTGCGGGATGATCTCGCAGTACAACGCCACGGAGCCCGTGCCGGGGCCGTACAACTTCATTAACATTCTGGTCAAGCGCGCGCGCCTCGAAGGGTTCATAGTCCTCGATTACACGGGCCGCGCCAACGAAGCCATCGCCGACCTCGGCAAATGGTACATGGAAGGGAAGCTCAAGTACCGCGTCGATATAGTCGAAGGGCTGGACCGAGCACCCGCCGCGCTCAACAAGCTCTTCGAGGGGTCTAACACGGGCAAGCTCATCATCAAGGTGTAGGCGCTCGGGCGGGGTCCCCGGAATCAGAATTCCCGCCCCGAGCCCACGTCCTGAACCTTAAGCCCGTTGCTCCTCCACATCCGTATGACGCTGGGCCGGTCCTCGATGACAAGCTCGACGTTCTCCTTGTCGAAGTGGGCGTCGAGGATCTCCTGCTTGACCACGAAGTCCGGCCTGTAATCGCCCGACTCGCGCATGTATAAATCCTTGAACGGGACCTCATGCAGCTTGAGCCATGCGAGGGTCACTTCGAGGTAGTCGTCGGGCCGCCCGCTCACGACGTAGATGTCGTGGTCTTTCGCCAGCTCCTTCACCTGCTCTACCACTTCTTTTATGGGCTCGTCTTCCGACATCAGGGAGAAGAATTTCTTCCACTTCTTTCGCTTGCCCCGGATGTGGTGCAGGCGGTGGTCCACGTCGGCCAGGGTGCCGTCTATATCCACTATCACGCTCTTGCGATTTTCAGGCATACGCAATTTTACCGCTTTCGGAGAAGTTGATAAAACGCGGAGAAATCATTACAAATTAGACGGGATTAAGAGACGGGGACCACAGGAGCCGCGACGTTGGGCAAACCGGATTATCCAGTAACTCCAGCCGTGCGCCTGCTGCGCGAGAGGAAGATTCACTTCGAGCCGCGCCTGTACGACTACGAGGAGCGCGGCGGCACGCGCCATTCTTCCGAGGCGCTCGGAGTCCCGGAGCACTCGGTCATCAAGACCCTCGTGATGGAGTCGTCCCCGCGCGAGCCCTTCATCGTCCTCATGCACGGCGACTGCGAGGTCTCGACGAAGCGACTGGCCCGCGCGCTCGGGGTCAAGTCCGTCGCCCCGTGCGACCCGGCCGCCGCGCAAAAGCACACGGGGTATCAGGTCGGGGGGACAAGCCCGTTCGGCACGCGGTCGCGCCTGCCGGTCTACGCCGAGAAGACGATCTTCGACCTCCCGCGAATCTACATCAACGGGGGCAAGCGCGGCTTCCTCGTCGAGATAGAGCCGAAGGACCTGCGCCTGGCCCTGCCCGTAACCGAAGTCGAGGTGGCGATCCCTCGCGAATCACCTAAAGATTAGCGGAACTCTCCTGTTAACGGTCCGCCCCGCGGGAACGTCTTTCAGCTAAGACGGCACTGGTGCCCGGATGAGGCAGAGATTAACTTTTGAAAGGTGAAGCTATGCACGAAAGCGAACGAACGCTGATTCGCCTTGAGGGACTCTCAAGAGTCTTTATCACGGACGAAGTGGAGACCCACGCGCTGTCCGACGTGAGCCTGAGCATAAACGCGGGGGATTACGTCGCGATAGCGGGGCCTTCCGGCTGCGGCAAATCGACGCTGCTCTCGATACTCGGGCTCCTCGACACCCCCACGAGCGGCACCTACTGGCTCAACGGCAACCGCGTCTCGGACATCCCCCTCGCCGAGCGCGCCCGCATCCGCAACAGGGAGATCGGCTTTATTTTTCAAAGTTTCAACCTGATAGGCGACCTCTCCGTATACGAGAACGTCGAGCTCCCGCTGACCTACCGGGGCATGAGATCGGCGGAGCGGAAGAAGAAGGTGACCGCCGCGCTCGAAAAGGTCGGCATGTCGCACAGGGCGAGGCACCTGCCCGCGCAGCTGTCGGGGGGCCAGCAGCAGCGCGTCGCCGTCGCGCGCGCAATCGCGGGCGAGCCCCTGATGCTGCTCGCCGACGAGCCCACCGGGAACCTCGATTCGCTCAACGGCGAGGCGGTGATGGAGCTGCTGGATCAACTGCATAAGTCGGGCTCGACCATCTGCATGGTGACGCACGATCAAAGATATGTTAACCATGCCGGTAAGGCGGTCCACATGTTCGACGGGCGCGTCGTCGAAGAGGTGGCGGAGGTGGCGTGATGGAAAGCATTCTTCAGGATGTCAGGCAGGGCGCGCGCCTGCTGGTCAAGCGCCCCGGCTTCTCGGTCATCGCGGTCCTGACGCTCGCGCTCGGGATAGGCGCGAACACGGCCATCTTCAGCGTCGTGAACGCGATCCTTTTTCGCCCCCTGCCATTCGCCGAACCCGACCGGCTCGTCTGGTTCTGGGAGAGGCAGCCCCAGCTTGAGACGGCCCCGTTCGCGGCTGCGGACTTCCTCGATTTCCAGTCGCAGAACCAGACGTTCGAGGACGTGGCGGCCATCAGGTGGATGAACTTCAACCTCACGGGGAGGGAGCAGCCCGAGCTGATTCCGGGGGCCATCACGTCGGTCAACTTTTTATCGATGATGAAACTTCAGCCCTTTTCGGGGCGCCTCTTCGTTCCGGAAGACGGACAGGCCGGGGCACCGCGCGTGGCAATACTCAATCACCACTCGTGGCAGAACAGGTTCGGGGGCGACCCGGACATTCTGGGCAAGAGCATCACCCTGAACGGAGAGGCGGTGACGGTCGTGGGCGTCCTGCCTCCCGACTTCAAATTCAACAACCGCACGGAACTCTGGGTGAACCCCCGGCGCATCGTCCCCGAGCCGTTCCCCGACTACCGGGGCGATCACCTGACGAATCGCGGCATGCATTACCTCAGGGTGGTCGGGCGGCTCAGGCCCGAAGCGTCCTTGGCGCAGGCCCAGGCCGAAATCGACACCGTCGTCGCGCGCCTTCAGGAGCAGTTCCCTAATTCGAATGGCAATCACAGCGTGCGGCTCATCTCACTTCACGAGCATATCACGGGCGACGTTCGCCCCGCGCTTCTCGTGCTCCTCGGGGCCGTGGGGCTCGTGCTGATGATCGCCTGCGCGAACGTCGCCAACCTGATGCTCGCGCGCGCCACCGCGCGTTACCGGGAGATCGCCATCCGGACGGCGCTCGGCGCGGGGCGCGGGCGGGTGATCCGCCAGTTGCTGACCGAAAGCCTGCTGCTCGCGATGGTGAGCGGGGCCCTCTCGGTCCTGATCGCGTGGCTGGGGGTGAAGCTGCTCGTGGCCGTGAGCCCCGCCGACACGCCCCGACTCGACACGGTAGGCATCGACGGCCAGGTGCTCATGTTCACCCTGGGAATATCAATCGTCACGGGCCTCGTCTTCGGGCTCGTCCCCGCCCTTCAGGCGTCGAAGCCGGACCTGAACTCGGTCCTCAAAGAGGGGGGCAGGTCCGGGGGCGCGGGGGCGACTCGCAACCGCGCGCGCAGCCTGCTCGTCGTCTCCGAGGTCGCCCTGTCGCTCGTGCTGCTCGCGGGCTAGGGGCTGCTGGTCAAGAGCTTCGTGCGGCTGCTCGACGTGAGTCCGGGGTTCAACCCCGAGAACATGTTGACGTTCGAACTCTCCCCCTCCGGGGACAAGTACAACGAGCCCCCGGCGCGCGTGATCTTCTTCCAGCAGGTGCTCGACCGGTTGAGAGCCCTGCCCGGAGTCGAATCGGTCGCCCTGGCGAACGACCTCCCGATCACCGGCACCGACACGACGAGCAACCCGCGGCTCGAAGGGCGCGAGCCCTTCCCTCCCGACCAGGAATTACTCGTGGGCCAGCACGCAGTCAGTCACGACTACTTCGAGGCGATGGGCATCCCCCTGGTGAGCGGCCGCACCTTCACGGAGCGCGACGTAGAAGGCGCGACGCGCGTGATAATCGTCAACGAGACCACCGCGCGGACCCTCTGGCCGGGCGAGGACCCGCTCGGCAAGCGGATGCGCTTCAGCAGCAGCGGCCCGTGGGACGAGGTCGTGGGCGTGGTCGCGGACGTGAAGCACAACGGGCTCGACGCGAAGCCGTCGATGGAATCCTACTCGCCTTACGCGCAGAACCCGTGGGGCTACTCGGCAATCGCCGTGCGCGCGAGGGGCGAGCCCGGAGCTTTGACCTCCGCCGTGCGGCGCGAGATCCAGGCCGTCGACAAAGACCAGCCCATCCACAACGTGAGGGTGATGGATAAAGTGCTCTCCGAATCGGTCGCGCCGCGCCGCCTGTCGATGGTCCTGTTCGGCCTCTTCGCGGGGGTCGCCCTGGTACTCTCGATGGTCGGGATCTACGGGGTGATGTCTTACGCCGTGACCCAGCGCACGCACGAGATCGGCATCCGCATGGCCCTGGGGGCCCAGACCGGGGACGTGCTCAGGCTCGTGGTCAGGCAGGGGATGTGGCTCGCTCTGATCGGGATAGCGGCGGGGTTGATAGCGGCCCTGGCGCTCGCGCGCGTGATGGACAGCCTGCTTTATGAAGTGAGCGCGACCGACCCCGCGACGTTCGTCGCCATCTCGCTCCTGCTGCTGGGAGTGGCTCTGCTGGCCAATTTCGTGCCCGCGCGCCGCGCGTCGAAAGTGGACCCGATGATCGCGTTGAGGTATGAATGACGGGGCGGGCGGGCGAGGTGATCGTCCCGC
>DASQDI010000016.1:0-23080 GCA_035634255.1 Blastocatellia bacterium
ATCAGTCGAATCAGTTCGCGTTGGAGATGAAGGACCGTATAGGAAAGGCCTTGCGGCAGTCCGCGCAGGCCGCCTTCGCGCGCGGAGACATGGCGCAGGCCCAGGATACTTACCTGGTCCTGGTGGAAAATTTCCCCGAAGACGAAGATTCGCGGGCCGCCTTGTTAAGAGTGGAGAGCCAGCTTTCTTCGCGCAAGGGAGAGATAAATGACCTTTTGACCAGGGCTCAGGAGGCGTACCGCGCGGGGAATCTGGTGGAGCCTGCACGGACGAGCGCTTACTATTACTCCAAACAGGCGCTAGCAATCGATAAGCAGAACGGGCAGGCGCGAGCCATAAGGAGCCAGATAAGAGATAGGCTTGTCTCCGCGGCCGAGCAGTCGCTTTCCAGGGGCGATGACGAAAACGCAGTCAGACAATTCGAGCAGGTACTTCTATACTTCCCCGAAGAGAGAGAAGCGCGGGTCAAACTCCGCGAGATCAACTCGAAAAAAGAGGCGGAACTTACGGCTGCTAATGACGCGGCGCTCCGCCGTGATCAGGGACTCACGGATTTTAGAAACGATAGGTTTACGGAAGCTATCCCCCACCTCCTGTTCGCTATGGTAAATGGGCGGGGCACTACTGAAGTTGTGTTCGCTCTCGCCAGGTCCTACCAGATGCGCGGCCAGCTCGGAGAAGCTACTCAGTACTACATGCGGCTCAAGCCTTCCGACGGCGAGGCGTACCGCTCGGCGATAGCCGCTCTCGGCGACATCGCGGTTCAACGCGGGGACTCGGCGACGGCCCTTCAGAGGTTCAAAGAGGCCAGGTCTCTCGGCGGCAGCACCATGTTTTCCATCGACCTTCTCGACGACCGGATAGCTCGCATTGAAAAACGCCAGCAGGAGAAAGCCGCCGCGCCGATCCCGGTGACCATACAGGTCAAACACCTGCACGGCAGCCTTCGCGGGTCGTGCTCCGGAACCCTCGCGGTCGATTCGACCGGCGTCCGCTACGATGGGAGCGAGGACCAGTATTCTTTCAACGTGCTCGGGACGCATGTAGGCATATCGAAAGACGAGATGACCGTTCAGGGCGGGGGCAGGAGCTACAAGTTCAAAGTCTCGCGCTCCGATGCCGAGCGCTTCAGAGACGCTCTCAACCGTTACCAGCTCCATAATAAATAATTAATGAAACGGGCCGCCTCAATCCCTACCGACCGCCGGCTTTCTTCGTGAGTACCCCGCACGGGGAATTGACTCGTTGATTTTTTAGTTTATAGTTACGGCTGTCACATTTGCTGGTGACTGATGAACAGAAGAGAAAAGACGTTTCAAGCTTCCATATACCTTGAACAAACATGCCCCTATGAAAGTGTCAGTGATTCTACTACTGGCTCTGGCCCTGTACCCTTCGCCCGGATTGTCGCGACAGGTCGGGCCTTCACCCATCGGAATCGGCGGCTCAATCCCCGATTTCGTGATGATCTCCCCGCCGTTCGGCCAGAGCGATGTCGTCACGGAGAAGGACGGCCTTGAGGCTGTGTCCCTATCTTCCCGCCCCGATCAGATCATCGTCCGGCTCGAAAACACAAACCGATCTTCGACCTCATCAGCCCGGTTGAGAATATGGATTCGCACTAACACCTATTACAAAGTCGAAGCGTCGCTCCTGGCCGACGCGCCGGAAGCCTCCGTCATGCTTTCGCCGGTAACAGCACGCCCCACCGGGCCGGGCGTGGTCGCTTCCGCGCTCAACCTCTTCGCGGCCTCATCGGGGCGGGCTCAAATCACGACGCAGCCTAATAAGATAGCCGCGGGCGCTCGAATATCCAGAGGCGCGATCTCGTCGGCCAGTAATGCTATCGAGCTGGTTTTGAACGTGGAGGTCGAGCAGAAATCGGCCGCGGCAAAGCCCGTCGATATTCTCTTCAGAATCGAGCCGGCCTGATGCGGCGAAGAGCCGAGGCCGCGCCATCAGGTTGTGGGGCCGGGCTCGGACGAATGGAAGAACTCGGCGATCAGGCTGTTCATGCTTTCGAGTACTTCGGCGGGGAAGCAGACTCGATCTATCTCGTACCCGCGCATCCCGCGAACCACCTCTGATACTTCGCTGATCTCGCGGATCACGGGCCGAGGCCCCGGAGTCTCGGTGTAGATCAAGCTCTTCGGGTCGACTCCGACCGGAGAGTAGTAGCCGTAATAAGGCACGTCGCCCGCCCGGTCGGTTATCAGGTAATACTCCGGGTCGAAGCCCGCCTCCGAAACTACCTCCCGCGCGCGCGCCCAGAACTCTCCGGGCTGTTCCATCGGAAATTCAAGGTCGGCGGCTTTGAACAGCTTTCTGTCTATAAACCTCTTCGCCAGGTCGGACAGGATGGGGTCGCTGTCGTGCGACCACCTTTTGACGTGAAAAGTGATGTCCGTATCATCCATCTGCAGGTACTCGTCCGTCGTGACCTCCTCCCCGGTCAGCATCTTCTCGAACCCGGAGCCCGGCATGCGGAACTCCAGGCGGCCCTGCGCGATCAGGTCGCGCGCGCGCTTGAGGGCCGTGACCAGAACGGCCTCGGCGGACCGCAGGGTGCGGTGGAAATAGACCTGGCGGAACATGTAGTAGCGCGCCTGAAGGTATTCCTCGACGGCGTAGAGACCCTTCGACTCCACGTAAACGCGGTCCGATTCCTCGTCTATCTTGAGCGCGTGCAGGACCCATTCGAGGTCGTATATCCCGTACTTCGCGCCCGTCATAAGGCTGTCGCGGAGCAGGTAATCCATCCGGTCGCAATCGAGCTGCGACGACACGAGCTGGGAGATGTAAGAGGCACGGTAACTTCTCTGGTAAACCGAGGCCAGCTTTTCGGGCAGGGATGAGTCGAAGCTTTTGAGTGTCTGATTTACTTCGGTCCCTTCATCGAGAATGATCCGCCGCGTCCAGTCCTCATGGTGGAAATGGAAGACCTTCTCCATCACGTGCGAAAAGGGGCCATGCCCGAGGTCGTGCAGCAAAGCGCCCGCGCGCCCGCACACGCGGGCCTCGCCGCTGATTTCGTGGCGCGCGGCGAGCAGATTCAGGGCGCGCGTCATCAGGTGCATCACGCCCAGAGAATGCGTGAACCGGCTGTGCTCCGCGCCCTGGTAAGTGAACAGGGCGAGCCCGAGCTGCTTGATGCGTCGGAGCCTCTGGAACTCCGAGGAGTCGACCAGATCGACTATGAGCTTGTCATCAGAGATGGATTCGTCCAGGGATATGATGTTGTGCAGAGGGTCGCGATAATTTCTTTGAGCCAACTTGAACCCTGTCGAGACGGAAAATGAAAATCAAAAAGGGGAGAAAGCTGGTTTTAATAGCCTCTCCCCTCCGGGTTGCCGTCGAATCTCCAATTTAACCCGTCAGAAGATTCTACAATCCGTGCAGCCTGTCGATATTTCAAGTGCGCCCGGCACGACTCGAACGTGCGACCCCCTGATTCGTAGTCAGGTACTCTATCCAGCTGAGCTACGGGCGCAAACGCTTCACAGTCAACTAAAGCGTTGTTTTGTCAAAGAGGCATTATCGCAAAGGGGTTGAAAAATTGTCAACCGAGCGCGCATGGGTCCGGGCGCTCAGGTTGCGCCGGGTGCGGAGGCGGTGTTAGAAAATCTCTGATGAGAGACGATCAGATGGCCGACGCCGTTGAAAGCGTCCCTTACGTCATACAGAACTTGAAGGCCGTTTACGGAGTCCCCGAGTGCGAGAGGGGGCTCGACCCGCTCGACGTGTTGATAGAGACCATACTCTCTCAATCGACTACGAACGTGAACAGCCAGCGCGCTTTCGAAAGCCTGAAACGCCGCTTCCCCTCATGGGAGCAGGCGAGGCGTGCGCGCGCCTCTTCAATCGAGGCGGCCATAAGGTCGGGAGGGCTCGCCCGGCAGAAATCGGTCAGGATAAAGAACCTGCTCAACGAGATTCATGCGCGGCTCGGCTCTCTGGACCTTTCCTTCCTTCACACTTCGCCTCTGGAAGAGGCCGCCGGTTTTCTCGCGAGTTTCAAAGGCGTCGGGCCGAAGACCGTCGCCTGCACTCTGCTGTTCGCCTGCGACCGCCCAGTCTTCCCGATAGACACGCACATCTTTCGGATATCGCGCCGCCTCGGGCTCATCCCTGAAAGATGCTCGGACGAAGAGGCCCATCAAACGATGGCCGAAATTATCCCCCCGAGCCGTTACTACGAAGTCCACGTCAACCTGATCAGGCACGGGCGTAAAGTGTGCCGCCCTTCGAATCCTTCATGCGAGCAGTGCTGCCTCATAGACTACTGCCGCTATTATGAAAAACTCTGAACCTTGGCTCCCGGTTTTACTCGTGTTCTCGCGGGTCGGGGCTCTGTGGTAAACTTTTCCGTTATGAAAACTGTCGGAGAGCTTTACATAGACAGCATCAGGATAAGCCCGAACCTGGTGCTAGCGCCGATGGCGGGGGTGACCGATTCATCCTTTCGCCGCCTCATCAAGGAACTTGGAGGGGTGGGCCTTATCGTGACCGAGTTCATCTCCGTCGAAGGGCTCACGCGAGGCAATATGACCACGCACCGCATGATGAAGTTCCTCCCCGAAGAGCGCCCTCTGTCCATCCAGATCTTCGGGCACGACGAAGAACGCATGGCGATGGCGGCCGAGATAATCGAAGAAGTAGGCGCGGACATAGTCGACATCAACTGCGGCTGCCCGGCGAAGAAAGTCGTTAAGGGCGGGGGCGGCTCGTCCCTCCTGCGCGACCTCCCTCAGCTTGAAAAGATACTGCGCCGCGTGCGCCGCTCGGTCTCGATCCCCCTGACGATGAAGATTCGCACCGGGTGGGACGATTCTTCCATCAACGCGGTCGAGGTCGGGAAGCTGGTCGAAGATTGCGGGGCGAATATGATCGCCATTCACGGCCGCACCCGCATGCAGGGGTACAGCGGCAAAGCGAACTGGGACGTGATCGCCGACGTTAAGCGCTCGGTGAAGATTCCGGTCGTCGGTTGCGGGGACGTGGTCACGCCGGAACAGGCCATCCAGAGGCTTGATGAGACAGGGGTCGACGCCGTCATGATCGGCCGGGGCGCTATCGCGAACCCATGGATATTCCGCCAGACGTCCGAGTTAATGCGCGGAGAAGCCATCTATGAGCCCCCCCTGTCGGAGAAGCAGAGAGTGCTGCACCGCTACTACGAGCTGCTTCACGACGAGATGTCCGAAAAGGGGCTGTGTGGCAAGTTGAAACAGATGTGCGGGTACTTCACTCACGGGCTGCCCGGCGGCGCTCGCCTGCGCGAGCGCGTCTTCCACTCTCAGACAATCTCGGAAATATTCGATAAGGTTGATGAGTACTTCGCCACTATGATAGAGCACGGAGTCCCGCCCGAGGCCCTGCTCTCCAAAGAGAACGGAGAGTCCGCCGTGCTCAAACAGCCTCGCGACCCGAAGTGCCTGCAGTTCACTCTCACCGCCGGGTGATCGCCGCTCGCGCCGCGCGGGCGATGGCCGTGGCGACAAGCCCCGCCGCCACCGTCCCTATCGTGGTAATGTCGGCCTCGATTCCCCCGGTCGATAAAGCGAAGATCGTGTCGCCATCAAACATCGTGTGAATGGGCCTGATGGACCGGGCCATTCCGTCATGCGCCATCGACGCGACCTTGCGCGCCTGCGGTTTTGTCAGGGCCGCGTCTGTGGCGATGATCGCGAGCGTCGTGCTCTCTATACCCGAAGGATGGCTCGCGGCCGGTTCAACAGTCGGGCTCAAAGCCGGCCCCTCCGCGAGCGTGCGCGCGATGTCGAGCCACCCGCGCCCGTTCGGAGATCGCGCCCCCGCCAGTATCCGCCCCGTTTCAGGATCGACCACGTCTCCGAACGCATTGACTACCACGAGCGCCCCGACGCAAGCGCCGCCCGGAATCTTCGCCGATGCCGTCCCCACGCCGCCGGGCGAAGCGTTCCCCGGCCCGAGCAGCTTGCCTATGCTTGCGCCCGCGCCCACCCCCACCTGCCCTTCGCGCAACGGAGCGCGCGAGGCATTCTCGCATGCGCAGTATCCCATCCGAGCGTCCGGCCTCGTGCTGGCATCGCCGACGGCCAGGTCGAAGATGACCGCGGCCGGGACGATGGGCACGCGCGCCACGCGCGCATCGAACCCCACGCCTCGCTCTTCGAGAAAGCGCATCACTCCGCACGCCGCGTCGAGCCCGAAGGCCGAGCCCCCCGAAAGCACGACCGCGTGGACTCTCTCGACCAGGGAGCCCGGCTCAAGCAGGTCAGTCTCTCGCGTCCCCGGCGCGCTCCCTCGCACGTCGACTCCCGCTACGGCTCCCTCGTCGCCGCACAGGACGACCGTGCACCCGGTTCTGGCTTCCTGATCGTCGGCATGCCCGGCGCTTATTCCGGGAACGTCGGTGATAGACCCCTGCGAGCCCGAAGAGCGTGCCCCCGCCGACACGCGGCGGCGAGCCTGACCGGGTAATTTCTTCATACCTGTCCTATGGTCGGTCATCCCGACGTATGTTATCGGATCGTAAACCTCTTTTCTAACGATCCGGGTCTTTAATTCTACCGGCATAAAAATTGCGAAAGAGAAAAGTCGTGATTGGCAACGTATACGAGTCGCCGGACCTTTAACGGCCTTTGGAGCGGATGATATGAAGCCCGATAGACTGAAGACCCTTTTCACGGTGTTGATGCTTACCGCGATGTTTTGCGTTCAGGCCGAGGCCCAGAAATTACGGCCCGCGATTAAAAACAAGGCCGCGAGCGCCCCGAAGCGCACCTACGAGCCTGTCGTTTTGGGGCGGTCTCACAGCTTCGTGATCGAAGGCCGCATCGCCGCGGCGGGCAGGGGCCGGATAGAGATCAAGACGGCGCTCGGATCGCGTTATCAATTCGAGGCCGATGACCAGACCATGTACCTGCAATCAGGCGGGCTCGTCTCGATCTCGACCCTGCCCGACGTGAGCCTGAGATTTAGCGACCTGCGCGCCGCAGACCGCGTCGAGATAGTGGCGGAGCGCGAAGGGCAGAGGAGCATCGCGAAGATAGTTACGAGAATAGGGGGCGGAGGTAAATAGGTAACGGGGTCCGCGCCCCCGTTCATCATTCGAAGCCCGCTTCATAGAATCCCCATGACTTGATCACAGGTCCGGGTAGCTTTACTGATCCTTGCCCTTGTTGTGTCAATCCAAAGGCGTTTATAATCCGAAGTCTCCAGTCTGAAATTTCTAGCCGGATTTAAATATGTACTCCTCCCGAGAAGCTTTCCGCGGTATGCACGTCAAGGGCGGGTTGCTGCGAGCGCGCTTCCTTTTCGTGGCGCTCAATCACGGCCCCGAAGTCTGGTCAAGAATCACGGCGAATCTGCCGGAGGAAGACCGCTCGGCGCTCAAGGACGTAATCATAGATAACTGGTACGAACTCGCCCTGCTCGACGACGTGGACCGCGCGATAGCCGACGAGTTGAAGGGGAGCCCCGAAGAAGTCTTCGAAGCTCTGGGAGAGTTTTCCGCGACATCGAGCCTTTCGGGGCCTTACAGCAGCCTGCTCAACCCGGACATCCACAGCTTCCTGAAGCAGTCGGCGCTGATCCACCACGCTTATCAGGACTTCGGGGAGGCGGCCTACGAGTCGTTGAGCGATACGAGCGGGTTGCTGACGATAAAGTACGACACCGCGCCGCCCGTGAGCTTTTGCACGAGCGGGACCGCGTACTTCCGCCATGCCATCGAGCTTTGCGGCGCGCGCGCGGCGCGCATCACTCACACCCGGTGCAGCGGGCGCGGCGATTCCGTGTGCGAGTTCTACATCACCTGGCAGCCTTGAACCGCCGAATCGCGCCGCCCCTTCCGACCTTCATGACTTCACCGAGAGCGAACAAAGGCGGCGTGCTCGATCAGCCCGAAAGCCGGGCCGCGGCCGCGGTTTACTGTTCGGTCCTTCTGCTCCTTCTTTTCGTCCCTCTCGTTTTCAGCACTGCGATCCACCGGTTTTATGCCCTGCCTAAATTCCTCCTGTTATTAACGGGCTCGGCGGTCACCATGACTTTGCTGGCCCCGGCCTGGGCGGCTCGCGCGCGTCGGGGTGACCAGCCCGCAGCTCTTTTTACGCCGAGCCATTCGGTGTGGCTCGGCCTCTACCTTTCGGCCATCGCGGTCTCCACGTTTTTCGGCGTCGCCCCGTTCGCGTCACTGTTCGGGAGCTTCGACAATCAGATGGGCCTGCTTACGCACGCCTGCTTCCTCGTTTGCTTCGTAGGGCTGGTAATCGGAGTAAATCGCGACCTCGGAAGATGGCGAACGCTGCTCGCGTGCATGAGTCTTTCGGGGGCGCTTGCGGCGGCTTATGCGTGGGCGCAGTTCTTCGGCTTCGATCCTTTCGTGTCGCCGCGCCTGTACACTTACGGCTTCGCCGGAGAGATCATAACCCGCGTCGCGAGCACTCTCGGCCATGCGAATTATCTTGGGAATTTTCTACTTTATACCGCGCCCATTAGCGCGGCCTTCGCGTTCGCCGCGGCCGGGCGGTTTCGCGCCCTCGCCCTGATCTCGACGGCGCTTCCGGTCGGCGCGGTGGTGATGAGCGGAACACGCGGGGCATGGATCGGGCTCGCGGCCGGCGCAGTCGCGTTCGCGATTCTGGAATCTCGCGGCATCCTTACGGGCCTTCGACCCGGCTCGAGGCGGTCTCTGGTTTACGCGGCGTTATCGCTCGCGGCCGTGATCGCATCGACTTTAATCATCGCCTCGGGGCCGTCTGCGCGGAGTATAGCGGCGCGCGCGCGAATGTCTACGTCGGAGGCGATGAGCGGAGCGGGGCGCACGATATTATGGAGAGACTCTCTGAAGATGGTCCCGGCCTATGCGGTCATCGGCTGCGGACCCGAGGGCTTTCGCAAAGCGTTCCTCGCCTACCGCTCCGAAGAGCTTTCACGCCTCGCTCCGAGGATCAACAACGAAAGCTCACACAGCTCTTACCTCGACGCCGCCATCTCCTACGGGCTGGCGGGTGCGACCGGGTACCTCGCGGTCATCACTTCGACCTTCGTTCTAATATTTCGGGCACGCCGGCGCGCCGGGGACGCGGGCACCCGAGTCCTGCTCTCCGGGCTGGCGGCCGCCTTCGTTTCGGCGCTCGCGCACAAATTTTTCATCTTCGATCAGATACCGACCGGGCTCTACTTTTTCTCTGTCGTGGCGCTCGCGCAGGCGAGTATTAACGTCACGCGCGATCAGAGAACGGACGAGAAGAGAAGCATACCTCGCGGGGCTATGAAGCGCGGGGTTTTCGGGTGGGCCGGCTTCGTCGCGGGGTGCGCGGTCTTGGCGGCGGCGCTGTGGTATTCGTACGCCGTCTGGCAGGCGGACGTGGCGATTAAAAAAGTCTTTTCGTCGGCCGCTGCGGCTGACGTGAGGTCGGTGATGTATTACCGGGAGCGCGCGACCGGAGGCCCCGACCCTCCGGGCGACTATGATTTCCAATTCGCTCGCGCCCTGACCACCTGCATCGAGCGCATGGAGGATCAGAGTGAAGAAAGCCCGGCGCGGCGCGAGGCGGTAGAGTCGGCAATCGCGCACGCGCGCAAATCGGTCGCGCATTCGCTCACGCCGAATTCCGGCTACTTATTGCTCGCGTCCATCAGCCTCCTCGAAGGGGACCGGGAGGGGCTTCGCGCTTACTCGGCCGAAGCGCTTCGTCTGGACCCCAATTACTTCGTGTCGCACTGGCTTATGGCGGAGTCGCACCTGTCGGATGGGGACCGCGAGCGGGCGATCCGCGAGGCGCGGGCGGCTCTGGGTCTCAACCCCGCGTCGCTCGAAGCGAAGCTCACCCTGGACCGCGCCGAAGGCCGGGCGGGGCGGAGGGAGGCCGTCGAAGCCCTGCTCGAAGAAGGCCGCGCGCTCGCGCGGGAGGGCAGGATTCGGAAGGCCCGCCAGACCTTTATCCGCGCGCTCCGCAACTCGAACGGCCCCTGCCCCGATTGCCAGAAGGCGCTTGAGGAACTGGACGCGGGAGTCATTAAAGAGTAAGGCCCGCGCTCCGTTCATCATTCGAAGCCCGCTTCATAAAATCCAATTTATCGGATCGCCCCGAATTGGCTGGTTAGAATTGGCTGGTAATTGGTTCTTTACAGGGCCGACTTTTCGGCTAATATGGCATGGTCAGTTAAGCCAATTTAGGAGCTAAAAGACTGTGCTCTTGGAGTTGAACCGCGAGAACCATGTCCCCCTTTACGCGCAGATCGTCTCGCAGGTGAGCGAGATGATAAGCAAAGGGACCCTCCGAGTGGGCGACAGGCTGCCCGCCAACCGGGAGCTTGCGAAACGGCTAGGGGTCAACCGAACGACCGTCTCGACCGCCTATGCGGAGCTTGCGGCCGACGGGCTCATCACCTCGCAGGTCGGGCGCGGCACGTTCATCAGCGGGGTCCCGGCGGCCGGGGCGCGCAGGGAAGAGCGCCCGCAGCCGGCGGCCATGCCGTGGGGCGCTCTGCTCTCGGACCAGAGGCGGGAGAACTGGCTCGACGGCACTCTGGCGTACAGCCTTTCAGGACGCCACATATCTCTCGCTTACTCGCTCCCGTCGGCCGACCTCTTCCCCCTGGACGATTTCCGCAAGTGCGTTGACCGCGTGATGCGGAGGGAGGGCCGGAGCCTCCTTCAACTCGGCAGGAGCAGGGGCTACGAGCCTTTGCGGGAGCACCTGGCAACGCAGATGGCGTTGATGGGGATCAAGACCGGGCCGGAAGAGATTCTCATAACTAACGGGTGCCAGCAGTCTTTAGACCTGATCCGCCAGATACTCGTGGGCCCGGACGACGAGGTGGCGCTCGAAAACCCTACCTACCCCGGCGCGCTCGTGATCTTCTGCGGCTCGACGTCGAAGTTCATCAGCGTGCCCGTCACGGAGCAGGGGATGGACCTCGACGCGCTCGAAGACATTCTCTCGCAGCGCCGCCCCAAGCTCATCTACACGATACCGAGTTTTCACAACCCGACCGGGGCGACGATGGACATGCAGACGCGGAGGCGGTTGATCGAGCTGGCCACGAGGCACCGCGTCCCCATCGTCGAGGACGACATCTACCGCGAGATCAGGTACGAAGGCGCGATGCTCCCGCCGCTCAAGGCGCTCGACGAGTACGGCATCGTGATCTACATAAACAGCTTCTCGAAGGTGAGCTTCCCCGGACTGCGCGTCGGCTGGGTGGTCGCCCCGCGAATAGTGATAGACCACCTCAACAGGGCGAAGGAGCGCTCGGACCTGCACGCGAGCCTGATGACGCAGGCGGCCATCCATGAGTTCTCCCGGCACGGGCTGCTCGCCAGGCACATCAAGCGCGTGAAGAGGGCCTACGCGGAGCGGCGCGATTGCATGCTCGAAGCCCTGGAAAAGCACTTCCCCGAAGAGGCCCGCTGGAACAGGCCCGAGGGCGGCATGGCCCTCTGGGTGCGCTTGCCCGAGCGCCTGAACGCGGGCCAGGTGCTTCTTCAGGCGGCCGAGCAGGGCGTGACCTTCAGCCCCGGCGAGGCTTTCTATTGCAGCCTGCCCAGCCAGGACATGATGCGGCTCAGCTTCACGATGGCGAGCCCCCCGCTGATCCGGGAGGCGATCAAGCGGCTCGGGCGGGTCATCGAGGCAAGGATGTCGAGCCTCAGGAAACAGAGGAAGCTCCACGGGGCCGAAGCACTGAGGGCCCTCGTGTGACCCTCGCGTGATTTCGCCGGACGGAGTATTAAAGATGACAGAAGATATTGATCGCGACACCGATAGAAAGATACTTTCTATAATTCAGGAGAACGCCCGGACCCCCGTCGCCGAGATCGCGCGGCGGACCGGCCTCGAACCCTCCGACGTCAGCGCGCGGGTCGAGGAGCTTGAGCGGCGCGGGATCATCCTTGGGTACCACGCGCACCTGAGCCCTGAAGCGATTGGCTTCGGCCTGACCGCCTTCGTCTTCATCAGGACCGACTGGCACTCGGACGTGAGGGCCGTCGCCGAGAGCCTCGCGCGAATCCCGGAAGCTCTTGAAGTCCACAGGATCGCGGGGGAGGACTGTTACGTCGTGAAGGTCCGCGCCGCGGGCGTCGAAGAGCTGGGCCGTCTGATCAGAGAAAAGTTCGACTGCATAGAAGCCGTCAGCTCGACGGGGACGACCGTCGTGCTCAAGACCGTTAAAGAGACGGCGGCGCTGCCGCTGGAAAAGCCCGCGCCCCTGCTGGCCATCGTGTAGCAGGCGCGGGCGGCGGGTCCGGTTTATGACTCGGGAGAGGGTGAGAATGGCTCAGCAATGGGAGCGGGGAGATTTCACGATAAGCACGGACAAGTCGCGGCTCGACCTGGGGGTGATTCATGGCTTCCTCGACCGCTCCTACTGGGCCTCGGGGAGGTCGGTCGAGACGATTAAAAGGTCGATTGAGAATTCGGTCGCGTTCGGAGTGTTCAAGGGTGAGCGGCAGGTCGGCTTCGCGCGAGTGATCACGGACTACGCGACCTTCGGCTGGATAGCCGACGTATTCATACTCGAAGAGTTTCAAGGGCAGGGCCTCGGGAAGTGGCTCACCGAAATTATTATCGCGCACCCGGACCTACAGGGCTTCCGCAGGTGGGTGCTCGCCACTAAAGACGCGCACGACCTCTATAAAAAGGTCGGGTTCGCCGCGCTCAAGCGGCCGGAGCGGTGGATGGAGCGCCACGATAAGACCAGCGCGGAGAGCCCCGATTACTGGGCTAACGATTCGGAAGGAGAGACGCCGGCCTGACGGTGGTCGGCCGGTCGAATACCAGCGGAGCGATATTTCATGGAGAATTTAGCGCCCACCGGGCGGACCACTTTAAAGCGCCTGCCGAAGCGAGGCTTCTACGACCGCTCGGTCATCAACCAGATTCTCGACGAAGGGTTCATCTGTCACGTCGGCTTCGCGGTCGATGGCCAGCCCTTCGTAATCCCCACGGGCTACGCGCGCGTCGAAGACCGCCTCTACATTCACGGCTCGGCGGCGAGCCGCATGCTGCGCGCCCTGCAAAAAGAGATCGACGTCTGCCTCACCGTGACGCTCCTCGATGGGCTCGTGCTCGCGCGGTCGGCCTTCCATCATTCGATGAATTACAGGTCGGTCGTCGTGTTCGGCAAAGCCTCGGTCGTGAGTGAAGAGGCCGAGAAGATGGAGGCCCTGCGCGCGCTCTCTGAGCACATAATTCCGGGCCGCTGGGACGAGGTGCGGGGCCCATCTCCCGAAGAGATGAAGGCGACGCTCGTGCTTGCCCTGCCCCTGTCGGAGGCGTCGGCCAAGGTTCGCACGGGGCCGCCTCTCGACGACGAGGAAGATTACGAGCTTTCCGTCTGGGCGGGGGAACTCCCCCTCAGAATGGTTGCGGGAACCCCGATAAACGACCCCCGGTTGCGACAAGGCGTAGAGCCGCCCGCCTGCGTGCGCGAGTACAAGCGCCCCGAAGGGCCTCTGATTTGAGGCCCGCCGAAGTCATCGAAATGCTCGTGCGTTGGAGATAGGCTGATGAGCGCTTCAGTGGTCATCGTGTTTTTAATCCTGAGCGTGATCTGGGGGTCGACGTGGCTCGTCATCAAGGTCGGGCTCGAAGATTTGCCGCCGCTGACTTTCGCGGTCGCGCGGTTCGTCATAGCCGCCGCCCTGCTGTTCGGCGTCGTGCTCGTGCGGCGCGTGCCGCTCCCGCGCAACCGGAAAGACTGGACGCTGCTGGCCGTCACCGGCGTCCTGTCATTCACGATCAATTACGGCGCGGTCTTCTGGGGCGAGCAGCATGTCTCGTCGGGGCTCGCGGCGCTCCTGCAAGCGACCATCCCGGCCTTCGGCCTCGTCATCGCGCACTACTACCTCCCCGGCGAGCGGATGACCGTGATCAAGATCATCGGCGTGCTGCTCGGCATCGCGGGGGTCGGCCTGATCTTATCGAATCAGGTGAGCGATCACGGCATGCTCGCCCTGCTCGGGAGCGCGGTCATCGTGCTCGGGGCGTTCGCCGCCGCTTACGCTAACGTCCTGGTGAAGGCGCGCGGGGGCCACCTCCACCCCGCAATGCTCGCATTCGGCCAGATGATCTTCGGCCTCGTCCCCCTGCTCGTGGCGGGGCTCGCCACCGAGGGGAACCCGGCGCATTTCAACTGGACCCCCAGGGCATGGCTGTCGGTCCTCTACCTGGCGGTGGTCGGCTCGTCTCTGGCCTTCATGCTCTATTATTGGCTCGTTAAAAACATGGACGTGACCAAGACCATGCTGATCGCGCTCGTGACCCCTTTGATCGCGGTCGTGCTGGGGATGGCGGTGCTGGGCGAGAGCCTGACCTGGAGGATCGTGACGGGCGGCGCGGCCATCCTGTGCGGGATCGGCCTGATTACTTTAAGAAGCACGGCCCACGGCCTGACGAAAAACATGATTAGAAAGATTCGCCATGCAGAAAACTGATGCGGCAAAGCCTGAACATTCAAGCGCTGAAGAATCGCTCGACCCCTCGGACGCCGGGTCGTGGGGGGAGATGAGGGCGCTCGCCCACCGGATGGTGGACGACATGATGAGCTACCTTGAGACCGTGCGCGACCGCGGCGTCTGGCGGCCGGTCCCGGAGGCCGTGCGGGCCAGATTCGACGGCCCGCCCCCGCGCGAGGGCGAGGGCGCGGAGGCGGCCTACGAAGATTTCGTCCGCGACGTGCTGCCCTACCCCGTGGGGAACATCCACCCGCGCTTCTGGGGGTGGGTCAACGGCACCGGCACGCCCCTCGGCATGATGTCCGAAATGCTCGCGGCGGCGATGAACCCCAACGTGGGCGGCTTCGACCAGTCGGCCATATACGTGGAGTCACAGGTGCTCGATTGGTACAAGCAGTTGTTAGGCTTCCCGCGGGGCGCGAGCGGGATTTTAGTGAGCGGCGGCTCGATGGCGAACTTCGTGGGGCTCGCGGTCGCGCGGAACTCGCTCGCGGGGTTCGACGTTGCCCGCGACGGCGTGCTCGCGGGCGGGCGGCAGATGGCCGTCTATGGCTCGACCGAGATGCACAGCTCGATTCAGAAGGCCGTGGAGCTGCTCGGGATCGGCGGCGACTTCCTGCGACGAGTTCCCGTCAACGGCGATTACGAGATAGACGTGGACGCCCTGCGGGGCGCGATATCCGAAGACCGCGCGCGCGGGCTCACGCCTTTCTGCGTGATCGGGAACGCCGGCACCGTCAACACCGGGGCGATTGACGACCTCTCCGCGCTCGCGCGGGTCTGCGAGGAAGAGGGCCTATGGTTCCACATCGACGGGGCCTTCGGCGCTCTGGCTGCTCTCTCGCCGCGCCACGCGCTGAGGCTGTCGGGGATGGAGCGGGCCGACTCCCTCGCCTTCGACCTGCACAAATGGATGTACATGCCGTACGAAGCGGGCTGCACGCTCGTGCGCGACGGCGAGCGCCACCGGGCGGCCTTCTCTGCCTCGGGGGCTTACCTCTCGCCCACGACGCGCGGAGTCGCAAGCGGCCCCGTCTGGTTCGGGGAGCTGGGCGTGCAGTTGTCGCGGGGCTTCCGCGCGCTCAAGATATGGCTTTCGATCAAAGAGCACGGCATAGAAAAATACGGCAGGCTGATCGAGCAGAACATCGAACAGGCCCGGTACCTCGCGGGGTTGGTCGAAGCCGACCCGGAGCTTGAGCTTCTCGCGCCCGCGCCCCTGAACATAGTCTGCTTCAGGTACTCGGCGGGAGGCGCCGGCGGCGAAGAATTGAACGCCTTGAATCGCGAGCTGCTGATCCGGTTGCAGGAGAGCGGGGTCGCCGTGCCTTCGCACACGATTTTAAACGGGCGGTACGCGATCCGGGTGGCGATCACGAACCACCGGAGCCGCCGCGAAGACTTCGACCTGCTCGTGGCGAAGGTGAAAGAGATCGGCCGCTCTCTCACCTGTCACCTTCCCAGGTAGTCCATGAGCAACCCGTGAAAATGGTGGACGCCGTTTTCGCGCTTCACCGAGTAGCGCCCGCTCTTGTAAGTGCGCGAGCGCAGGTTGCGCTGCACCGTCTCGCAGATGTTGATGTCTTCGACCTGAATCTCGTCGCTGAATTCGGTCGTGCGCGCGAGCGCCTCCTGAGTCTCCGGCCGGCCGGGGTCGCGGAAGAACCACTCGAAGACCGTGAGCGTGCGCGTGGGGCCGAGCGGCACGATCAGGTTGGTCGAGTAGTTGTCCGGGTAGACGTTCAGCATGAGGTTCGGGAAGACCCAAAAATACTGGGCCTCGTCGGCCCGGCCGTCGCCCTCGCCTATCCGCCCGCCCTCGACGCGCCTGATCGGGGAGTGCTGGATCGAGTAATACCGCTTCGTCTCCACGCGGTACTTCTGATAATCGAGCTCGCGGTTCAGGGACGGGTGCACGATGGGGATGTGATAGCCTTCCAGGTAATTATCGACGTAGACTTTCCAGTTACAGTCGACGTGCCAGTCCCTCCTCGCGGCGAGCCGCATGCCCGCCATGTCGCGCGCCGAGATTCTTTCCGGCAGGTCTTCCAGCACCTCTCCGAGCGGCGCGGAATCCCGGTCCATGTTCACGAACACGAGCCCGTTCCAAGATTCGACCCTGAACTCGGGCAAGCAGGCGGCCCCCTTGTCGAAGCACTCGACCCCGTCGAATTCGGGGGTCGCGAGCAGGCGGCCGTCGAGCGCGTACGACCAGCCGTGATAGCCGCACTGAAACGCCTTCCGCCTCCCGTCGCCCGAGGCGACGGGGCCCGCGCGGTGCCTGCAAACGTTCGAGAGCGCGCGCAGGCGCTCGTCCGCCCCGCGCACGACGAGGATGGGCTCGTCGCCTACCGTCGCCGTGAAGTAATCCCCCGGCCCCGACACCTGCTCCGCCCGGCCCACCAGCTGCCACGTGCGCGAAAAGACCCTCTCTTTCTCCCGTTCGAGCAGGGCCGGGTCCGTGTACCACTCCGAGGGCAGAGTCGATGCGAATTCCAATCGGCTCTCGAATGAAAAATCCTCCGCGGTCATTACGCCTCCGGTAATCGATAAGTAATCAGGATGAAAATGATCTCATGCCGAGGGCGCGCGGGCCACTCGCTTCAGCAGGAGAAAGGTCGGGTAGCTGGCCCCGAGCAGGAGGAGCGAGTAGACGCTGTTGCGCGTGTCGCTCGCCACCGCGCCCGCGAGGAAAGCGACCGAGCCGATCAGGGCGAGGCCCGTCGTCCACGGGTAACCCCACACGCGGTAGGGCCGCGGGCGCGAGGGCTCGCGCCTCCGCAGCACGAAGACCGAGATGAAAGACATCGTGTAATTGGCGACGAAGAAGAAGGCCAGCACGGCGATCACCTTTTCGAACGTGCCGCTCAATATAAAGAGCGCCGCGACGACCGTGCTGACGAATAGCGCCACGGTCGGGGTGCCGCCTTCGTTTACCCTCACGGCGCGCTTGAAGAAGAGGCCGTCGCGGCTCATGGCGAAAAGCACGCGGGTCGCCATCAGGTGGTAAGCGTTTATGCCACTCAGCATCGAAAGGATGGTGAGCGACCTGATGATCGTGTCGCCCCTCGCGCCGAATATGGCCTCGGCCGCCGCGCCCGCCGCGAGTTTCTGCCCGGCTATTTGCGAGACCGGCAGGACGTAAAGCAGGGCGAGGTTCACCAGAAGGTAAATCGCTATGATGGCGAGCACGCCCCCGAAAAGCGCGCGAGGGATGTCTCGCGCGGGGTTGCGGACCTCTTCCGAAAAGTAGACGACGCCCGACCACCCGTCGTAGGTGTAGATTACGGCCTGCAAAGAGAGAACGAGCGCGACCGCGAGCGGCAGGCCCGAGGGTAGAGGCTCCGCCGGACCCGCGCCGGCGCGCGAGCCCCCAAGGGCGAAGCAGGCGGCGACGAGGGCGACGAAGGCGAGGGCCTTGAGCAGGCTCGTGACGTTCTGCACCCCGCTCCCCCACCGGAGCCCCCGCCATTGCAGCACGGCGAAGGCGATCACCGTCGCGAGCGCGATGGTAGTGGCCCGCCCCGAAAGCTGCGGGAAGAGCACGCCCGAATACTCCCCGATCACTATGGAGACCGCGGCGGCAGTGCCGCACGTCGACAGCCAGTCGCTCCACCCGACGATGAACCCCGCGTACTCGCCCAGAGCCTCGCGCGCGAACACGTACTGGCCCCCCGAGCGCGGGATCATCGTGCCCAGCTCGGCCAGCGACAGGGCGCCGAGCATCGCGTAGAGCCCGCCCAAAACCCACACCCCGAGGAATATCCACGCCGAAGGCAGTTGCGCCGCCACCTCGCCCGGCGTGCGCAGGATGCCCGCGCCAATCGTGTTGCCGATTATCACCGCGAGGCCGAAGCCCACGCCCAAAATACTGAGCAGACGGCCTCGGTTCCCGGTTTCCGGCGCGGCTTCAGGTTCAGCTTCGGTTGCGGGATGCAAGTCTCCGGTACCTCCTTAACTCTCAAGGCCGTCCGATGGGTGAGCACAAGAATATGCGCCGGTCCGGAATGCGTCAACTCGATCATCGAAACACTGTGGGGCGGGATACCCGTACCCCGCCCCCGCGTCATGAACGGCATCAATTCCGCCCTAGAACCTGATCTTCAGGCCGAACTGAATGTTGCGCGGCCCCCCGCTCCCGATCACGGGGTTGGCCCCGGCCACGTCGGGAGTCGCGGTGACGAGGCCGAAGCTCTCGGGGAAGGAGAGGTCGTTGGTGAAGAGGATGGCCGGGTTAGCGAAGTTCGGGTGATTCAGGATGTTGAAGAACTCCGCGCGGAATTGCACGCCTACCGTCTCCGTCGGCCGCCAGGTCTTCACCAGAGAGAAGTCCCAGTTGCGATAGCCGGGCGCGCGGAAGATGTTGCGCCCGGCGTTGCCGAACGTGCCCGGAGCGGGCGGCGCGAGCACGCGCTCGAACGGGATGGGCCCGGTCGTCGAGAAGTTCGGGATCGAGGAAGGGTCGCCGATCAGGTCCCACCTGTCGCTGAACTCTCCCGTCAGGCTGAAGTCGTTGCCGAAGTCGATGGCGTTGTACGGCGGCCCCGTCTGGACCGTGACTATCGAATTGACCTGCCAGTTCTCCAGCAGTTGCCACGGGGACCTGACATTCGGGAGGTCATAAGTCAGGGCGAGCGTGAACCTGTGGCGGATGTCGAGGTCGCTCGACGCGCGCTCGGCCCTCTGGTTGAAACTGTTCTGCGGCTGCGCGGCCCTCTGAAGGGATGCGTAGTCAATCGAGTGGGACCACGTGTAGCCGAGGACGTAATTCAAACCCTTGTACGTCCTCTGCGTCATCGTGAGTTGCAGCCCGTTGTAGAGAGAGTTGTAGCTGTTCTCGATGAAGTTGATGTAGCCGAGGAAAGGGAACCGGGAATTGAAGGGCCGCCCCGCCTGCTCGCAGTGGCCGCAGTCCTCTTCCGCCTGCGAATCGGGGTCGACCTGATTGATGTCGCGGATGCCGTAGAGCTTGGAGCCTTTGTTGCCGACGTAGGCGATCTGGACGGCCGCGTCCTTCCAGAGAGCTTGTTGGACGTTGACGGTCCAGTTCGTCACGTAAGGCGTCCGCAGGTCGCGGTCCACCCCCAGAATGTCACAGGGCGTGCCGCCGCGATTGGGGTCGCAGTTGGCATCGACGTTAAAGATCGGCCCCGCGGCGGTCCACCTCAGCCCCGAGCTTTGGGTCGTCGCCGCGGCCACGATGGTCCCGGCGATGTTCGAGCCGATGGCCCCGGTCGGTATCGAGTTCAGGCCGGGCGTCGTCGCGTTGTTGACGCCGTTCTGCCCGAGGAACAGGGCGAGGATCGGGATCTCGTACGCGACACCCGCGCCCGCGCGTATGACGGTCCTGCCCTTGCCCCACGGGTCCCACACGATGCCGAAGCGCGGGGCGAAGTTGTTGTGATCGCCGTTGTACGGCGCGTCTATGTTGACCCCGACCTGTTGGAGCCCGACCTCGGGGTCGAAGTTGCCGATCAGGTCGTTCTTCTCTTTTATCACCCCGCTCAGGTCGTAGCGCACTCCGTAGTTGATCGTGAGTCGCGGGCTGATGCGCCAGTCGTCCTGAATGAAAGCCCCGAAGGAGTTGATCGAGACCTGCCGGCGCGAGTCTCCCACGAATATGTCCCCGCGGTCCGGGATGCCGGCGAGAAAGTCTTCGAGGGGCGTGCTCGTGGCGTGGGCGTTGCCGCCATTCTGGAACCGGATTCTCCCCTTGCCCCTCCGGTTGCGCAGGTTGTCGGTCGTGCCGTGGCGCACCTCCGCGCCGAAGCGATAGGTGTGCTTGCCGACGTTGTAAGAGACGTTGTCGACGAACTGCCACGTCTGGTTAGGGGTGGTGAGCAGGGGCCACCCGCTGTTGCCCCCGAGCTGTGTGAAGCCCCCGATCAGGATGGTCGGCATGCCGAAGTTTACCTCCTGAGTCACGCCGGGGTTTATGCCGTAAGTGTCGGACGGGTTCAGGGTGTGGTCGGCGGTCGTGATGGCCTGCCAGAACCGGTTGTAGCCGAACTTCGCTTCGTTGACCCACTGCGGGCTCGGGGTCCAGACCCAGTTGACGCCGACGACCTGCGCATTCAGGTCCGATTGCGAGCGCCACTCGGGCCTCAGAACGGCTATGTCCTGCTCCGTCTGAAGGCTGTCGCCGTAGAAGTAGCGCCCCGAGAGGTTGTTATTCTCGTTGACGTTGTGATCGATCTTGATTATGAAATTATCCATCCGGTTGTTGTTGGGGAACCCCAGGTTGAGCTGCGACGGCCCGGCGGGGTTGGTCCCGTCGTTCAGGGGGAAGAGCCCCGGAAAAGTGCCGTTGCCGGAAAACGAGCCGATGCCGATCAGGTTCGCGCTCAGGGGGTTCAACGGGATGCCTCGGCTCTCGAGCGAGGCTATCGCGTCGGGGATGCTGTTTTCAGGGTCGCCGCCCAGAGGCACGGCCGCCGGCACCGTGACGAGGTTCGAGTTGCTCACGAACCCGCGCACGCCTTCATACGAGCCGAAGTAAAAGGTCTTGCCCCGCCTGATCGGGCCGCCGAAGCTGCCCCCGAACTGGTGCTGGCGCAGGGCCTTCTTCGGGTCCGGCTCCGTGTTGAAGAAGTTGCGCGCGTCGAGCGCGCTGTTGCGGTGGAAGTAATAGAGCGTCCCGTGGAGCTCGTTAGTGCCGGACTTCAGCCCGAGGTTGATGATGGCTCCGGGCTTCCACCCATACTCGGCGGGCGGGTTCTGCTGCGCGTTGAACTCCTGGATCGCGTCGATGGGCAGGATCGTGCCCGGAGTCCCCTGCACGCCTTCTGCGTTGATGACGGTCGTGCCGTAGTACGGATCGTTGTTGTCCGTGCCATCGACTATGAAGTTGTTATTCTCGGGCCGGTTCCCGTTCGAGCTGATCGACAGGAACCCGCCGCCGGTCGAGCGCTGGATGCCGGGGCGCAGGACCACGAGGTTCTGGAAATCGCGCCCGTTCAGCGGGAGGTCGTTGATGACCTGATTCGAGAACGTCCCGCCGAGGGTGTTGTTGGTCGTCTCGATGACGGGCGCTTCGCCCGTCACCGTCACCGCCTCGGAGACCGCGCCGGGGACCATCTCCAGATCTATCCGGATGTCTTTAGCGACTTCCAGCCGGACGGAGTTGATCTCCACCCTCTTGAAGCCCGGCGCTTCGGCCGTGATCCTGTAGATTCCGGGCGCGAGGTTCGGCGCGGCGTAATCGCCCGACTCGTTAGTCTCCAGAGTGCGCGCGACCCCCGTCCCCGCGTTCGTGATGGTTACCTTGACTCCCTTCACCACGCCCCCGCCCGAGTCGGTCGCGGTCCCGAGGATGCGGCCTTGATACGTCTGAGCGAAACCGGTGGCGCAAAGCAGGAGGGTTGTGAACCAGACGGAGATTTTTCTAAGGTGTTTCATATGTCCTCCAGCACGGACGAGATCAACGGATATTGCGGCGACCATACGCCGATGCCTGTCCGAAGTCAACGGATTTCTCTCGGGGCGGCCTGATCTCGATTTGGATGGGTAACAGGGTACCGGGAGCCCTTAATCCTTCCGCCCGCCCCCGCTTCGAGGGCGACGTGCCGGAGGAAAGTCTCATGAAGCAAGACGATTCAGGGGCCGACCTGTGAATACTCTGACCCGCAAAACTCTGTAAAAATCCGCGCCCGCCGCCCCCGGCCGGGAGGTTGATTATGACCGCGAGCCCTCTTCGCATTCGACGACCCGCTGTTCGATCAGGTATTGGAGCGCCAGTATGATCCGCCTGTCAGTCGTTGCCTCCCCTTTTTGATTCCTGAATGCCGAGACGACCTCGTGCGCGGGCCGGGGCGTCCCGCAAAGCTCGTGTAAAGTTTTCAGATCGTCCACCGGCATCTGCATGCGCAACCGCTCCAAATGACCGGACGGCACCCGCGCGCGGAGCAGGCAGTGCGGGTCGAGCGTTATCCGGCCCTGCCGCCTCCGCCAGAATTCGGAGCGTTCCCACCTGCGCTCCCTCCCGTAAAAATCCATCCACGTTTCGAGGTAATCTTCGAACTCGCGCGCGACTATCTCCTCGTACTTATCGAGCCCCGACCGCGTGCCCTTAAAATAATCGAGGATGGCGTATGAGGCGAACACGCCGGAGCGCAACGCCTTGAAGATGCCTTGAGACGAGAGCGGGTCGAAGGCCGACGCCGCGTCCCCCGAGGCGAGCCAGCGGTCGCCCGTCACTCTGTCGAGGCGGTGAGAGTACGCGACATGGACCGAGGGCCGCCCCGCGGGCTTCGCGTGCGCGACTCGCTTCGCGGTGTGCCGGGTCCGCGCGAGACTCGCGAGCCACTCGGAGGGGTCAGACAGGCCCGCGCGCTTCATCATGTCCGCGTCGCTCATGCAGGCGACGACTACCTTTGAGCCGGGGAGCGGGGCCGAATACCACCAGCCTTCTTCCCATGCTTCGACGAGCGTGTAAGTCTCCGCGAGCGGGCGGGCTTCGTCGAGGTCGAAGAAGACGAAGGCGCCGAGCAGCAGGTCGGAGAGGACCTTCCTCGCCCCCTGCCCGCGCGCGAAGGCCGCGCGCTTGCCCGTGGCGTCGACGACGAAGGCCGCCTTCATCGACAGGCGGCCGCCCCGGCTCATCGCCGTGAGCCGCATGCCGTCCGGGGATTT
>DASQDI010000017.1:0-36869 GCA_035634255.1 Blastocatellia bacterium
GAGCAGGGAGACGGCGGCCATCACCGACGCCAGCCTGACCGCCCGCATGCGCGGGGCCCAGACCAGCGCGAGCAGAGGGATGAAGAAGATGGCCATCAGCATCGTCTGCGACCTGAGCCACGCGCCGAGGCCGAACATCACGCCCGCGCAGGCGAAGAGCAGGTAAGCCCGCCTCGGGTTGCCCCGCCCGAGCACCATCAGGTAGAACCCCGCGAGCAGGGGGAGCGCCGAGACGGAGTCGGGCAGGATGAAATTCGAGATGTGCGACATGTGGTGGGAGACCGCGGAGAGGAACCCAGAGATGGCCCCGACGCGCCAGCTCAGGGTGTGCCCGGCGATGAGGAATATCAGGATGGGCGAGAGCGAATTGAACGCGTTCTGGATGAGCTGGACCTTGAAGAAGTCGTTCCCGACCATCGCGTAGATCCCGCTGAGGAAGATCGAGTAGCCGGGGGCCTGCGCGATCCAGACCGTGCGCGTGGGCTTGATGTTGTAAGGCCCGAGCAGGCCCTCACCCGCGAGTATCGACGCGGCGCGCTGGTCGTAAGTCTCCGTGAGCCCGCTGAACGGCTGCTCGTAGGTGTACATCACGTGCGCGAGGTCCACGGCCTGAAGGCTCTTGACCGCGTAAGAGACGGCGAATATCGAGATGGCGATGATCAGCTTGTGCTTCAACCGCATGGGCCTGCGCGTCGCGAGCGCGGACGACAGCCAGCGGCGGTAGGCGATGAGGGTTGTCGGCTTCAGGCTCCGGCTTATTAGCATAGACGACATGTTTTCGCGGCGAATCGACAGAGGAAAGAGCTTATAACGAGAGGGCGGGGATAATAAAGGGCTCGCCGGCGGGAGCGCCGGAGGCCCGGTAACTTGACGTTTGTAGACCCGCCCCTTAAACTGAATTTCACAGTCAAAAAGCCTTTTTTCTACAGGCTGAGATGAGAACAAACGCGGCGCGAAAGCGCCGGACTTAATGCGCGGATCGGTCGCGCTCTACACAATCGAGTGAGAGATATGACACATAACCTCTTCAACACCCTCCGAAGCTTCACCACCGCGGGAGACCGCACCGTCAACTACTACTCCCTGCCCCAACTTGAGAAAGAAGGCGTCGGCCCCGTCTCCCGGCTGCCCGTCAGCATCCGCGTGGTCCTCGAATCGGTCCTCCGCAACTACGACGGCAAGCGCATCACCGAGACGAACGTCAGGGCGCTCGCGAACTGGCGGCCCGACGCCGAGCGCACGGAAGAGATCCCGTTCGTCGTCGCGCGAATCCTGTTGCAGGACTTCACGGGCGTCCCCCTGCTGGTCGACCTCGCGGCCATGCGCTCGGCCGTCGCGCGGCTCGGGCGCGACACCTCGACCATCGAGCCGCTCGTGCCCGTCGATCTGGTGATCGACCACTCGGTGCAGGTCGATTATTCGAGCATCCCGAACGCGCTCCAGCTGAACATGGAGATCGAGATGAAGCGCAACAACGCGCGCTACCAGTTTCTCAAGTGGGGCATGCAGGCGTTCGACAGCTTCAAGGTCGTGCCGCCCGGCATCGGCATCTGCCACCAGGTCAACCTCGAATACCTGGGCAAGGTGGTGATCGAAAAAGACGGGGTGGCCTACCCGGACAGCCTCGTCGGCACGGACTCGCACACGACGATGATCAACGGCCTCGGGGTGGTCGGGTGGGGCGTGGGCGGCATCGAGGCGGAGGCCGGGATGCTCGGACAGCCCGTCTACTTCCTGACGCCCGACGTGGTCGGCCTGCACATGAGCGGGAGGCTGAAGGACGGCGTCACCGCGACGGACCTCGTGCTGCACTGCACGGAAGTCCTGCGCAAGGCGAAGGTGGTGGGGAAGTTCGTCGAGTACTTCGGGGAAGGCGCGGCGACCCTCACCGTGCCGGACCGTGCGACCCTCGCCAACATGTCCCCAGAGTACGGCGCGACGATGGGCTTTTTCCCCGTCGACGAAGAGACCCTCATTTACCTGAAGGCCACGGGCCGCTCCGACGAGCAGATAGAGACGGTCCGCGCCTACTTCGAGTCGCAGGGCATGTTCGGCATCCCGCGCAAGGGCGAGGTCGATTACACCACCGTCATCGAAGTCAACCTCGAAGACGTTCAGCCGAGCATCTCCGGCCCCAAGCGCCCGCAGGATCGGATCAACCTGTCGGAGGTCAAGGAACGTTTCCTCGACCTCCTGCGAAAGCCCGCGAGCGAGAACGGCTACAACAAGGGCGCGGAAGAGGCCGGGAAGCGATACCCGGCCAGGATCGGCGGGCGCGCGAAGCTCGCCAGGTCGCTCCCGCTCGTAGGCGGAGGCGAGCAGTCGCCTGAGACCCTCCCCGTCGGCGCGGGCAACGAGAGCGAGAAGAACACGAGCCTCGTGACCGAGGCCGAGATGATGAACAACCGGCCCACGCCCGACCGCGTCGAGCACCTGCTCGAAGAGGAGTTCCCCAGAGCCTCCGTAGACCTCGGCCACGGGGACGTTCTGATCGCGGCCATAACGTCGTGCACCAACACCTCGAACCCGAGCGTGATGCTGGCGGCCGGGCTGCTGGCGAAGAAGGCCGTGGAGAAAGGGCTGAGCCTGCCGCCCGCGGTCAAGGCCTCGCTCGCCCCCGGCTCGCGCGTGGTGACGGATTACCTCGAAAGGTCGGGGCTCCAGCCTTACCTGGATCAGGTCGGCTTCAACCTGGTCGGCTATGGCTGCACGACCTGCATCGGCAACTCGGGGCCGCTCGACCCGGAGATCGAAGAGGTCGTCACCGAGAACGACCTCGTGGGCGCGAGCGTCCTGAGCGGCAACCGCAACTTCGAAGCGCGCGTGCACCAGAGCATAAAGGCCAACTTCCTGATGAGCCCCCCGCTGGTCGTCGCCTTCGCGCTCGCGGGCCGCGTCGACCTCAACATGTCGGAGGAGCCGATAGGCGAGGGCAGGGACGGGGAGCCCGTCTTCCTGCGCGACATCTGGCCGACGACCGAAGAGGTGCGCGGCTACATGGAGCTGGCCTTCGACCCCGAGACCTATCGCAAGCTCTACGGAAACTTCACCGAGCAGAACCCTCTGTGGAATGAGATACCGATGGTCGCGGGCGACATCTACAACTGGGACCCGCAATCGACCTACATTCAGGAGCCGCCCTACTTCGAAAAGTTCGGCATGTCGCCCGGAGAGATCTGCGACATCAGGGGCGCGCGGCCCCTCGCGATATTCGGCGATTCGGTCACGACCGATCACATAAGCCCGGCGGGCGCGATCAAGCCCACCTCCCCGGCCGGTCTCTACCTGCAGGAGCACGGCGTGGCGATCCCGGACTTCAACAGCTATGGCTCCCGCAGGGGCAACCATCAGGTGATGGTGCGCGGGACGTTCGCCAACGTCCGCATCAAGAACCTGATGGTGCCGGGGGTCGAAGGCGGCGTGACGATTCACCAGCCGCACGGCGAGCAGGTGAGCATCTATGACGCGGCGGTCAAGTACCAGGCGGCGGGCATCCCGCTCGTGGTCTTCGCCGGGCAGGAGTATGGGACGGGGAGCTCCCGCGACTGGGCGGCCAAGGGCACGCGCCTGCTCGGAGTCAGGGCGGTCGTCGCCCAGAGCTTCGAGCGCATTCACAGGAGCAATCTGGTCGGCATGGGCGTCCTGCCCTTGCAGTTCAAGGACGGGGTGAGCGCGCAAACCCTGCGCCTCGACGGCAGCGAGACGTACGACATCACGGGACTGGAAGCGCGAGTTAAGCCCCGGCAGGACGTGACCCTCGTCATCCACCGCGCGAACGGCGAGTCCGAAGAGGTCCCCGTCACCCTGCGAATAGATACGCCTATCGAGATCGAGTACTACCAGCACGGAGGGATTCTCACGTACGTGCTGAGGCAACTGCTGGCCGAAGGAGGGAATGCCTAGCGGTGATTGATGAAGGGGCGATGTGTAGGTAAGGCTTTACCTACACATCGCCCCTTCGGGCTAGAGAAACTGCCATAGGCTGCCCCTCATTTACTCAGGGCAGGCCGTTCCAATCGCCGGCCAGCGGCATGTCACCCGGCACCCCGAGCGCGAAGACGATCTCCGCGAACCCGTTCGTGTTCGAGTTGCGAAGCATGAAGGTGCCATTGCGATAGACGCCTATGGTATCGACCCCATCTCCGTTCCAGTCTCCAATGATCGGTCTGTCTCCCGGCAGCCCGTACGTCAGCAGGATGTCAGCGAAGCCCGTGACGTTGGTGTTCTTCAGGTACAGAGCGCCGTTCGACGGGCGGAACACGCCGATGGTATCGACACCGTCCCCGTTCCAGTCTCCGGCTATGCCTACGTCTCCAGGAACTCCGAGCGTGATTACGATCTCCGCCTGACCCGCGGTGTTTGAGTTGCGAAGCATGAACGTGCCGTTCCTGTAGACTCCGATTGTGTCGATGCCGTCGCCGTTCCAGTCCCCGACTACGGGCTGGTCTCCGGGCGTGCCGAAGGCTATGACCATGTCCGCCACCCCGTTTGTGTTCGAGTTCCTGAGGAAGAAGCTGCCGTTCCTGTAAACGCCGATGGTGTCAACGCCGTCGCCGTTCCAGTCTCCGGCCACGGGGTAATCTCCCGCGATGCCGTAGGTGAGCAGCAGGTCTGCGAAGCCGGTGGAGTTGGAGTTCTTCAGGAAGAGCGACCCGTTCGTCGGCCTGAACACTCCCGTCGTGCTCGCGTTGTGGGCTCCCGGAGGGGCCGCGGTGATCGTGATTGAGGTGTTCGAGCTGGCGCTTCCGAAGAATCCGAACCCATCCTGAAGCATCCTCCACTGGAAGTTGTACGTGCCCGAAGAGGTCGGCGCGGTGATGTTGAAGGCGAAGGTGACTTCGGAGCCGGGCGCGACCGAGCCGGTCAGGGCGACCCGGTTCAACCCCCAGTTGTTGTTGTCCTGCGGGTTCTGCGAGCCGAGCCTGTAGGAGCCGGGGGCCCAGATGGTCGTCCCCGTGTTCCTCATCACGACCTGCACGGCGTAAATGCCTCCTGCGTTGATCGGGGTCGGGAGGGTCTGCCTGACGAATACCGCGTCGTTCACTACCGCCGGGGCCGAAGTGGTGGCCTGAGCGAGGGCTGAGTAGCCCGAATTCCCTCCGGCAAAATTGTACGACCTGACGCGATAAAAATAGGTCGTCGAAGGGTCGAGGCCGCCATCGACGAACGCCGTGATGTTCGGGCCGGAGGTGAATATCTCCGAGAAAGTCCCGGTCGGGCCGGTCCTTCTTTCGATCTTGAAGCCGTCCTCGTTGTTGCTTGCGTCGGCCCAGTTCAGCCTGATGTCGGAGCTTGAGATCGCCGAGGCGGTCAGGCTCGTGGGCGCGGCCGGAGGCGTGGGGGCCGGGCCGGTTCCGGGGTAGAGGAACGTGACGCCCGCGATGTCGTCCGAGCCGAGCCGCGCGCCCCAACCCCCTCCGTGCGCGCTGGGCCGCATGATGGCCGCGGAGTCCGTGCTGTGGTCGAACCCTATCGAGTGGCCGATCTCGTGGCATGCGACTTCGGCGAGGTTGGCCGAGACGCCAAGAAAGCAGTTGAAGTTGTTGTTGAAGGTAACGTCGCCTTCCAGAATCCGGTTGAATGCCCGCCCGCCGATGGTGATCGTCTGGCTGCCGATTCGGCTCGGCCCCCCTATCGCGAGTACGCCGCTGCATCCTACGGGGTCGTCCATCTGATTCAGGGGGTCATTGTAAGAGATGGCCGACACCCCGTCGTTGCGCCATCCGAAGTTCGTCGTCGAGCCGCCGTTCTGAAGCCGGAGCGCGGTCGTGGCAACGTTCGACCACGCGGCGAGCCCCTGATTGACCTCGGTGATGCCTCCCCCGGCGATGGGCGAGCCCGCGGGGTTGACGCGGTAGACGACCTGCTGGCCCGAATCGGGCTCGAACCACCGCGCGCCTCCGCCGATGAAGACGTACTGAGGCGTGACCGAATCGCCGTCCTCCGCGGGCTCCTCGACGTACCCGGCGGGCGTGTCCAGGATCGGCACGAGCGAGTGCTTCTCTTCGAAGCGGGCGACCTCTTCGGCCCGCGCGCGGAGGGTCCGGTTGATCTTCTTCCTGAAGCGCGCCAGAGAGGCCTCATTGGTTATCTCGGGGCTCGCGGTCGCCCCGAGCAGGTTCACGGATTTCACGTCGAGCTTCCGCTCCACGCGCGCCTTCTTCGCCCCCGCGCCTTCGACGATGTCGTACTTGCCCATGAAGAGGTGCGCGACTCTGAGGGAGCCTTCGTCGTCCGTGTTCAGAAAGAGCAGGACCTGCTGCCCGGCCTTATACTCGGGCGCGCCGAAGATGACCGACGATTCGTCGCCCACCGCGCCGCCCAGTTGTTTGAAGACTATCCTCTCGCTCTGGACCTGCCCCTTGATGACCTCCGAAACGCGGACCTTAACATAGGTATAAATATTCTGGCGGTCCGAGTCCCATCGCGCTTTGGCCGACTTCACCTCCCCGATGAGAATGACCCGCGAGCTCGTTATAAGCTCTTCGTCCGTCAGCATGACGGCCGTGGTCGCTTCGGTCGATCTGGCGAAAAATAACGCGGCCAGTATGACGGTGAAAACCCGCACTGCGGGCTTAGAGACAAACTCCTTCATTAACAGACTCCTGCGATGATGTAAGTGCGGCCGGGCCGGACGCTTCGAGGCATAGATTCATATACGGTGAAGTATTCGTGAGGGGCTGCGCCATCTCCCGGACATTCCGGACCTGTTGCTCGTCTGCCTCCGCTCTTTTCTATTATCTTTTGAGGCTTATTTCAGGGACCACAAAATTGAAACACAGGCCAATGGCGGTGTCAACGGTCGCAACATTTTTAGCACAATTCCGAAGGGCTGGGCCGCTCGAAGGGGGCGGGTCATTTAGCCCCGGAGACCTTCCTTATCTCCGCGAGCAGCACGTCGTCCGGGGGCCTGTCGCCGGGGTCTTTGCCTACGTAGAGGTAGCGCACGCGCCCTTCCTTGTCGATGATGAAGACGGACGGGTGGGCGATGCCGCCCTCGATCTTAATGTCGGTGTTCAGGAGGCCGTAAGCCTTTATTACTTTCCGCTCACTGTCCGACAGTATTTGATACTTCGCCCCCGTGGTCTGCCCCATCGACCATGCGTAGGCCACCTCGTCGGCGCTTATCGCCAGCAGTTCCGCGCCCGCCTGTTTAATCTTTTCGTAGTCCTCAGCCAGCCTGGTGAGTTGAACCGTGCACGAGCCTCACCAGTAGCCTCGGTAAAAGATCAGCAGGACCGGGCCGCGCGACGTGAGTTCGGAGAGCTTGACTTCCTTGCCGTCTCCGTTCGGGAGCGAAAAGTCGGGTGCCTTGTCGCCGACCTTCAGGGAGGTCTTCGGGGCCTGCGCCGACGCCGGCGCGCTCGCGGCCATAAGGATTAGAGTTATGAGGAGCGCTTTCATCGAGGGTGATAATTTAATTGGCAAGAGAATGATTTGTCAACGAGGGGGCCGGCCGGGCGCGCGCCGCGTGAAAAATAAGGTTGAGTCGGGAACCGATTCTGAATATACTGGGCGCGATTTGCGTGGCACTGGACCTCTTTGCCAGGATGATTTAAAGAAAGGACAAGCCCTGTCTGGCCCGCCCGGACTACAGGGCGGCATCAATATGTCGGGCTTCTGCGACCGATGCAACGAAAGATCAAGTCACCTGGTTAACATCGCACACCTGCCGGAACTGGCCCCCGTGGCCCACCTCGGCTACCGGCAAGTCTGCTCGCCCTGCTACGACGACCTGCTGGCCGAAGCGAACGAAGCGGACGACCGCGAAGACGACCGCCGCCAGGAGGCGCGCGCGCGCGTTTCGATCAAGGCTCGCGTCGAGGGCAACACGTCACACCTGGAACCCTTCTCGGAAGAGATGACGATAGAAGAGATCAGCCCGTCCGGGGTCAGATTGCACACCTTCCGCGAACTCGACCCCGGCGCGGTCCTGAAGCTGGTCATACCGGACCAGGACTTCGAGGCGACCGCGATAGTCCAGGTCGTGTGGCGAGAGAACGGCCAGCACGGGGTGGGGCTCAAGCTGGTCGAGCCGAGCGAGGGGTGGGATAAAATCTGGCAGCAGTACAGCGACCTTTGACCTCATGGATTTCATGCCGGCGCTGACCCTGCCGCGCGGCAGATGCGGCAACCGTCTAATCAACCTTCACTGTCCCTGCGCCTTCGCCATGGCCTTACCCTGGCCGCCGCCCGTCCCTCCCTGCCCTCTGAGTCTAAGGAATATGGCCCCCAGAACAGTGACGCCCAGAAAGCCCAGGATTGAGGAGGCGAACGAGCTTTCCGTCGGGAGCTTTGTCAGGGTCACGGAGATTAAGCCGATCTCCTGAGGGTTCGAAGCTATAGCCCCGAAAAGGGCCAGCCCGAAGAGTACGCCGCCCAGGACGACCCCCTGCAACACCATTATCCAGTTCTGCTTGAGAAGCAGAGGGAACACGGCCCCGCCTGCCATGGCGCACAGTAATTGGAAAAGGGGGAAGGAGAACCGTAAGGTGTCGTCCCCGGAAGTGATCTTCATGCTCGACCCGTTAAATGATTCGGCCTTCACTTTCAAATCCCCTACGGGCCGCGTGGAGAAGAGCTTGATCGTCGCCGACTGCTGGTCCTTCTCCATGCGAACCTGCGGCCTGTTGTTCTCAAACCTCACGCCTCGGGAATCCCCTTCGAGGTTGAAGTAGATTATCCTCTCTCTCCTGCCTTCTTCTTCGGGGGTGATGGCCCGCCCGTCCTCCTGTAACGCCACGACCTTGATCTCTATCTCGTCCAGCCCGTTGGCAAGCGCGCTATCCCGTTGCTTATTGATGGCCAGAGACGCGGCGCACAGGCCGTGCGCAAACTTATGGCTCCTCTCGGCCGGGGCGATCACGAAGCCGTCCGCGCTCGACGTGGCGGCGGCGATCTTTATGTCCCCGCCGGGGCGCGTTCTCAACACGGATTGCCTGTAGGTATTTACCTCGCCTTTGCGGATCTCCAGAGTGTCCGGCTCAAACCTGGCGCTGCCTTCCCTGACGTTGAGGATCACGGTTAAATTTTCGGGCGCTCTGACGTACTCATCGCCCGCCGACTTCAACTCGACCCTGAATGTGGCGATCTGGTCGCCGTTGTCGGGTTGAATCTGGGGGGCCGTGGGGCTGAATTCGAGCTTCAGTTGCCGGGCATTCTTACCCTGCCACGCGACCGGCACCATCATCGCCCCGCCGACCGTCGGGCCCGGAGGCTGAACATCCTTCACGGACCCCGTCTTTGATCCCAGAACGACTATCGAAGTCTCTCCCGTCGCGACGCCCTCGCTTTCGACGAACAGGAGGAGGCGTCCCGTTTCAAACGAGAGCACCTCTATGGTCTGTTCCGCTTCTCCCTGCCTGTGAGTGAGGGTGATCTGCGAAGCCTGCTGGCCCCGCCTGAGAGAGAGCTTGTTGCTCCTAAAACCCTGGGCCGCGTCAGCCATCTGGTTGTTGGTGCCTCTGGCCCGGATCACCTCTTTCGCCTGGTTGAGGTTCTCAAATCTGGTCAGGGTGACGGTGGTTTTGAGATTCCACGGGGCGTTGAGCCTGTTTCCGTATTGGTCGAGCAGGACGATAACGACCTTGCCCTCCTGCCCCGCGATAAAGGTGGCGGTCTCTCTCGTCTCCACCCGGTATCTCGGCTGGCCTTGTCGGACCTGTCCGACCGTTCCGCTGATTTGTGAGTCGACGACAAAGGGCAGGGCCGGAAGCAGGCAGACCGTAAGAGTGAGCAGGGCCGCGAGCCTGCGTCTCGGCAGGCCGCCGGCCATGGCCCTATGCGATGTAGCGGCGCATGTGTTTTGCATCTTTGGCACCTCTCCGATTCATGGTAACCGGTGTTTGAAGTATCACTACGAAGGCAGTGCTACCAAGAAGGCCTGGGCAGACAGGGATCGGCAAGCTGTATTATCAAGTGACTTAGCGAGAACAAGTCGCGTCAATACCCATAGACGAAAATGATCGGCCGTATGCTGCACGTCATGGCTGCGGCATGCGGGCGGCCCCTGATCGAACGCGCGGCCGATTGCTTTTGCCCCTCCTCCTAAATTAACCTGACTCCGATGAACTCAATCGGCGCGACCGCTTACCTTCGCTGCATAGAAAGTGATTGCCTGTCGAAACGCCCGATCACCGAGCGGGTGTACACCTGCCCCGAGTGCGGGGGGCTGCTCGACGTGGGTTATGATTTCTCTCCCGTAGGGGCCGAAATGTTGAAGCAGACTTTCAGAGCCCGCAGGGCGAGCGACGCGGCGGCCGACCTGAGCGGAGTCTGGCGCTTCCGCGAGCTGCTCCCGTTTGTCGAAGACCTTTCCGAAGTCGTCACCCTCAGGGAGGGGAACACCCCCATTTATGAGGCCCCGCGTTCGGCCGAATACTCGGGCCTTGACGCCCTGCGCTTCAAGCATCAGGGGATGAACCCGACCGGCTCGTTCAAGGACAACGGCATGACGACGGGAGTGACTCAGGCGCGGGCGCTAGGGGCGTCGGCGGTCGCCTGCGCTTCCACCGGCAACACCTCGGCCTCGATGGCGGCCTACGCCGCGCGCGCGGGGATGCGCGCCTTCGTCTTCATCCCGGCGGGCCAGGTCGCTTACGGCAAGCTCTCGCAGTCGCTCGAGTACGGCTCGACGGTCATCGAGATCGAAGGCAACTTCGACGACGCTATGCGGGTCGTGCGCGAGATGTCGGACGAAGAGGGCCTCTACCTGCTGAATTCGATAAACCCTTTCCGCCTCGAAGGGCAGAAGGCCATAGCCATCGAGATGATGGAGCAGTGCGGGTGGCGCGCGCCCGACTGGGTGGTCGTGCCCGGCGGCAATCTGGGGAACTCCTCGGCAATCGGCAAGGCTCTGCACGAGATGCGCGGCGTCGGATTGATCGACCGCCTGCCGCGCCTTGCGATAATTCAGGCCGAAGGGGCCTCGCCCTTTTACGAGCTTCACGGGTCGACGGACCGCTCGGCGCTCCACCCCTTCGCAAACCCGTCCACGCTTGCGACGGCCATCAGGATCGGCGACCCGGTCTCATGGAAGAAAGCCCTGCGCGCGCTCGAATGGACCGGGGGCGCGGTCGAGCGGGTGTCGGAGCAGGAGATCGCGGACGCGAAAGCCATCATCGGGCGCGACGGCGTCGGGTGCGAGCCCGCTTCCGCCGCGACCCTCGCGGGGGTAAAGAAGATGGTGGAGGGCGGGAGGATCGGCCCGTCGTCCGACGTGGTCGCCGTGCTGACCGGCAACCTGATGAAGGATTCGAGCTACACGATCAACTATCACACGAACAGCCTTGCGCTCGAAGAGGGGGGCACGCGGAGAGCGATCGAAGGGAGGTTCGCGAATCGCTCCGTGCGCGTGGCCGCCGATAAGCGGGAGATTGGGAGGGTCCTGTCAGGGGTCAGGGGTCAGTAGCCAGGAACCGGAGACTAAGGAAGGAGCATCTCAGACTCTCTTTATAGAATCCCTTTCCTTCCCTGAATCCTGACCACCGACCCCCGCCTTCACTTCCTCCCGAGTTCGGCTTCCGAGGCGATGAACCCGAAGGCGGGCCAGTACTGGCTCGCGACCACTTTCTCGAAATACTCTTTCGCCTTCGCGCGGTCGCCGTTGTAAAGGTACCAGTTTCCTATCCCGTACCCGACGGTCGCGATCTCAAGGTCGGTCATCTTATCGCTCACGATGTCGGACTCCTTCTTCAGCCCTTTGTAAAGCAGCAGGCGGTCGAAATAGGACTTGTTCTCTTCGACTTTCATGTCGGGCCTGATCCGCTCAAGCACGCGCCTCGCCTCCGCCTGCTTATTCCGGCGGCGGTAGGTCATGTAGAGCCAGTCGGAGACCGCTATGAGCGAGTCGTCGCTCGCGGCGACCGCGCGGCACTTTTCGTAAGCGCCGGAGGCTTTCGCGAACTGGCCTTTCAGGTAATAAGCCAGCCCGAGGTGATACCAGATGTCGAAGTCTTTATCGTTGAGCTTCGCCGCCCGTTCGAGGTCGGCCGCCGCTCTGTCGAACTGCCGCGTCGAGATGTAGCGGTGCCCCCGGTGCCTGTAAAGCATCGCGTTGCGGGGGTGCGTCTCGATGCCGCGCGTGTAAGTGGCTATCGCGTCGCGGTAGCGCCACACGGACGCCTGCGCGCGCCCCAGAGCGAGCACGAGGTCGACGTTGCGGGGGTCGGCCGCGAGCTTCTTTTCCGCCTCCGCGATCACGTTCTTTTCGTCGGGCAGGGCGTAGAACTTTTTCCCCAGAGCGGAGACGACCTCGGGCTCGCCCCCGGCCTGGCCGAAGGCGGAGCCGCACAGAAGCGCGAGCGCGAACAGGGCTGCCGTCAGTCTTTCAGTCATGGTGACCTCTCTGATGATTTTATGGACCGGTCCTGGTCGAAGCCTCGCTATGTTACTCGCGGCCTCCGGACGATTCAAGGCGCTCCGCGCCGGGGCTTTTGACAAAGCCCCCGCGCCAATTATAATCAAGGCCCGCAGTAAACTTTCGCGTGTGGAGATGAGAAATTGAAAAGGCTAAAGAGAGAGACGACCGGCCGCCGGATCGAAGCCCTCGCCCGGCGGGAGTTCGCGAAGACGCTCGCGGCCCTGGCCGCCGCGCCGATAGTGACGACCTCGCTCGCTTCGGGCGCGGCCCGCGCGCAGACGACCCCTCCTCCCGACGCCGTGGCTTCCGCCGCCGACGCCCTGACGCAGGTGGCGCGCGCGCGTTACGGGAAGCACCTTAAAGAAGATCAGATCGCAGAGATAAGGCGGAGCATCGAGCGGGGCATCCGCACGGCCGACCGGCTCAGGCAGGTCAAGCTCGACAACGGCGACGAGCCTTCTTTCGCTTTCAGCGCCGATTTCGAATGAAGAACATTTATGTATAAAGACATCTCCGAAGACAACCTCTACTTGTCCGTGCGCGAGCTGGGAAGGATGCTCCGCGCGCGCCAGATCTCTTCGGTCGGCCTCACGGAGGCTTACGTCGAGCGGCTTGAAAAGCTCGGCCCGAGCCTCGGCGCGGTCGTCACCGTGACGCGCGACCTGGCGATGAAAGAGGCCCGCCTTGCCGACCGGGAGATCCGCGCGGGCCGGTACCGCGGCCCATTGCACGGGATACCTTACGGGGCGAAGGACCTCGTCGCCACGAAGGGTATCCCCACGACGTGGGGCGCGGAGCCGTACAAGACTCAGGTGCTCGATTACGACGCGACGGTCGTGACGAAGCTGAGGGAGGCCGGCGCGGTGCTCGCAGCCAAGCTAGCGATGGTGGAGCTCGCCGGGGGCTTCGGCTACAACAACGCGGACGCCTCATTCACGGGGCCGGGCCGCACCCCCTGGAACATGGAGTACTGGTCGGGCGGGTCGTCCTCCGGCCCAGGAGCGGCCACGGCGGCCGGTTTGGTGGCATTCTCCATCGGCTCCGAGACCTCCGGCTCGATCATCACGCCCTCGGCATTCTGCGGGGTCTCCGGCCTGCGCCCGACCTACGGCCGCGTGAGCCGCCACGGCGCGATGGCCCTGTCGTGGACCCTCGACAAGCTCGGGCCGATGTGCCGCACGGCCGACGATTGCGGGCTGGTGCTGGCGGCCATAGCGGGGCGCGACCCGCGCGACCCGACCAGCGCCGCGCGTGCATTCTCGTACCCGGAAGCGGGCGCGGGCAATCAGGCGCGGCGGGGAGGCGGGAAGAGATTCAAGATCGGGATCATCAAAGGGTCGTTCGACCGCGTGCAGCCCGAAGTGAAGAAGAACTTCGAGGCGTCGGTTGCGGTGCTCCGCCGGTTCGCGCAGATAGACGAGTCGGTCGAATTCCCCGACATGCCTTTCGGCCCGGCGGTCGGGACCATAGTGAGCGCGGAAGGGGCGAGCGCCTTCCGCGACCTGGTCGAGAGCGGGCGGGCGACCGGGCTCCGCGCCGTGAATGATCGGTGGGGCGGCTACGCGGCCTCGATGGTGCTGGCCGTCGATTACCTTCAGGCCATGCGTATTCGCGGGCCGATGAAGCGGACGATGGACGCGCTCTATTCGAAGTACGACGCGCTCGTCGCCCCCTCGCGCGCGACCGTCTCCTACCCCGTGGCGGTCGATTTCGACAAGGCTTACCCCGGGGTCGGCGGAGGCCCGGCGGTCATCCCCGCCGGGAACCTGGTGGGACAGCCCGCCATCTCCGTCCCGAACGGGTTCGGGGCGAACAACCTCCCGACGGGGATCCAGTTCACCGGTCGAATCTGGAGCGAAGCGCGACTGCTCGCCATCGCCTCCGCCTACCAGCAGGAGACCGACTGGCACACGAGGAGACCATGGTAGGCTTCAGTGGCCGGGAGTCAGGATTCAGGGGCTAAGAAAGGAGCGCTTCAGATCCTATTTATAGAATCGATTCCCTTAAAGAATCTCTTTCGAGTAAACCGAAATCACGGGCGGCATCACCGACCCCCGACTCCTGACCACTGACCCCTGACGCTTATGCCTTACCCGGCCCAGTACGAAACCGACATCCTCCTGCGAGACGGCTCGACCCTGCGCCTGCGGCCGATCAGGCCGGATGACGCGGAGAAGATCATGGAGCTGCATCAGGGGCTTTCGTCGAAAAGCATGTACTTCCGCTTCTTCGCGCCCATCCCGAATTTCACCCTAGAGCGCGCCGAGGCCCTGGCCTCGGTCGATTACGAGAACAGCTTCGCCCTCGTGGGAGAGCTCGCGGGCCGCCTGGTCGCAGCCGCGCACTACTACCGCGACGCGGAGGACCCGGAGCGGGCCGAAGTCGCCTTCGTCACCGACGACGCTTTGCAGGGGCGCGGCATCGCGAGCCGCATGCTGAGGGTGCTGGCCGAGGTCGCGCGCGAGCACCGGATAAAGACCTTCGAAGCCTACGTCATGGGAGACAACCGCAGGATGATGGACGTATTCATCGGCTCCGGCTTCGAGGTCGCGCGCCGCCTCGACGGAGGCATATTCCACGTGACGTTCCCGATCACCCCGACCGCGCGTTACGAAGAGAGAGCCGCGCTCCGCTCGCAGGCCGCGGCCGCGGCTTCGATGAAGGTCTTCTTCGAGCCTTCTTCCGTCGCGGTCGTCGGCGCGGGTCGCGCGCGCGGGGGCATAGGCGCGGAGGTTTTTCACAACATAGTCGCGCATGGCTTTCAGGGAGTGGTCTACCCGGTCAACGCGCGCGCGCGGTCGGTCGGCTCCGTTCACGCCTACCGGCGCGTCACGGAGATCGAAGACGATGTTGAGCTGGCCATCGTCGTGGTCCCGTCGGCCGAGGTCGAAGCGGTGATCGACGACTGCATAGCCAAGGGCGTGCGCGGCGTGATCGTCATCAGCGCGGGGTTCTCGGAGGCCGGGGCCGAGGGCCGCGCGCGGGAAGCGGCGATACTCGAAAAGGTGAGGGCCGCGGGCGTGCGGATGGTCGGCCCGAACTGCATGGGCGTGATCAACACCGACCCGGAAGTGGCGCTCAACGCGACCTTCTCCCCCGTCTACCCTCCCGAGGGGCGCGTGGCCATGTCCACGCAGAGCGGCGCGCTCGGCCTCGCCATACTCGATTACGCGCGGAGCCTGAACATAGGCATCTCGACCTTCGTCTCCGTCGGCAACAAGGCCGACGTTTCGGGGAACGACCTCGTCCAGTACTGGGCGGACGACCCGCGCACGGACGTTATACTGCTCTACCTCGAAAGCTTCGGGAACCCCAGGAATTTCGCGCGGATCGCCCGGCGCATCGCGCGCCACAAGCCGATAGTGGCGGTCAAGTCGGGGCGCAGCGGCGCGGGCGCGCGGGCGGCCTCTTCGCATTCGGGCGCGATGGCTTCGACCGACCGGGCGGCCAGCGCGCTCTTCAGGCAGGCGGGAGTCATCCGCACGGACACGCTCGAAGAATTGTTCGACGTGGCGAACCTGCTCGCGCACCAGCCCGTGCCGCAGGGAAGGCGCGTCGCCATCCTGACCAACGCGGGCGGGCCGGGCATCCTCGCCGCCGATGCGTGCGAGGCGCGCGGCCTCGAACTGCCCGCGCTCTCGGACCGGACGGTGGCGGAACTGCGCTCGTTCCTACCTCCTATGGCCAGCGTCGCGAATCCCATCGATATGATCGCGTCGGCGACCCCGGAGCACTACGCGCGCGCGGTGCGGGCGGTGCTCGCGGACGAGCGAGTCGACAGCCTGATCACCATATTTATTCCGCCTCTCATCACCCCTCCCGAAGCCTTCGCGAAGGCCATAGTCGAAGGCGCGGCGAGCGCGAACGGCAAGCCCGTGCTCGCGAATTTCATGAGCGCGAAGGGCGCGCCGGCCATCCTGTCCAACATCCCGAGCTACGCATTCCCCGAGGCGGCGGCTTCTGCGCTCGCCCGCGTCACCAACTACGGCGAATGGCAGAGGCGTCCCGCCGAGACCCCTCCGGCCTTCGAGGACGTTAACGAATCTTCCGCGCGCGCGGTCGTCGAGCGGGCGCTCGGGCGGGGAGGCGGCTGGCTCGACCCTATCGAGATCAAGACCCTTTTCGAAGCCGCGGGTATCCCGGTCGCGAAGACCCTGTGCGCTTCGAGCATCGGCGAGGCCGTGGCTTCGGCCGAGAGCGTCGGTTACCCCGTCGCGCTCAAGGCCGTCGGGCCTACCATCGTTCACAAGACCGAAGTGCGGGGGGTCGCGCTCAACCTGTCCGACGAGGCGATGGTGCGCGAGGCGTACCTGGACATGACCGCGCGCCTCGGCGAGAGCCTCACGGGAGTCCTGCTTCAGGAGATGATCCCCGGAGGCGTCGAGGTAGTCGTCGGGGCCACCCTCGATCCGACCTTCGGCCCCCTGGTCATCTACGGCAGCGGGGGCATTCTGGTCGAGCTGCTCAACGATGTCTCTTTTCGCATAAGCCCCCTGACCGATTCGGACGTGACGGAGATGATGCAGGAGGTCAAAGGCACGGCCCTGCTGCGGGGCTATCGCGGGGCGCCGCCCGCGGACGAAGCGGCCCTGCGCGATCTGGTGCTGAGGGTCTCTCACCTGCTTGAGCTTTGCCCGCAGATTCTTGAGATGGATGCGAACCCGGTGAGGGTTCTTGAAAAAGGCGCGGTCGTCGTGGACGCGCGGGTGCGCGTCGGACCTTTACCCGACCGCGCCCCCACACGGCGCATAGCTTATTGAGGCAGGTTGCGGGATTAAGAAGGGCCGCGCGAGTCCCGGCCCTTCACATTCCGTAGCTCGGGCTCATCCCATGTGACTGACTCTGACCGGCTCTATTTTGTAGAGCACTCGCCTCTCTTCGGGCCGCCTCCACGGGTAGGCGTCCTTGCCCAGGTATTTCTTCGCCATCTTGTCTATGTGATTGTCCGCGCCCTCTTCGGTGATCTCCACGACCCGGCCCCTCACTTCGAGGTAGCGGTACGGGTTGTCGGGGTCGAGTATCGACAGGGCCACCGCCGGGTTGCGCTCCATGTTCTTGTCTTTCCTCCGGCCGCGCGCGGAGTTGACCAGCAGGTGCGTGCCGTCGTAATCGATCCACACGGGCGTCACCTGCGGGGTGCCGTCCGGCATCACGGTCGCGAGACTCCCGAACGCCTTCTTGTCGAACAGGTCTTTATAATTCTCCGGTATTACATCCGCCATAATCGCCTCCATTCGTCATTGCTGAATTTATGATTTGCCTTGCCGTTTCGGGCGGCGAAAGGGCTTCAGCCGCCGCCGCCGGAGCCCGGTGAATCGGGGGTGAACTCGACGGGCAGCCCCTCGCCCCATCCGTACTTGTCCCGAGCCAGTTGTTGGACCGCGTCCCACTGCGCCGAGTCGCGCGCGGGGTCGAGCACCCGCCCCATCGCTCTGAACTGCCGGTCACCAAGGCGTATGCGCACGCGCGGGTCTCTCTCGACGTTCCTCACCCAGTTCGCTTTGTGAAAGTGCTCGGCAAGAATGTAGAGCCGGCCTTCTTTCTCGACGAACCATATCTCGATCTCGCGGGGCTGGCCCGAGACCCGCCCCGTCGTGGTCAGGTAAAGCACCTGAAGGTCCCTGACTCTTTCAAGGTCCGGCATAAAGTATAACCCTTCCGAAAAGCATGAATGAATCTTATATAGAGACAGGTTCGGTTGCAAACACGGGAGGCCGCGCGCCGACGCGGGTTCGTAAATCTCGCGGGGTTTCCGCCTTGACTACACAATGCGCCGCTCGTAACCTGAGCGGAGGGAAGAAAATCATGGACGAAGATACGAGACTCGACGTTCTGGCAATCGGCGCGCACCCGGACGACGCGGAATTCTCCTGCGGCGGCACCCTCCTGAAACTCGGCTCGCTCGGCTACCGCGTGGGCATAATGGACATGGCCCGCGGAGAGATGGGGACGCGCGGGTCGGGCGAGATACGGGCGAAGGAGGCGGAGGCCGCCGCCCGCGCGCTCAGGCTCACGATCCGCGACAATCTCGAACTGCCCGACGGGCACATCTGGCTGTCGGAGGAGTCACGCGTGCGAATGGCGCGAAAGATTCGCAAATACAGGCCGCGCATCGTCCTCACGCACTTCTGGGAAGACCCGCACCCGGACCACGTTCACACGTGCCAGATCGTCCGCGAGGCCGCGCACGTCGCGGGGCTCGCGAAGTACGACCCCGAGGGCGGGCAGGAGAGGTTCCGTCCTTCCGCCATCGCCCACTTCATGTTCCCCCGCACGGTGGTCCCGAGCTTCGTCGTCGACATCAGCGATTTCGCGGACGAGAAGTCGTCGGCCATCGCCTGCTACCGCTCGCAGCTCTACGACCCCGAAAGCCGCGAGCCGGAGACGGCCATCAGCGCCGAGGGCTTCCTCCGCCGTCTCGAATCCCGCCAGAGATTCTTCGGCTCCCTGATCGCGGTCGAGCACGGCGAAGCCTTCGTCGTCCGCGAGGCGCTCAACGTTCACGACCCCGTCGCCCTGCTAACGCGGCGGATGAATATGTACAGCTAGGGGCCAGTGGCTAGGGGCCGGGGGGCAGGGAGGGAACGGATGCGCGCATCATTTCAAACCCTCTTTAAAGAATCCCTCCCCTAGACTCTGGCCCCCGGCCCCGGCCACCGACCACTGATAACCATGAACATCGGCATCACCTGTTATCCCTCGTACGGCGGCAGCGGCATCGTGGGCGCGGAGCTGGGCCTCGAACTCGCGAAGCGCGGCCACTCGATCCACTTCGTCAGCTACGCCCCCCCGATGCGGCTCGGCAACGGAGGTGTCGAGCGCGAGCGCATACATTTTCACTCCGTCGATATGCTGAGCTACCCGCTTTTCGAGTACCCGCCCTACACGCTCGCGCTCGCGTCTAAGCTCTGCGAGGTCGCCCGCGCCCACTCGCTCGACCTCGTGCACATGCATTACGCGATACCGCACGCGGTCAGCGCCTACCTCGCGCGCGAGATGCTCAAGGGCGAGCGCTACCTGCCGGTGGTGACGACCCTGCACGGGACCGACATAACCCTCGTCGGGCGCGACCCGTCGTTTTTGCCCATCACCCGGTTCGGCATCGAGCAGTCCGACTCCGTCACCGCCATATCGAGCTACCTGAAAGGGGCGACGCAGGAGGCCTTCTGTATGGGGTGCTCGATAGAGGTGATCTATAACTTCATCGATCTCGATTATTACAGGAGGGCGCCAGAAGAGTCGGTCCGGCGAAGCCTCGCTCCGGGCGGGGAGAAGGTCATCCTCCACGTATCGACCTTCAGGCCCGTCAAGCGAATCATGGATTGCATCGAGGTGATGGCGCGCCTGAAGGGCCGCGTGCGCGCGCGGCTCGTGTTGTGCGGGGACGGGCCCGAGCGCCCCGAGGCCGAGGCGCTCGCCGCGCGGCTCGATGTCTCGGACATCGTGGACTTCGTGGGCAAGCAGCCGCAGTCCCGGATTCGGGATTACCTCTCAGTCGCCGACCTGCTGCTGCTGCCGAGCCAGACCGAGTCATTCGGCCTCGTGGCTCTGGAAGCGATGGCCTGCGAGGTGCCCGTGGTGGCGACCCGCGTCGGCGGCCTCCCCGAAGTGGTCGAAGACGGCGAGACGGGCTTTCTCTTCGAGGTCGGGGACGTGGACCGTATGGCGGAAGCTGCGAGGCTGATACTCACGGATGATGGCCTGCGCGAGACGATGGGCCGCAACGGGCGCGGGGCGGCCGCGCGCTTCGCCACCGACAGGATAATCCCGCAGTACGAAGAGCTGTACCGCTCCGTCATCGACAGGGCATAAGTTGTGGCCCGCAGGTCGCCCCGCCCGCCGCCAGTTTAATCATTGGGTTTGTCCTCGCGCTCCCCGACGAAGACGGGCTCGGGCGCGAGCGTGACGTTGAACGTTTCGCGCACGCCCGCTTCTATCTCTCGGGCGAGCTCGATGATCTCGCGCGCGGTCCCGCCGCCCCGGTTGATGATGGCGAGCGCGTGCTTTGTCGAAGTGCCCACGTTGCCGCGGACGACGCCCCTCGGAAATCCCGCCCGCTCGATCAGCCAGGCCGCCGAAAGTTTTACGTGGCCGTCGGGGGCGGGGAACGAAGGCATCGCGTCGGCGTCGCCCGTCAACTCGCGCGCGCGCTCCCTGATCCGCTCGAACTCGCCCGCCGAGACGACCGGGTTGACGAAGAACGAGCCCACGCTGCGAGAGTCCGGGTCGCGCGGGTCTATGACCATCGCCTTGCGCGCGCGGAGAGTGAGCACGGCCCTGCGCGTTTCGGCAAGCGACGGCTCGCCCGCCCCCCGTTCGTCGAGGTAGCGCCTCAGCTCCGAGTAGCGGATGGCGGGCGGGCCCGACTCGATCAGCCTGTAGGTGACGCCGGTGATGATGAAACGGCCCCGGTCGCGGTGCTTGAAGCGGCTCGCGCGGTAGCCGAACTCGCACTCGCTCGCGCGCACCTCGACGAGCCGGTCGGTCGCGAGGTCGTAAGCCTCGACCGAAACGAGAGTCTCGCTCGTCTCCTGCCCGTACGCGCCGACGTTTTGAACGGGGGTCGCCCCCACTTTGCCGGGTATGCCCGAAAGACACTCGAAGCCCGCCAGACCGTCGGCCACCGAAGCCGCGACCAGCTCGTCCCAGTCCTCGCCCGCGCCGGCTTTAATTAAGACGTGGCCGCCTTCCCGTCGCGCGTCGACGCCTCGGATGTTCATGCGAAGGACGAGGCCGGGAAAGCCGGAATCGGATATGACCACGTTGCTGCCGCCTCCCAGCACGAAGAGCGGGAGGCCGCGTCTGCGCGCCCAGGCCACCCCTTCCGCGAGGGCCGAGGCGTCAGTAATTTCCGAGAAGTAGCGCGCGGGGCCGCCTACGCCGAGCGTGGTGAAGGGCGCGAGCCTCACCCCTTCGCTCATGGCCGCCTCGAATGATTTTTCTTCATGGAGATTTTTTCCCGGCAAGGCTCTAGCCTACCCCGCGCGTCCTCCGGGAGTCCAGCGATTGCCGATGTCGGCTTGTCTCCGGACGGCTCTCGTAGTAGTATCTAACGAACGGCGGAAGCCGCGACTGGCTGGTCGTGGTAAGAACATCCGCTTATTGGAGAGACCGATGATAGTCATTAAGATTAGGCTCATTAACTAACTCCCACATTTGTACCGGCGATTGGCGATTATTTGCCGCCGGACCTTCATAACTTTCTGTCGCTCGATTGGGCAGTCGAATCGATTAAGAATCTCTATGACTTCTACAAAGACCAGTGCAGAACATTCTGCGCCGCATGCCGCTGCTTTGCGGTGCGAGGGATTGATCAAGCAGTACGCCGACGTGACCGCGGTCAATGGGCTGGACCTCGAAGTGAGAATGGGCGAGTGTTTCGGCCTGCTCGGCCCGAACGGCGCGGGCAAGACGACGACCGTCGAGATTCTGGAAGGGCTCACGCCTCTGGACGGGGGCTCGGTGGAAGTGCTCGGGCAGAAGTGGGGGGCGGGCGATGACCAGAGGTTGCGCGACCGGCTGGGGGTCCAGCTTCAGGAGACGCAGTTCGCCGACAAGCTCTCGGTCGAAGAGACGATCCGGCTCTTCCGCAGCTTCTACAGGAGCGGGCGCTCGGTCGATGAAGTGATAAGCACGGTTGAGCTGGATGAGAAGCGCAAGGCGCGCGTGGGCAAGCTGTCGGGCGGGCAGAAGCAGCGCCTCGCCGTGGCGTGCGCGCTCGTGGGCGACCCGGACCTCCTCTTCCTCGACGAGCCGACGACCGGCCTCGACCCGCAGGCGCGGCTCAAGCTCTGGGAGATAGTCGAAAAGTTCCAGGCGGGCGGGGGGACGATACTTCTGACGACTCATTACATGGAGGAAGCGACCCGCCTGTGCGACCGCGTCGCCATCATGGATCACGGGCGAGTGATCGCGCTCGGCACCCCGCTTGAGCTGATCGCCTCGCTCGGGGCGGACCAGATAATCGAGTTCAACGTGAAAGGCGAGTTGAATGACGCGGCCCTAGTCGCGCTCCCCGGCGTCCGCGGGGTGCGGGGGCGCGAGGGCGACTACGCGCTCACGGTCTCCGAGATCGGCGTGGCCCTGCCCGCCCTGCTCGCGGAGTTCGACCGCCAGAGCGTGGAGATCGTCACCATGACAACTCATCAAGCGACTCTCGAAGACGTGTTCGTGAGTCTGACAGGGAGGATGCTGCGCGATGCCTGAAGCACAAAAAGAATTGATCGCAGAAGAAGAGGGCGTCGCGAGCGAGCCGACGGGGGCGCAGGCCCCCGCCGCCCCGCGCGACGCCTCAGGCAGTCCTTCAACCGGGCGGGGAGCCCCCCTTCGCGAGCCGGAAGCCATCCGCTCGTCGGAAGGGCCTCACCCGCTCGTCGAGCTAACCTTCGTCCGCGTGCGCGAGTTCGTCCGCGAGCCCGAGGCCATGTTCTGGGTCTTCATCTTCCCGATCCTCATGGCCTGCGTGCTCGGCATAGCATTCCGGAATACCGCGCCCGAACTGACGCGCATAGCAGTCGAGCGGGTCTCGGGCGACGCGAGCGGCGCGGGCGCAAACAAGGACATGGACAGAATAGTCGCGGCGCTCTCGCCCGCGTCCAATTCTTTCGGCCTCTCCGCCGAAGCCCTGAGCCCCGAGCAGGCGGCGCACGCGCTTCGCACGGGGAAGGTCGCCATAATCATTCGCGCGGTCGGCGGAGGCGACGGGAAGGCCCCCGAGATCGAGTACCACTACGACCCCACGCGGCCGGAGAGCCGGACGGCGCGGCTCTCGGTGGACGACGCCTTGCAGCGCGAGTTCGGGCGCGCGGACGTGGTCTCGGTGCGCGAAGAGACGAGGACTGAGCCGGGCGCGCGCTACATCGACTTCCTAATCCCCGGCCTGATCGGGTTGAACCTGATGGGCAGCGGGATGTGGGGCCTCGGGTTCGCGATTGTGTGGGCGCGCAACCGGAAGCTGCTCAAGCGTCTGGCCGCGACCCCGATGCGGAAGTCGCATTACCTCTTCTCCTTCATGCTCTCGCGGCTGGTGTTTCTGGCGGGCGAGGTCGCGGTGGTCGTCGCGTTCGCGTGGTTCGCGTTCGACGTGAAGGTGCAGGGCTCTCTGGTGAGCCTCGCGTTCCTATCGGTCGTCGGCGCGCTGTCGTTCGGGGGGATCGGCCTGCTCGTGGCCGCGAGGCCGAAGACGGTCGAGGGGGTGTCGGGCCTGATGAACCTCGTGATGGTCCCGATGTGGCTTTTTTCGGGGACCTTCTTCTCGTCGTCCCGGTTCCCCGAATCGGTCCAGCCTTTCATCAAGGCCCTGCCGCTCACGGCCCTGAACGACTCGTACCGCGCCGTGATGAACGAGGGCCTGCCGCTGGCCTCGACGTGGGGGGAGATATCCGTGCTGCTCGTCTGGGCTCTGGTGAGCTTCGCGGTCGCCCTCCGAATCTTCAGGTGGCAGTGAGGTGGTGAGAGATGAAGGGGAGCTTTTCGATCCGCGTCGATGAAGACCGATCCGTGACCGGCATAACCTACGCGGCGTCGGGGCGGGAGCGTCAAGGGGTGACGCTCCTGCTCGGCCACGGGGCGGGCGCGGACCAGACGAGCGAATTCATGGTTGCCTTCGCCGAAGGGCTCGCGGCCCGCGGCACCGACGTGGTGACGTACAACTTTCTCTACACGGAGGAGGGGCGGCGCGCGCCCGACCGTGGGGACAAACTGGAAGCGTGCCTGCGCGCGGCCATCTCCGCCGTGCGCGGGCGAAAGCCTCTGGCCGGGAACAGGCTCATCATCGGGGGCAAATCTCTCGGGGGGCGCATCGCCTCGCAGGTCGCCGCCGAGGGTGTCGAGGGTTTAAGCGGGCTCGTCTTCCTCGGCTACCCGCTCCACCCTCCGGGCAAGCCGGGGCAGCTTCGCGCGGACCACCTGCCGCGCATCGGCCTGCCTATGCTCTTCGTGCAGGGCTCTCGCGACCCGTTCGGCACGCCTGACGAGTTGCTGCCCATCACGAGCAGGCTCAAGCCGCCGGCCCACCTCTACGTGATCGAAGGCGGGGATCATTCATTCAAAGTCCCGAAGAGCGCCCCCGTCTCGCAGGATCATGTCTACGAGCGCGCCAAAGACGGGATAGGGGAATGGATCAGGGGTCAGTGGCCGGGGGGCAGGAGCCAGGGCTAAGGAAGTAACATCTCAGATTCTCTTTGTAGAATCGATCCCCTTAAAGAATCACTTTCGGGTAAATCGAAATCGCGGGCGTCACCCCTGACCCCTGGCCCCCGGCCACTGACCCCTGCTACAATTATCCCCGCTTTCCGAATCACAGCTTCAGACTCTAAAATCAATAGTGGAAAATCAGGGTGGAAATGGGCATGGAAAATCCTAGACCACAGACTCTCGTTGAATTACTGAAGCTCGCCGCGCGGTCGCGCCCGCAGTTCGAGGCGCTCAGGTTCAAGCATAAGAAAGAGTGGACCGGCGTCACGACGGAGAAAGTTCTGGAGCGAGTCAGGAACGTCGCGCTCGGCCTGTACGGGCTGGGCGTGCGCAAGGGCGATTACGTCGCCATGCTCGCGGAGAGCGGGCCGCTCTGGACCATAAGCGATTACGCCATCCTGTCGCTCGGCGCGGTCAACGTCCCCATCTACCCGACGCAGGCCGTGCATCAGGTCGAATACATCCTCGAAGAGACGCGCCCCAAACTCCTCTTGATCTCCTCCGCGAGGCAGATGAAGCGCGTGCGGGGGGCGCTCGATAAATTCTCCGACCTGCGCATCGTCCCTTTTCAGGAAGAGGTCACGGGCGAAAACGTCATCCCCTATGAGTCCCTTGAGAGCGCGGGCGCGCGCCTGTCTGAAGAGAGGCCGGAGCTTTACGACCTGCTCTCGTCGGACGTGAAGCCGGACGACCGCGCCTCGATCATCTACACCTCGGGCACGACCGGCGAGCCCAAAGGCGCGGTCCTCTCGCATTCCAACATCACGTTCAACGCGCTCGCGTCGGGCACGTTCCTGGGGATCGAAGCGAACAACCTGATGCTCTCTTTCCTGCCCCTCTCGCACATCTTCGAGCGGATGGTCCTCTACCTCTGCCTCCATCACGGCGTGCAGATAAATTACGCGGGGGGGATAGAGACGGTCGCCTCCGACATGCAGGAGGTTCGGCCGACTCTCATGTCGAGCGTGCCGCGCCTGCTCGAAAAGATTCACGCGCGGGTGCAGAAGACCGCGTCCGACGCGGGCGGCGCGAGGAAGAAGATACTCGACTGGGCCACGGGCGTCGGGCGTCGCCTCGCGGAGTACGAGACCTCGAACGAGAGCGTGCCCCCCATGCTTCAGCTTCAGAAGGACATCGCAGACCTGCTCGTATTCAGGAAGCTGCGCGCGGCGGTCGGCGACAACATGAAGCGCATAGTGTCGGGCGGCGCGGCCCTGTCGCCCGACGTCGCGATGTTTTTCATAGGCGCGGGGGTGCCGGTGCTTCAGGGCTACGGCCTGACCGAGACCTCGCCCGTCATCGCCGTCAACACGCTTGAGCGGAACCGCATAGGGTCGGTCGGCCGCCCCCTGCCGGGCGTCGAGGTGAAGATAGCCGAGGACGGGGAGATATTGACGCGGGGCCCGCACGTCTTTCAGGGCTACTTCAAGAAGCCGGAGGAGACCGACTGCGTGTTTACGGAGAACGGCTCCGGCAGGTGGTTCAAGACCGGGGACATCGGCCACCTAGACGCGGACGGGTTCCTCTTCATCACGGACCGCAAGAAGGACCTGATAAAGACCTCCGCCGGGAAGTACGTCGCCCCGCAGTTGATCGAAGGGATGATAAACCAGAGCGAGTTCGTCGAGCAGGCCGTCATCGTGGGCGACAGGAGGAAGTACGTGAGCGCTCTGATCGTCCCCGACTTCGAGCGGCTGCGCGGCTGGGCTCGGCAGCAGGGGCTCGCCGACCTCGACAGGCAGGAGCTCATCTCGGACAAGCGCGTGGTGGAGATGGTCAGAAGCGAGGTGAAGCGCCTGACCGCGGAGCTGGCCGACTACGAGAAGGTGAAGCGTGTCGCGCTCCTGCCGAAAGAGTTCACGATAGACGGGGGCGAGCTGACGCCCACCCTCAAGGTGCGCCGGCGGGTGGTCGAGGAGAAGTACGGAGGGGTGATCGAATCGCTTTACACGGGCGGGGCGGACTGAAAAAAGCCCGATCACGCCCCCATTTCCTGCCCTGATTTTATTTCGCCCCGGACGCCCACATGGCCGTGTGCAACGCGACCGGCTCCATGATACCCTTTACGCTACTATGCTGTGCCTCGCTTTCAGAAGATGCGCTCTGATCGTGGTCATCTCTCTTTCGGGCGTGATGCCGCGCGCGGCCTGGTCTGCTCAGAATAGTGAGCCGAGGCAGCAGGAATCCCGAATAAAATGGCTGCTCATAGACATAGCCGACAGCGCCCGCGCCTCCCGCGACCTGGCCTTCGCCGTCCGCGTGCAGACCCATGCGGCGGTCCTGCTCTGGCCGCAGGACCGGGAGTGCGCGCGCTCGATATTTCGCCGCGCGTTCGAATCCCTGATGCCTTCCCAGGCGGAGGCCGAGGCCGCTCCCGAAGAGGGCGGCGCGCCGGAGCCGGCCGCCCCGGTCTCTGACCTGCGGGCCGAGCTGTTGAATCAGGTCGCGGGCCGCGACCCGGAACTGGCCGAAGAGTTCGCGCGCAGGATCGCTTACGCTTCGGACACGCGGAGGGTCGCCGCGCGGGATTCGCGCAAGCCCGACGGGCGCGACATGACATCGTTCGTGCCCGTCTCTTCGAGGGGGGAAGACGAGCGGCGCGAGCTTTTGATAAGCGTCGCGCTTCAGGTCGCGGAGCGCGACCCGCACCGCGCGATGACGCTCGGGCAGTTGAGCCTGGGGCCGGCGGTCGACCTCTCGAACCCTCCGCCCGGCGCGCAAGGGCTGACTTCGTCGATCATCTCCCCGAAGTTCTCGCGGCTGCTCACGATCATGCGCGGGGTCGATTCGAGGCTCGCCGACCTGCTCTTTTCGAGCGCCGTCGCGCGGCTGGAGAGACTGCCTCTGGTCGACCTCGACGACGTGCACACGCTCGGGTCGTACGTGGTGCTCGCGGCGTCGCCTTCCACCAGAGGGGCGATGAGCCGGTCGCTGGTCGTCCGCTTCCTCGACCTCTCGTTCAGGCAGATCATGCTTCAGGTCGATTCCGGCTCCGGCGCGCCCGACGAGGCGGCGAACGATGACGGGTCCGACTCGATCTACTTCATAGTCAGGCAGCTATCCGACCTGTTCGCGCGCCACCTGCCGAACCAGCTGGCGGAGCTTAAGAGCAAGACGGCGCAGTCTAACGATTCGAGCGTCGCCATAGACCCCGGCTCGATCCCCGCGAGCACTCCGGTCGATGTCACGCGCGAGGCGCGCCTCGCCGACACCGACGGCGAGCGCGACGCGCTTTACGCGCGGGCCGCGCTCGGGTGGCTCTCGGCCAAAGATGTGAACGCGGCGCAGGCCACGGCCTTTAAAATATCGGATGCGAACGTGCGGGACCGCGTGCTGATTCAGATCGTGCGCCGCCAGAGCGCGGAGGGGCAGATCGACGACGCGGTCGCCATCGCGCGCCGCCTCGCGAGCAGCGTCGAGCGCATCGAAGCCACCGTCAGGATCGCGGGCGCGGCTCTGGCTTTGAAGGACAGGGTGCGCGCGACCGAGCTGCTCAACGAAGCCGAGGGCGAGTCGGTGAAGCTACAGGCCCGCGCGGCCCGCTCGCGCATCCTCCTTTCGGTCGCGAGCAGCTTTTCCGCCTTCGACCTGCAAAGGTCTTTCGAAGTGTTGCAGGCGGCCGTCAAATCCCTGAACGGCCCCGCGCCTGCCCCTGAAGCCGGGAAGAAGCCGCAGGGCGCGGGCTTCGACGAGCTTTATCAAATGGGTTTAGAAAGCACGTTCGCCGCGCTCGCCCGCAGGGACTTTGACCGCGCGCTGTTCCTCGCGCAACAGCTGTCCGACGAAGAGACTTCCGTCCTCGCGCAACTGGCGGTCTGCCGCGGGGGGCTGGCCGCGGGCCGGGACCAGGGGCAGGCGAGAAGGAACGCCGAGAAAGAATAGAGGGGCAGGGAGGGACAAGGATTCTATAAAGAGGGTCTGAAATCTTCCCTGGCCTCCGGCCACTGGCCCCCGACCCCTTGCCTCATGGAGGTTTTTGATGAACCCAGCGCATCTGATAGGTCAGGCGCTTGACGAGAAGTATCAAATAGAGAAGCAACTCGGCATGGGCGGCATGGGAGCCGTCTACCTCGCCACGCACCTCGGCACGGGCAGGCCGGTCGCTCTGAAGGTGATCACCCCCCAGTACATGAACCAGAACGAGTTCGTCGAGCGATTCAAACGCGAGGCCAAGGCCGCGGGCCGGCTGCGCCACCCGAACGTCGTCGACGTGACCGATTTCGGCTTCGCGCAGGTGGGCTCTCAGCGCGTCGCCTACCTCGTGATGGAGTACCTTGACGGCTGCTCCCTGGCCGACATTCTGAAGGAGGAATCGAGCCTGCCGCTAAGCTGGGTGATCGACATACTTGAGCAGGCATGCTCGGCGGTCGCGGAGGCCCACCAGCAGGGCATAATACATCGCGACCTGAAGCCGGATAACATATGGCTTGAGCCGAATCAGCGCGGGGGCTACACGGTCAAGGTGCTCGACTTCGGGCTGGCGAAGCTCGCCGACACCGCGTCGGCGGAGGGCGGCGAGGGCGCGGGAGTGATCGACTCCGTCTCCGCCGCGCGCGCCCCCCGCCTGCACGGAGTAGCTTCTTTCCGGACGGCCGCCCGCGCGCGCGACACCGCCATCTCCGAATCGGCCACGAAAGCGCGCTCCGCGCCCGAGACCCATTCGCCCGCCGCGGGCGAGGAAGAGAACACTCTTCTGCTCGACGCCCACGGGGCCGATACGCTCGTGCAGACGGCCGTCAGCGAAGCCCCTCCGCAGTCGCGGCCCCCAAGCCAATCACGGCCTTCGGGCGAGGACGAGAGGACGCAGCTGATCGAGCCGCGGGCCACGGAGGAGACCCGCGGGCTATACACGGCCTCGATGGACGGGATCACGCGAGTCGGCTCGGTACTCGGCACTCCGGTTTACATGTCGCCCGAGCAGTGCCGGGGCGAGGCGCTCGACGCGCGGTCGGACATCTACAGCCTCGGCGTCATCGCCTACCAGATGCTCACCGGCAGGCCGCCCTTCTCGGGCGATATGAACGCGGTGCTGAAGATGCACATGGAGGCGGCCCCGCCGCCGCTCAAGGTCAAGAGGCTCCCGAAGAAATTGTCCCGGCTCGTGATGTCGGCCCTCGCCAAAGACCCGAGCGAGCGGCCCGTCTCCGCCGCCGCATTCTCAAGCGCGTTGCGCGCGCGGTCGGAAGGGGCGGGCACTCTGGTCCGCAAGGCGATGGCGCTCTTCAGCGAGCACATGCCCATCTTTTCCAAGGTCGCCCTGCTGGTCTATCTGCCCCTGATCGCCATCACCGTTTTGCAGATCATATGCCTCTCGCTCACGGCGACCGGCGCCATCTCCGATAGGGCGGCGGTCCTTGTCAGGGCCGGGCTCTCCATAATCTCGATCCCCGTGACGATGCTGATCGCTTCGCTACAGGTGGGAGTGACTACGCGGCTGGTCACGCAGGTGATCGCCGCCCCCCTGCGCCCGCTCGAAATCCGGCCCGCCTTCACCGCGCTCAGGAAGCGCCTGAGGCCGTTCACGACCACGGTGATGCTGGTCCAGGTCCTTGCATTTTTAGGGATCCTGCTGGGGCTGATCCCCGGCCTGATCGTCATGATGAATTACACGCTCGTGGCACCGGTCGTGATGATGGAACGCCACTCGGGGCGCGCGGCGCTGGCCCGCGCGAAGTCGCTCTCGAAGCGGGCCAGGAGGACCGTCGCCGCGATCATCTTCATCCAGTTCGTCATCCCGATAGTTATTTCATTGACGATCAGTATCGTCCTCACACTGATCGTCAAGGTTCTGAAGATACCGGGCGGGGTGGAACTCGTCGCGAACATTCACCCGCTGATCGGGCTGCCTCTGAACATCCTGATAGGCACGTTCAGCTCGATCATCACGGCCCTGCTCTACCTGAAGACGCGGCAATCGGGCGGGGAGACCCTCAAGGAAGCGCTCAGCGTATTCGAGGATGAATCAAGCCCCTGCACTTACTGGCAGCGGCGCATGCGCGAGCGGTTGAGTATGGACCACGGGTCGGGCACCAGAGGGCACGGCAGCGCCGAGTGCTGAGAGGGCGTTTGAAAAGGCGCGGGCGCCCATCCCCGAATGCTTTTCACATCGACCGCACCGGGTCGTCGTCCTGCTTCGCGGGCGTGAGCAGCTCATCGCCCGAATCGGATTCGACCTGTTCCGCGAGCACGACCTCGGCCGCGTCGGCCATGCGTTCCTCTATGTTGTCGCTCGGCTCGGCCCCCGGTTCGAGGTCTCCGGCGTGGTAGAAGCGAGAAGCTTTATAAAGCTCGCGCATGAATTTGAGGAACACCTTGGCGACCGCTATCGTGGGCACGGCCAGTATGATTCCCAGCAGCCCGAAGAGCTTCCCGCCTATCAGCAGCCCCAGAAATACTGCCATCGGGTGCAGGCTGAGGCGGCTCCCGAGAATGCGGGGGGTGAGGTAATAGCCTTCGATTGACTGGACCACGACGAAGACCCCGACGACGCCTGAAATCCTCCACAGCCCCCCTCCGTCCGCGAGCGTGAACCCGGTGGCGAGCACGAGGCCCAGGGCCGTGCCGACGTACGGGATCGCATTCAGCATCCCCGACAGGGCCGCGATGCCCGCCCAGGCCGGCACTCCGAGCGCGGCGAACCCTATCGCGTAGAGCACGGACATGACCATCGCTATCATCAACTGCCCGCGCACGTAGGATTCTAGTATACGGCCCACCTCGTCGAAGAGGCGGCTGAAGGTGTCGCGGAATCGCGGGGGGATCAGGTCCTCCCACGAGGTTCGCCACGTCCCGAAATCGACCAGGATGTAGAAAACGAAGAAGGGGACGAGCAACAGGTCGAGCCCGGCCGCCGCGGTCGAAAGGAAGCCCGTCAGCCCGCCAGCCAGCCAGTTGCTCGTGCCGTCCTCGGACGTGAAGGCCGCCGCGGGGTTCCCGAGGAACTCCTGCACCCGGTCGCCCACCAGACTGTCCAGCTGAGGCGAGTAACGCCTGAGCGCATTCCTCTGCCTCCTCGCGGAATCTTCGTTGAAATTGCTCAGGATCTTCTTGCCCGAGTTGAGCCCCTGCGTCCACAGGTCGGGCAGGACGAAGCTCAGGAAAGCCACTATCGCCGCGCCGACCAGCACCAGGGCCAGCACCGCGGCGATGGGCCGCGAGAGGCCGTACCTCTCCCCCTGCTGGACGAAGGGGTTGAGCAGGTAGGCGAGCGCGAACGACGCTAGGACCGGCACTATCGCGACACTGCCGACGATGTAAAAAAGGTCGAGGACCAGGAGCAGCAGGACGAAGGCGGGCACCCACCGCAGCCACCAGAAGGGGGACCGCTCATGCGGCCGCGCGGGCGAAGATAAAGGGGCAGTGCCTCTCGGTCTCAATTTCTTTCCTCCACTCGCTACTCCCGCCTGAGCGGCCGTCCCATCAGCTCGTTGGCGGCGTCGATTGCCGACTTGTCTTCGTAGAGCAGAGCGTAGATGCTGCCGGTTATCGGCATGTCGATGCCGAGGCGTCGGCCCAGGTCATGTATGGCCCGCGTCGTGTTCACCCCTTCGGCCACCTCGCGCATCTCTCCGAGGATATCAGACAGCGCGCGCCCGCGCCCCAGCTCGACGCCGACCTTGCGGTTGCGCGACAACTCTCCCGTGCAGGTCAGGACTAAATCCCCCAGCCCCGCGAGCCCCGAGAGCGTCTCGGGCCGCGCGCCCTCCGACAGGGCGAGCCGCGTCATCTCCGCCAGCCCGCGCGTTATTATCGCCGCGACCGTGTTGGTCCCGAGCCCGAGGCCCCGCACCACGCCCGCCCCTATCGCGACCACGTTCTTGACCGCGCCGCCGAGCTCGACCCCCGCCACGTCGGAGTTGGTGTAGACGCGGAAGACGTGGGAGCTGAGCTCCTTCTGCACCATCTCGCACCACTCGCGCTCGCGGCTCGCGGCGACTATGGCCGTGGGGTCGCCCTTCGCCACTTCGTGCGCGAAGCTCGGCCCGGAAAGGGCGACGAAGCGCGGCTCGAATATCTCCCCGAGCACGCTGTGGGCGACTTCCGACATCCGCATCAGGGAGCCGTTCTCCACCCCTTTCGTCGCGCTCACTATCACGGTCTCGGCCCGGAGGTAAGGGCGCATCTGCCGGAGGACCTCGCGCATGGCGTGCGAAGGCACGACCGTTATGACTAGGTCGGCCCCTTCGAGGGCGAGTTCGAGCGAGGTCGTCGCCGAGATGTTTTCCGGCAGCTCGAATTCGGAAAGGTAGAAAGGGTTCCTGCGCGAGCGGGTGATGGAGTCGGCCACCTCCGGCTCGCGCGCCCACATCCGAACGTCGTGGCGCGCGCGGGCCGCGACGAGGGCGAGCGCCGTGCCCCAGCTACCCGAGCCTATGACCGCCGCGCGCCTTCTCTCACTCGGATGCGCCTGCATCAGCTGGGGCCTCCGCCGACCGCCGTCCGGTCATGGCTCCCCGAGCCCGCGTCGGGGCCGGCCTTCTGGCCGATCTTGCTCTCGGTACCCTGCGACAGTCGCTTGATGTTTTCGCTGTGCCTGGCGACGATGAGCGCGCACCCGGCCACCGCGACCACCAGCAGGGCGTTCAGGTGCGGGCTCGGTTGCAGCCACCCATAATAGAGCAGGGTCCAGAACGGGACGGCCGCCGTCCCTATTATCGAGCCGAGCGACACGTAGCGCGTGAAGTAGACGATGACCCCCCAGAGCACGAGGGTCGAAAGCACCGAGTAAGGCGCGAGCGCGAGGTAGACGCCGACGCCGGTCGCCACGCCTTTGCCCCCGTGAAAGTTGAGGAAGACGGGGAAGATGTGGCCGGCGATGGCCGCGACCGCCGCCGCGCCTATCCAGAGGTAATCGTCCCCGACCACCGACTTCGTCACGAGGACCGCGACCAGCCCCTTCAGCACGTCGAAGACGTACGTGAGCAGCCCCGCCTTCAGGCCCGCCCGCCGCATGACGTTGGTCGCCCCCGTGCTGCCCGACCCTACTTTGCGAACGTCTTCGCCGCCCGTGAACACGTACTTCACCAGCAGATAGCCGAAGGGGATCGAGCCGAGCAGGTAGGCCAGGATCACGAGCAGCAGGTTGAGGAGCATCCGTGTCAGTCTCCCGTTGAAAGAAAGTGGTCGCTTCGCGGGCGGAACGAATATACCAGAGCCAAGTAGCTCGTACAACACGGGCATTTTCAGAGCGGGCGGGCGCAATAATGGCGTAAAACGGGAGCTTCTGAATTTCGCCCGAGCCACCCGAGGGAGTTACATTTCAGTGGAAATCGGCCTTTGTAAGTGCTAAGCTCCGCCTGTCAGACGATCCGCTCCCGGCCTCACTTGATACTCTTCATACACGCCGGGGCGTTTCGAGAGTGGGCGCGGTTCAGGATAGTCCGGTCTCATTCGACCTTCTATAAACATTATCTTCATGTACATCACAGCGGGACGCTGTTGGCTTGAAACCCGAGGGCGGTTGCTCGCAGCCGCTCAATTCTTCACCTCACAAAGGAGAGACTATGGCAAAGAGAATTGCTACCATCCTGGGTATAGGTTTCTTGCTGGTTGGGATTATAGGGTTCGTCGCTCGTGACTTTCTCGGCACACACCTGAGCATCGTGCACACGGTGATCCACCTCGTTTCGGGGGCGGTGGCCCTCTACCTGGGCCTGAAAGGGACCGAGGCCCAGGCCCGCCTCTTCTGCATCGTGTTCGGCATCGTATACGCCCTGCTCGGGGTGGCCGGCTTCCTGTTCGGAGGTTCGTCGAGCCCCTCGGCCGGCATTCCGGGCCCCACCGACGACCGCCTGCTCAAAGTCATACCGGGTATGCTCGAACTCGGGACCGCGGACCACATCCTCCACATCCTGCTCGGCCTGATCTTCCTGATCGGAGGCTTCATGTCGAGAGCCGACATCAAGGAGCGGGTCGTGGATTAGCGCCGATTGACCGGCGGGGGATTCTATAAAGGGAATTGAAATAATTTCCGGGAGAGCCGGCGGGCCGCCGGCTCTCCCGGTCGCATTCTTCTGACCGGTCCCGGTCTCACGCGGCCTTCCTGCTCAACAGGAAGTTGTTCGAAGTCGCGCGGAACAATTTCATCAGGGCTTCCTCTTCGACGTTGTAATCCGGCTGGAGGCGCCGGATGTAACGCTCGCGCCGGGGGCGGTACTGTTCGAGAGTGACGCCGGACATGTAGAGTCCGAGCACGCCGGGGTGGATGTAACAGCTGCGGCAGACGGTGGGCGTGTTGCCGAGGTGTTCGGCCACGAATTTTATCGTGCGAATGATCCTGCTCTTCGCCTGCTTCTCGTCCTCGGGGGCCCCCTCTTCCGCGAGCTTGACCGCCGCCAGCAGCGTGCCGCCCCACGTGCGAAAATCCTTGGCCGAGAACTCGGGCGATGTCGCGGCCTTGATGTATTCGTTCACGTCCTTCGGCTTGATCGGGTGTACGCGCCCGTCTTCGCCCACGTACTCGAACAGCTTCGCCCCCCCCAGAGCCTTCAGGTCGCGCATCGTCGCCGCCAGTTCTTCGTCGACGATTATGCGCCTATGTTTTATGTGGTGCTTGCCCACGAAGCTGAAGACCAGCTCGCCGCCCGGCTTGATCTCGATGTGGCGGTTGCGGAGAGTCGTCACCCCGTAGGTCCTGTAACGCCTCACGCTCTCTTCGGAGCCCATGCGGAAATAGAGGTCGTTCATCAGCCGGATGACTATGGCCAGCACGCGCTCGCGCGGGAAGCCTTCGAGCCCCAGGTGCTCGTTCGTGACGCGGCGCAGAGACGGGAGGTAGCTGCCGAACCTCTCGATCTTTTCATACTTCTTCTGCTGCTGGCGGGCCGAGTAGCGGGGGTGATACTTGTACTGGACCCGCCCGCTGGCGTCGATGCCGATTGCCTGCTGCCTGCTCCGCGCGCTCGGGGAGATTCGCACGTGCGTCCACGCGGGCGGGATCACGAGCGACCGTATCCGCTCAAGCTCCGACGGGTCCGTTATGCGGTTGCCGCTCGCGTCCTCGTAGCGGAATCCGCTCTTCTTCGAGCCGCGCCTGCGCCACCACCGCGCGCGCGAGCCGCGCTCGACGACCTTGATCGGGTCTTTAACTCCGTTTCCCGCACACGAGCCGTTAAGCGCAGACCCGTTACTTATTGCAGACATCCCACTCCCCTCGCTCGCAAAACTTCAAGACCGCTCGGTTCTCTGTTCCAAAAGGCGACATTAAACAGAGATCAACTTGAGAGAGCAATGACCGTACCACGCGGCCGATGAATGACCCATGGCGGGCAAACAGGGCCGCCCGGACTTCCGGCACCCCGGTAACAGAGGCCGCGTCTCCGTCGCCTCAATCCTTACCGCCTCAACCGGTCGTCGAGGTCGTCGAGGTCGCGAATGATGATCCATCCCGCGCGGTCCAGCGTAGCCCTGTAAGCGGGCACTTCGCCGCCGCCGACCCACACGCGAACCGTGGGCGGGACCAGTTCCGCGAGCGCTTCGATGTCTTTCGTGATCTGCAAGTCGTGCGGCGTAACCAGGCTCAACGCGAGATAGCGCGAGCCCGTCAGACGGAGGGCGTGAGCCGTCTCCGCCGCCGGGAGGTCCGCCCCGAGGTAGATCACTCGCCAGCCGCGACTCGCGGCCAGCAGAGCCGCGAGCAATATCCCGAACTCGTGCCGCTCGCCCGAAGGCGTCGCAAGCACTATCGACTCCGCCTGCTCGTTCGGGGGATAAAGCCGCAGGAGAGAACTGATCACCCCCCGCACGAGGTTCGACGCCACGTGCTCATGCGCGACGCCGAAGTCTTTGTGCGACCACCGGTCCCCGACCTCGGTCAATATCGGCGCGATGATATTCCTCACGAGAGGCCGCGCCGGAAACAGTGTGGCGGCGCGGCTCAACTCCCCGTCCGCCGCCACCACATCCATCCTCGCAATCGATTCGATAAAACGCTCGCGCACGGTCGTGTAAGGGTCGGCCGAGTCAGCCCTGTGCCGCGAGTCTCCGATCAGGCGCTCCAGTTCTTCCCCCGGCAGATTCGCTACCTGACCTATGTTGTGCCCCTTCTCAATCGCCTGACGCAATTGCCTCAGACGCCATATGTCCGCCTCCGAGTAGAGCCGCGAGCCCCCCTGACTCCGCAATGGACGGACCGCCCCATAACGCCGCTCCCACACCCTAACCACGTCGGCTGAAAGCCCCGTCAATCTCGTCACCGCCCCGATCCTGTACTTCGGAGCTTGCGATATCCTTTCACTCACATTAACTTCCATGACGTCACCTATTCTAACAGCTTTTCTTGATCCTGTAAAAACTATATATAGCAAAATACAAG
>DASQDI010000018.1:0-24996 GCA_035634255.1 Blastocatellia bacterium
CACGGGCTATGGGATGTGTACCTTGGGCCGGTGAAACTGGGGCGGCTGCTTGAAGAAAAACTGAGAATAGAAGATCATCTTGGGAGGCTGAAGCGGAAGCAGGTGTAACCCATGTCTACCGACAGATTTGTTACCCATGTCTATGGTCTTTCAAAGCGAGATGCCTAACATGCGCATTCAACGGAGGCCGCGAATCAAGTCTCTTATGTTTCATTGATGGTTATGTGCGGCCCCGCATCAGCGGGGCGTTAGGCGGCTCTTGCACTGGAATCAAAGGAAGATCAGAATGTTTCGACCTGCGAGTCTGCTAATTCTATCGCTCATACTCCTTCGCTATACGCCAGCGGCTTATGCGGGTGAGGTTTCTACCATCGCGGAGGAAGTTAAAGCCTTGGTTAAAGAAAAGGCATCGTGCTGGAAAGTTTTTCACCAGCAGGGGCGGAACGACGTTGACCGCGCGGAGCTTTGGGTGAACTGGGTGTGCGGGAAGGAGGGCGTAGTTGTCTACCTTTATCAGGAGCCTTCAGTCGAGGCGGCCATTAAGCTGTTTTATGAGATGCGTACTGCTCCGGTAGCCGCGCCGGGGCGGCTCGTAGAGTCTTACAAGTTTGGCGACGAGTCGTTCATCAGTTCCTACAACCCCTACTCCAGGAGCAGTTACGTGTTATTCAGGAAGGGCAGCATCATAATCCGTATAGATTCGGGCACGACTGGCAAGGCATCATCGGCACGCACCCTGAAGAACGCCGTGCGATTTGCTCAGTTGTTTGTCGAGAAGATATCACCGCAGCCTAACAACGGCATGTACCCGAGCCCGCAATCTCTTGTCGAATGTTTCATCGATTTTTACGTGCAGGCCGGGCGAGCGGAGCGTTAGGCGCTCATCGCAGATTTGGAGAATACAGACATGAGCAAAGGCATTCTTGGCACCACCGACGACCTGCAGACGAAGCGGTTCTACCATGGCACACGGGCTGAGCTGAAGCCAGGAGACCTGATCAAACCTAGCAATCCTCCGGACGTCGGTGAGCGGGACAGGATGACAACCAATGTCTACCTGACCCCGAATCTGGATGCGGCCATTTGGGAGGCAGAAATTGCGGTCGGCGAAGGCCCCGGCAGAGTTTACATAGTAGAGCCAATCGGCCAGGTTGAAGATGCCTCCGACCTGACGGATCAGAAACCTCCGGGCCATCCGTCGATGTTATGTTATTCTCGCGAGCCGTTGCGGGTCACAGGTGAAGTCACGGAGTGGCCTCTTTATCATGGAACTCGGGCTGACCTAAGGCCAGGAGACCTAATTAAGCCGGGTCATACCCCTAACTTTGGCAATAAGGCTAGGACAACAAACTACGTCTATTTGACCCGAACTTTGGATGCAGCCATATGGGGAGCAGAGCTAGCTGTCGGTGAAGGCCCCGGCAGAATTTACATTGTGGAACCGACTGGCCCGATTGAAGCTGACCCCAATCTGACGGATAAAAAGTTTCGGGGTAATCCGACAAAGTCATTCCGCTCCCGTGAGCCTCTACGGGTTACGGGCGAGATCACGGATTGGCAGGGGCACTCGCCTGAAGCGCTCAAAGTCATGAAGGAGGGCCTTGAACAACTTGAACGACTTGGTATTGATCCAATCGACGACTGAAAGAAGGCCACGACTGAGGCAGTGCTGCTTTTCATTATGGCATAGATCCTCACGTGGTTGATGGTGAGGCCGCTCGCGGCCCCGCTGAACGCCAGCGTTAGGCGCTGGCACTGAGAGTCAGCCAGATGTAACTTAAACCTATGGGACTTCTTCTAAAGTGTATCGAATGTAAGTCAGAAGACCAGTGGGCAGAAAGCGAATATATGATCAAGGATATTCGCGATGACGGACAGTACAATGTTACCTGCCCTAACGGGCACAAAACCATAATCATGGCCTCAAACTTCAAGTTTGAGTTTTTATTTGAATCTGCCGCGCTAGCATTGCTCTATGGCCACACGTTTGAGTCCGTAGCGAGTATGCATGCCGCGTTTGAGAGATTCCTGGAATTTTATATTAGGGTGAGTTCACTAAAACGGAGCATCCAGGGAGGGGAATTTAATAAGAATTGGAACAATGCGAAAAACAAATCTGAACGGCAAATTGGGGCCCTCTTGTTTTTGTACCTTCTGGAAAACGGGAAGGCAGCCCCAGTCATTACTAAACGATTATCCGATCTATCAGCATTCAGAAGCCATTATTCAAGCCGAATGTAAGAGCCTCTATCTCCTAGCCAAGTCTTTATTGCTTGAGTCTATACATAGCTTTCGTTAGTATATGTGAACGCTGGGCGCTTTGCGGTGATTCAAATTCGCCTCTAATCTTTATTATACGAAGCTTCGAAATGCCCCACACAGTTAAGAACTGGGAACAAGCTGAAATCGAACGTAGCGCCTTGGAAGCATCTCGCCGAAATGCAGTCGACCTCCGCGCTAATGAAAAGGAGCTGTCGCGTTATCTTGACCCGCCTGCTAATGCTTATACTCCTCTAGAATATTCCTATCACTTATTAGGCGATATACGCGGTAAGACAATACTCGAGTATGGCTGCGGCGATGGGGTCAATACTTTAGCAATGGCCCGGCGCGGCGCTTACGTTATAGCTATTGATATTTCATCGGATTTGATCCGTATTGCTCGCCAGCGCCTTGTTGTTAATGGTATTACTTCAGGAGTAGAGTTCATTGTTGGATCAGCGCATGAATTGCCTCTGCGGGACGAATCAGTAGACATCGTATTCGGTATAGCTATCCTACACCATTTGGATCTCGCATTATCAGCCCAAGAGGTCAAGCGAGTACTGGGCAAGAAAGGTCGTGCAATTTTCCAGGAACCGATGAGGGATTCAAAGATACTGAAGCTAATACGAAGCCTGATTCCATACCAACCAACTAATGTATCGCCTTTCGAGCGGCCCTTAACTACGAGTGAGCTAATGGAATTTACGAAAGGATGTTCATCATACCGTTATAAGCCGTTCAGTCTACCTCTTACTAATTTCATACAACTCATACCAGCTTTGAGCCGGTTCACACAAATGTTTAGTCAGATGGATGCTATTCTGTTGCGGAGATTTCCTAAGCTAGGTCATTATGCGACAGTAGGCGTAATAGAAATAATGAAATAATGAGAGTGGTAGGTAAGCGCCGATGCCTAACTTCAGCATGCAACGGAGGCCGCGAAGCGAGCTTGTCATGATCATCCAAGATTCGGCGCGGCCCCGCTGATGCGAAGCGTTAGACGCCTGCGAGAGTATCGAGCAGCATCTACTACTGCCAGGTTGTAAAATGAACTATAGTGTAGAGGTGAAATAAAAGGCGGAGAAAAACGGAGAAAAATGAATAGATCGCTCGCAAAGGCTTTTGCAGTCGCAGCACTCTTTACACTTATCGGAAGCCCGATAACCCTGTCAGCGACTCAGCGTCCCGCCGGACCGTATTCATCGTCAGACCCTCCCCAGGTAGATAATGCATTATATTCTTCACTCCGGTATCGCTATATTGGCCCTCCAGGCAATCGCGCGATAGCCCTCGCAGGCATCCCCGGGGACCCGTCAGTATATTATGTCGGCGCTGCTTCAGGTGGCATATGGAAGACAGCCGACGGCGGAGTCCACTGGCAGCCTATTTTCGACGACCAGCCGGTTGCTTCCATCGGTTCGCTGGCCATAGCCCCCTCAGATCAGAACACGGTCTGGGCCGGGACGGGGGAGACTTTCATCCGCAGCCACATCTCTATGGGATGGGGCGTGTTCAAATCGACTAACGCCGGTAAAACCTGGCAGCGCCGCGGGCTGGAAAACACGGGCCGCGTGGGGCGTATCGTCATTGACCCGCGTAACCCGGATACCGTCTTTGTTGCGGCGCTCGGCCATAGTTACGGGCCGCAGGCTGACCGGGGCGTCTACCGGACGACTGACGGCGGGAAAAGCTGGGAGCGGACTCTGTTCGTAGATAACAACACCGGCGCAATCGACATAGTAATGGACCCGAACAATCCGCGCGTTATTTTCGCCGCAATGTGGCAGATCGAGATACACACATGGGGGCGTTTTAGCGGCGGCCCCGGCAGTAGCATCTGGGTTTCACGCGACGGAGGGGCAACCTGGAAGCGGCTCTCCGGCAAAGGCCTTCCCATGCGCCCTGTGGGGAAGATCGGGCTGGCGATGACGAAGGCGGACTCGAATCGAATCTATGCGCTTATCGAAACCGGGAAAGGCATACCCTGGAACGGCGAGCCGACAGACTCCGGCACGCTGTGGCGGTCCGACGACGGGGGGAACAACTGGCAACTAGTTAATTCCAACAGTAGCATTATTACGCGCCCGGCATACTACACGCGTATGGCCGTCGCGCCCGACAATCGGGACGAAGCCTATTTCCTATCAATCGCTTTTAGGAGCACGGGGGATGGTGGGAGGACGCTTGCCTCAAGGTCACCCGCGCAGAGTCCCGGATTCGATAATCACGACATCTGGATCGATCCCCTCAACGGCAAACGCATGATAGTGGCAAACGATGAAGGTGTTTCAATCTCGCTCAACCGTGGAGACACCTGGAACCGAATCAGGCTTCCGATCGCGCAACTCTATCGAGTGACGACGGACAATCGCGTGCCATACACGGTCTGCGGAAACATGCAGGATGGGCCGTCGACGTGCGGGCCGAGCAACTCGAAAATAGGCGGCTCAAACATCACAGGTGGCGCGGACATCCCGCGCGGGCTATGGTACTCGGTGGGCGGCGGTGAGAGCGGATGGGCGACGCCCGACCCGATAGACCCTAACATCGTGTGGTCCACCGCGTCGGGCCGGGGGAGTGTCGGCGGCATTGTTGTTCGCTACGATCTCCGCACAAAGACGGCGCGAGATGTCGAGGTATGGCCCGTCAGCACCAACGGTCATGCCGCCGCAGACGTGAAGTACCGTTTCGTATGGGACTTCCCGATTACCATCTCCCCGCACGACCACAACAAGGTCTACGTGGGAAGCCAGTTCGTGCATATGACGACCAACGGCGGACAGAGCTGGCAGTCGATCAGCCCCGACCTGACGCTCAATGATAAGAGCAAGCAGCAACATTCCGGGGGGCTTTGGGGGGATAATCTCGGCGTTGAATATGGGAATGTTATTTACTCAATCGTCGAGTCGCCAATCGCGCCCGGCCTGATATGGGCGGGAACCAATGACGGTCTTGTGCATATCACGCGCGATGGCGGCAAGAACTGGGTGAATGTAACGAAGAAGATTCCGGCCATTATTCCGTGGGGAACCATTAACAACATCGAGCCGTCGCGCTTCGACGCGGGGACGGCGTACATCACGGTAAACGGCCATCAAGAAGGAAATTTCGACCCCTGGGTTTACAGGACCAGCGACTACGGGCAGACGTGGGAGCTGATCGTCAATGGGATTCCGAAGAGTCCTTTAAGCTATGCGCGGTGCGTGCGCGAAGATCCTGTCAGGCGCGGTCTTTTATACCTCGGCACCGAGAATGGACTTTATATCTCGTTCAATAACGGCGGCAACTGGCAACCGTTGCAGCTCAACTTGCCGCACGCGCCCGTGTCCTGGCTCACCATTCAGCGCCACTTCAACGATCTGGTCGTCGCCACTTACGGCCGAGGATTCTACATCCTCGACGACCTGACACCCTTACAGCAAATGACTGCTAAGGTGGCGGCGTCAGACGCGCATCTATTCGCGCCGCCCCCTGCCTATCGCTTCCGCCTGATCGAAAACGGCATACGCGAGATGTCTGACGACCCGACGGCAGGGCGCAATCCCAGCTATGGCGCGTCGATTTCCTACTGGCTTAAGAGCGTGCCTGCAGGGGATGTAACTTTAAAGATCGCAGATTCGAGCGGGAGGATAGTCAGAACGTTCGGCGGTTCAAAGATAGAGGGAATCAATAGGGTGTACTGGGACCTACGCTTCGATCCTTCTGCTGCTGCTTACACAGGCGTGGACCCTTTGAGTGGTTTGACTCCTCCCCGTGGGCCAGAAGAAGGCATACCCACTGAAAGAGGGAGGAGGCAAGCAACCGGAACAGGAGGCGGCGGGCCCGCCCCCGCAGGCTCGGTGAGGATTCTCGCGCCGCCAGGCTCATACACAGTGAAGCTTCGCGTTGGTGATCGAGAGTTCACGCAAACAGTTACGGTGCTTAAGGACCCGGACTCCGGCGGCAGTGATCGAGGTATCGCCCTACAAACAGCGATGCTTCAAGAAATCTCCGCAGGCCTCAACTCTGCGGTCGCCTTAAGCAACGGAATCGCGAGCGTCCGGAGCCAGCTACAGACACTGGTGGGTAAGCTCGCAAGCGATAACGGCATGGCGGATGTGCGTGCCGCTGCTAATATCATCGAGCAAAAGTTCTCGGCTGCGGCGGACCTGTTGAGACAGCAAAAGCCGGTGGGCTTTTACGAGTGGCCAGTGAAGCTCGAAGCGAAGTTAATTTACCTGGCAAACCATGTGCAAAGCTCGGATTACGAACCCACAGATCAGGCGCGCGAAGCGCATGTCTTCCTGAAAGGTCAACTCCGTATTGCGAAGAGCAGATACGACGAGTTGATGCAGCAAGACTTGGCTACGTTCAACGAGTTGTTGCTCCGGCGAGGCTTGCAGCAGATCACCATCGAACAGCGGTAAGCGTTCGCCTTTGTATAATGTCTTGTCTGTCTCATGGTAGACAATTCCAGGCCGGGGATCAGTAAAGGTAGAGAAACCACGATCGAGTTGGAAAATAATCCGTTGCCTAAAGAAAACCCGAATGCAGATATGAGTTTCTGGCAAGATTGGCTGGACTGACAAAAAATGGAAAGTAGCGGTAAGAAGGTGAGTAGCCGGGCACATGGGTTACACTTTTTTCTTGTGGCAAACGGCACCCTGTTATCAGTGCGGATGCGCTCGGGCAGGCCGAACTGGCGGAATACCCTTTCGAAGACTGCTTTAGCGTCACCACAGGCAGTCGTCAGCAAGCCCTGGCAACCGATCAGGTAGCGCGAAAATCCATCGGTGATCGTGAGCGGGTAGCAGTGGATGCCGTCACGAGTTTTGAACTGACCTTTGAAGTCTGCGCACCAGACCTGGTTGGGCGCGGAGATGGTAGAGGATGGTTTACCTGGATGTGAGAGGTGGCGACGTTTGCGGGCTTTCTTAACAAGGCCGTGACGGGCGAGCAGATCGCATACTGTGGAGCGGGCTGGCCATGAGCGGTCAGGATGACGCTTGGAAAGTAGCTTTAGAAGTTTCTTCGGGCCTCAGGTGGGGTGGAGGCGGCGAGCACCGAGCAGGGCCTCAACGAGAGCAGGCTCAGTTTGGTGAGGACAGGTCTTAGGCTTGCGGGTGCGATTTTCAAGACCTGAGATGCTGTCTTGATTGAAGCGGTTGATCCACTTATAAGCGGTTTTACGGCTTATGCCATAGTGGAGACACAACTCGGTGATGGACTGCGAATGGCGAAGGAAATCGGCGATGAATTGAATCTTTTGGTCCATGGGTGATGAATAACTCCAGGGCATCTTCCACCTCCTTAATGGAGGTAATGATGCCGGAAAGTGTTACCCATGTCCCCAGACTAAACTGTTACCTATGTACCTGGATTATACCCGCCGCCATCTAACTACTGCACGCACCCGACCGCGAACAGCGTCACTTTCATGCGCAAGACTTGCCGCTAATCACTGCTCGTCGCGGCGGGTGATGCCGAGCGTTAGGCTGTCCCGATGTTGCTTGACGATATTGAAGATGTTAACGAATCATCACCGAATCTGGCTCTCCTGTAATATAGCTGCGATACTTGCACAGTACATCAACACAGACATCGGGAGAGAACCTTTATGAGACCTACAAAATCGACCTCTTGGTTTACACGCTTCGCGAAATGGACCGCCCACAAGACAGGCCGCCCTATGGCCTTCATAGCCGCTGTAGCAATAATCCTGATCTGGGCAGTTACGGGGCCTATCTTTCAGTACAGCGATACATGGCAGCTAGTGATAAACACAGGTACGACGATAATCACGTTCCTGATGGTATTCCTCATACAGAATACGCAGAACAGGGATTCAGAGGCCATACAAGTCAAGCTGGATGAGCTAATCCGTGTAATGGGAGGCGCACACAACGCGCTGATGGACCTGGAAGAATTAGAGGAAGAGGACCTGGATCGGGTGCGAGAGAGCTATCAAAGGTTAGCGAGGCAGGCAAGAGAAGCGTTAAGGGAAGGCTTATATGACACGGGCGTGCCAGAGGTTGACACCGGAAGGACAGCCTAACACGCGCATGCACCCGAGCCCGCAATCTAATCTCGTATGATCCATCCAGTGTCACGTGCGGGCCGGGTGATGCGGGGCGTTAGGCTTCCTATGAACAACTCGCTGGTAGATGCTCTGCCCCGCTAAACCTCCCCCAACTTGCCACAGTAGAGATGATAATAGGCGGCCTCGGAGAGTCTAGCAACTGACTAAATTTCAGCCTATAGGCGGGCAGATAATGGCTTGCAGAGCAACTCAGGCCAAGTTAACCTTCAACCTTGGCATTAATGACGCTGCAAATGCCGGCACACTAAAGGAGAGAAGATTATGGTGAGTCGTAGTTGGTTAGCCCTACCTTGTTTCATGATTATCATATGCTTGGGTGTTGCCATTGCCCAAATCCAAGGTTCCCAGACGAGAGAACAGATGCCTGACATCTCTGGTGAATGGACAGGGACCTGGGGGATTTACAGTCCGGCGCAGGGAACAACCCCGCCGAAGGATATTTGCAAGCGCCTCGATGCCAAGGTGGAGTACAAGAACGGCACCTGGCTAGCGACGTTTGAAGGCGACTGTGGACGCCCTTACAAATATACGATCAAGATGGAAGGCCGCCAGATCGGTAAGGTCGTGCTGTTCAAAGGGACTACGGACCTTGGGGAGAAGGATGGAGGCGTCTTTGATTGGATCGGGCGGGCAAATGACAAGGAGTTCGTGGGATTTTTCACGAGTGGGTATTACACTGGAACATTCAATCTCACGCGGTCGAAATGAGGTGGAAAGGCAGCCTAACAACCGCAGGCAACGTAGCGCGTGCAGCCAGCTTGGTCTGAAGCATCCAGCGCCGTCGCCCGCGCCTGGTCAACCGGAGCGTTAGGCTGCCTGGGCCTCATCGGAGCAGTCAAACCCTATACGTATCTCCTTTTGTTCTTGCTCCTTGAAATACTTTCGCCGCCTGCTATTATACAGGCCGCTCTTGAATATCATTTACATCAAGCATCTTTGGTAAAGGAGACAGGTCAATGCTACAGAAGGGTCATTGTTTATTTCGTCTGCTGCTACTCGTTTTCCTAACCTCTCCACCTGCCATCACGGCGCAAGGCCAGACACCTCAATTCAGGGCCGGAGACCGTGTGCTGGCTTCGCCTTCAATGCTGAAAGACGAGAAATATTACCGGCCTTGTACGGTCGTCAAATTCGACCGGAGCGCGAATGCCTATCTTTTGGATTGCGAAGGCGCGGAATACACGGTTACACCAGATTACGTCCGCGCCGCAAAAAATCAAACCTCATCGGAGGAGAATGAGCCTGCCGTCGTAGAAAAGCCGAAAGGTGCTAAAGCCAAACCAGATGACAATGCTGGACAATTCAAGGTGGGCGACCGTGTGTTGGCTTCGGTGAGCGGCCTAAAAGGCGACAAATACTACCAGCCATGCACCGTAATCCGAGGGCTGAAAGACAACTCCTACGGGCTTAGATGTGACCCGCGCAACGGGCAGCCCGTTATGGAGTATTCTGTCAGACCTGAATGGATTAAACTATGGGAAAACGCTACGCCCGAACCTTTGCCTGCAGAGTGCCCGTTTAACAAGAACTACGGTAAGGTTTCAAACAAAGCCGCCGCTTCCGCTGAGCTTTTCAAGAGTGTGATCTTTGAGTGGCAAAGATCGTCTTCGGATTTTTATGACTTCGGGTTGACGTTTTTGAATTTTCAGATCGGGACCACTTTCAAGAACGCCGCGACAGGAAGGGGGCGGAAATTGGTTGACACTGCTCCGGTCGGGGCCACAATCCATCCGGTCAAAGCCAAAGAGCTGATTTGCCAGAAATCTTCGACGATCACCAAGCGCTGGGTACGCGACATCGAGTACGCCTGCTACAAGAGCGAGTATGGCGAGTGGGTGTGCAAAAACGGTGCGCCGAAGTATGTAGAGCAAACTTCGATTCCCAATAGGTAAATCTTGCTGTCTGGCCTCAACGTGGGCCTATAGGGCCCGTCGCTAAAACCGGCCGGCGGGGCAACCTAACAACCGCATGTAGCAAAGGCCGCGAGCCGAGTCTCACATAAATATTCAGCATTATACGCGGCCCCGCTGATGCAGAGCGTTATGTTGCTTGGAGTAATGTGATTGCTTTAGGCATCACGGTAGCTATCAGCCGAGACCCCGACCCGCCCGGCTGCGGAGCTGATAGGTGAGAGTGCTCTTCGCTTATCGGGCAAGCCGGTCCTCAAGCCATAGCAGGGCGAGCGCGGTTGCTCTAATGCAGATAGCCGAGCTTGTTTGCGAAGGCTGAACCGCTCGGATGCCGGAGGCGATTGCATCTGAAGGAGCGGCCTGCGGGAGTGCCGAAGCCGAATGGGGCGGGGGGCACCGGTAATGGCGGAGATGAAGAGAGGCATAATAGGACAGGTGGCTCGCAACATAACAAGTCGATGCAGGCGAGCCTGCGACCTGAGTTTGAATGATGTGTAATGGTCAGGACTTGATCTGACACTCATAACCTATAATCCAGCCTGCTCGCCGCTACTCTCGGCGAGACTCGCAGCCTGTAAAGAATCAATCATCTTCTCATAAGCCAGATGCTTTGCACCCAAGAACGTCTCCATAGGCGTCTTCCCATAGCAGTACTTCCCGCCGTGCGTGCGCTCCCTTATGCGGGCTCAAATATGAAAGGGGATGTAGCTTACATCCCCGAAAGTTGGCCCACATCCGGCTATTTTGCCGGTCTATTCTCTATAATCGCTCACCCACGCCTCACTACTTCTTCTGCGGCCTCCAATTCCTCTAAGGCAGCAGGGAACCAGGCGCGAGTCTGCTGTGCGAATGTCTCAGCCGATTGTCCTGTGAGATTACCTATCTCGATGATTGCCTGCGTAATGATGTCATAGACTCTCGTCAGAGTTGCTGTCAAAAGCTCTGAAAACACCTGCGGCCACCATCAAGGTGGCCGCAAGTATCTTTAAAGATTGGTGGAGCTGAGGGGGATCGAACCCCTGACCTCATGACTGCCAGTCATGCGCTCTCCCAGCTGAGCTACAGCCCCGTCGGAACTCGTCAGTCGAAGTCGCCTCTCGACGCGAATTGCAATACTAGCAAAGCTGATTTTGCAGAGTCAACCTTGATAGAGTCGGCTAACTGCTCTGGCCGGACGAGCGGCGGCCCTTGTAAGGCTCCCCGAGATATTTCTCAATCGCCTGCTGAGCCCCATTGTATTTTATGCCCGTCTCCCTGGCCTTGTTGTACTCGGCCACGGCGCGCTCGCGATTGTTCTCCGCGTCGTAAGCGTTCCCGCGGTAGATGTATGACCAGACTTCGACCCAGGAAGGCTCAAGGTCCCCGTTGAGGGCCTCGCCGAAAGCCTTCTTCGCGCTGTCCCAATTGCGCTGCTCCATGTAGAGCAGGCCGATGTTGTACCACGCCCACGACGAGCGCGGGTTAAGTTTCAGGGCGGCGCGGAACTGCTCCTCGGCCTCGGCGTACTCTTCGCGCTCGAAATGCTGTATGCCTCGACGCGCCACGACCGAAGTCCTGATCGCATCCGATATCCGGAGGTAGCGGTTCGACGGGTCCACGATCACGTCGAGCGGCTTGCCTTCCGACGCGATGTCGAAGTCGGCGCTCGTGCCCTGAAGGTCAATCGTCGTCCTCGCCTCTCGTCCGCCCTCGGATTCGAGCGCCAGCTCCACCGGCCCCCTGAAGGAGTCCATGTTCTGGCGCACCGTGCCCCTCACTTTGAACTTGCCCTCTTTAGTCCGGATGATGGCGTAATCGACCTTGAATTCAGGCACGCCCGTCGAATCGACCCAGAGGCCGAAGAACCCTCGCAGGTTCGTCCCCGCGACCTTGTCCGCGAGCGCCTCGAAGTCGTCTATCCCGGCGTTCTGCCCTTTGAAGTTCGAGTAGTAAGTTCTAATGAGGTTGAAGAACTTATCCTCGCCGATGGTGCTGCGCAGCATGTGGTAAACGTAGGCCCCCTTATAAAACACGACCGACCTGTAGGCGGGCGTCTGATCGTTAAGCTGCGCGGGCGCGCGGGCTATCGACGCTTCCTGCTCGAAGGCCAGGGCGAGCTCTATCACCTCCGACAGGGTGCCCTGAAACTCCGCCTGGCTCTGCTGGGATTCGCGGTAGAGCACGGAGGAGTATTCCGCGAGGCCCTGGGAGAGCCACGCATCATCGAACCGCTTCAGCCCGACCGCCTGCCCCCACCACTGATAAGCCACCTCGCGGGCGATGTCGTCGATGGGCAGCTCCCTCTCCGCGACGAGCGTCCGGTGAGGCAGAAACATCATCCCCGCGCCGCTGTAGGAGTCGAGCGTCTCGTCGTCGACCTCGGCTACCACGAAGCGATTACCGAAGGCGTACTGGCCGAACTTGCCGTTGTAGAACTGGAGGATCTGCGCGATCTCTTTCCCGAACTCGTCAATCCTGGCCTCGCTGCCGGGCAGCACGAAGAGGTCGAGCTGGAGCCCCCCCGTGTTGATCGTGCGCGTGATGAATTGTCCGGCGGCGAAAGACCCGGTTAAGACCGGCTGAGTCTCGACGAAGGTGAAGGCCTTCCGGCCGTCTTTAGTGGTGACCGGCGTGACCGGGTTCGCGCTGTGACCCGCCACGGACCAGCTTGCCGGGACGGTCAGGGTTATCTCCGAGGTCATGCGGTCGGCCGCGTACCCGTGGAAAGGGAACCACCTCGCCGCGTAGAAAAGGTAGGAGCCTTCGTTGCCGATGTAGGCCAGGCGGCGGTCGGGCACGGGCCCGCCTTCCGGCGAGACGAGCGGCCCGGCGTAGTCGAAGGTGAGGGTTATCTCGCTCCCGGCCGGGTACAGCTGTCCCAGGTTGATCTTGACGTTGTTCTCGTTGACCCTGTCCTGGATGAACTGCACGGCGGTCTTCCCGTCGGGCCCCTTTATGCTCGATATGGTGAGCGAGCCGTTCATCTCGAAGACGGCCGACTGCGTTTGCTTCAAAGCCTTGAAAGAGACCAGGGCCTGCGCCCTGAGCGTCTGCGACTCCGGAAGCAACTCGGCGTTGATTTTATAACGTGTGATGTCTATCGTGCTGCCATCTTCCGCCTGGGCCCGAACGGTCGGGGCCAGGCCGAGCGAAAGCACGAAAATCAGCGTGGAGAGCACTGTGTTGTGAATTCGTTTTGCTACCATTCTGCTTCTTTTCCTTCTGCTCTGATACGTTTTTTGATAGTAGATTATACCACCGCGTTCACTGGTGTTGCTAGACGGGCCGCTTTCTCACGAGTTCCGGCCCTTACCAGGAACGAATGCGGCCGGGGCCCGGTCTTGCGCGGGAACGGGCCGGTCTCTTGCCCTATTCCGCCCTGATAAATCATACTTGATCCTTGCGAAAGGCCCGGAAATACCGGAAGGGGGATTATGGCGAAGTCCAGAGGATCGAAAATCGTCTTCGTGTGCCAGCAGTGCGGGGCGCAGCAGCCCCGGTGGATGGGGAAGTGCCCCGAGTGCGGCGAGTGGAACTCCCTCGTCGAAGAAAAGCCCGCCGCTTCCCGGCCCGAGTCCTCCCCGCGCGGCGGCCTCTTTCGCATGAGGGAGGTCTCCCCGCTCGCCTACCATGAGATCGAAAGCCAGGGGGAGGCGCGGGAGTCCTCAGGCATCGCGGAATTCGACCGGGTCCTCGGGGGGGGGATAGTCCCCGGCTCCCTGGTCCTGATCGGGGGCGACCCCGGCATCGGGAAGAGCACCCTCCTGTTGCAGGTCTCCGACAAGCTGACCGAGGCTTACGGGAAGGTCCTTTACGTCTCGGGCGAGGAGAGCGAGCGGCAGATCAAGCTGCGGGGCGAGCGTTTGAACATAGACCCGCGCGGGCTATTCCTTCTCCCCGAGACCTGTCTCGAACGCATATTCGAAGAGATCGACAGGCTTGAGCCTCAGGCCATCGTCGTCGACTCGGTCCAGACCGTCTTCTCCATGAAGCTCGAATCCGCGCCGGGGTCGGTCTCGCAGGTCAGGGAGGTGGCGGGCCAGTTCCTGATGCTCGCGAAGAATCGCACCGTACCCGTCTTCCTGATCGGCCACGTCACCAAGGAGGGTGCCATCGCCGGGCCGAAGGCGCTTGAGCACATCGTCGACACGGTGCTCTATTTCGAGGGCGAGCGCCATCACAATCATAGAATCATTCGCGCGGTGAAGAACCGCTTCGGGGCCGCGAACGAACTGGGCATTTTCGAGATGACCGGGGCCGGGCTAATCCCCGTGGGCAACCCGTCGGGCCTCTTCCTGAGCGAGCGACCTATCGGCGTTTCGGGCTCGGTTGTGACCGCGTGCATGGAAGGCACGCGCCCCCTGCTGGTCGAGGTGCAGGCCCTCGTCACTTCTAACAAGTACGGGACCAGCAGGCGGATGACTCAGGGCGTGGATGGGAATCGGGTCGCTCTGCTAATGGCGATGCTTGAAAAGCGCGTCGGGATGAGCGTGCTCTCGGAGGACGTGTTCGTCAACGTGGCGGGCGGCATGACGATTGACGAGCCGGCGGCCGACCTAGGGATCGTCTCCGCCATCGCTTCGAGCTTCCGCAACCTCTCGGTCGACGAGCGCGCGGCGGTCTTCGGGGAGGTGGGCCTCGCCGGCGAAGTGCGCGCCACCAACCAGGCTTCGGTCCGCGTGCGCGAGGCGTACGCGATGGGGTTCCGCCGCTGCATAATCCCTCACGGCAATCTCGTCGGGCTGGAGTATGACGACGGGATAGAAGTGGTCGGGGTCCGCAACGTCTCTGACGCGCTCGAAGCTTTATTCTGATCCGAAGGGAAAATCGAGCCGGGAATTTTCGGTGAGGTTAGGTGAGATTATTCGACCGCCCTTGCCGCCCTTGCCGCAGAAATACACCGAGGGGAACGGCGGAGCCCCCGTTCCCCCGATCCCCTCGGCTTCGTTGTATGCTTTGTCTGTCGCTTCTCTCAGTTATTGTGGCGGCCGACGGAGCCCCCGTTCCCCCGGCCACCACTTTCTTTGTCAAAGCTACGCTGTTGACTTTGGCAATGCGCGTGCCAAGGCCATTGCCCCGCTCAGGTAGCTGTAAGTCTTCTATTTTAAGCAACCACCTTACGGCCCGGCCCGAGGGCTAACAAAACTTGTCATTGTCACGGTGACACAAAGCGGCAATCCCCTGGATTCTCCGGCGGGGTGAGGCGGGCCGGGGCAAAATTCTTAATTTAAGGCGGTTTGCGAGCAAAATAGATAGCAAATCCGCCGACTTCGGCTATAATGAGAACCGCTCGGATACGGCTGGCAGCCTGTCGGAGCCGCGGGCGTCGCAGGTCATTCGATTATATCTTCATCTCGCCCGCTGCTCCAGGTCCGAACCGGCTCCCTTTTTCATGAGTGTCCGGACTAACAGAAATTTTCAGGAAAGACGAGGCTGGACCGGCCATCTTCACGGCCCGCGAGCCGTGAGTAGATCTTTTACAACTTAGCTTAACTATTCGCAGCGTCTTGTAGCACGGACGGCTCAAGCGGTAGGTAAGACGTACGGAGGTTTTATGCGATTCGACGTTACTTTGATTCGTATCGTCTTCATCGCGGCGCTTGTGAGTGCTGGCTATTACCTTAAGCCTTTTTACGGGAGGCCGACTCTTTCGGCAGTAATCGGCGCGTTCATTGCTGTTTCCACGATCTTCTTTGAAACCCGCATACGCAAGGCCACTCTTAAGACTCTCATCGGCGGAGCGGTCGGGTCGATACTCGGAATCGCGGCGGCAAGCTTGATCGGGTGGGTTATATCAGCACAGTATGGGACCCATGTCGGGATCGGGTGGGTTACGCCGGTACAGGACGGGACCCAGGCCCCGATCTACGGCATACCGGAGAATTTCAAGACATTCCTTACGCTCACTGTGATGCTTTTCATGGGGTACGTCGGGCTGGTGGTCGGGGCGGTCAAGGGAGACTATCTCGACCTGACTGCCCTGGGCGGCATTTTCATAGAGAAGGGCTCAAGCAAATCTCATCCCCTGATACTCGACACGTCCGTGATCATCGACGGCCGCGTGGCCGACATCGCTGAGACGGGGTTCCTGGCCGGGACCCTCGTCATCCCGCAGTTCGTCCTGCGCGAGCTTCAGCAGATCGCCGACAGCGCCGACTCGATCAAGCGCAACAGGGGGCGGCGCGGCCTCGACATACTTCAGAGGCTCCAGAAGAAGAAAGGGAGTTACGAGATCGTCATCAGCGAGGCCGACTTCCCCGACATCCGCGAGGTGGACCACAAGCTGATCGAGCTCGGACGCCAGCTCGAAGGTAAGATCGTCACCAACGATTTCAACCTCAATAAGGTGGCCCAGCTCCGCGGGGTCTCGGTCCTGAACATCAACGAGCTCGCGAACGCCCTGAAGCCGGTCGTCCTCCCCGGAGAGATCATGCGCGTCTTCGTACTCAAGGAAGGGAAGGAGTACAATCAGGGCGTCGCCTACCTCGACGACGGGACGATGGTGGTCGTCGATAACGCCCGGCGGATGATCGGCAAGAACGTCGACGTGTCCGTAACGAGTGTCCTGCAGACGACGGCGGGCAAGATGATATTCGGCCGCTTCAACGAGGACGGGCGCGTCGTCGCCCCGCGCCAGACGACAGCCTCGCAGTGATTGATCGCAAGCTGAATATAGCCATCATCCCTGCCGCGGGCATCGGCACTCGCATGCGGGCGGATCGCGCCAAGCAGATGATCGAGCTTGGCGGCGTCCCGCTCCTCGTCCACACCCTCAGGCGCTTCGAAGACTGCGACGCGGTCGACCGCGTCATCCTCGTCCTGCAGCCGAGCCTGACCTCGGAGGTGCTCGCCCTGATCTCGCGCCACGGCCTGAAGAAGATCGCGCGCGTGGTCGCGGGCGGGGCGGAGCGGCAGGACTCGATCTACAGGGGGCTCCAGGTCATCAACCGGGAGGACGCGGGGATCGTGGTCGTCCACGACGCCGCGCGCCCTTTCGTCCGCCCCGAGGAGATTCGCTCCGTCATCGAGCGGGCCGAGAACAAGGGCGCGGCCATCATGGCGATGCCCGCGACCGACACCATCAAGCAGGTGAAGAAAGCCGTGGTCAACCGCACCCTCGACCGGCGGACCATTTACCACGCGCAGACGCCCCAGGCCTTCCGCTACGAAATAATCCACGAGGCGTACGAGCGCGCGTACTCGGACGGGGTCATCGCCACGGACGATTCGCAGCTCGTCGAGCGCCTCGGCCGCAGGGTCTCGGTCGTCGAAGGCTCGCACCTGAACATCAAGATCACGCGCCCCTTCGACCTCCGAATAGCGGAGGTCATCCACCAGGAGTTCTTCAGCTGAGCCCCGGAAAAACATGGAGCGATATGAACGAATCACGCCGCGTCGGAATAGGGTATGACCTGCACAGGCTGGTCGAGGGCCGCAAGCTGGTGCTCGGCGGGGTCGAGATACCATTCGATAAGGGGCTGCTCGGCCATTCGGACTCGGACGTTTTGACGCACGCCATCTGCGACGCGCTGCTCGGGGCCGCCTCCCTCGGAGACATCGGGTCGCACTTCCCGGACACCGACCCCCGGTACCGCGGCGCGTCGAGCCTCGACCTCCTCTCGGCCGTGGTCGATTTAATCTCCGGGCGCGGCTTAACCATCTCCAACGTCGATGCGATAATCATTGCCGAGCGCCCGAAGCTCGCGCCGCACATCCTGCCTATGCGCGAGCGCCTGGCCGACGTTCTGGGCGTGGAGCTTAATCGGGTGAGCATCAAGGCCAAGACCAACGAGGGGCTCGACTCCATCGGGCGCGGGGAGGCGATGGCCGCGCAGGCGGTCGCGTTGCTTAAGATGTCAAGTTTCGAGTGATTGCCGGTTTACCCATGCGAGCGACAGACATAATAGCGAAGAAGCGCGACGGGGGGGCTCTGTCGCGCGAAGAGATCAGGTTTTTTATCACCGGCTACACGGAAGGCGGGATAGAGGATTACCAAATGTCCGCGCTGCTGATGGCGATCTTCCTGCGCGGCATGTCCAGCGAAGAGACCCTCGCTCTGACCGAAGAGATGCTCTACTCGGGGGCCGTGGTGGACTTCTCCGACCTGAACCGGCCCCGCGTCGATAAGCACTCGACCGGGGGCGTGGGGGACAAGACCTCCCTGGTGATCGCGCCCGTGGTCGCGGCGGCGGGCATTCTGGTGCCGATGATTTCGGGCCGCGCCCTGGCTCATTCGGGGGGGACGCTCGACAAGCTCGAATCGATACCGGGGTTCAGGACGGGGCTGTCACTCGACGAGTTCCGCGCGACTCTGGTGCGGACGGGGGCCGCGCTGATCGGGCAGACGGCGGAGATAGCCCCCGCCGATAAGAAGCTCTACTCCCTGCGCGACGTGACCGCGACCGTCCCGTGCCGCCCTCTGATGGCGGCGTCGATCATGAGCAAGAAGATGGCAGAAGGCATCAGCGGCCTCGTGCTCGACGTGAAGGTCGGGAGCGGGGCTTTCCTGAAGACCGAAGAGGAGGCCCGCGAACTGGCCTCGGTGATGATCGACATCGCGCGCGGCATGGGGAAAGAGGCGGTGGCCCTGATCACCGACATGAACCAGCCGCTCGGCAGGATGGTGGGGAACTCCCTCGAAGTCGTCGAAGCCTTCGACGCTCTGAGGGGCGAAGGCCCCGAAGATTTCATCACGCTTTGCAGGGAACTGTCCGCCGAGATGATCCTGATGGGAGGCGCGGCCCGAGACCTGGAAGCGGCGCGCGGCCTTTACGACTCGCTGATCGAATCGAGCGCCGCCCGCGAGAAGATGTCCGAGATAATCGAGGCGCAGGGGGGCGACCCCTCCGTGCTCGATGATTACTCACGCCTCCCCCGCGCGAGCCTCGAACAGGCCGTCACGGCCGGGGCGTCCGGCTTCGTACAGGCGGTTGATACGGAGGCCATAGGCCATGCGTCGATGCTTCTGGGCGCGGGCCGGGCGCGACTCGATACCCCCATCGACCTGAGCGTCGGCATGCGGATCGAAGCGCGCATCGGAGACAGGGTGGGAGAGGGCGACGCGCTCGCCACGCTCTTCTACAACGACCCCGAACCGGCGTCCGAAGCCGCTCGCGAAATCCGCCTGGCTTACCTGATCGGCCCGGAGCCGGTCGAGCCCCCGCCGCTCATCAAGGCGGTCCTGCGCTGAGTCGGCCGGGCGGGTTGTTACCGGGGGCGCGCTCGGCTACACTGCTAAGTATACGTTTAGAGGGGTTCAATTAATCACCGCTTATGAAAAAAATAACGCTTGTGATTCTGCTCGTATCCGCGCTCGCGCTGTCGGGCTGCGGTCGCGTGCTGGGCAGCAGGGAAGAGGCGGGCGGGCGGATGCGCGTCGGCATCGTCTTCGACATCGGCGGGAAGGACGACAAGTCTTTCAACGCCGCCGCGTGGGAAGGCGTCAAGCGGGCCGCGCAGGACTTCCCGATCACGCTCCGGGATGTCGAGCCGGGCGACCCGACTTCAATCGAGCCGTCGATGCGCGCCTTCGCCGAGCGCGGGTATGACCTGATCATCGGCGTCGGGTTCGCGCAGGAGCCGATCATGAGACAGGTCGCGGCCGACTACCCCGGCCTGAAGTTCGCGATCATCGACGGAGTGATCGACCTGCCCAACGTCGCCTCGCTCATCTTCGAAGAGCACGAGGGATCGTTCCTCGTCGGCATGATCGCGGGCCGCACGACGAAGACCGATAAGATCGGGTTCGTCGGGGGCATGGACATCCCTCTGATTCACAAGTTCGCCACCGGGTACGAGGAGGGCGCGAGGTACGCCAACCCTAAAATACAGGTCCTTAAAAATTACGTCGGCACCACCGACTCGGCGTGGAACGACCCGAGCAAGGGCAAAGAGCTGGCGAAAGCGCAGATCGAGCGCGGGGCGGACATAGTCTTCCAGGCGGCGGGCAACAGCGGCCTCGGGGTCTTCGACGCGGCGGAGGAGACGGGCCGGCTCGCCATAGGGGTCGACTCGAATCAGAACTGGGTCAAGCCGGGGCGCATACTCACGAGCATGATCAAGCGCGTCGATGTCGCCGTCTACAACGCCGTGCGGGAGAGTCTCGAAGGCCGGTTCGCCGGGGGCGTTCACCTGTTCGGGCTGGAGAACGAGGGCGTGGGCTACGCGCTCGACGAGTACAACCGCAGCCTGATCCCCCAATCGGTGCTCGACGAGGCCGAGCGCGCGAAGCAGGAGATCATCGCCGGCCGGATCAAGGTCACGGACGCGATGGCTCCGAAATGACGGAGCCCTTCAGGATTCTTTAATATTCTTCAGCTGATGACGCTGGTCTCGGGGGACTTGGCGTCGGCGAGCCTCTCGATCTTCGCTTCGAGAATTCGGTTCCGGGAAGTTGACTCGACCGTCAGCTGCAGCCCGTTGTAGGTCACGACCTCGCCCTCGCGCAGAATCCTGCCCGCGCGAGCCATCATGAATCCTGCGACGGTGTGATAGCTGTCCGACTCCGGGAGGCCGAGTTCGAGGACCCGGTTCGCGTCCCTGATGGAGAGGGACCCGTTGACCTTGTAGATGCCTTTGCCCTGTTCTTCGATCTGGCGCACGGCGGCCTCGTCGTGCTCGTCGCGGATGTCCCCGACTATCTCTTCGATCAGGTCTTCGATGGTCACGAGGCCCTCGATGCCCCCATGCTCGTCGACGACGAAGGCCATGTGGGCGCTCGACTGCCGCAAAGTCGTGAGGGCTTCATTGAGCCTCACGGAGATCGGGATGAAGACGGGCGGCCTGATCATCTGCTCTATCTTCGTCTCCCCGCCGCGCCGGACGAGCCTGCTCAAATCCTTGTGCAGGACGACGCCTATCACGTTGTCGATGGATTCGCGGTAGACGGGCATGCGCGAATACCCGATGGTCTCGAACACCTCAAGCATCTCGACGGGGGGCATCTCGATGTCGAGCGCCTCCATTTCGGTGCGGGGCACCATGATCGATTCGACCGTGGCCTCGGTGAAATCGAAGACATTGTGGATCAGGCTTCGCTCGTCCTCGATCAGGTGGCCGCTCTTGTGACTGAGGGAGACGAGGTGGCGCAGCTCTTCCTCGCTGTATGACGCGGCGTGCTCGGCGGAGGCTTTCATGCCGAACATGCGAAGCACCCAGATGCCCGAATAATTGAGCACCCAGATCGGCGCCTTGAAGACCTTGTAGAAGAGCTCCATCGGCCGCGCGACCACCAGAGCCACGGCCTCCGCCCGCTCGAGCGCCAGCGTCTTCGGGGCCAGCTCCCCGAGCACGATGTGGAGGAACGTAATGATCGTGAAGGCCGCCCCGATGGCGACGCTGTGGGCGGCGACTTCGGAAACCGTCGAGGGCAGGACGAAATGAAAGACGGGGGTGAGCAGGTTCGCGATGGTCGCCTCGGCGATCATGCCCAGGGCCAGACTCGCCAGAGTTATTCCGAGCTGCGTCGCGGAGATGTAGGAGTCCAGGTGGTCGAGCACGCGCATCAAGGTCCGGGCGCGCTTGTTGCCTTCCGTGACGAGCGAGACTACGCGAGACTTGCGCACGCCGACGAGGGCGAACTCGGAAGCCACGAAGAACCCGTTTGCTATGACCAGCAATAAAACCGTCGCCAATTTAACGACGGTCAGTAGAACTGACGAAGTATCCATGGCTGTTGGGATTTTACCAATCGCGGGCGGGGATGACCAGCCATTCACCGGCCCCGGCGATTCCGGGGATAAAACCTCAACGGGCATCCTTCGACGGGACGATCCAGTTCGACGCGCGCCCGATGGCCCGCCCCCACCCTTCGATCAGGCGCTCGCGCTCGGAATCGCTCATGCGCGGCTCGAACGTTCGCTCGCGCTTCCACAGCTGTTTCAGCTCGTCGAGGCCGGACCAGAAGCCGGTCGCGAGCCCGGCGAGGTAGGCCGCGCCGGCGGCGGTCGTCTCCGTGTTCGCGGGCCGCACGACCGGAATGCCAAGGACGTCGGACTGAAACTGCATCAGGAAATCATTCCTCGAAGCGCCCCCGTCGACGCGGAGCTCGGTCAGAGGGATTCCCGAATCTTCGCGCATGCTGATGAGCACGTCCCGCGTCTGGTAAGCGATGGATTCCAGGGCCGCGCGCGTGATGTGCGCCCGCGTCGTCCCGCGGGTCACGCCCACGACCGTGCCCCTCGCGTACTGGTCCCAGTGCGGAGCGCCCAGGCCGACGAAGGCCGGGACGAAGTAGACGCCTCCGTTATCTCCGACGCTCGCCGCCAGCCCCTCCGATTCGGCCGCCGTCTCGATTATCCGCAGCCCGTCCCTCAGCCATTGCACCGCCGCGCCCGCGATGAAGACGCTCCCTTCGAGGGCGTATTCGAGGGGCCCGTCCCCGATCTTCCACGCGACGGTCGTCAGCAGGTTGCACTTCGACCACACGGGCTCGTGCCCCGTGTTGAGCAGCATGAAGCAGCCGGTCCCGTAGGTGTTCTTCGACAGCCCTTCGGCGCAACAGACCTGCCCGAACAGGGCCGCCTGCTGGTCCCCCGCGACGCCCGCGATGGGGATCGCGTGGTCGAACACCTCCCTGTCAGTCTCGCCGATCACGTAGCTCGACGGGGCGATCTGCGGCAGTATGCTCCGCGGCACGTTGAGCGCCGAGAGGAGCTCGTCGTCCCAGTCTCCCGACTCGATGTTGAAGAGCAGGGTGCGGCTGGCGTTCGAGGGGTCGGTCGTGTGAATCCTCCCTCCGGTCAGCTTCCAGATGAGCCAGGTGTCGACGGTGCCGAAGGCGAGCCGCCCGCGCTCCGCGAGGCCGCGAGCGCCCGGCACGTTGTCGAGGAGCCACCGCACCTTCGTCCCCGAAAAGTACGCATCGACCACTAGCCCGGTCCTCTGTTGGAAGAAGTGCGCGAGCCCTTCGCGGCGTATCCTGTTGCAGTCTTCCGCGGTCCTGCGGCACTGCCAGACGATGGCGTTGTGGATGGGCTCGCCCGTCTCGCGGTCCCAGAGGATGGCCGTCTCCCTCTGGTTCGTTATGCCGAGCGCGCCGACCTGCTCCGGCCTCACGTCGTTCTCCGAGATCACTCGATGGGCCGCCCTCAGCTGAGAGTTCCAGATGTCCTCGGGGCGGTGCTCGACCCATCCGGGCTGCGGGTAGAGCTGCTCGAACTCCTCCTGGGCGATGGCGAAGAGCTGCCCGGCCCTGTCGAACAGGATCGCGCGCGAGCTCGTGGTGCCCTGGTCCAGCGCGAGGATGTATTCGTCTTTCATGCACTTCTCCGGGAGATAAGGATTGAGTGAGCTACGACGCGACATAATACCACTAAATTCCGTTTCGACATTAGATCAAATCGGAACTTTTCCCGTGAGGGCGCGCTTAAAGCACTAAACAATTGTTGACGCGCTGTTGAAATTCATTCGCCGGGAGAAGACATTGTGAAGAAGACCTGCTCGATCCTCATACTACTCGTGTGTCTTGCGCCGTACGCGGTCCGCGCGCAGGAGCCGCCCAGAAAAACCGATCAACCTCTGCAACTCGATATAATGTTCGTCGAGATAGATTCGGCTCTGTCGGATGACCCGGCGGCCCTCGCTCAGGATAAAGAGCGCCTGCGTCGGCTGATGTCTGAAGGGAAAGCGCGCGTGGTCTCGCGCACTCAGATGCACACGCGGGCCGGGAAGCCCGCGAGCTACAGGACCGGCATGAAGCTACCGATCCATGTGGCGGCCCTGCCGGTCGCCGACCTGCAGGAAAGCGGGCCGAGGGGCGGGCAGCAGAACGTCAGGCCCGACCAGCCGTTAGGAGCCTTCACCCCGGTCATTCAGTACGAAGAGGTCGGCCTTTTTCTGGAAGCTCACCCCGCGATTACGCCTGACGGTCTCGTGGACATCACCCTCACGGTCGAGATTAAAGGTGTTGACCGCAGCACGGGCAGGCTGACTCCTTCGTTCGCGATCAGGCGCTTGAACGAATTCGCGCGCCTCCGCTTGAATGAGCAGACCCTCTTACTGGGCGCTTCCGGCAACCGCCCGATGCCGGAGACCTCGGGGGCTCCCCCGGACGTAAAAGCCCCCTCCGATTTCGTCGTCCTGCTGACGGTCCGTAAAGTCGAATGAGGCGCGGCCGTTCTCTCATTTTGACCGAAACCGGTCAGCCAACTTGATGGAAAATGACCGACCCGGCCGGGGCGGTGGGGGGCCCCGGCCCTATATCTCTCTGGCATTAAAGAGAAATGCGGATGGTGTAAATCAGTGGAACAGAGATAGCCTTAAAATGTTCGGCCCAGAGGCTTAAAGTATGCACTCTACCGATCCCAGGAAAGCTCCTCCCTCTGCCAAGACCGGGCAGGATAGCATCGGTCTGAAAGTTTTCAGAGGCATCATTTCGGGTCTCGGGGTCTGCCTGTTTACCTACTCGGCTTTCAACCTTTTCAGGACCGGGATCAGTTCGGACTGGCTCCTCCTCGCGCTGGTCACGGTGCTCGTAGTCTCCCGCATAGAGACGGCGATCCTGAAGACTTCGAGGGCGATGACGCTCTCGGACACCTTCCTCTTCACGTCGGTGCTCCTGTACGGCACGTATGCGTCGGTCATACTCGCGGGCATCGACGCCTCGGTCAGCGCGATCCAGCAGAAGAACCCGAAGGCCCTGCTCTTCAACCTCGCGCAGAAGAGCATATCGATCTTCGCTTCAAGCTCGCTCATCTACACCCTCATCGATTTCCCGACCGGCAGGATAGACGCCGGGCGGCTCGCGCTCGCCGCCGCAATTCT
>DASQDI010000019.1:0-16719 GCA_035634255.1 Blastocatellia bacterium
ATTGGCCCGAAAGGTTGCCAATGTCGATGATCGCCTGTGTAACGATCTCGTAGACTTTGGAAGGTGTGTGCTCATCTGCAAGTAGATCGCTCACAGCATCAGCAAACCTCGCATATCTGCTCTTGCTTAGAGTGTGACTGCTCAACTTCTCTTGCATAGAGTTCAAGATGCCGAAGAACCACGCCCCTCGCTCTACAAGCTCAGGCGGGCAAGTCTCGAAAGCATAAGTGAACTCTTCGATCAACTGCTCGTCTGTGCGGTCATCAGGGCCGGGGATGAACAGATCGCAGATGGCCCGGAAGAACGAGGGCGAGAGCTGACAGAATAATTCAGCACGATCATGCCAGCTCAAAGCGTTGATGCGCTCTTGTAACCTTAAATGCTCCTGTGATTCCATACAGCTATCCTTTCTCGCCCGGTTTTTGGATCGGGCGACTAAGTAGGGCAGAGCTAGGCTATCCAGGCGAGGCTCTGCCCAAGCTATTTTGAAAAAGGAAAATTGAGGACTGCTAGACAGGAGCTAAAAGGAGGGCGCACGGATTTTGATTTTAAGGCTCACCTGTTCAAGCGTGGGCCTGCTGCGGGGTAACGCGCGGGTGAAAATAGCTCTGCGTGGCTGTGATCGCCGCCGCGGTGCTTTTAGAGAGAGTTTTAGAACTAGAAATAGGGTGCGCGGGGTCCGCTTCCGGGCCGTTGACCTGACCGGAGCAGCTTCGGCGCGCACAATTTGATTATGAGCGGCTTTTGATTCTTTGGCCTGCTCAATTTCTTGGGCGGTTTCTGCCCAATTAGGGAACCTCGGCGCGAATGGCGAAGCCAGGGCATAGAGCGCGAAGTTGCGGGCATCTTCAATCCGTCCGGTCTGCAACAGTTCAAATGCAACTTCATTGGCGAGCATCGGAGCATAAACCGGGTAGACTTGGGCCAGTAGTTCAACCGCTGGCTTCACGGCGCGCAGCTCGTCTAAGGCCCGTCCGTGATCGCCTTCCGTGCTGATTATCTCTGATCGCGCAAGCGTGGCGTTTACTACGGTCACGAGGTCCGCGCTGTGCGCGCTGGCGGCGCGCTCGATAGAGCGATTGTAGAGGCGTGCGGCCTCTCGTATATCTCCGTTATAGCGGCAAACCACGCCGAGAGATTGAAGGGCGCGGGTGCTGATGCGTGGCGCTGCTTTTGATTCACTCGCAGATTCCAGTAATTTGATAACCTGCTCATCATTTCGGTTGACGCTAAACAGAGATCGCGCCTTAAACAGCATTCCCGCCGCTCGCGCGCCTTCATGTGGGAGAGAGCAAAGCACATCGGCCACTTGCGATAAAGAATCATAATCGCGCTTCAGGTAGAGGCTCTCAGCCGCCGCGCATAGTTGGCTTGCTATGGATTCGACGGAGCTTTGAGCGGACAGCTTCATGCCGCTTGTGATGATTAACTTTTGAACGATAGGAGACACTGATATGAAAAGATTATTGCTTATAGCCATGCTTGTGCTTTTCCTCCTTCCCGCACTCGACTCAGGAGCGCGAAATTCGCAACCGTTCAACTCGGTCGCTGTGGCTGGTCGGACTATTCCGGGCATGAAGTGGTGCGAATGCGGCACGCCTGCATGCGTATGTGACCCCGGAGAGGAACCGTGTACGGTCTGCCCCGGCCAGGGTCTAACGGTTCAAACGGAGGGCGCACAGGAAGGTGGTACTTCAAACTCGGTTGACCTGGGCGCTGCCTTATCGCTCGTTGTTGCTTCGGTGATTCTCGCTCTACGGCTGCGGCAAATCTGATGTGGTCCGGGGCATCTTGAAATTATAGATGCCCCGGACATTTCACATCAGCGCGTTTATACAATACCCAAACAGCGCGTTTATACAGCATCTAAACCTAACTTGCAACGGTGAACCACATTACACGGTAGTTAGCTTAATCTTTTATTTCTAGAGGAATGCCCAATATATTGAGCAAACATCAACGGAAGGTCAGGCGCTCGCCTCCGTGATGCGCGCCGCTAGTCGTGATCGGCTCGCGTCAACCTGCGCGCGGGCGTTGACTCTGGCGGCTGCTTTCTTCAAGTCAACCTCTTCTTCGAGATGGCAAAAGGCGCGGGCGTAATCGTGGCGCATCGAAAGCTCAAACCCTCGCGGGAGGTCTTTCGCTCTGCCCTTCCCTTCATCAAATAGCCGGTCGAGGTCATCAACCGTTTCGGCTTCGCGCATCGCAAGGATGGTCAAGGCCAGGGCCGGGGCCGTGCTCCACATGTGCTTACAGATGCCGATGTTCTTCAGGTAGTCCGGGCAATTGCAAGATGAGCGGTCCCGCTGTACGTGGTAGCTCTGGGCTGAGTTTGAATCACTCTGCACGGCGTAGCCTCCGCTTTTGTGCTCGCGGACGTGGCCGAGCCGCGCGATCTCGGCCCCCTTCTCAATTCTGTCTCTGTAATCTCTTGGCATGATGATCTCCTGATGGGCGAGCGGGCCGGTGATGGTCCCGGCCCCTGCTCCTGTTACTCTTCGTCCTCCGCGTCGAGGTAGGGGTCGAAGTCGTCGCGGTCGTCAGCTTCCGTTTTCCAGTTGTCATAGTTCGGGAGTGCCTCAAACATAAGCTGCCCCTTTCGGCGCATAGAGCGCGCGGTAGTATTGGCGGTCGAATTCATAAGCCGGGTGCGTTGCTACGTTGCGAAGATTGAAGGACCAGCGGCGGGTGAGGGCTGTTATCTTCCCGCCTTGCCTGCCCCACTCGGCAAACTGCCCGTTTGTGCTGTGGTGTGCTCTATGACAGTGGCCGTGAACGGGGGCGGTCTGTGTGCCTCCCCTGCTCTTGAGTTGAAGGTGATGGTGCTGGTGAACTTCTTGGTCGGTGAGTATCGGCAGAGAGCAAATGAGGCACTTCATATATCGAAGCCCCCTATTCTCTGCCCCTGGCTGCATCGGCTCGAACGGCACGAAGAGTGAACGCACTCTCTTGGAATGAGCATTAAGCCATGCTCAGTCTCTACAGTTTGGGCGGCTTCATTAGCGGCCTCAAACTCGGCTTGCAATTCGTCAGACCATTCTCCGTAGCCTGCATAAAACTCTTCACACTGGATAGAAGTATCAAAGGGTGATAACATCGGCTTGACTCACTTTCTAGCCCGTTGGCGCGGGCTGGTTGTCAGGCTCGGAGGGTTGGCGCTCTCCGAGCCTTACTTATTAGCGGGTGCGGTTAAACTCAGCCTCAAATTCGGCTTGTTCTTCCGGGGTCATTAGCTCGTCTTCCGTAAACATATCCGGGTGATAGTCATCAAACCGGAGCTTTTCTGTATCGATCCACATTGCCTGTTTTCTCCTTTCTGATTAGTTCCCTCTGTTGTAGGCAAGTGAGTTTCTTACTCGTTCTTGCTTTTGCGCCCATCGCCTAATCAGCACAGCATTAAATCTTTCTAGACCCTTTCGGCTTCGCGCTTTGTTTTCAAAAAGCAATCAATTCAATGATGAAATTATACGTATATACGAATAGTTTGTCAAGAAAATATTTCGCATTGACGAATAGTTTTTGTGAGTGTATAAGAGTAATTATGAAAATTCTTACAGCAGCACAGGCGGCGGAAAGATTAGGTGTGAGTGTGAGGCGTGTTCAGCAATTGGTAAAAGCTGGACGATTACCGGCAAGCGAGTTTGGCGGCTCACTAATGATCCAAGAGAGTGATTTGGCGCTTGTGGAGGATAGAAAACCAGGCCGCCCGCGCAAGCAACCGGCTAAAACTGAAGAGGCAAAGAAGAAAAAGAAGTTATAAAGTGCGAAGCAAAAGAGTGAGTAAAAGAGTGAGTAGACAGTTAAGGCCACCATTGCGGTGGCCTTAAGTTGTTGATTAAATTAGTAGCGGCGAGTGGACTTGAACCACTGACCTTGGGGTTATGAATCCCACGCTCTAACCACCTGAGCTACGCCGCCATGCCTTGTTCTACCACTGCTTACGAGGTAGGTCGCTCGGTGACCTGCTCATTGTAATACAGATTTGTGGCAGACACGGATTTTACACCACCACTCACCGTCGCTTCAACTGCCCGTCGCTTTACTCGTGGTGCCAATTTAATCAGGAGGGCGGCGAGTGTCGCGCTTGAACAGATTGCGCAGGTCCGGTTCCGGAGCACTTTCCGGTTGGGGCGCGGGCTCTTTGATGTCCGTGAAGTCGAGCTTGCGAAAGTTATAACGCACCAGCGCGCGAACGCTCACGGGCCGACCGTCCAGCCTGGCAGGCTCGAACTTGAGGCCCCTTATCGCGCGAAGGGCCGACTCTTCCAGACCGAACCCCACCCAGCGGGTCACGGTTATATCGCCTACTTCGCCGTTTACTCTGAATACCGCCATCGCCTCGACGGTCCCGCCCGCGTTGGCGCGCCTTGCCTCCGACGTATATTCCGGCTTGATCCGATTCGCGAACTTGGGAGGAGTGAAGCCAGGCGACTCCTCGTCTGGCATCTCTTCGACCGGCTCGGGATCGCTTCGCGCGCCCGCCTGTTCTTCGAGCCGCGCGCGGTGCTCCAGCATTCGACTGATATACCCGGAGGCGCGGTCGGCAAGTGCCCGCTTCGCCTGCCTGACCGCCGCCTCGCGCGAAGGCGCCTTTTCCTGAATGAAATCGAAAGCCGCGAGCGCTCCCGTGCGCCCATCGACCATCATCAACCCGCCGACGGCTTCTTCATGCGATTCGCGCGCCTGCTCGCTGATGGTCACCGCATCGATCACCCCGACTATGAAAAAATCGCAGCCAATCGCCGAGCCCAGACGCCGGGCTTCATCCGTGCTCATGTTTACCGAGCCGTCGTACCCTACGCCCGCGAGCGCGGGCTTCATCAGGGAGTGCTCGATCAGTACCGCCCTGCCGTCGCGCCGGAGCGCGGTTTCGAGCGAGTCGTTGAGGGGGGAGGCGTCGAACGCCCCCCCTGTTACCGAATGAAAGAAACCGATCACGGCGATTCGCGGAGGGCGCACGGCCCCGCGCGCCTGCGAAAGGCCCGCGCCGGCCAGCGCGAGGAGCAGAATGAGCGCCGAGCTCTGTACAAATAGCCTGCGCCCCGCCCGTGTTACCATCGGGCGTGCGAAAGGTTTTTTTAAGGGCCCCGTCGGTCTGTTGATCATTCCGGTTAATGTTTCTCGCCGTTCGACCTTATCTCGCCTTTTCAGGGATCGCCGGCAGTAAGAGGTGCGAGGGGTACCTCCTGCCGTGATAGATCACCTGGTTTGCTTTTACATACTTCGTCTCTTTTTCATTATGCCCCCCGGTGTTGAGGTTGCGCGAGAAGATCGGGAAAGACGCCGAAGAGACTTCGACCCGCAGCCTGTGCCCCGCGGGGATGGTGATGCCCGTCTGCCAGAGGTCGAGCGTATACTGGTAGACTTTGCCGGGCGTGAGCATCTCGGGCGTTCTGGACGAATTACGATACCTCGCGCGGATCTTCCCCTCGGCCAACTGGAAAGTCCCCCCGTCCTTGTCTATCTCCACCAGTCGCATGAACCAGTCGGTGTCCCGCGCGGAGGATGATGCGTAGAGCACGGCAGAGACGGGCCCGGCGAACGTGTAGGGCTGGGTGAAGGGCTCGGTCACGTAGGCCAGAATGTCCGAGCGCGAGCGGGTGAGGTTTTCGTGGAATGCTTTGACTTTCTTCCCGGCCTCTTCGCTCGACACCTCTTTTTTGGCGTCGGCCTTTCCGTCGCCCCTCTCATCGTCCGGGTCGACATAAAAGTTGGGGGAAGGCGTCGGGTCGCCCGGATCGTACGTGTAACGATCAACCGAATCCGCCGAGGGCAGGGCGAGCGAGAGCCGCCCGTCTCCGGCCGAGGTGTTCGCCCGCCCTTTGCTCGACAGGTACCACTTGTCGAACCGCGTCTCTCTCAACGGGTATACGTCTCCCGTGAGCCACTTGTTGGTCCCCATGACGAAGATGTTGACGAGCGGTTCTTTTGTCACCCCGTTGTCGATGCCCTTTAGCCAGTAGTCGAACCACCGGAGGTAAGCCCTCTGCATGTCCATCAGCGCTTCCTCGCCCATGTCGCGGTCGCCCACCATGCGCGTCGACTGATCCGTGTGCCCCCAGGGGCCGAGCACCAGCTTCTGGTTCGGGTGCCCGTGCGACTGCATGCGAAGGTAATTGAGCTTGGTGCCGATGCCGTCTCCGTCGAACCAGCCCGATTGATGGAATACGGGGATGCGAACGTCCTTCAAGTGGTCGAGGAAATTCGCCTGATCCCAGTAGCGGTCGTTCGTCGAATGCTCGATCCACTTGCGCCAGTAAGGGTTCTCTTTCCCGAGCACCGATTTGTCCAGGTCGATCACGGGGAGCGCGCGCAGGAGCTTGTCGTACTTCTTCTCGAATATCTTGCCCAGGGCCGCGCCCGACAGGTCGCCAGTCGCCTCGCTCTGCACAACGTCCGCCCACCAGATCGCGCCCCAGAGGAAGAAGGCCCCGTATTCGTATGGGATGTTGTAGAAGGGGTCGGGCGGCGACACGTTCGGGATGATGGTGACGAGATGGGGCGGGCGTTCGCGGGCCGCCCACCACTGGACCCACCCGAGATACGAGCCCCCGATCATCCCGACTTTTCCTGAAGACCACGGCCGGGCCGCGAGCCATTCGACCGCGTCGTGGCCGTCCTTCGCCTCGTTGACGAAAGGCTCCCAGACTCCGGGCGAGCCGAAGCGCCCGCGACAGTCCTGCACGGCGAAGGCGTAGCCGCGCCTCGCGTAGTAGCGCCCCTGAATCTCCAGCATCTCCTTTTTATAGGGCGTGCGGACCAGAATAACGGGGAACCTGCCCTCGCCTTCTGGGCGGTAGATGTCGGTGGAGAGCTTTAGGCCGTCCCTCATCGGCACCCCCACGCCCCTGTCGAGCCTGACTTCGAACTTCGGCTGCGAGACGAGCGGGTCGGCCTCGGGCGCTTTGCGCAGAGCCTCGAAGCCTTCGCGCACGACCGCCGCATGCTGGGAGGGGATTTCCATCAGGTATATCTTCCCTTCTTCGTCGGCCCATAAAGTGATGTCGACGCCGGGCAGGTGATAGACGAAGCGATTGAATTTCAGGTCGCGCCCGCCGACCGTCCGCTCGACCGAGTCCTTCAACTCAAGCGGGACATCGAGCGCCGCGCCGGGGATGATGAACAGGGGGATCGTCTGCTTGCCGCCTCTGGCCTTGTCGAACAGCCTGATCGAGTGGCTGAAGAGCACCATCGCGGTGTCCCCGTAAAGCGCCGAGCCGGGCTTGAGCGCGATGGTCTGCGTCTTATCCTTGAACGTGGACTTGGCGACGTTGCCCTCGCGGACGACCGTGACCGGCCCGAGCGGGGTGTCGAGCGCGATGCTCTGCCATCGGCCCTCCTTATCGGGCACGACCCGGACCGCCTGCGTCACCGTCTGCCCGGCCATCGAGAGCGTGCTCTCGGCATCTACCGTCCCGTCAGGCTGCCACTTGAACGTGAAAGAGCCGATGCGGTCTTCGTTCACGTAAAGCAGGAAGACGCCTTCGTCCTGGAAGCCTGAAAGCGGCACCGGGAGCGCCTCTTCCTTCTTCGCCGGGTCCGCGCCGCCGGGAGCGGGAGGCCCGCCCTGCGCCAGCGCCTCCGGGACCCGCGCGCCCATTATCACACCCACTATAATGAGCACGAAGCAAAGCAGCCCGCGTTTGATTAAGTTCATGTGCATAATGCCTCCGGAAAAGTATCCTCGACTATCGTATCCGCCCGGCTCGGGAAAAATTCACGAAGCCCGCGAAAATGCTCCCGAATATCATGAGGCGGCGAGAGCGATTCCGGTTCGATATAGATTTACGTCGAAATCTAAGGGGGGGCCGCGCGAGCCGTATTACAGCGACAACAGAGCCCAGGCCGTGAATGCGAAGAGCCCGAGGATATAAAACAGGTATACCAGCGCCCGCTTGTTGCCGAGGTTGATGGTGTATCCGAGACCGACCATCTTCTCGACGAAGACGGCCGGGTCTTCCGGGTTGTAATAGATGAGCCCCCCGCCGTACCAGCCGGCCGCGTCCGTCTCCCTCTGAACATAGACCCGCCCCGTGGCCTCCTTCATCTTCTTATTCACTTCCCAAATCCGATAGAGGTAGTAGGCGAGGCACAGCATCATCAGAGAGCCGATGACCAGCACCACCTTGACCATGTACGTCTGTATGAACTGCTGGTACTCGGAGCCGGCCATGATCATGATCGCCGCGAGCGTCGTCAGGAGCAGGGCGCATAGGAGGCTCAACCACTCCACGAGCGCGACCGCGACTCTCAGAGACTCTTCCTTGTAATGCAGGTACTCTTCCGAGCGCTCCGCCGGAAGCGTCATCTTCACTCCGAGCATCCCCCGCTTCAGGAGCAGGAACAACCCCTGAAGGTAAACGGAGAGCACCGGTAAGACCAGGACCCCCGAGACGCTCTTTCGCGCCCAGCCGTCCACCTCTCCGCGCATGTTCCAATGGACCGGGATCACATCAGGCATGCTCGGGTAGAAGATCGGGATGAGTATGAACGGGGCCGCGAGGATCATTATTAGCGCGGAGTAAAAATACACGTTCCGGTGGCCGTCAACGCCCCGCGGCTTGAGAGAGATGGCGAAGCGCTGCCTTTCGCCCCGCACCTCGAAGGGCCTGACGCGCCTGTACGAGTATATGTAGAGCGCGGTCCCCGTCACGATCATCAGTAGCATCAGGACGGTCTGAGACATGGGCTCTTCGTTAAGGAACCTGGAAAGGCCCAGCATGAGGCCCTCGTATATGGCGAGCGTGACCGCGAGCCCGAACCGGTAGGTGCGCAAAATCCTTCGGCCCCGGCCTTCGTAAAAGTCACGGCCGACCCGGACGCCGAAGAAGGCCTCTTCGCCGCGCATCACGGGCATGGCCGCGAGGCCCGCCGCCAGCATCAGGTCTATCACTAGACGGTAGATCAAAGCTCCTTCCATGCTCACCTCGCCCCTTTGAGTAGCCCCCTTAACTCTTCCGCCACGACGTTCATGATCTCTTTGCGCGGCATCCCGGCCAGCACCATCTGCGTGAGCGCCGTCCTGAGTGGCTTGCGCAACTGGTCTTCCGTCTTGTCCGCCAGAGTCATCGAAGCCACCACCGCCCCCGCCCCATGCCGCACCGCGATCAACCCCTCGCTCTGAAGCTCGCGGTAGGCGGTGGCAATCGTATTCAGGTTCACGCCCAGGTCTGCGGCCAGTTGCCGCACGGGGGGGAGCGCCGCGCCCTGCGTCAGCTCGCCCCTCGCGATCAGAGCCTTTATCCCGTCGGCCACCTGCCGGTAGACGGGCCGCCCGTCCTCTTCATCCACCGTTATGATCATCCGTCAGCCTTATGCTTTATCGTCATCCTTTATTGTATATTGTCTCTATACACTAGACAATTTTTCGTGTCAATGATTTTTTTAGGCGGCCCGCGGGTGGCTCAGAGTTTTAGAAGGGCGACGACGCGCGGGATCGACTGCAGGTCCTGACGCACGTCCTGAAGCCGCCAGAGTGCGGGGTCGATCATTTCCCGGATGGGCGCGAGCTGGCCATAGCCGATTTCGCAGGCCAGGCAGCCCCCCGGCTTCAGGTACCGGGGCGCGTCCGACAGCAGGCGGCGGTAGAAGAGCAGGCCGTCTTCGCCCGCGAACAGAGCGCCCTCGGGCTCCCAGTCGCGCACTTCGCGCTGGAGGCTCTGCCGCTCGCGGTCGGGGATGTAGGGCGGGTTGGAGGCGATAAGATCGACTCTCCCTTCGAGACCGCGGCCCGAGAGCGGCCCGAGCAAATCGCCTCGCAGGAACTCGACGCGCGGCCCGACGCCGTGCCGCGCGGCGTTGGAGCGCGCAACGTCGAGCGCCGCCCCGGAGATGTCTGTGGCGACGACGCGGGCCTCGGGGATGTGAGCGGAGAGGGCCACGGCTATGCAGCCCGAGCCGGTGCCGGCGTCCACGATCAATGGGCCGCCCGCGGCCCCGGGGCGTGAGCACTCGCGCGCCCGCTCGATCACCCATTCGACCAGGAATTCCGTCTCCGGCCTCGGGATCAGCACCGCGCGCGTGACGTTGAAGTCGAGGCCGTAGAACTCCTGATGGCCGGTGATGTACTGCGAGGGCTCGCCCGAAGCGCGGCGGCCGACCATTTCGAGATAGGCTTGAAAGCGGACTTCTACCACCTGCTCCGACGGGCGGGAGAGCAGGTAAGTGCGCTCGACTCCGAGCGCGTGGCAGAGCAGGAGGCTTGCCGTGCGGCGCTCGTCGTCGACCCCCGCGGCGCGGAGCCGGCCCGCGCCCTGAGCGATTGCTTCGGCTATCGTAGGCAAGGCGGTTCCCGGTGGAAGGTTCTTTACCGTCAGGCCGCCGCTTCGGTGTCGGCTTTCAGCTTTTCGGCCTGGTAGTGCGAAACCAGAGCGTCTATCAGCTCGCCTATCGCGCCCTCCATGAAGAGGTCGAGCTGGTGCGAGGTGTAGCCTATGCGGTGGTCCGTGACCCGGTTGTCCTTGAAGTTGTACGTGCGGATCTTCTCCGAGCGGTCGCCCGAGCCGACCATCGAGCGGCGCTCGCTGGCAATCGCTTCGTGCTGCTTGTCCTGCTCCATTTCGAGCAGGCGGGACCTGAGGACCCGCATGGCCTTCTCGCGGTTCTTGATCTGCGACTTCTCGTCCTGCATCGACACGACCGTATTCGTTGGCAGGTGCGTGATGCGTACGGCGGAATAAGTCGTGTTGACCGACTGGCCGCCCGGACCCGAGGAGCAGAATGTGTCGATGCGGAGGTCTTTAGCGTCGATCTTGATGTCAACCTCTTCGGCCTCGGGCAGCACCGCGACCGTGACCGCCGACGTGTGTATGCGCCCGGAGGCTTCGGTCTGCGGCACGCGCTGGACGCGGTGCACCCCCGACTCGTGCTTGAGCTTCGAGAACACTTTGTCGCCTTCGATCAGAAGTATCCCTTCCTTGATCCCCCCGATGCCGGACTCGGACACGTCGAGCGTCTGCACGCGCCATCTCTGCCGCTCCGCGTAGCGCGTGTACATCCGCAGGATCTCGGCGGCGAACAGGGTGGCCTCGTCCCCGCCCGTGCCTGCGCGGATCTCAAGGATGACGTTCTTTTCGTCGTTCGGGTCTCTGGGCAGCAGCAGGACTCGCAACTCGGCTTCGACCTGATCGCGGCGCTGTTCGAGGTCGGCAAGCTCCGCGCGCGCGAGTTCGAGCATCTCTTCGTCCTCTTCGAGCTCCAGCATCTCGCGCGTCTCTCCCGCGCCCTGGTCGAGCGACTTGAACTCGCGGTACTTCGCGACCACCTCCTCAAGCTCCCTGTGCTGCTTCGCGACCTTCGTGTAGCGCTGCTGGTCCGCGAGCAGCTCGGGGTCGCTCAGCTGCTTCGAAAGCTCTTCGTACTTCTCTTCGATTGTGTGGAGTTTCTCGAACATAAAAACCTCTGTGGTTAGCCCCTCTTCACGCCGCCGCCGGTTCCGCCGCGGGCTCAAGCTTCAACGATTCTTTGAGGGCGAAGATCGCCACCTCAAGCTGCGAGTCGTCCGGCTCCCTCGTCGTCAGGTTCTGGAGCCAGAGGCCGGGCCGCGTGATGATCGAGAAGAACCATTGCGCGCGGCTGCGCGCCGAAGCGCGGATGATCTCGTAAGAGACCCCCGCTATGACCGGAATCATCACCACCCGCACCAGGAAATTGAACAGCAGCGAATCGAATTTCACGACGGAGAAGGCGGCGACCGAGACCAGCATGACTATCATCAGAAAGCTCGTGCCGCAGCGCGGGTGCTGGCGCTGCTTCTTCCTGGCGTTTTCGACCGTGAGGTCTTCGCCCGCCTCCCACGTGTAGACGACCTTGTGCTCCGCGCCGTGGTACTCGAAGACCCGGCGGATGTCCCTCTGAAACGTGAGGGTGACGATCATGATCAGAAAGAAGGCCATGCGGATCACCCCATCGACCAGATTGAAAGCCACCGAAGGCCGCACGGGGTGGAGCGCCGCGCTGACCCAAGACCAGACTTGCGCGTACCACGCGCCCTCGCCCCCGCCCGCCTGCACCGTGCCTCCGCCGAGCCAGACGAACAGCATGTTCGTGAGCAGCAGCGGCAGCACTATGAAGAGCAGGACGTTGAAGAACAGGGCGAAGGCCAGAGAGCCCACCGCCGCGGCGGTCGTCGATTTGGCGGAGGCCCGGCCCGTCACCGGATCGGCCCCGGCAGCCTCGACCTGCGAGGCTGCGAGCGCCACCTGCCCGCCCGCCCCCACGGCCAGGGCCTTCGGCGCGCCCGATTCCTTCTCCAATTCGTCGAAGGCGACGGAGGCCGAAAAGTTCAGGGCCTTGATGCCGAGGATCATCGAATGGATGAGCACCACCGCCCCGCGCAGCACGGGCAGCTTCAACGCCGGGTACTGATCGATGAACGAGGGCAGCCGCTCGCTGCGGGACACGATCTCCCCGTCGGGGCGGCGCACCGCGACCGCGTACGAATGCGGCGCGCGCATCATCACCCCTTCGATGACGGCCTGTCCGCCCACAATGATTTCAGACTCTTTCATAGCCGGCTTTCCGCAGCGTCACGTCAGGCGCTGATTCGAAGTCACTCGGGAAACGGGTACAAAAAAAACTGGCCGCCGGAACCCCGCTCACTTCGTCGCGTCCGGGCTGCTCACTGCTCTCGAAACTGCTCGGAGAGCGGTCAGCGGCCAGGGCGACCGGGCGGCCCCGGCAACCAGTCCTGTGCTGTTGATCGTTTAAGCTTCGGCCTTGCGCCCGTACTTGCGGTTGAACCGCTCGACGCGGCCCGCCGTGTCGATGAGCTTCTGCTTACCCGTGAAGAACGGGTGGCAGTTGGAACAGATTTCAAGCCTGATCTCCGGCTTGACTGACCTCGTCTTCCAGGTCTCGCCGCACGCGCAATGCACGTTCGCTTCTTGGTATTTCGGATGGATGTCTGGCTTCACCTTCTTACTTGCTCCTGTAACGAATTTGTCCTCTGAAGAAACACTTAAGGTTAACCGATTGGCTCTGACCGTGTCAAGTTTGCTCCCCCGGAGGTAGTGTCCTAATCCTGTGTTGCTGGCCCTCAGAATCTTTTCCCGCCTGAAACCCTACATGCTATATTCAAGGCATGGCGAAGTCTAAAGACCCCGTTGAAATAGCCCACAGCATCTTTGATGATTTCCTGTCTAGGCATGACCCTGATTCAGTTAAGCCCAAGCCAGAGCCGGAAGGCAAAGACCCGAAGAAGCAAGCCGCCGGACGCATAGGCGGTAAAAAGGGCGGAGTTGCTAGAGCAAAAGCACTCTCCGCAAAGAAGCGCAAAGATATTGCGAAGAAAGGTGCAGAGTCACGGTGGAGCAAAAACCCCTGACAATGAAGATCGGTTCGCACGGCAACACGGATAATCCTCGTAGAGTAGTAAGACACACGATTGAGCTTATAGCCGACATTCCTTGCGACCGACCGGAAGCGCACAAAAGTTACCACAAAGAAAAATCAGGCTGCTTAGTTTGTAAAGATTTCTGGTATAGATCATTGCCTTGGGTTCGTTCTTTTTCTTCACGCCATCTTGATGATGACTCCGGACTGCTTAGATTTCTAAACCTGCCCAAAGATATTCGGAATGAAAACGCCCGATACAGCAGAGTTATTAAAGATTTCTGGATAGAGTACGGGAAAGAATGGGAAGGGTATACCTGTGAGCATTTCGGTGTTGAATTGGGCGAAGTTGATGACCCGGATTCATCACCATACCTGAGAATCCCGATTGAAGATAAGCCAAACCTGTTCATACGGCTTTTTAGAATCCGCGTGTGCTACGAGCCTCAGAAAGTAGACTGTCCCTTATTTCTAGAAGTGAAACTCACAGGGGTTCGTGATTATGAGATTTCGATTAAAGGGCTAGACGCGGATTTAGATATAAGCACAGCCGACGTTAAATACTTAATGCGGGCGCGAGAATTCTTATTAAACATTGACCCCGAACCCCTATGGGGCCTACAAACTAAGGAACTCATCACCAAGTTGGATGGGTTTAAAAAAGCAGCAAGACAACTCGGCGAGGAAAAGATAGATTTTTCAAAGCTCAATTTATGCAATTGGTACGGGGGTCGCGGAGAAGGCAAGGAAGCAAAATATAAAACGCGAAAGCCCTACTACGAATTTCTTAAACAAGTCAGAGCAGAGGCCGGTGACAAAGCGGTCAAGTCTATAAAAGAATTACTAGAAAGAGAATACAAGGAAGCCTCTGCCATCCTAACCCCCAAGAAACAGCCGGTAAAATCACTCGATGATGAGGGTTAAGGCTCTAGCGTGTCCCGCCTTGATGTATCCCGCGTGTATCCTTTATTCGCAAACTACCAAGAAAAACGTTGAATCTGAATCTGTATAGGATACAATGGCCCGGAAAGTTGACCGCTCGACCTCGAACCGAGCAAAGAGATTTTAGAACCGTTGGCGTTTAGACGCTGACAAAAAAGCCAGTGTGGGGCGAGTTCGAGGCGCTTCATGCTGGCTTTTGATCTTTGAAGTGGAGGGAAAAGGAAAGACCCCAGTAGGTGATGACTACTAGGGCCGAAACAAACCAAAACTTTTCGCAATTCAATGGTCGCTTTGGTCATGCGAGCCGTTCCTTTTATAGCACACCGGAAGGACCGATCACAAGACCCATGCAGCCCTAAAACTAACCTGCTGTTTTCGGCGGGCCGCCGGAGGTCTGCCGTGTGAGGGCAATATGAAATTAGAAAGTAACAAACGTGGGCGAGGTCGTAGGCCAGTAAGACGACCAGCCGAATTAAGGCTAACCCGATCTGGCAAAAAACCGAAACCGGATTGGAGGCATTAACAACCTGACTTGGGGCAGAGTGTGCCTGCCCCAAAATTATTAAGTGCAGCAACACTATTTCCTTGACTATGCTTAAGCAAAATGCTAATCTTGTGTTGCTCAGATAGGAGAACACAAAATGAACTGCCAAACTTGCAACGGACAAACAAAGAAAGCTGGTAAAGACAGAAAAGGCCATCAGAGGTTTCAATGCCTCACATGCAAAAAGACTTTTATCGAGCCATACGACAAGCCGCTCGGTGAGATGATCTTGGCCGAAGATAAAGCTCTTAGCGTGCTGTTGCATCTGATTGAAGGCTGCTCCGTTCGCAGCACGGAGCGCATAACTGGCGTTCATCGGGATACGATCTTAAACCTGTTGGTCACTGTCGGCGCAAAGTGCGAGCGGCTTATGGAAGAACGCATAAAAGGAATATCCGTTACAGAAGTCCAGTGTGATGAACTCTGGGGTTATGTCGGAATGAAAGAGAAAACCAAAAAGAAACAAGGTATCGCCGGTGACGGCATTGGCGATGCTTGGACGTTCATAGCTATAGAGCGTCATACGAAATTAATTCTTGCTTGGCATCTCGGAAGGCGCACCGTAACCGATACGGTTGCTTTCACTGAGAAACTTGCACATGCCACGACCGGCAGCTTTCAGATAAGCACGGATGGGTTCGCGCCGTATAAGGATGCCGTTGTTCTGAGCTTAGGCGCGCAGCATGTAGACTTCGCTCAACTAGTAAAGATTTACGCGGCTACCCCTGACGAAGTTAGATACTCTCCGGCTGAATGTATCGGCGCGAAGAAAGTGGCGGTCTTTGGCAATCCCGATATGGACAAGGTTTGCACTTCGCATGTTGAAAGACAGAACCTTAATGTCAGAATGGCTATGCGAAGATTTACCCGCCTCACCAATGCGTTCTCAAAGAAATGGGCCAAGCTGCATGCGGCCCTCGCGTTGTACTTCGCCTATTTCAACTTTTGCAGAGTGCATTCCAGCTTGCGCGTGACCCCTGCTATGGAAGCGAATCTAACCGACCACGTTTGGAGTTTAAAAGAACTGCTCACCGCTTAATAGCTCTTGCATCCACTGTATCTTTTGATACAATCCCGCCTGTATTTTGATAGACAGATATTCAGCCGCCACAAGAGCGGTATATGTTCCGGTCTTTTCTGCTTACTAGATTCTACTTCTCAGCATCATCGAGAGCGTTTTTACAAACAACTCTAGCTCGCTGATTTCTATATGCTCATGCGTAGAATCTTCTTCACTCTCCATAGTCAACCCCTGCTGGTGCGATGCGGGGTCATTGCATTCACACCAGCCGAAACCCGGCAAGTTGTGGCCCGCAAGGGCAGGAAAGGACAGTAAGAGAATGATCGAACAAGCAACCATTAACCGTTTCATGCTTCCTCCTATCGGAAAATATGCGCGATTGTATCAGGAGTTATTGAAGGGTTTTGGTAGCTACGATCAACTAGGCAACAGGCTGATTCATCTTGCCGAGCGAGCGCGAGCATTTAAGCAGATAGATGTTCTCTCAGAACTGGCCCTGATTCTTTCTAACCTGCCGTTGAAACACTATCAAAGCATCGGGCAATACTACTTAGCTTTAACTATCTGCCGTAACGGTTCGGGAGACTTGGAACAAGCCGCAACGCTGTTTGAGAAAGTGGCGAGTGATGGCCCGCTGGTATACAGAGCCGAAGCGATGCTCTCTCTTTCATCAATAGCATGTTTCAATCAGCAACCGGATGAGACTGTCAGGTATTGCTTAGAAGCGGCTAAAGCCGGGAACTTCGGCACGACTATAAAAGCCCTTAAAGGGATAGCGATACTCAAAGGCTTGGAAGGCAATCATCAATCCGCCGTGGATGACTTTGAAAAGCTATACCCGATGTTTGGGCATGCTTCGCCTTACATATACTTTGACTTT